>CALXKU010000005.1 GCA_944389025.1 uncultured Spirochaetaceae bacterium
TTTTCTTTCCCATGTGAATACTCCCTTCAAGTAGTTTTCGTTTTTCTTTGTCCTACTTGAGGGGAGCGTATCAGAGCGGATGTCAGGCTTCGATACCTCGTATGAGATATGGAAGCAATCTGCGAAACGCCCACAGATGGGAAAGAGCCCGGAAGCTCCATCTTCAAGCGTTAGCTAAGGTGGAGTAGTTCACTCTGATGAAAGCCTGTTCACTATTGTGCGTCTTCCAATAACACGCAGTGAGATCAGAAGGGAGATGTAAGAAAGCACAATGAGCAGTAAATTGACCGCAAAGAGACGGAAAGCTGGAATCACGATTTCAAACGATGTGAGGTAAGCATCGAGAGCCTCGTAGCCAGCATCCGATAAATACGAGATGATAGCCGGGCTAAGGAAAGAAAGAGATATGGCAAGGATGAATCCGATAAGAATGGAAATGAATACGCTGGAAAGGGTGATCACACGGTAGACTTTTCTTATCTGACCATCCGAAAGACCTGAGAGGCTAAGCATCGCTATATCGCCCATATCACGATCTATATAGCTGATCGAGATATTCCCTGCAAAGAAGGATGCGAGAATGACAAGAATCACGAAAACACCGTATAGCGTGTTAACACTCAGCTCGATATTATCATATATCGCACTATAGAGACTCTTATATGAGTAGGCATCATACCCATTCTCCCTGAGAGCAATCAGAATGGCCTCATCATCATAGCCCCTGTTTGTTACGAGCTCAGTATAGATTGCCCCATCAAGGGTTGAAAGAGGAACGAAGGCAAGCGTGCTATCGAATTCCATATAGCCGGAGTCATATGTCCCTGCCACAGTAAGAAGAAGGGGGCGCGTCCTCTTCGCATTATCATCGTATATCAGAACAGAGAACCTGTCCGAAATATCGAGGGACAGCCTGGAAGAGAGCTCTTTGCTAAGAATCACAGGATTGAGAGCATCAAGAGCCTCATATTCAAGATGTAGAACATCCCTCCTCTCCTTAGTGAAATAAGAGGAAAAATCAACCCCTTTCAGATACATCGGAGAACTTGAGCTCTCACTGAAAGCAAGGGAGCCGGAATAGCGTGTCTCATAAGTGGAGAATGCCTCGCTCTCATCCATCTTCCCCTTCACCATGATATTCCCGGAGCCCAGATATATGAGCAGATTTTCAATGCCTTGGGACATGCTGATTATGAAAATCAGTGAGAAGTTCAGAACAAGGGAAACCAGGACTATGAGGACTGCGGGGCTAAGCACCCTTAGTTTGTAGGATAGCGGCATTCCGAATCCCATCTTCCTTTTAATGTAGAGAGAGAGGTCAGACAGTTTCAAGAACCCCTCCTTTCAAAAGATACCTCTTGGATGTTCTGAGACTGAGGTCGCTGTCATGTGTGACGATTATGAATGCCTTCTTTTGAAGATAAGGACTTGAGAAGAGAAGGTTCTCAACGGAAAAGCGCGCCTCTTCATCAAGGCTTCCTGTCGGCTCATCAAGAAAGATGAGTGATGAAGATGATGCTACAGCACGGGATATCGCAGTCCTCTGCCTCTCTCCTCCCGAAAGCTCCTTAGGCCTATGATTCATCCTGTCTTTGAGCCCTACGCTCTCAAGAACCTCGGTTGCCCTCTCCCAAGCCTCCTTCTTGCTAAAACCTGCAATAAAGAGCGCTATCATGACATTCTCCAAAGCGGAGAAATCCTCAAGCAGTAATGAGTTCTGAAAGACAAATGATACTGTATTGCGCCTTAAGGCAACAAGATCCTTTTCTGAGAATGCATCGGTATCTTTTCCCTCGTAATAGATCTTTCCGCCATCCTTTCTGTCAAGAAGTGCCAATAGATTGAGCAGCGTGCTTTTCCCACTCCCGCTCTTACCGACTATGGAACAGTTCTCCCCCTTTCCGATTGAGAAGTCAAGACCTTTCAGGATTTCCACATCACCGTAACTCTTATGAAGATTCTCAGCTCTGAGAAGCGGCGCATCACCCATTGATAACCTCCATCATGCTTTTCCTGTCCTCCCTGATAAGCATAACGTAAACCGTGATGGCAGTCAGCATTAGAAAGGCGATATTCAGAATTACGAACAGCCCGTAATCAATTTTTAGAGTCATGAACATGGAAAATCCCCGTCTCATAATTGATGAGAAGGCTCTCAGGAAAATCTCCTGAAGAAGAACTGAAAGCAGAGAGGCTGATAAAATCACGAGCAAAAATGAGGCGATGAACACCCCTTGAGCCTCTCTCTTTCCCAGCCCCATTATCTCAAGCTCAAGACGCTCCTTCCTCTTATTTCTCAAAAACACCCTCGCCTCGGAGTAAAGCTCTACATAGACTATAACGAGAAGGATCATAAGCACGGCAAACATCATGAAATTCTCCAGCGTGAAAGCCGAATAGAGCGTACTCTCACTCTCCTTCCAGGTCCTGAAATTGCCGATTCCGTTCTCAGCTAGAGGAGAGACATCATCAGAGCCTTTGACAGCGACGTAGCTGATCTCATTTCCCAGAGCACTATCATAAGGAAGGAAGGCATGGGTCGAATCGAACTCGGCGGAGAGCGCAGTATGGTATACCCCGGATGGCACCATTTCAATATTGACAGGAGTACTACGGGAAGAAGTACGGCTAAGGCTTGAAAAATCGATTTCTAGCTCACTAAGCGTCGCATAGAGCGAATACGGTATCACAAGAGAGCCCATAGAGCCAAATAACATGTTGATGCCGCCATCGTAGTTCTCATCTACATATCTTATGCTGAACGGACTTCCATTAAGCAGCGCATACCCTTCTTTATAGCTGAAAACGGAACATTCAGGGTAAAGATCTCTTATCTCCTCCTCATTCCCATCCTCTATGAGGATATCGAAGCTTTTTATATCCCTGATAAGAGAGAACCGTGATGTCTGAAGCATCTGCATGACAGAGAGTATGAGCATGAGAATCGCCATGCTGAAAGCATAAGAAAGGGCAATCCTGATACTCGATATCCTGTGCCTGTTATATCGTGAGAATGAATACCGCCCGATTAAAGAGATAATGCTCATAGGATTTTCACATCCCTCACAGTTCTGCCATCCATGTCATAGCTTATTATCGCATAAGGCCTGCCGTCACGAAAGCGCTTTTCTTCAATAGAGCCCTCGCCATAGCTTCTTACCCTTTTCATCTCATCTCCATCGTAATACTCGATTCTCTTGAGAGCAGAGTTCTCATAATGCCTGATTTCCGTTTCATGACCACGGGTTATGCTCTCACTTGAAAGGGATCCATCTTCCGAATATGAGAAACTTCTCACCTCATCCCCATGCTCTTCTCTCATGAGAAGCCCCGAAGGGGAGTATGTCCTCACCTTGCCATCCGATTCATGGCTCACTATGCTCCCATCCTCCATTCTTGTTATGCCATCTGCTGCTGAGGAAGAAACAGCTGAACTCATGCCTTCCGGAACGAATGACACATCGTCTCCAGAGCCGAAATAGAAAGAGTGATCGGAGAATACGTACGAAAAATCTAGGCTATCAAGGCGTATAAGATTCCCGATACTGTCATAGAAATACGAGTCGTACGAGATAATCTCATCCCCAGCTGAGAGCACGGAAGAGATGAGAAGACCGTCATCGCTATAGTTGTTACGCCTGACCCCTTCCTGGCTCTCCTCTCTGATTATCCTTTTCTCATCATCAAGAGTAATTGATATCCTGCCACCTTCATCGATGATGACATATCCATCATCATTCCTCTCAACCCTTCTGATCTCGCGCCCATCCTTAAAGAGGATTTCAACATCATCCTCAACTGACAGCTCATACCCAGTTCCATCCAGAGCTTCCTTCTGAGATAGCCTCATACCAAGCTCATTGCTCTCATAAGAGGCGGAAAACATGGATGTCATGATCAGAGAGATAAGAAGGAATGTGATTATTCTCAATTAAGACCTACCAGAGAATCGAGGAACTCTTCCTTGTTAAACGGCCTGATATCATCATAGCCCTCACCAGTGCACACAAATGCGATAGGTACGGATAAAAGCTTTCCGATCTGCACAAGCGCCCCTCCCTTCGCAAGACTGTCATACTTGGTAAGGATTATTCCGGAAAGAGGGACCACCTGATTGAAAAGCATCGCCTGAGAAAGCCCGTTCTGCCCTGTCGTCGCATCTATTACGAGGAAGCGGTAATAGTTTTCATCCTTGATTCCCTTCGCTTTTATGACCTTGTCTATCTTGCCAAGCTCCTTAAGCAGGTTCTCCTTGTTATGCATCCTTCCGGCAGTATCAACAAGGATGAGGTTCTCCCCCTGGGCTCTTGCGCTTGTTATCGCATCGAATACGACAGCCCCAGGATCGGAGCCTGTCTTCTGCTTCACGATTCTCATCCCGAGGCGGTCAGCATGTATCTCCAGCTGGTCCACAGCCGCTGCACGGAAGGTATCGGCAGCTGCGAGCAGCACCTTCTCCCCTCTCTTCTCATATAGCTTTGCCAGCTTGGCTATCGTGGTTGTCTTTCCAACCCCGTTAACACCAAGCATCATGAAAACGGTTGGATCTTCTTTGCTTATCTCTGGATCCAGGGTTTTAAGATACGGTGAGAGCAGGTCTTTCATCATCATCTGCAAATCATCGCTTGTAGCCTTCTCATCCTTGGCCTTCTTTCTTAGCGCCTCTGTTATCTCCTCAGTAAGCCGTGCTCCGAGATCCCCTTCAATAAGCGTATCTTCAAGGTCCTCGAAAAAGGACTCATCGATTTTCCTGGTTGTAAAAAGATTTTTGAGCTTTTCACCTATTTTTCTGAAAAAAGCCATCTCTCCTCCTAAATTCCATAATTTATCGCATCCCGGTACTCGAAGAGCGCGGTAAGAGTTCTTATTAGTTCCACGACACTGACACCCTTAGCAAGTACCGAAACGGGAGCCAGATCGAAATCATAAATATCAGATACTACATCTATAGCAATAGAAGAGCCGTATGTTAAGAGCGTTATGAGCAGATGGGTGTAGAATTCCCCTTTTTTCACCTCTACACGCTCCGGATCATGGAGTTCTGTCGCCAGCAACGTGGTCACAATGCTATGCTCCCCTATGTCCGACTGAAGACTTCTGGGCTCAAAGCCCTCACGGCTCACAATCAGGGAAAAAGGATACGTGGTCTCACTGACATATGACCCATAAACCCTCTCCCCCTGGTAGTATATCTCATCGGTATAAGGGATTGTCGATATGAAAAGGGGAAGGGTTCTCACCTCCTCCATCTCATAGCTGATCTCCTCAAGGCTGGAGTCCACCATCACATCCATCTCAAGCGGAAGATAGGAAGGACTGCGGAATTCAAGATGTCTTAGCCCCATGGGAAGAATCAGATAGGAATTGAAGCGCTCCGCATCTGATCCGTCAACCGATACGCTCGGCATCGTATTTCCGCTAATCCTTGCAAGGGCAGAGTGCCCTCCCCTGTAGCGAAGGACCATGTATCTCAGAATCTCGCTCTCCGCGTCGCTCTCTACGTATTCTGAATAAATGAAACGGAAAAGGGGCTCCCCATTAAGGAATATCTCCACGAAACTTAACGAGTCATCATCCCTGACACGGATTAGATAAAGCTCATCCAGATTATTGGTGCGAAAAACATACGAAAGTGCCGCTTCATCACAGGCTAAGAGAAATGAGCTATCTTCATCGGAAAGCTCGAGATTTACTATCTCCCCCTTATAGGTGGAACTCGCAAGACTCTCCCTCCGTACTGAAGAGACATCCCTTTCTTCACGGTATGCCCTGGCAACCGCCTTCTCATACTCAATCTCAAGCAGCTCCTCATCCCGCTTCTTTGCCGCATCAGAAAGGCTGTCGTTCATCACAACCCTGGAGGAGAACTCCAGATAGGACTCGAAGTTCTCCACGTACGGAACTGATGATTCTGCATCGATGACCACAGCAATCCGGTATTCTGAGGCGTAGCTTGAGAGTGCAATGAAAAGAAGAAGTGCGAGAAAACTAATCCTCTTTCTGCCAATGAAGATAGCTCTCGATAAAATCATCAATATCCCCATCCATGACAGCCTGTATGTTTCCAGTGCTGTAGTTCGTCCGATGGTCCTTGACCATCGTATATGGCTGGAAAACGTAGCTTCGGATCTGGTTACCCCATGCGATATCCTTCTTGGCTATCGCATTCTTCTCCTTCTCCTTCTCCTTTTCCTTCTGATAATACTCATAGAGCTTACTTCTGAGCATCTTGAACGCCATTTCCTTGTTCATCAGCTGGCTTCTCTCGTTCTGGCACTGAACAACGATGCCTGTCGCGTAGTGCGTGATTCTTACAGCGCTGTCGGTCTTGTTAACATGCTGACCTCCAGCACCTCCAGCCCTGTAGGTGTCAAGACGGTAGTCCTCCGGCTTGATATCTATCTCTATAGTATCATCGACCTCCGCTGAGCAGTATACGCTTGAGAATGAGGTATGCCTTCTCTTCTGCGCATCGAACGGACTGATCCTTACAAGGCGGTGGACACCAGCCTCTCCCTTGAGATATCCGAAAGCATAGGGACCGTCAACCTTTATGGTGACGCTCTTGATTCCCCCCTCGTTCTCTTCCATATCGAGAATCTCGCTCTTGAATCCATGACGCTCTGTCCACCTGAGATACATTCTCATGAGCATGCTTGCCCAGTCCGAAGCCTCGGTACCGCCAGCACCTGAGTGGATCGAAAGATAGAGGTTGTTCTTATCGAACTCCCCGTCAAGCAGCGTCTTCGTCTTAAGCGGCCTGAACTTCTCACCTATGGCTTTTATCTGCCCCTCAAGTTCTTCTCTAAGATCCTCATCCTCTTCGGAGGAATACAGCTCTATAAGCTCGCTCAGATCATCTATCTCCGCTATGAGCTCCTTCCATGGATAATAGCTGTCCTTAAGCGCGTTCAGCCTCTGGTATGTCTTCTCCGCCTCATCCTTGTCATTCCAGAAATCGGGGGCAAGGGTCTTCTCCTCTTCAGCCTTTATCTTATTCTCAACCCCGGCCTCGTCAAAGACGCCTCCATACTTGGTAGGCTTCTTCCTTAACGGTGTCAAATTCAGCTCTGTTCTCTAAAAACATATCATCACTCCTTAATCTTGTTCTCAGTGCTTCTCAGTATCAGTTTAAAAGAGAAGCTATCGCCCTTTTTCCCAGAGAATGGGGATGAGAACGTAAATTTGTTATAAAGGTTAAAACTCTCTTTGCCAAGTACCGTGAACTGGCTCTGTTTCCTTATATCCTGTCTGACGGAGAATGCTGAGGTGCTGGTAAATACGATCTGCACATCGCTTCTTTCACTGAATGCCCTCATTGTCTTTATGTTTTCAAGCGAACCGAGAAGCATCGCCCTGTTCTGCTCCTGACTGAGGCTCAACTGATCTGGGAGCATGAGGAAACAGTTCACAGAATAGATGGCAGAAGGGGCATCCTCTTTTAGAGTAAGCGTGCTCTCAAGTGTGAATGTCTGGCTTCTGAGCTTATAATGCTTTTCAAGGGCGAATGGAAGACTCCCTTCTTCCAAGCGGAAGAGATAATCGCTTCTCATCCTGTTCTGCGCCTCACATGAGAAAAGGTAATGCTTACTCTTGTAGATGTTATCGCCAATCGTGATTGTATCTGAGAACGAATGCTTTATGCTCCTATTCTCTGGGTTCTTCTCAAACGGGGATTTCGCATCTATCACATTGATGAGCTTATCCATCAGATCAAGCTCGACGACAGAGCCCCCGAACGGGGAATAGACCACGGTGAAATTCTGACTTCTTGAGAAGAAATTCCCCTCACCCAGGTCCTCAAGTTCAGCCTCATAAGGAAGGGATAGTTCATTGGCCTCGTAAAGCATCTTCTCTATGCTTAGCACCGCTTTCCAGAAAACCTCCCTCTCGCTTGTTCTCAGCGGTCCGCACTGCGGATCAAAGAGGAAAAGAGGGCCTGAGCCCGCATTTGTGATATGATCCTCGCAGAAACGCTTGACGTCTCTGTCCTTTCTGAACGATGAGAGCGCGTCACTTACATAGAACAGCCTGTTAAGGAGATAACGGTTAGTGCCATCCTTGACGAAAATCTCATTGAAGGACGAAAGTCCAAGCGTGGATGCATCCCTCCCGTACCATCCAGAATCCAGGTAGCATGGGCCCTTAGGCTCGAAATCCGATACGTTCACGAGCTTTCCACCCCTCTTGGATACGAGTTCCACAATGTAAGAAAAAAGGGATGAGGCATCCTCATCAGCTTCCGCAGAGAGTGCCATCCCCTGCAAAAGCTGATCAAGATTGATGAAGAGGAACACATCCTCATCATCTCCAAGCCCCATTATTATCTCCTCAGCACTGCTTTTAAGGGTGCCGTAATCTATCTCACGTTGCGCGTACTTGGAAACGAGGGATGAGAGCGAATCGGAAATCGGTATGATCTTAATCCTCTTTCCAAGCTCATTCATAATCGAGCAATCCTTGAAAAGTATGCTCTTGCTTGTCGCCTTGTAGCTTGAGATTGCAACAGATGAGAGTGCACAGTTTGAGAGTGTCGAAATGAACTGGGGGGACCATATCTGGCCATAAAAAAACGCGGTGCGAGCCTTGCTACCGTATGTCTTACGGATGAATGTCGTCATCTTCTCAATCTGACGTCCCCTGTCCTTTGGGAGATTAAGGCCGATGATCGACTGGCTGTAGCTGCCACTCAGGATTTCCAGATCCCCCCTCTTGCAAAGGGCGGAGATGAGCATGTTTATCTCGGGGTTGTTCGCCTCGAAATATTTCATCACCCCGCTTGACTGGTAGAGGTTGAATTTAACCCCCTCCCTGTTGTAGAGCATTCGCAGTACCGGCTGGTAAATGAGTGAAAGCGCCCGTTTGAATGCGGGCGCCGGAGTTGAACTGCTAAGCGTTGTGTACATGCCTAACGCAACTTTCACTTCCTACCTCTTCACGATGCACTTCTTAGGACAGATCTCCGCGGCTTTGGCGGCAGAGCTCTGATCCAGCGCATAATTATTGCTTGAAAGGAAATTATCCACTTTGAACGGAGAATTTTCAACCTTTAATTCGCACATTTTGCATCCGATGCACCCTTTCTGACAGTAAGTGCGCACCTTCGCTCCGCTCTCGTGGTTGTTACATGCGACGATATACTCTGCACTATAAGGTACCATTTTGATGACCCCGTTAGGACATACCTTGGTGCACTTCTTGCATCCTATGCACCTTTCTTTATCGACAACGAGGTTGCCAGACTCATTGCGGCTTATCGCACCAACAGGACAGACCTCCATGCAGGATCCAAGATGCAGACAGCCTTCCTTACAGCCGTTGGGACCGCCATGAAGAAGGGCGGCGGCATTGCAGTCGCTCATTCCCTTATATTCAAACTCAGTGATGGTATCATCCTTTCCGCCTTGGCAGAATACGAAAGCGACCTCCCTCTCCTTTACTTCGACCTTTATTCCGAGGATCTCCCCCATCCGTCTTGCGAGCTCCGCTCCTCCAGGGCTGCAGAGCCCAGGCTCAGCCTCCCCCTTGTAAACAGCCTCGGCATATGCCGAACACCCGGCAAAGCCGCATCCGCCACAGTTCGCACCGGGCATGGCCGCTTCAAGCTCCTCAAGCTTCTCATCCTTCTCAACCTTAAGCTTACCTTCCGCGAACTGCAGTCCCACACCAAGCACAAGGCCAAGGACCGCAATCACGATGAATGCCAGAAATATTGCCATCTCTCCCTCCTTAACCCAGATGCAGATTGGTTATCAGGCTGCTATCGAATCCCATGAAGGCAAGCGCCATAAGGCTTGCAGATATGAATGCGATAGGAACACCCCTGAACACCTTTCTCACAGGTGTCATCTCAAGTTTCTCCCTGATGTTACTCATCAGGATGATTGCCAGCGTAAAGCCAAGACCGGCCGCGATTCCAGCCGTGAATGACTCAAGCAGGTTGTACCCCTCATCGATATTGATGATTGCGATACCCAAAACAGCACAGTTCGTCGTTATGAGAGGAAGATAGATGCCAAGTGCCTGATAAAGAGCGGGGCTCATCTTCTTGATCACCATCTCGACAAGCTGTACGAGAGCCGCAATCACAAGAATGAATGCAATGGTCCTGAGATACTCGAGTGCAAACGGAACAAGCAGGAAAGTGTGAACGGCATAACAGACGACGGATGCGATTCCCGTAACAAATGTTACTGCGATTCCCATTCCGATCGCACTCTCACTGTTCTTGCTGACTCCGATGAACGGACAGAGACCCATGAACTGCACAAGAATGAAGTTCTGGATGAATATATATGTGATTAGAATTCCGATATAGCTCATTTCTTCCCCCTAGAACTCTTCCACTGGAAGAACGCCTTAAGATAACCCATCACAAGAAGGGCTCCGCTGGCAAGCGTCAGAACACCTATAGGAGATTCGCTGAGTCCAGGAATCTCTATTACGCCATCAAAACCACCGACTGCGAAAAGGGTGATCGTTCCGCTTCCGAATACCTCTCTGATGAGAGATATCAAAGTCAGCGACATCGTGAATCCTATTCCCATTCCAATCCCATCAAGAGCGCTGTCAAGCACGGTGTTCTTGTTTGCGAACGCCTCCGCCCTTCCAAGGATTATGCAGTTTACAACAATCAGCGGAAGATACACACCGAGAGCCGCATAAACGGATGGCACATAAGCGTGCAGAACCATCTCAACAATCGTGACGAATGATGCAATGATTACGATGTAAGACGGGATTCTGATCGTATCAGGAATGATCTTTCTCAATGCGGAAATCGCCATATTGGAGAAAGTCAGGACGAAGATTACGCTTAACCCCATTCCAAGAGCGTTTGACACCTGTGTCGAAACACCTAAAGTTGGACACATTCCAAGCATTATTATGAAAGTCGGGTTCTCTTTGAAGAGCCCCTTTGTCAGTTCCTTCATATGAGCACTCATACCGCACCTCCAAGGCTCTTTGCGAGAGCACTACCGTTTCTTAGCGCTTCTGCTACCCCGCTGAACGTAACGGTCGCACCGCTAACCGCATCAGCATATTCCGCAGGAAGATCTGCAGAGGAAGACGGGAGAGGAGCATCTGATCCAAGACCTGTGAACATCTGCATGTACCCGGGATCCTCCGCCCTCTTTCCTAGCCCCGGGGTCTCACTGTTAGTCGTCAGCTGGGCACTTATGAGCTCACCATCGCTGTAATACGATGCGATAATCGTCATCGCACCACCATAGCCCGTAGCATTGAGTTCAAATACATAGCCAACAACATTTCCCTTGTCCAGGATGGTATAAGCGACATTCGCATCAGGAGTGTCGATCGCAACCTCATCTCCGACGGAGTACTCACCAGCGGCAACCGCTAATGCTTCTTCCCTCTCCCTGATAAGATTCTCCTCGATCACGGGGGCAGTAACACTGTTAACAACACCGCAGAGTCCCGCGGAGACGGCACAGATTAAAAAGAGGATTATGCCTGTTCTCAAGATCTCTTTCATGCCTTCTCCTCCTTCTTTTTCTTCTCCGGCTTAACATAGCCGAACTTCTTCGGTCTGATGTAGCGGTCTATCGTAGGTGTTACGATGTTCATTAAAAGGATTGCGATTGAGACTCCCTCTGGAAGAGAGGCGAAATATCTGATAAGGAACGTGAAGAATCCGCACCCTACTGCATAAATCACCTGCCCTTTCCTGCTTGTAGGACTTGTAACCCAATCAGTTGCCATGAAGAATGCTCCGAGGAAGAGTCCACCCGACAAAAGGGGAAGAATCACCTCGCCACCAAATAGCCCTACCCCTCGCGGAAGGCCACCGAAAATCCAGCTGAGAACAGCAAAAGAGCCTAGGTAAATCACAGGAATATGCCATGTGATGATTCTCTTTGCGATGAGGAATATGCCACCGACAAGCAGAAGCAGGGCACTCACTTCTCCGATACAGCCGGCTTTATTACCAATGAACGCATCCACGATATAACCGCTGATTCCTGTCGAGTTCTCGATATCCGAGGCAAAAGTACTCATCGCCATGGATGCAGAGGAAAGAATCTCGGCATTACTGCCACTTGCACCTGCTGAAACCGCGGTCTTTATGGATGAGAGTATCGTTGCACTTGAAAGGGCATCAACAGAACTCTGGAGGAAACGGGGAGTGACGAATGAACTCATAGCACTTGAGAAGCTGAAGAATACGAAGACCCTTCCAGCAAGAGCAGGGTTCATCCAGTTGCAACCAAGCCCTCCGAACGTCCACTTGACAACGACGATTGCGAAAACAGACGCAAGAACCGGGATATAAAGCGGAATTGACGGGCTCATATTCATACCTATGAGCAGTCCCGTCACGACAGCGGAGAAATCACGGATCGTATCCTCCTTGCTGATACGTGAGAAAATGTATTCGACAATCACCGAGGATGCAACAGAGACCAAAAGCACCAGTAGGGCTCTCAGGCCGAATGCGGCAACGCCCCAGATGGCAGATGGCAAGAGGGCGATTGCGACATACAGCATCGCCTTATCCGTTGACAACGGTGAATGCACATGCGGACTTACAGATACGCTTTTCATTTCGCCTTCCTCCCCAGTTTCTTACCCAGCTTGAAGCCCTGGACGAGAGGGATATGGGAAGGGCATGAGAATGCGCAGCATCCGCACTCCTTGCAATCCATCAGACCATAATCCATTGCCGCCTGGTAATTTCCATATTTGATATTCCTGAACATCTTGTTAGGCATGAGCCCCATGGGGCAGTGTTCGACACACTTTCCACAGGAAACACATGGCATCGTGTCCTTTGTGATCATCACAGGAAGAGCAAGAAGACCTCCTGTCCCCTTGGTAATCGGGGTATCTTCGAGAGCGAATGCGAAACCCATCATGGGACCGCCTGAGATCAGCTTGTTGATGTCATCCTTGAGTCCTCCAGAAAAAGCGTAGAGATCTGAGGCTTTCGCCCCGATTGGAGCAATAACGTTTTTCGGCTCATTAACCGACTCTCCCGTTACGGATACGACCCTCTCAATCAAAGGCTTATGATGGACAATGGCCTCATATACGGCATAGCATGTGCTGATATTGGCAACCACGGCACCGATATCCAGAGGCAGCTTTCCAGATGGAACCTCTCGCCCAATTGTCGCCTTGAGAAGCTGCTTCTCATCACCCTGAGGGTATTTGACCTTGAGTGCGACCACCTCAATCGGATAATGAAGAGCGCTGATCCTCTCTTCAAGAACCCTTATGGCATCCATTTTGTTCATCTCAACTCCGATCATTATCTTCTCAGGGCTTACGATTCTAGAGATGATCATTATCCCCTCGAGCACCTTGTCCGTGCGCTCAAGCATCGTCCTGTAATCGGATGTGAGATAAGGCTCGCACTCCACCCCGTTCACGACAAGGGCATCAACCTTCTTACCCTTTGGAATGGAGAATTTCACATGTGCTGGGAATGTCGCACCACCCATACCCACGATTCCCATCTCCTTGACAGAGGCAAGCAAATCCTCAGCAGAAAGGGAGCTGTAATCGTATACGGCATCGAACATGCCGTCATCCTGCTTCTCATCAACCTTTATCACAAGGCAGTCGGCAACAGCGCCATTAGCAAGGCGTACTTTCCTTACATCGCTCACCGTCCCATCCACAGGAGAGTGGACATTGGCGGAGATGAATGAGGATGCCTCTCCTACCAGCTCTCCCCTTCTCACGCTGTCTCCCTTTTTTTTCAAAGGGGTTGCCGGTGCGCCTAAATGTTGTGACATGGATAAAAGCAGTTCTCCGGGAAGGGGCAGTTTCTCAATAGGTGAATCCTTGGATAGCTCCTTCCTGTCAAGAGGATGTACTCCACCCCTCCTGAACGTGGAAATTCGGCTCATATTTACTCCTTTGTAGCATTGATTAGATGATTTATTTTAAGACAAACTTCTCCGATATGCAAATTTAAAACTGCCTAAAAATGTTGAAATCATCCCAGAAACGCCATTTATCAGGATAAGCTAAAAATATATCGATAATTCGTTATCTTTTCTTTCAATCGTTTGACGTGCAGAGGCGTGTCGAATTATTATAATGCTTATGAATCGATTCTTCAAATTCGCGTTCAGCAAGCTCAACGGCGTTAAGGTCTATGCCTTGGTAGGAAGGTCGGGAACGGGAAAGAGCTATCATAGCAAGCTGGTCGCGGCAAAGTACAGGATTGACCTGATAATAGACGATGGCCTCCTAATAAGGGGGGATAAGATAGTAGCGGGACACTCAGCAAAAAGGGATCCCAATTTCATAAGCGCGGTACGTACGGCAGTATTCGATGACGATGAACACCGTGACCAGGTAATGAATGCACTGCAGAAGGAGAAGTACAAGAAGATCCTGATCATCGGCACCAGCGAGAAGATGATCGGAAAGATTACAAAGCGCCTCGAGCTTCCTCCTGCTGAGAAGATAATCCATATCGAGGACATTGCAAGCCCTGAGGAGATAGAGACCGCGATGAGAATCCGCTTCACCGAGGGCAAGCATGTGATTCCCGTACCAAGCATAGAGATAACCAGAAGCTATCCGCAGATAGTCTATGATTCAATGAAGATTCTCAAGAAGAACAGTCCTCCAGGAAAGAAGCAGAGCTATGAGAAGACGATAGTGCGCCCGGAGTTCTCCCGCCCGGATAAGGAGGAGATATCCGAAGAGGCGATCACCCAGATGGTAAAGCATTCGATCGGTGATTATGATCCTGTGATAAAAGTGAAGAAGGCAAGAGGGGTCAAGAACTCAGACTCCACCTACTCCATCTATGTGACACTCCAGCTTCCCGTAAGGCACTACATGAGCACAACCATTTCCGACCTTCAGGAATACATAACGGAGTGCCTTGAGAAATACGGCGGAATACTGCTTAAAAACGTAACGATAGAAATAGAAGAATGGGGTTAGAGATCGTGGCTCTCTGCCAGTGAAGCAGCTGCCGGGATATCATCTTCGTAATCCTTTGGCCCCTGTACGATCTTCTTAGCCTTTCTGGGCTTTCTCGGCTTCTTAGGCTTTGAGAGCTCTTCAGGCGCAGCATTTTTTCTTCCCATGCTTTTTCCCGGTTTCTTTCCTTGGATTGACGCGGCGGCAGCTTTGACCTTCGCCTTGCTCTTGAAGCCCATCTCCTCAAGAATTATGTCAGCGGACTTCTCAACCTCGTAGTTAGGAGGTGTCATCGGGGAGATGAAGACCTTTATCTGTCTGAACACCTCCCTTCTTCTCTCCTCATGACTCATCGCCTCAGCGTTATCCAGAATTATAAGAGGGCGCAGGAAGCGTGCGAATATAACTGCCCGGTCAATGTTACCCCCGCTTTTCTTTTCCTCCCTGACATACTCATCCATGCTCTCAAGAGAGGCGCGTATCTCGGGATAGTCTATGTAAACGCTCAGGGAAGGCAGGACATACGGCAGGAGCTTATAGCGGTCCATCTCAGTGAAAATTCCTTTTGCTTCTCCGCTTGTGAGGATCTTACCTACCTCCTCCGTGAGCCTTGAATTTGAAACAAGAGAAAGATTTGACGCGTTCCGCTTTATGGCACGTCTGACATTCCACATGAGATCAAAGCCTGTTGTTACATGGTATTTTATCGCACGTATCATGCGCACGGGATCCTCGGAGAACGAGTATGAGAGTGGAATCAGACTTCTTATCCTCTTTTTCTTGAAATCCTCCATCGCACCATTGAAATCAAGAAGCTGTCCGTTCTGAGGGTTGTAGTAGAGGCTGTTGATTGCAAAATCACGTCTTCTGGCATCCTGTTCTATCGTACCGAAAATGTTGTTGTTCCCCTCTTCAAAGTTCTCCTCATCGCTTCTGAATGTCGTAACTTCGATGATTTTATCATGGTTGAAATAAAGGTGGACGATCCGGAAACGCCGCCCGATGATTCTCGCATTCCAGAACAGTTTCTGCACCTGACGGGGAGAGAGGGATGTAGCAATATCGAAATCCTTCGGCTTGCGCCCAAGGAGCATGTCCCTGATAGCTCCTCCGACTATATATGCCTCTGCACCCTGAGCCTGGATTTTCCTTATAGCCCAGAGCGCATCCTTGTCTATCTGACTGTTTCTTACGGTGTGCTCCCTGGATGAATATATTCTTGCAACGACGACTTCCTTACCGCCGACTGTCTTATATCGAGTAAACATCATTACCATTTTATTTGATAGCTGTAAGCCTTTCAAGATATCAGCAATGGCAGTTGAGCACGGATTCCATCGGCTTGCAAACCGCTGATTAAAAAGCTATCATCCTTATGGAGGACCAGATGATAGATCCAATCGTTTTAAAAGGCTTCCGAGACAGCCTGCCATCAGAAGAAATTCCAAAGAAAAACATAGAAAGAAAGCTTGAGAGCGTTTTCGAAGGCTTCGGATTCGTTCCAATAGATACACCCGTTCTGGAGTACGAGTCGGTACTGCTTGGAAAAGGTGGAGGGGAGACTGATAAGCAGATCTTCCATTTCGAAGACAACGGAGGAAGGAAGGTTGCGATGCGCTTTGATCTCACAGTGCCGTTCGCACGCTTTCTCGCCCTGCACCACGACACGCTGCCCATACCGTTCAAAAGATATCACATAGCAAAGGCATGGAGAGGAGAGAATCCTCAGAAAGGCAGGTACAGGGAGTTCATCCAGTGCGATTTCGATATCGTGGGAGTGGACAACGCGGAGGCGGATTTCGAGATACTCTCGCTCATGTACGCATCCTTCAGGGCCATGGGGATCCAGAATGTGTGCTTCCATGTCGCAAACCGTGCTATTTTCAATGACTTCCTTGAGACAATAGATGTAAAGGATAAGAGCATCGAGATTCTCCGTGCCGTAGACAAGCTCAGGAAGATCGGAAAAGATGAGGTGAAAAGCATACTGCTCTCCCTCACAGGGGACGAGGAAAAGAGCGAGATGATAATCTCGTTCATAACAAGCGGGGATAAAAAGAACTTTCTGGAGACACTCGATTCGATTGTTTCCTTAATCGGACGAGAGACTGAGAATACTGAAAGGATGAGAAGAATACATTCGTATCTCAAAGCGGCAGCAATCGATTCCTTCTTCGTCTATGACCCGTCAATAACGAGAGGCCTTGATTACTATACGGGAATCGTATACGAGACATTCCTTACGGATTTTGAGGCTATCGGTTCCGTCTGCTCGGGAGGAAGGTATAACAATCTCGCATCACTGTACACGAAAGAAAATCTTCCAGGAGTCGGAGCATCTATAGGCCTTGACAGACTGCTTGCAGCACTTAGCGAGCTTAAAAGTCCTCTTGTCAGCAATCAGAGTTCTGCCGACTGCGTGGTCCTATACAAAAGCGGTGAGGATGAGAAAGCTGTCATGACAGCGTTCTCTCTCAGAATGAAAGGGCTTAAGACAGATGTCTACCTGCTTCCTGAAAAGAAAGCGAAAGCTCAGTACGAATACGCGGAGAAACTCAAAATACCGTACGCTCTGAGTTTCAAAGATGGGTTATTTGTAGTCAAGAACCTTAAAACGAGACAAACGAGCGAGACCGACAGTTTGGAGAGGGTTATAGAACTTTGTCGATAGATTTCTTCAGCCTGCCAGTCTATCAGAATAAGAATGAGATCCTCGATGAGCTGAGAAAGAACCAGGTGATAGTCATCGAGAGCCCCACAGGCAGCGGCAAGACAACGCAGCTGCCCCTGATACTCCGTGAGGACGGATATGATAAGAGGGGGATTATCGGAATCACCCAGCCAAGGAGGATCGCAACACTTTCCGTCACCGAGTTCATAAAGAAACAGATAGGTGACAACGGCTCCTATGCCGCATATAAGATGCGTTTTGCCGACACTTCCACAACTGAGACGAGAATCAAGGTTATGACGGATGGCATACTGCTTCAGGAAGTGAAAGCGGATCCCCTTCTTTCAAAATATTCCGTCATAATGGTTGACGAGGCTCATGAGAGAAGTCTGAACATAGACTTCATTCTAGGCCTTCTGAAAGAGATCATAGCAAAAAGGAGCGACCTGAAGATCGTAGTGTCCTCCGCAACCATAAACACGAAGACATTCAGCGATTTCTTTTTCGGAGCTCCGATAATATCAATAGATGCGAAGACCTACCCCATCGCCGTCAACTACATGCCACTGCGCCTGATGAAGGACAGGGAAGACGAGTACTATGGCAAAATTGATGAGCTGATATTCCGTGACAAGAAAAACAATCCGGGAGACGTGCTCGTATTTCTTCCCGGGGAAGCGGAGATAAAAGGACTTGTCGAAACCCTTGCCAGAGGGAAGCACTCATCGCTTTATCAGCTATATCCGCTCTATGGAAGACTCAGCAAGGAAGACCAGGAGAAGGTCTTCACCCCCACAAAAGAGGGAAAGGTCAAGGTAGTAGTTGCTACGAACATCGCTGAGACCAGCATTACGATTGACGGGATAACCACCGTCATAGACTCTGGACTTGCAAAGGTCAACTACTATAATCAGAGGGATTTCACATCATCCCTTGTGGAGCAGAGCGTTTCAAGAAGCTCTGCAAACCAGAGAAAAGGAAGAGCGGGAAGAACAAGGGCGGGAGTCTGCTACCGTCTTTACAGCGAGGAGGACTTCAAGAGCCGTCCCGAGTTCTCCAAAGAGGAAATCCTCCACTCCGATCTTGCCGAGGTTGCACTCAGGATGAGCGAGCTTGGCATATACAACTATGAGACATTCCCATTCATTACAGTGCCAAAAGCGAACGGGCTTAAGAGTGCGGAAGAAACGCTGAGAATCATAAACGCCATAAATGAGGATCATACCCTCACCTCTATTGGTGAGATGATGATCAAGTTCCCACTGCTTCCACGACTTTCACGAGTGATTGTCGAATCGATAATGAACTACCCGTCGGTGATGGATGAGGTACTTGTCGCAGTAAGCACCCTTTCAACCCGTCAGGCATATATTATGCCAATCGGAGAGGAGTATGAGGCAAGAAATGCCCATAAGGCGTTCCAGAACCCGAAATACGGTGATTTCATCGGGATGAGAACGATGTTCGATGCCTATAAGAGTCTTAAAAGCAGGGAAGAGAGGGAGGCGTTCGCAAAAGCATACTATCTCGACATCCAGACTCTCGATGAGATACAGAACATACACCGTCAGCTCTCCGAACAGATTTCCGAGGAGGGCATATACATCGGACACGGCGGCTCGATTGACGAATATTTCTGCTGTCTTATAGCAGGGCTCAGACAGTATGTCGCAAGGAAGGAGGACAGCTACAGCTACAGGACGATTACAGCCGACAGGATATACATCCATCCGGGCTCTTCCTGGTTCAGAATCCTTCCTGAGTACATACTTGCAGGAGAGATCGTGCGTACGAGCAAGATGTATGCCCGCACCGTAAGCCCGGTTCTCAAACGATGGCTTGACAGCGTTGATCCAACATTAATCGATGGCTTTAAGGGAACGCGTAAAGCCGAGAAAAAGGCGGAGAGGAAAGCTGAAAGAAGAGAAAAGGATAAGACGAAGGAAAGAAAGAATGCCGATGCCTACCTTGATGGCCTGAAAACTGTGAATGTAGGGAAAAAGACATACTACGTGCTCAGCGCGGAAGACCTTTATGATGTTAACTACAAAAACAAAGGACTCAAGTACTATCTCGAAACGGGAGGCAGGCTTTCAAGGGTCCCGATCAAGACCACACGGTTAAAGTATGCACGCCTCCTTAAATGGGGGAAGGTCCTGAAGGGCGCGGACATATTACCCGCTGTCAACTACCTTGAGGACGGGGATGGGCTCATCAGGCTGCTTGACAGCCTCTTTTCTCCGGTAGAAGGTGCGAAAAACACATTCGATGTGCTCGGTCTCAAACTCAGCGGGGACAAAGCAGCACTCGTTCCGTTCCAGAACATTGAGGACGCGATGGAGGAAACCCTATCATCACTATATGAGATAACGGAGCGCCTTCCAAAAAGGAAGAAGTCATTATTCAAGAAAATCTATCCATACATGGAGAAGATAGAGGACTATCTCTGAGAGACTACGTAAATCGATGTGGAAGTGTCAGAGCCTCCGATAACACCGCTCTTTGAGCAGGAGACGAAGCTGAGGAACAAGAGCAGGAAAATCAGAAAACGTAATTTCACATCTTACGCAATAGGCCTGCGCGAAGCAGGCCGTAATCATTAGCTATCACTCGGTTATGAGGGACTCGAGAGTTGCTACATCAGCAGCAGAAAGCCCTACCTGGTTTATAAGATAATTCTCTGCAACGGTCTTCACGCTCTCTGCAGGGAACGGACGTCCGTTAACCGTCTGGAAGAAATCGGTTATGATCGAAGCTATCGCATCATACTGCTCACTTCCCTTCTCAACACCATAGTAGTTCTCATAGCTTCTCATGTAATCTTCAACGATCTCATCCATGCTAGCTCCAGCAAGGGCCTCGACAAGGGCGCTCACTATTCCAGCTCTGTCCTTACCCTCGTTGCAATGAATTAGAACAGGTCCGACAGGATCGGAAAGGATGAACTCGAAGCCGCTCTTCAGCTTAGCCTTGAAATCATCAGTCCTGAAATCGACACCCATGTTGAGAAGCACGATATCGCCATTCTCATAAAGGGTTGCATAATAAGAATTCGGATCGATCGTAATGAGTAGGGACTCATCACTGTCCGCAAGGTTCATGACCTTCCTGATTCCAACCTCCTCTGCAAGGGCATCAGCATACGGGGCTCTCGCATCACCAAGACCAGGATTGCATGAACGGTAAATCAGGTTCTCCTTGAGATTGCCACCGCTTAATGCTCTGAAATTCGCAAAGACCTCATCGCTCTCATAGTCTTCCCTGACATCGGTTCTCTCAAGATGCCTTACCTGGTATTCGGCAAGATAGCCTTCCTTCTCGAAAAGGGTGATAGTCATACCTGTACCGACTCCTGCGCCGTAAGTACCTGCGAAATCCGCATAAGAGAGTGCAACTTCGACATTCTCCCCATCAACCTTGACAAGAGGACTGCCGTTATCCACATCAGAGTAACTTGTAACAACAGGTGCCACGATCGTATTACCGTTCACGCTGATCTCAACGATATCGCCAAGAGCGAACTCCTCAAGCAGTGCATCCGTAGTGACATCAATATACGTATTCCCGTATTTGGAAACTTCGATTATCTCACCGCTTATCCCCTCTTCCTGCACATCTGGAACGGAAACAGGCTGAGGAGCGACAATCTCTGGGACAGCCTCCACCTTCGCTGTCGCACAGGATGTGAAAACAATGACGATGGATAATAACAGAATCAAAATCTTTTTCATCTCATTCTCCTTATATGAATATTCTAGCATCATCACCGAATATGCAAAATGACAAAAATAACTAAATTACTTAAAATTTTATAATTCTAAATTCGGAATATTATTTTTACATATTATTTTAAATCAAGCGCAAAATATGCGGTGGCTCAACACCACCGCAATTTTTCAGTCGATTTTCTTTTCGAGTGCATATGGAAGGAGTGTATAGAATCCCGAGCAGATTACGAGGTCCTCCACCCTGTTAATCTCATTCGGTGCATGTGCCTGTGCCTCATCTCCAGGGCCGAATCCGATTGCAGGTATCTTATGCCTTCCTGTTGTCGCAACGAGGTTCGTGCTGAATGTCCACTTATCAACAACAGGATCCTTCGAATAAAGGGCCTTATAATCGCTGATAGCAGCCTGAACAAGAGGATGGCTCTCATCGAGCTTCCATGTCGGGAAATAAAGCTCCTGCGAATATTCCTTGTTCGTCCAGCCGATCTTCTCGTAGTTTGGCATCTCAACAATGATTGACGAGGGATCATCCCCTGTCGCCTCGGCTACATATTTCCTTACCTGGGCTATGGCGAGATCCGCATCCTCTCCCCATGTGAGCCTTCTATCGAGATAGAGCATCGCATAGTCTGCAACAGCACACTGTGATGGTCCCTTAACATCCATCTGGCTTACAGTTATAGTTCCCTTTCCAAGGAAGTTCTCATCATCCGGCTGAAGATCCTCGTTAAGCTTTTCTATGGCAAGAGCTGCACGAGCGGCCTTGTATGCAGCCGACACACCGCGCTCAGGAGCAGAGCCATGGCATGAGATTCCTCTGAGAATAACCCTTATCTCCATCCTTCCCCTGTGGCCACGATAGATTCTGCAGCTTGTGGGCTCTGTGGAAACAATCAGATCCGGCTTGAAATTCTCCTCCTCGATGAGATATTTCCAGCACATTCCATCGCAGTCCTCTTCCATTACCGTGAATGTAAAATATACTGTGTACTCACCCGAGTATCCAAGTTCTTTGAGCATCCTTCCTGCGGTAATCATGCTTGCTGCACCACCTTTCTGGTCGCTTGCTCCACGTCCGAGAACGAGACCGTCCTTGATCTCCCCTGAGAACGGATCGAACTTCCAGTTCTTCATGTTGCCAACTTCAACGGTATCTATATGGGCATCGAACGCGATTTTCTTCGGTCCGTTTCCAACCCTGCCTACGACGGATCCGAGTCCATCGATATACACATCATCAAAACCGGCTTCCTTGCAAAGCTCGACGATGAGACGACATACATCCTCCTCCTTTGATGAGTAGCTCTTCGTCTTCACAAGCTTAGATAGGTTTTCAGCCGTATAGTCACGGTACTTCTCTGCCATTTCACGGATTTTTTCCGTAATTCCCATAATTTCCTCCTACTTTATCCTGTCTGCTTTTTTCCAAAGCTTTTTAGCACACTCCCTGCTCTTAGCATAGATCTCATCAGCATCGATGCAGGTGAATTTCTTGTCGCGGAGAACGAGCTTGCCATTTATGATTACAGTATCCACCGCATTGCTGCTCATTCCCCATACGAAATGCGTCGCCACATTCTTTTTCACTATCGGTGTCGGAGCATCGTAATCGAGAAGTACGAGATCCGCCTTGTAGCCTTCCTTGATCCTGCCAAGCTTTATTCTTGAAGAGAAAGCGCTTTCCATAAGCTTGTTGCCGCGGCTGAGAGCCCCAAGAAAATCAGCAGGCCAGAAAGGTCCGCCATCATCCTTATGCTTGAAGAACGCTATCTTTATCTCCTCAAACATGTTTCCACCACATCCATCAGTGCCAAGCACAAGCTTCTTGATATCCGCAAGATGACGGTTATAACCGACATGATTGTTCATATTGCTTCTCGGATTATGAGCGAAGAAACAGCCCCTCTCATTAAGAAGTTCGATCTCCCCATCATAGAGGTAAAGCCCATGAACCAGAAGGGACTTCTCGCTTAAAAGTGAGAAGGAATCCAGTCTGTTAACGATATCCTCTGCATATCGGTGATGCGAGAATACCTGGTCATAAGCGTCCTCAGCCACATGGATATGTATACCCCGTCCGCTCTCTTTCACTGCCGATGAGAGCATCTCCATCCCCTTATCCGGGATAGTGAATGGCGCATGAGCACCTATCATGGCCTCAACCATGACATCATCACCCGCCTTCAGCCTCTGATCGCGTTCCCTGGCAAAGCGGACATTCTCCCTTACACCGTCTGAAACCTCATCCATGCCACGGTTACGGTCCGTAACCTCATAACATGTAACGCCGCGGACACCGACTTCTTCCATTCCTTTGGCTATCACGGAAAGAGAGCCATCTATGAAAGAGGGGGATGCGTGGTGATCAACGACACTCGTGGTTCCAGCCTTTATGGCATCTAAAGAACATATGAGGGAGGAATAATACGTGCTCTCCTCATCGAGTGCACGATCAAGACGCCACCACCACTCTCTGAGAACCTCGATGAAATCCCTCTGAGGACCGGCTGATATAAGCATTCCCCTCGACAGTCCTGAGTAATAATGGTGATGGGCACATACATTGCCGGGTATGAGCGTCTTTCCACTCCCATCGATAACGGTATCGGCTTTTGCCTCGATATTCTTTCCAACCTTCTTGATCTCACTGCTCTCAATGAGGACATCCATGTCCTCCTGAACGAAGAAAGGAGGTTTCGTCTCAAAGAGACGGACGTTTCTGATCAGAATACTCATACTCACTCCTCAACAGGGCCGAGCAGATAATGATAGCTGGTGAAAATCTCATCGATGAGCATTTCCAGCTCTGGAGGAAGCCCTTCAACATTCACAAGCCCCTCATTATCCAGCGTGCCTACAAGATCCTTCTTCTCATAGCGGACGAAAAGATTCTCACCGTCATAGAAGAAACCGTCATTCTCACTGTTATCGTAATCAGCTTTCAAGCTGAATAGCGTGAACTTCTTCCTGTAAGGTCCTCCGCTATATGGGCAGAAAGTCTCACAGTTACCGCACTCATTGCAGTATGCGTCAAGATGTATGATCTCATAAGGATCGGAGAACGCCTCCCAAGCTCTCATGTCTATGGCTACATTCGCCCTGTTCGGACAGACATCAACACACTTTGAGCAGAGATAAGAGCATTCGAGACATCTGGAAGCCTCTCTCTTAAAGAAAGATTCATCATCAAGACTCTCATCGGATGGAAGAATATGGCTCTTCTTTGCAAGAAGATCTCCAAAATACTTATCCTCCGCAGCTCTGAGCTCATCATCGCTCTCTTCATCCTCATCTTCCTCATCTTCCTCATCCTCGTCATCATGGTGATGATGAGAACAGGAACATTCCTCATCGTCATGGTGGTGATGTCCGCATGAACACTCCTCTCCATCCCCGTGATCATGGTGATGGCCACATGTGCACTCTTCATCATCCTCGTCATCATCAGCAATGTCCTCATACACCCTGTCTATGGCAGCTTCCACAGCTTTTCTTGCAGAGGCCATGCATTCAACGACGGTGCTAGGACCGGAGGCGGCATCTCCGATAAGATAGACCTTATCATCTTCGGTGCTGAAAGCAAGCTCCTCAAGTGCCTTCTCATCCGCAGTCTCACCAATAGCAAGAACAAGATAATCGCAAGGGAGCGTTATCTTTTCTCCAGTAGGGACAGGCCTTCTTCTGCCTGAGGAGTCCTTCTCCCCGAGTGCCATCTTCTCAAGAGTGAGGAGTCCGTCGGTAAAATCAACAGGATTATTCAGCCAGTTGAATACAATGCCCTCTTTAAGGGCCTCCTCATACTCCTCCCTGTCTGCAGGCATCTCGCCAAAGCTCCTCCTGTATACGATGTTCACACTCTCGACTCCGCCAATCCTCTTAGCAGCGCGCGACGCATCCATTGCAGTGTTTCCCGCCCCGACGACAACGACATTTCTGCCAAGGGTTATCTTATCCCCCCTCTTGATACGCCGAAGCATGCTGATGGCGCTCTCCCTCTTACCATTGCCCGAGATTCCCATTTCCTTGGATTTTTCCGCACCGATAGCGACAAAGACATACTCAAATCCCTCATTCCTGAGTTCACTTATGCTCTTTTTAGTGGAGAAATGGAAATCAACACCGTTTTCCTCTATGAATGCAACATCCCGATCGATTATCTCGGATGGAATTCTGAATTCAGGGATCGTTGATCTGCAGACACCCCCCGCGCTCTCATCTTTCTCAAAGACAGAAACTGCAAAGCCGGCACGGCGGAGGAAGAAAGCGGCTGCAAGACCTGCAGGGCCTGCTCCGATTACAGCGGCTTTTACATCACCTTCCTCAGGAGATTCCCAGAGTTCTTTCTTATACTCATTGAAATATGATGCAGCAAGACGTTTCTTTACATCCCTTATCCTGACAGGCCCTTCGTAATCCTTTCTTGTACAGTGGTTCTGGCACTCATGGGAGCAGATCCAGCCTGTAATGTTTGGAAGTGCGTTATCCAGGTAAATAAGGGCAAGAGCCTCTGCCCCACGCCCCTCCCCCGCGAGGTTTACATAATCGGGAATCATCTGGTGGATTGGACAGGATTCCACGCAAGGGGCGATAAAGCAATCGAGAAGAGGAAGTTCCTGTCCAAGCTTTATGCTTCCATGTCCCTTGAAATCCTTTGAAGAGAATGCCTTCGGATCCTTTGCCTTCTCAGAAAGCGCTTCAAGCTTGGAAATATCTATTCCATCACTCTCCCACGAAGGAAGGGATGAGAGAATCCTCGCATCCTCCCTCAGGCGGTAATAGCCTCCCGGCTGAAGCATATCGGTTGCAACGGTTATAGGTCTTATACCTGTCTCAAACAGCTTTTCAATATTGAACGCGTTCGCACCACCGGAGTATGAGATAGGAAGCTTTCCATCAAATTCCTTTGATAGCTTCAATGCGACAGAGAGAGAAATCGGCATGAGAGCACGACCTGACATGTACATCTCGTCCCCAGGAAGGATTCCCTGATTGTTCACAGAGCCAAGAGTGTTCGTAAGCTTTACGCCAAAGCCTCTTCCATCTTCCTTTGCCTTGGCAACAAGACGCCTAAGCATCGCTATCGCATCACCATACTGTAGATCATGCTCAAAGCTCTCTCGTCTTAACGTAAGATAATCGTATCCAAGGGCGTCAAGAATCTCACGAACGCCCTCATAGCCTAATAGTGTCGGATTGAGTTTGATGAAAGTATCAAGGCCTTTCTCATCAAGCATGTAGCTTGCTATCGCCTCGATCTCCTTAGGCGGACAGCCATGCATAGTAGAAAGTGTTACTGATGGTGAGATATTTGCACTGATTTTATCAATATTCTTTATTACATCACCTTCTTTTCCCTCATAGATGGTGCCTGAGAAGATATCATCTTCCATCATCGCCTTAAGAGATGCCTTATATTCCTCGAAAAGACCGCTCTTCTTCGCATCCATCATCTGGGAGATGAAAGCATCCATTCTCTCACTCTTTATGCCCTCAAGGTTGTACCCTACGGACATGTTGAATATGAAGCCCGGCTCAGTCCAGCTATCATGGCTTACGATATCCAGGACATGCACGATGAACCACGCTTTAAGATACTCATCAAACGCTTTCTCAAGACTGAGCTCTGTAGACCATTCGGTATTATACCCCTCGTCCCTCGCATCGATGCAAGGCTTGGCAATCTCAAGAGAGTCCATAATCTGAACGGTTTTAAGCTCTATGAACCTAGCTCCTACGAGATAGCTTGTTATGATATTCTGAGCAAGCTGGGTATGGGGACCAGCGGCAGGCCCAAGAGGTGTTTTCGCTCTCTGGTTGAAGACCCTTACACTCTTTTTCTCATCATCGGAGAAAAACATCTCCTTCTTGATGTTGAATATGCTTCCCTGATTACGGAGCTCTCCCGTAATCCTCTCCAACAGTTCCTCAAACGGTACAGGTCTCATTATATCTGCCATTAGTCTTCTCCTATCTATTTAAATTCTACCTTATCTAAATGATGTGTCAATCAAAATATCGCAACAAAGTGCAACATAAGAAAGGCGGTTTTAAGCCCGTTTGAATTCTATCATTCTGCAAATTCTCACTTTCTAAATATTATTTATTCGCTTTCGAGAAATAAGCTATTTTTCATCTATATATGCTGTGAAGAGGGAAAAAGAAATACTAAACGCGATATCAATACTCCTGACATTCAATCTTTTTTCGTCCGTAATTGAAGATAATAACAGCGTGTTTAAATGCACTTTAAATTGGAAAGGCAGGTTGTATTTTTATCAACAGGCAGATTATTCAAAAGATTTATCAACTCATCTTCGTCCTTTAAACAACCAGCCCACCAGTTATTTTGCTGAGTTATGTAAATACATCTTTCTTCTGCCTTATTCCAATTAAAAGTATTTCCATCATCGTCAAATTCTTTTTTGGTAAAAATAACACCTTCTGCACCTAGGAAGTATTCATTAGCTCTGTAAGAAAACTTTATATACCCATGCCCCTTCCAAATTTTAATTATAATCACCATATGCTTTTGAGAACTAGATACTGTGTCGCCCTCATCATTAATAAAAATACGGTTGTCATTATCAATAGTTACTCCATGTTTCTCCATCAGATCAAAAAATTCGGTAAGTTGTCTATTGTATTTAATGTTTTCATTAGAAGGGTATGTCCATATACCGGCATCAAAAAGAATATATTTTCTTTTATTACCTTCTTGAAAGTAGGGTTGGTAACCTTTCCATTTTATTTTGAAATCACCGTTGTTAGATTTTATCATCCATTTGATAAACCACGAATTTTTAATTAAAGACTCTCGAACAGCTTTAGAAGATGGGGTATGGTCTTTTACCGATTCTAAATCTGTCATCACTATGTCTTTATCTAAATCATTAGCAGATAGTAGATTACGGACTATATGACGATACCCATCTCCATAGTCTTTGTTGTTGATTCTTCCAAAAATTATGTTTTTCCAATGCTCTTTTGAAGTATTAAAATAAGCTTCCTCCCAATCCCATGGCGACAGTTTTATGTATGCAGTAACAATATCTTGCTTGTAACAAGCTATTACACCGTCCTTACCAAACCATTTATTAAAGTTTTCAGTATACTTTTTGAAGCTTTCCCATCCACCAATATACAGAAAATCAATCCTGCCATCAGCAAAAGCGGTATTTTCGGCTTCAATAATATCAGCTCTTGTTACTTTTTCTTTTAATATGGCATTAGCTTTCTTGACTTCTTCCTTATATTGTCTTCGAGTCGATACATTATCAGAATCTTCATCTGGACTGAGTAAAAATATATTTTCTTCTTTAGAGGCTAAGAATTTAATAATATTTGAAGCTTTTTTTCGTAAGGAATAAATCCATTTCAGTGCATAAGCAACATTACTGCTATTCCAAATAAGATTTGCACAAACTCTAAGCCAATCTTCAAAATATTCTTTATTTTCAATTGGAACCACTATCAGATAAGAGAAAAAAAGAGCTGTGAGTTTTTGATCATGTTTTGAATAATCTAACAGGAAATCTAGTGTCCCATTATATCCTTTCTCTATTGCATACTCTTTTACATATTTTGGCAAACAGTGAAAGGAGTCAAAGATATTCTTTGCTCCCACTATGTTTAGCTTGTCAAAAATACCCAATATTGTGGCTCTATTTTCTGTAGTATTATATTTGAGATACTCATCCTGACTGATGTATTCTGCACTAAAAAAGTCAAATGAAGAAACTTTATCTTTTTTTATTTTCTGGATACCTTCAAAAATAATGTTAACTATATACATTATTATTTTTTCAAAAACTTGGTCTTTATTTTCAACTGTAATTACATCAAAAAGGCTTTCGGCAAAGCCGTCAAAATTATTTGCCGGAGAATTTCCCATAGAAGCAGAATCACTTGATAAATAGGATGCCTTAAATATCTCAGAAGGTGTAAGAGATCTTCCTCGAGCATTCATTTTCCAGAAGATATTTTGAGGTAATTCATGGCCTTTTGTATCAACTACTTCAAAAGTTATGTTATTGAGTTTCTTTCTTATATTATCACGTTCTATTCCAACCATAAAATTCAGTTTTGATTCTATTATGCGATATGTTTTTAAAAGAGCACCTGCGGTAGGATCCCCAGAAATCTTATTGAAAATATCTATCCAATTATGCCAATCTGGGCTTAGGGGATCCTGTGCTTGCTCATAATCAATTAGCAAATTAATTAATTCGTTTGATGTTGATCTGATATCATATCTAAATCGTTTCAGGAATTCTTTTTCTCGCTTTTCTGCAGTCTGATAGCAATAGACGTAAAAGAGAAAAAGTGTAGTTAACCTTTGTTGTCCATCGACTGGATAAAAGAACGATATGTTATTGTGTTGCTCGATATTCCCATATACATAATCAAGATGAAGATGATTGCCTTTAATTAATGCATCAACTATTTCTTTTACAAACATATTTAGTACATGTTCGTCTCTTGGATTTGATCGTCCTTGTGCATAGTCTCTCTGGTATTCTGGAACTATAAAAATGCAGCTATTTAGAAGCTCTTGCAAAGTATATGTATGATTAAAATTTGTGTTTGCATCCATATTCAAATCCCCTCTTTAATTAAGGTATCGACAATATCTTTCAAATAAATGTCGCCTATTTCTCGTGTCCACATCGATTCTTCTGCAGTGCTGTGGAAATCAGATTCTATCACATTAAAAATCATTGCTGTTACAATAGGTAGTTCTTCTGTTGAAGAATATATTTGCCATGTTACAGCTCTCTTTTTTTCTTCAAAATCGTTGCATCCGATGCTTTTGTTGATTGATTCCTGTAAGAGACATAGGTTTCGTATTGAGAAATATTTCCATGCATCTGCGCTGTCTTGCTCTGATGATGGCATTTCATATTTCCATTCACCATTATGATTTGTAACAGAACCTCCACATTGTAATGCCCAAATGCAATTCTCAATTATTTTAAGTTTATTTTTGATCTGTAATTCGGGGGTATCATCAGTATTGCATAAATCAATACAATATTCATAAAAGGATTCATTTTTCTTTCTTAGTTCATTTTTGTTCTTTATTAGAACATCAGTAAGAAGTTTCTTGCTTGATATTGAAGCTTTTGCATTAATATGCTCAAGATTATAAGTATTATTTCTATATGCGTTATAATTAAACCTGTAATTATGTTTAATGCTCTTCAAAGCATTATGTAGTAATAAAATCTTTGTAATATCTCTATTGTCATGACCATAAATCAAAGTAAAATTATTTTTCTCTGTTTCAGCATCTTCCTTTCTAAGATACAATCGATCTGGAACAATTTTGCCGATTGAAGTATGTATTTGTTCATGAAGATAAGAATCAATTAATTCTATTATCTGTTCATTTAGACAATATTCATTTAATTCTATTTCTTTCTCAAATAATGTCTTACAGAGCAATAAAGCCTCTTTATGGTCTGGGTGACAAGAGATAAAACCAAACAGGTTATAGAGACTAATATCAGAATATACACGCTGAAAAACTTCAAACATAAATCCTAACCTATCAATAAAGTCTTTTGGAGTATGTTTAGGGACGATCCACTCAGAAAGTTTATTAAAAATGAAATTGGGGTTCTTTTCATATTCTTCTTTTATAGTTTTTGGGCTATTCACGCCACAAAAAATCAAAGCAAATACTTCCAAAAAGAAATCCATCCTTGTAGAATAATATCGAAGGAGCTTGGTCTTATCATCCTGGCTGAAAAAGTAGTAAAAATCATCATCCTGTAATATGGATTCAATGCGGTTCCAAATACCAATGAAATTAATTCTCTTACATTCCTCTTTGTATTCTGTAAGGCAGTAAGCTTTGAATATCTCAGCAGGAGAGAGTGGTATTTTCCCATCGTTTAGGCGCAAGAATATCTTTTCTGCTTCTTTATTTTCAACTTTCAAAGTGCATACTATGAAAATACATTCTTTAAGTTTAGTTTTTAATTTTGAATTATCTATGATTCTTATTTTTGCTTCGATGGTTTCTTTAGCTATTTTTAGAAAATGTTTATCAATATTGTTTCTCTTATTATTTTTTAGAGACTCACATATTTCCTTGTTTTCCCAATTAAGTGCTTCCCCTATTAAAGAGATTGTCGTAAGTCGTTGCTGGCCATCCACAATATCAGGTTGCTCTTTCGTTTTTTCCCCTGTACCTAAATTAAAAATAATTGGCTGAAGGCAGTATTTTTGTTCATCGTTATAAATATCATCAATAAGCTCTTCAATATTTTCTTTTCTCCAACGGTATCCTCTTTGAAAATGCGGAATTTCGAATCCTTTATTATACTCTAAAAAGACTTCTTCAACTGTTCTAATGTTAGTATTCATGTTCGAGAATCCTTTGTTATTTAGCTATATTTTGTTATTATAGCATTGAGATCTTCTTTTACAAGTTTCCTCATACTTTCAGGCTTTATGAGAGTAGCACTTGAGCCCATACTCATAAGCCATTTCTGAAGGCCATAAGAACTAGCTGTTTTAATTGTAAACAGATAGTTACCATCTTCTTGCTGTTTGAATGTGACGCTATCCGGCCAAGCTTTCTGAATCTCATACCATCCCTGGTATTCATCAATCAAAACTTCAGCGATGAATGGATCATCTGTCCGATAAAAAGGGAATGGATCTTCGAAATCATTGCCCTTCTCCATCTCTGGATATTTTTCTTTTTTAAGCTTTATCAATCTGATGATTCTTGATAATGCCAACAGCTGCCTCTGTCCATAGTTGTTGAGAACCTCAGCATAAACTGCACCATCTTGTACAATAACCTTTAACGGATAGATATCATATTCCACATCACACTCTGAGTTTCTACTTTCATAAACTATATGGCATTTTATTTTCTTCTCTGATGTTTCAAGGAGAAGAAGCAATGTTTTGAAGTACTCTGGTGAAAGCTTGAAGAAGGAGCCGAACCTTGAGAAAAGAGGATTGATTTCACTCTTAGTATTCGGATTTATAACCATTCTGAGTCTGGATATGAAATCAGAACCGCACATCTCCATAAGCGGAGATGTTGAAGATACTGTTTCTAGGACAAAGTTAAGGAAACGGATGTCATCTTCGCTCAGAACTTCGCCGACAATGCCACTCTTCCAGCGAGCAGCCGCATCAGACTCAATCTTGTAAAGCATCTTCCTGCTTCCATCACTTGATTTCTCCGTGTAATATGCAAAACCCATCTCTTCCAGGATATCAAGCACATTAAAAGCTGATGAGCGGTTATTGACTCCAAGTATGTCCATTATTTCATATATTGTGCATCCTCTTTCCCCTCTTTCGGCTATCAAGGAGGCAACAGCAAATATCTTGGTAAATCGTGACCACACTTTTTCTTCTTTCATTTTCATCACCTGCTCAAAGATTATCACACAACTGTACAATATTTTAAACACTTGATGTTTATCATGAAGCTATGAATAGAGAAATAGAGAAGTATTACATTACGCACATTGATAAAAATCAATCTGAGTATTTCATAAGAGAAGCTCTTGTTTCAGGAATCAGGTCTGACAACGCAAAACTTACAAGAAAGGCTGCTAGTGCATTACATTTCCGTGGCGACTTCTTTGGGCATTCTTCTCCACTGGTATTTGCCATTAAGGAGATGGCTTCTGCTGGAGTAATAAGAGCTCTTACGGAGGCAGGATATAAGCTTTCCAGGCCTTGCCACGATCTTACACCATTCGATGGCTCTCCTGAGAATCTTGCAGATCTATTGATGGAAATAAACGGAAAAACAAAAGAAGTAGCTTTACAGGTTTTGGCTACAGATATAGCCTACTTCTTCCATGTGATAAGGACTAATTACTCCTGCTACAGAATTCCTTGTAACATAGACTCAGAAGATAGATACAAACCTTGTTTCTGGAATTATCTTGATCAATGGATGTCAGATTTCATCAAGCTTCTGATAGATGAAAAGTGTACTGAAATTATGGACTCATATTTTATCAGAAGCATCATCGAGAATGCAGAACTGAAAAAAGCATTTGATACCCTTATTGAATTGCTCGGAAAAACCTTTTGTAAGGATGATCTCATCTGGTACATTAATATTGCTGTCAGCCATGATAACGAGCATGCATTTGAGAAGCTTTTTGAATACAGTCCATCTCTAATAAAAGAAGTGAATTGTTATCCATCCTCAAGCAGGAAGATCCTCTCTACCCTCTTTGATAAAGGAATCCTAGCACCAGGAACAAATGAGGGTTTCAATGCATTCGTTCCATTCATTTCATATGGAAAAACTGACAAGGATATTCTCTGTTCAATCGTTCACCCGTCATATCCGAGACGTACCATTGAAGATGGAGTTACGCCTCTTATGGTTGCTGTGAAGAATGAGGATTTCCCAGTCGAGCTGTATAAACTCCTGATTACATCACCAAATGACATCAACATGCAGGATGAAGATGGGAAGACGGCTCTGCATTATATGGCAGAGACAGAATACCCTGAATGCATAGAAACCCTTCTCAAACTTGGTACAGATCCATTCATCCGAGATAACAAGGGAAACAATGTCCTCCACATCCTTGCAGAAAACAAGGGAGGACTCTCTTTCGATATTTTCAGCGATTGCATCTCTCTCCTTCCTAAAAAGCTTCTCACAATGGAAAACAGTAACGGAATGACACCAATTACCCTGTTTTTCCAAAGGCTGACAGGAACAGAGGAAGATCCCTATAAGAAACTTTCTTTTAATCAATTTCTTGAACAGTATCTTGCCTCTCCGGAGTCTATGAATGGTAACCTCCTTATAGGTGGATCAAACAAAGAGACGAGACTGAAGACGCTCTCTTTGGTAAGAGATCAGGTCATCCGACAACTCAATAACAGGGCAATTGAATTTGAATTGATTGCCGACAAATCACCTGAAGAAACAGTGTATATGCTTGAGAAGCTTGCAGATGAAGAAATTGAAAATAATACTTCATCTCCCCATCTTATCATCATTGACGAGCTATATGATTGTTTGAGTCCAGAACTTGGAGTACGGTTTGAATATGCAGCGCATCAGCTAGATGGCAATGCAGATGTCCTTATCATAGCAGCATCAAAGTTCAGCTCAGCGGATATAATCACAGATATAATCCAGCATGCATTTCCCTACAGGATTACGTCAAAGCAGTCTAGTGACCTGACCAGCAAGATATTCATTGGAGAGGATTACGCTGCATATATTGGACAAGAAGAAGTCATCATCAAAGGCTTCGTCGATGACCTCCTGTTAAGCAATCTTAAATCAGACGGAATAGAAAACGAGGAAATGGATGAGGATTCCATCGCCCTTGCTGAAGCCGAAAGAATCCTAGAAAAGCACCTCTCCGCCTTCAAGGAGCTTGCAAAATGATTCGGCTCACAAAAGAACAGATTCTTTCAATATACAGAATGCTTATCGATAAGACCGGAGGCTCTCCCGGAGTGATAAACGAATCGTTGCTTGACTCCGCCCTCAACAACATCTGGCAGACATTTGATGGAGTAGAACTGTATCCTACACTGGAAGAAAAAGGTGCAAGGCTCGGGTACTCACTTGTGAGCAATCATTCTTTCAAAGATGGAAACAAGCGGATTGGGATTCTTGCAATGCTGACATTCCTATCTCTCAATGGAATTGAAATCAATTGTACTGATACAGAGATTGTTGAAACGGGATTTACTCTTGCATCCGGACTAATGGGTTATGAAACGCTGTTTTCCTGGCTGACAGAACATTGCAATACCAATGATCCAGAAAAACAGAACACGAACTTCAGATTGTAAGAACAAAGTCAAAAGCACAGGCAGGAGGTGATGTAATGCACTTATCAGGCAGGATGATATTGGTAAAATTTCTTGAGATATATGAAGACAGCTTTACCATACCAGACTATCATGGAGGATTCCATTGGCACATTTTCAATGTCCTTCGTTATGGATTTCCATTCAGCTCCAAATCAAATGACTTCGGGAGATTCATTCTTAAGGGAAATCGCATAGTCGATGGTTATCAGAGGCTTGTTGCAACAGCAATGCATCTCAAGACTTTCTCTGCTATAAGTCCAGAGTTCTTCTTTTCAATTATCAAAAAGGAGAATTTCTTCAGCAGACAAGCCTGGAAGGTGGTTAACCGGGCAGGTAACGGTCTTTTGATAAACGAACTAGAGAAAATACTCAAAGCAAAACTCACTATATATGAACTTGATGACTATGATGATGAAGAGGACACATACTGGAAACTCAAGATAGGAGAAACCAGGAATCCAGAGATAAAAAAGATCCGCATCCGTATTATTACATGGAGACCCATCCATGCTGGAGCAGAGAATATTCTGTATCTCCGGCAATAGATAACAACTATTTCAGGCTTTTGACTCCTGAAAAATTCGAAATGTTACGCATATCGACTAAAGATATCTGATAGACATAGTGTGATATCAATTCACATGTATCTCGATTTATACAGATCGGGAGTACAATGAAAATAAATTGGAGGTTTTGCCATGGCAAACTACTATTGCAAGAATTGTGGAGAAAAGTTTTCAAGTGTTTCAGCACTGACAATCAACAAATGTATCAAACATCCTGCAGGCCCAGGGAAAGGGCCTCATGAGCTGTACGAAGGAAGTGAGAAATCTCAGTATACCTGTAAATACTGTGGCCAGAAATTCCCAAGTATCAGAGCAATGACAATAAACAGATGCATACGCCATCCTGATGGCCCCGGAAAGGGAAACCACTCTCCTGCTTTATAAGACCGTAAGTCTTAATATCATTGACAGAAAATGATTAACCCTCGTGCTAGTCATTCGCACCATCCGCTGCTGTACATTTTTCATCGTTCAATCTTTTGAGATTACAAAGCATAATCGGGAATGAGGCGTCCTTGAATTTGATTTAGGGTTTCTCAGCTTTTGCTTTCCAAGACGGAATTGAGTTTGAGTCCAGCAGCAAGCGTCTCATTAATGTCTTTCCTCACCCACTCTGGAGATAAGACTTTGACATGAGGAGTACGTTCAAGAATCCATCTTTTCAAATCGAAATACGAATGGGTTCTTGTTTTCATTACCAATATACCGTCCTCTTTTTCTTCAAGTGTTGTTGATTCCGGCCAATTGATTGCCTTCTCAAAAGGAGCTTGATCCGCATCAATTTCAACTGTGACTTCCGTTTCATCAATGTCACAGATGAAACCGAATGGATCATCAAGGAGTTTGACTACATCTGTATCATCAGGCAGAATCTCCCCTTCAAAAATACGCTCTATTTTCTCTATACGCTCAAGAGCTATCACCCTTAGTCCATTGAATCTGTTTTTAACATAGGCATAGCTATCGCCCTTGTGGATAAAAATGATGAGGGGAAACACCGAGTAGCTGAAGGTCCTCTTTCCTCCAGCATTCCGATATTCCAACGTGACCCATTTCTTTTCTTTTATCACTTTCAAGAGTTCTGATGTGACTGTACTGAGTTTCTTGTTATCGGTGTTCTTGCGCAAAGTCTTCGTGTTGACTATCAGAACCGGCTTACGCTGTCCATTCTCAATCAGAGCACCACGTTCTGCGGCCATCAGCTTGAGCTTATTGAAAAGCCTTCTTGCATCTATTTCAATACCGGGAACAGAATCAGAGGCATTGATCATATAATTGAATACAGCCTTCTCTTCGTCAGAGAAATCCAAGGATGGAAGATATTCAGCGAATGCCCTATCCGCATGATAGCGTTTCTTCTTGGGATTATCAGGATCAGGCATGTCATAAATCGGGAACATCATTGAATCGAGCTGATTTAGAATTGAAAAGACAGCCCGAGGAGTCTTATCCAGTGCTTCCGATAGTTCTTCGATAGTAGCCCCACCGTCACGATGTATCAGCCTTGTTGCAATGATGTATTCATCCAGATAATTTTTCATTTTCTCATTTTGCTGTGAACAAAATCTTCACTCTTACAGGATAGCATGAAGCTGAAAGGATGGAAAACATATGCTTTACTACAAATTCAATCTTACAAATGAACATAGAGAGCAGCTTGCAAAAAATGATGACAGTGAATTCGTGAGTAAGGTCAATTCAGCAATCGGAGAAGTGAACAACAAGCTGGAAGGGAAAGCTTACGCTCTTATTAGTTCTGTAACAAGGAAAGGCAGAAAGCTTCGTTGCTGTGCAGAAATACTCGATTACTCCATCACGCCAGAAGCCATCGGTCAGATGATAAAAGATGAGTTAGATGAAGAATATGAAATAGATAATATCGCAGAAACCACACTCTCACGTTTTGATTCCCTCGCCGACGATGCTTTTAATTATGATCTGGCGCATAGACAGTTTCCAGGTGGTCTTATGAGCAGTGATGAATATTCTTACATCTTCAGGCGCGGATATGCCAAGGAGATTCTGATCCAAAAGAAAATGAATAAGAAAACGGCTATGCGAAACGTAGCCGAATTCTGGACGCATATCAGTGGACTGGCTGAGGAAATCGAGAGGATATTTCTAGTAAAGACATCTTCGTATAAAGGCAATCCCGTACACTATGCGATTGAGATTGAGAGTACTAAAGACAGGATAGAAGTACGTAATCTCCTTATTTCCTGTCTGCTTGAACAGAACAGAACCATCCTCAGAAGAGTTACTGAGATAAAACTCAATACAGTTGCTGAGTTATCCACAGAAAGATTATCCGAATTCTTTGAACTGCAGAAATGCGGCATAGTTGTCGTTTCTCTGTACAAGAGTTTTGACAGAGGTGATTCTCTCAACGATATGCATCGGGCAATGGATGATCTGGTTGCACAAATAAAAGGAGTAAAAAGGGATGTACTGTTTGTCTTTGAATTCTCAAAAGCTGCAGAACCATCATGGAAGTACATAAAGAGTTCGCTGAAAGAAATCAATTTCATAGAACTGAAAGAGAAGAATCTATCAAACGCGGAGTCAAGGAATTTCATTGATAAACTTGCAGCATCTGATAACATCAAAGACCGGACATCACTCATTAGATTGATTGATGAGTCCTCATACTCAGTAGGCGATCTCAAGGCAATCTATTCATCATGGTACGACAAGCATCTTTGTTCTGCAGTCTTTCCTGCTTACTCGGATCTTTCGGGATATAGTATTAATGACATAAAGCAGAATAAAGGAAATGCCTATCAGAAGCTTTCAAATATGATCGGGCTAGATGATGTTAGAGCTGTAATAACAAGTGCAATTGATTACTCGCGTGTCCAGAGCCTATATGAGAAAGCTGGCATAGCCAATTCTGAAATGACACGTCACATGGTCTTCTATGGCAATCCAGGAACAGCCAAGACGACATGCGCCAGGCTATATGCTCAGATAATGAAAGACAATGAACTTCTGAAGAAAGGACATCTTATCGAAGTCGGAAGGAAGGACATTGTAAGCAAATATCTTGGCGGGACAGCGCCTTTGATCAAAGAATACTTTGAAAAAGCTGACGGCGGTGTGCTTTTCATAGATGAAGCCTATTCCCTTGTCGATGACAAGAAAGGTCTCTACGGGGATGAGGCAATAAACACAATCGTACAGGAAATGGAGAATAGAAGGGATTCTGTTGTCGTGATTCTTGCGGGATATCCAGAAGAGATGGAAACTTTCCTGTCACGGAATCCGGGACTGAGAAGCAGAATCAGTTTCCATGTCCATTTCAGGGATTATACACCCAAAGAACTCTTATCCATTCTGAAACTGTTCATCAGCGAAGCGGGAATGGATCTTGAAGATGCAGCAACACCAAAGCTTCTGAATATCTTCAAAGAAGCTACAGAACAAAAAGACTTCGGCAATGGAAGATTCGCACGTAATCTCTTTGAACAGGCCAGACTGAGACAGGCTAGCAGGGTCCTCCATATCGCATCACCTTCCGATGCTGATATCCGTACTCTCTCTGCTGATGATTTTATCGAACCAGAAAGGAAAGAAGAGAAAAGACGACATATAGGATTTGTCTTCTAAAGCAGCGTAAAGGATATAAGAAGCCATACACATGTTTCTTTTCACAGTATGCTTTTTGGCTTATCTTTATCAGCCATCTCTTCCTTAACTTATGGCAAATTGAGCTTCGTCAATAAATATGAAATACTGCTTATCAGAAGCAGTCATATGCTGTCGTATATAGTCTTTGAGGTTATCTGGATTACGAAGTTCACTGTAATCATCATCGTCAAGAGGAATCTTTATGATGCAGTCTTCATCAGTTCCATGTGCCAAAAAATAATCAGAAAAAAGGTTGAAAAGCAGATAGGATTTTCCACACCTTCTTACACCGGTGTGACCTTAATCATACCATTTCCTATCTTAGATATAAGTCTGTCCATGTATTCCGGCCTATCAATTATCATACTCACTCCATTTTATATTTTGTGAATTATTACAAGTTATATAAAGCATAATGGAATGGAGTAATCATGCAAGGCTATTTTATATTTTCTGTAATTTTACCAATTATATAAAATACAAAAATCTGTATTCTTTTATACAAGTTATCAAGGTGCTAATAGTGAAATCGGGATTTCATATACTCCATCGGGACGCCTTCGGGCATATTTACCTGCGGTTATCACCATCAGAAATGATGGCTCTTTCATACTTGAGTAATTCATCTTCTCCTTTATTTTAAGAAGATTTCTGGCACCTTGATCGACCCTTTCAGGATTGAATAGCTTCACCTCAAACATCGCCCATCTCTGATCCCTGAGCTCTATTACGGCATCAGCTTCCAAACCTTTGTAATCCCGATAATGGAATACATTACCATTCATAGATGTCGCATATACCCTCAAATCTTTTATCACGTAAGACTCGAAAAGAAATCCAAATGTCTTAAAATCCTTGATTAATCCCCCAGGGGAAAGACCTAGAGAAGCAACAGCTAACGATGGCTCGGAAAGATGACGTGTAGGCATTCCCTGCACTCTTACTTTTGATCTTACACTTGGTGCCCACGCTTCAAGGTCTTCTGTAATGAACATCGACTCTAAAAGAGCAAGATATTTATTAAACGTCTCCTCGTTGAATAATGTATCCTCATTACTGCTCAAATCTTTTCGAATCAAATTTTTCGAAGCCTGTGTCGAGACATTCCTGGAATAGGAGCGCAAAAGTCTTCTGACTTCACTTGGATTTTTTCTAAGTCCCATCTCCTCCAATTTTCTCTGAACATCAACATTTATCAGTTCATCAAGAAGAATATAAGGTATCTCCAAAGCATCTTCATCCGTATCATCAATTGAATTCGGCCATCCTCCACGGCAAAGGGCCAATGCGGCATCCTCAATGCTGCGATCCGAGTGCTCACTTATATCCATATTTCCATCTTCGAAGAGTTTTGACAAAGATACCTTTCCATAAGAAAACCCTGTTTCATAAGAGCTCATCGTATGCATCTTTAAATTTGCAATACGACCGAAACCCGAATGGAATATCTCACTTTTCGACTTTTCATCAATAGGGGTTGAAGATCCTGTTAAAATGAACTGACCTCGCTTACCCCTGTTATCGACCTCACGTCTTACAGCATCCCAGAGTCTCGGGGCATTCTGCCATTCATCAATCAAGAGTGGAGCTTCCCTGTTAAGAACATCTGAAGGCATCGCATTCGCCCTTGCGATAAGATCCTTTCCCTCTTCTGAATTATCTAGCGTAACCTCTGATTTAGCATACTGTCTTGAAGATGTGGTTTTGCCGCACCATTTTACCCCAGTAACCAAAACAGCACCTGAAAGCCTCAACAGTTTTTCAAGCTGTTTATCAGATATTCTTTCCCTGTATTTCTCCATAGTGTTAATGATAGAACAAAATAATTAAGAAGTCTAGTATGGTAAATTCACCACACCTAGTATGGTAAATTTACCCGATTAGAATCTATTTTTAAGACTTAAGGTCAAGTATTTTCATTTTTGTTTACTTTTAATTTCCTTTCGTTCCTTCTTCTTTAGGAAGGATAAGATTCATTATGATTGCGACAATGGTTGCAAGAACCACAGGAGAGGATGCGAATACCATCGTAACCCATGAAGGGAAACGCGAAAGGGATTCGCTAACAAGGCTTACACCCATTCCAAGTGCTGCCGACAGTCCTACGATCGAGGTGTTGCGATAGCTCATCGGTTGCATGGCAACAAGTTTCATGCCTGTCATGGCAATGGATGCAAAAACACTTACCGTAGCACCCCCTAACACGCACTGAGGAATTGTCGTAAGGAGGGCGGAGAACTTAGGGACGAGGCCTGCAAAAAGAAGCATTACCGCAGTCAGGGCGAGAACCTTCCTGTTGACGACCTTCGTTGACGATACTATGCCGACATTCTGGGAGTATGTGGCATTAGGCAGTCCTCCGAAGAGTGCTGAAAACATATTCGAAACTCCGAATCCGATAATACCTCCTCTAAGCTCATCTCCATCGGGTTCCCTGTCCATACCTCCGATTGTCGTAGCTGACATGTCCCCTATCGCCTGAACAGCGTTTATCGCAAAGAGTACGGAAATCGCCAAGACAGAAGAGAATTCGAATTCAATTCCAAATGGTGCGATGCGAGGAAGGGAGAAAAGGCCAGCCTCTCCTACTGCACTTAGGTCGACCATGCCGAAAAACGATGAGAAAATGTAGCCGAACACGATTCCAAGGAGAATGGATGCAAGCTTGAGCATTCCTTTTCCAAAATGATTAAGAAGGGTCACAGCTATAAGTGTGACTATTGAAACGAGCCAGTTCTGCCAGCTTCCGAAATCGGGATTGCCACTTCCACCCGCCATGTATGTTATCGCCGTTGGATAGAGCGAAAGCCCGATCGTAAACACAACCGTTCCCGTTATAAGAGGTGGAAAAAGGCGCTGAAGACGCTTAGCGAATATACCGATTACGAGAGCGACAAAACCTCCTATGATCTGAGCTCCAAATACGTGAGCTATGGAAAAAGAGCCTACTATGCTCTGCATTGTGGCAAGGTAAGCGAAACTTACACCCATTATTACGGGAAGCCTTGCACCACACATCCTTGTTATGCCGAAAAGCTGGAGCAGTGTAGATAACGCGGCACACACAAGCGATGACTGGATTAGGAGAATCCTTGATGCATTATCAAATCCTGCGACAGTGGAGATTATGATTGCAGGCGTCACACAGCCGACAATCATGGCAACAAGATGCTGCAGCGCCATTGGGAAAGAGTATTTCAATGATGGAAGAGGAGCATCCATCTCAAATAAGAGTTTTCTGCTGTCCATAGCCGAAAGTATATCATGTTTTCCAATGTAGAAGGAAAACATTAGCTTGCTCTGTTGAAAATTCGGGGGTAAACTATTTCCATGATTGAAAAAAGAGCATACGAGAGAGCAGAGCTTGAGACGATACCGGTCATCTCAGATGACTTTCTCAAGGGAGATTACAAGGAGGAGGCGAAAAGCCGTATTCTTAAGATAATCGAAACGGAAGCCCCTATAACGGAATCACTTCTCTCAAAAAGGCTTATCAACAGCTTTTCAATCAAGAGACTCGGATCTTCACTGGCAGAGTACTTCGAGAACGCTCTTTTAAAGGAGCTTGAGGAGGAAGGAAAGCTTGATGAGTGCATAGTTGCGGGGGAAAAGGTTTTCCATAACGGGAAGGACCTATCTTTTTTTCGCCCCACCCCTGACGATCCGGATGAGATAAGATACTCATACCAGATTCCCGTTGAAGAGGCACTCAATGCCATTATCTACATATTTGAGACGACAGGAAAAAAATTCCTAAAGAAGGACCTTCTTTCTGAGTTTTCGAAGGAACTGGAATACCAGAGGAAAGGGAGCCAGGTCGTAATGCTTTTCAACAAGGCATTCGAAGAGGGAAAGAAAAGAGGCCTCATCAGGAAAAACAGCAGTGGAAAGTTCTTTTTCGAAGCTGTGTAATTATTCCAAATCTACAAAAGAAATGACTTAAAATTTATATTTTACTCAATTTATGCGTAAAAATATGCATTTAAAATCTTTTTCTTTACAAATGACTTTCATCAGCTATACTTAGAGTGAAATAAAATAAGGAGAGTTAACATGCTGATTAACCTTGGCGTCAAACCTGAAATCAGGAAAAAGAACATCGCTAGATGCAGGGAAAAAGGAATAAAGCTACCGACATTTAAGGAAATGATCAATCCGAAGCTCATTAAGGGCGATGTGCTTGAGAAGCTCAGCGTCACAGGGCTCTGGGATGTGAATCCAGTAAACCTGTACAGAATCAACTGGCATAACGAAAGGAAGGAGAAAGGAGGCCTTTTCGGAGGTGTCAACTACATAGAGATTCCTCATGAGATTACAGGCGTGAAAGCCCGTGTTTTCGCTCTTGCGGGAAAGTACTTCCCCTGTGGCGTTCACAAGGTTGGAGCAACTTACTCATGCCTGGCTCCGGCACTGGTGACAGGAAACTTCGATGCGGTTGAGCAGCAGGCGGTATGGCCGAGTACCGGTAACTACTGCCGCGGAGGGGCATACAACTCAGCCCTTCTCGGATGCAAGAGCATCGCAATCCTTCCTGAGGATATGAGTCAAGAGAGATTCAACTGGCTTAAGACGGTTGCGGGAGAAATCATCGCAACTCCGGGATGCGAATCCAATGTCAAGGAAATCTTCGACAAGTGTCATGAGCTCAATGCTGAACGTGGAAACCATATCGTAATATTCAACCAATTCGAACAGTTCGAGAACTATCTCTGGCACTATGAGGTGACTGGTTCTGCAATTCTGGAAGTTCTCAAAGAACTTGGAATAAAAGCGGAAGATGTGAAGGGTTATGTTTCCAGTACCGGCAGTGGTGGAACGCTTGCCGCAGGTGATCATCTGAAAGAGGTGTTCCCTCATATAAAGATCGGAGCTGGTGAGGCTCTGCAGTGCCCCACCCTGCTCAGGAACGGATTCGGAGCGCACAGAATCGAGGGTATCGGGGACAAGCACGTACCATGGATCCACAACGTAAGAAATACGGACATGGTCCTTTCAATCGATGATCAGGACTGCATGGACACCTACCGCCTCTTCAACGAGAAGGAAGGACTGGAATACCTTAGGAAGGCAGGACTGAACGAGAGCCAGATAGAAGATCTCTCACTCTTCGGAATCTCAGGAATCGGAAACCTCCTCGGTGCGATAAAGATGGCCAAGTATTACGAGATGGATGAGGATGATGTCGTATTCACAATTCTCACCGACAGCTCAGTAATGTACACATCCCGTCTTAACGAGCTTACGGAGCAGCAGGGTGCATTCAGCGAGCTTGAGGCCGCGAAGGTACACTCTTCTGCACTCATGCATCAGGGTATAGATAACGCTCTGGAGCTTGGATACTACGATAGGCTGAGAATACACAACCTCAAGTACTACACATGGGTTGAACAGCAGGGAAAGACTTACGAGGAACTTAACAGGCAGTGGTACGATAAGAACTACTGGAAGGACATTCCTAAACTCACACCTATGATTGATGAGCTTATCGAATCGTTCAATGCGGAGATTGAGAAATAAGATTTGATGCCGGGATTCCCGGCATTATTAAAAAGGAAAGGAACATGAGATTCAGATACGTCTGCTCCGACTGCGGCAAGATATATGAGAGCGATGAGATAATGTACCTCTGCCCTGCTTGCAGCAAGCAAAACGATGGAAAGACATTTTCCAAGGGCAGCCTCATAGTGGAGCTCTCGGAAGAGGTACTTAAAAAAGCCCGAAGTAAGGAGCATGTTACGCCGGAGGACTTCTATCCATATGAGACAAGGCATTCAAAAGAATTCCCGATAGGAGTAACACCGCTTTTAGAAGCAAAAAGACTGAACAGCAAGAGCGGGCTCAAAAACACCCTTTACAAGCTTGACAGCCAGCTGATCTCAGGCTCATTCAAGGACAGGGCAAGCTACCTTGTTGCAGAGCAGGCCATCTCTCATGGGGAGAGGAGGATAGCACTTGCCTCAACGGGAAACGCAGGAGCCGCGATGAGTGCCGTCGGAGCCGCCCTTGGACTTGATATCATACTCTTCGTTCCTGAGAGCGCTCCGATAAACAAGCTCATGCAGTCCGTCCTGTACGGGGCTCATGTGGTCCCTGTCAAAGGGAGCTACGACGATGCATTCTCCCTCTCTATTGAGTATACGAGAAGATTCGGAGGAATAAATCGGAACACCGCATATAATCCTATGACAATCGAGGGAAAGAAAAGCATCTCGATAGAGCTTTTTGAGCAGCTGGGAAGGAGAGCGCCAGATGCCATCTACGTTCCTGTTGGAGACGGGTGCATAATCGCGGGCGTTGCGAAAGGCTTCATCGATCTAAAACGCGCAGGCCTTATCGATAAGCTACCCCACATCATATGCTCGCAGAGTGACCAGTCAGATGCTATTTCAAGAGCGTTTGAAAGCGGTGATTATCTGCCTGTTAAAGCCACGACCAGAGCGGACAGCATATCCGTATCACTTCCTGCGAACGGAAGGATGGCAGTGCGTTACATAAAGGAAAGCGATGGCTGGTGCGTGAGAGTCAGTGATGATGAGATAATAAATGCCGAGCTTGAGCTTGCACGGGAGGCGGGAATACTCTCAGAACCTGCTGCCGCATGCGCATATGCCGCCTACAAGAAAGATGCAGGCAACCTCAAAAACAAGCTTGGAGAGGATGCTTCGGTAGTCGTCCTCTTAACCGGTACCGGCTTCAAGGATATGGCTGTCTTTGAAGGGAAAGTAGCTCTCCCAAAGGCAATAGAGGCAACTAAAGAGGCTGTTGGGAAACTGAGTTTCTGAGGCAATAACTTTTCAAACAACTTTGTTAATATTTAGAGAGCCCGATTCCTCAATACTATCGGGCTCTTTTCCTTAATTAATTTTCTAGCAACAATTAACTATGCGAAAATTGTTATTTTCGTCTTTTCAAAACTTTTATAATTCAGTATTTTCTTTACTGATATGTTGAAAATTGGAATTGATGTCGGCTCAACTACGATGAAAGTTGTCGCCATTGACGAGAATCTGAAACCGATATACAGCGCCTATGAGCGCCACTACTCAGAAATATTCAAGAGAGCCGCGAAGATGCTCTCAGATGCATTAGATAAACTTGGGGATAGAGAGGTACTGGTATCACTCTCAGGATCAGCCGGAATGGGGCTGAGCGAGAAATCGGGAATTCCGTTCGTTCAGGAGGTTTATGCGACGCGTGTTGCGGTAAACAGCTATCTGCCCTCTACAGACGCCGTAATAGAGCTTGGTGGAGAGGATGCGAAAATCCTCTTTCTGAAGAATGGACTTGAAGTCAGGATGAACGGCTCGTGTGCAGGTGGAACCGGTGCGTTCATAGACCAGATGGCGACGCTGCTTGGAATCTCGATGAATGATATCGACCGTCTTGCGGATAAGGCGACTGAAATCTATACAATCGCCTCGAGATGCGGCGTCTTCGCGAAATCCGACATACAGCCTCTTATCAACCAGGGAGCGAGAACGGAGGATATCGCGGCATCAATACTTGTCGCTGTTGTGAACCAGACGATAGCAGGTCTTGCCCAAGGTCGTAAGATCGAGGGCCATGTCGTATACCTTGGAGGTCCTCTAACATTCATAAAGAACCTAAGAAAACACTTTGATGAGGCTCTTGGAACGAGGGGAACATGCCCTGAGAACTCATTATATTATGTCGCACTTGGCACAGCACTCTCCCCAGGCGGAAAGGAAACAAAGCTCTCTTCTCTCATTGACGAGATAGGCTCTTTAAAGGGAAGTGGCAACTACACGAAACTGCCGGCCCTTTTCAAGGACAGATCCGATTACGATGCTTTCATCGCAAGGCATAAAAAGGCAACAGTTGAATCCACCAATCCCCTTACCTACCATGGGGAGGCATATCTGGGAATAGATGCGGGAAGCACCACCATAAAGTGCGCACTCATAGATATAAACGAGAAAATGCTGCTATCACGCTACAGTCCGAACAACGGTAATCCCGTTCAGGCGATAGCCAGCTTTCTTAACTCCGTATACGACGAGTATCCGGATATAATAATCAGGGCAAGTGCATCCACGGGATATGGAGAGGAGCTTTTAAAGACCGCATTCAACCTCGACTACGGTCTTGTTGAGACCCAGGCTCATTTTCTAGGGGCGAAGCATTTCAAGAGTGATGTCGACTTCATCATCGATATCGGAGGGCAGGACATAAAGTGCTTCAAAATCAGAGATGGTGCAATCGATGACATATTCTTGAACGAGGCATGCTCATCCGGTTGCGGCTCATTCCTCCAGACCTTTGCGAACGCTCTTGGAAAATCAAGCCAGGAGTTTGCAGAGCTTGCCATCGACTCCAAAGCACCTGTAGACCTCGGCTCCAGGTGCACTGTCTTCATGAACAGCTCGGTAAAGCAGGCTCAGAAAGACGGGGCAAGCATAGAGGACATATCCGCAGGTCTTGCAATAAGCGTCGTAAAGAATGCCCTATACAAGGTCATAAGGGCACAGAGCAAGGACGCCCTTGGCAAGAACATTGTTGTTCAGGGTGGAACATTCCTCAATGACGCCGTACTCAGAGCTTTTGAGATGGAGCTTGAAAGAGAGGTGATCAGACCCGAGATAGCTGGACTGATGGGAGCCTTCGGTGCAGCACTTTATGCAAAGAGGATGAAAGAGAGGGACAAGAGCCCCTCAACAATCATATCCAAAGAGGAGCTCAGGGAGCTCAATCCCCGTCTTAAAAGCGTGAGGTGCAATGGATGTAACAACCATTGTCTCCTTACCATTAACGATTTCGGACTCTCAAGAAGGCTCATAAGCGGGAACAAGTGTGAGAAGCCTATCACGGGTGTGAAGAAAGCAGAAAGCGACGAGTTCAACCTATACATGTATAAGCAGGAGATACTCAGAAGCTACATGGAAAGAAAGGGAGAAAACAGGAGAGGAAGGATTGGAATACCCCTTGCACTTGGAATGTACGAACTTCTTCCCTTCTACCAGACACTCTTTGAGAATCTCGGATATGAGACAGTGATCTCCCCCTTCTCAGACAGGGCGCTTTACATCTCAGGCCAGGCATCAATCCCGTCAGATACAGTATGCTTCCCTGCAAAACTCATGCATGGAGCGATTGAATACCTGAAGAGGCAGAAAGTCGATATGATATTCATACCCGCCTCCTCATACAATGTTGATGAAGAGAAGGGAACAAACCACTTCAACTGCCCTATAGTAGCCTATTACGGAGAGGTTATCAGGGCAAACCAAGACCTGGAAGGAATTCCACTCCGTCTCGCATACCTCTCTCTTGAGAGGCCAAAGGTATTTGCAAGAAGAATCGCAGAGACCTTCTCATTAGATAAGAAGGAGGTTCTGAAAGCAACGGAGAAAGCATTCATTGCCCTCTCCGACTACCACAGGAAGGTGATAGAGAAAGGAGATGAGATTATCCGGAGGGCCCGTGAGGAGAAGAGGCATATCATCGTACTCTCTGGAAGGCCATACCATGTAGACCCTGAGATCAATCATGGTATCGACCGCCTGCTGGTATCACTGGGAGCTGCGGTAATAACGGAAGACAGCATAAGCTACAAGGAAGAGAAGAAGAGCGTCGGAGTACTTAACCAGTGGACATACCACGCAAGGCTCTATGATGCGGCCCATTACATCGCTGATAAGAGCGACATGGATCTCGTCCAGCTCGTATCCTTCGGATGCGGCCTTGATGCGGTCACAACCGATGAGGTCCGTGATATTTTGCGTGAGGAGGACAAGATCTACACGCAGATCAAGATTGACGAGATCACGAATCTCGGAGCTGTGAAGATAAGACTCAGAAGCCTCTTTGCTGCTATGGAGATGAAAGAATAATGCCTTATTTTACGAAGGAGATGAAAAAGGACGGCTGGACCATAGTCGTTCCTAACATGTCAGAGATACATTTCGACATAATGAAGAGGATTTTCGATAACTATGACTTCAATGTCCTCTTACTTGAGAATAATGACCCCACCCTGATTGAGGAAGGGCTCAAATACGTACATAACGACATGTGCTACCCATGTCTGCTCGTAATCGGGCAGATGCTTGATGCGATAAAACGCGGTCTTGTGGATAAAGACAGGTGTGCCCTCGCGATAAGCCAGACAGGAGGCGGGTGCAGAGCCTCGAACTACTATTTCCTCCTTCTAAAAGCGCTCAAGAGAGCAGGACTTGAGAACATTCCTGTGATATCTTTCAATCTTCAGGGCATGAACTCCAACCCCGGACTCAAAATCACAAAGGTCATGATACTCCAGGCATTCACTGCCCTTATTTACGGGGACATGCTGATGATGGTGTCGAACCAGACAAGACCATATGAGGTCAACAAGGGGGATACCGACCGCCTGGTGAAGAAATGGACAGAAGAGCTCGGTAAGAGGTATGCAAGAAACCGTGGCTACTTCGGAAAGAACATGAGGCGTAACCTCAACCAGATAAGTGATGATTTCGCAGCAATCAAGCAGAACAGGGTTCCAAAGGTCAGAGTCGGCGTCGTCGGGGAAATATACATGAAGTATTCCCGCCTTGGGAACAACAACCTCAAGGACTTTCTTGAGAGCCAGGACTGTGAGGTAATGCTCCCTCCGATGCTCGGTTTCGTTTTCTACGGTTTTACGAACGGAATACACGATAACGAGTTCTACGGAGGGAGAAAGAAGTACAGCTTCCTAATAAAGAAAATAGTGATGCCGTATCTTGAGCACTTCGAGCGCTGGATGATCGAAGCAATAGAACGCCATGACATATTCCACCGCCCAGCAACATTCAAAGAGCTTGAGGAGTATGGCAAGAGCATGATAAGTCCCGGTTGCAAGATGGGAGAAGGCTGGCTGTTAACTGCAGAGATGGTCGAACTTGTCGAGAAAGGCTATGGCAACATTGTCTGCACTCAGCCATTCGGATGCCTGCCGAACCACGTATGCGGTAAGGGCATGGTACGCCCGATTAAGGAGAAATACCCCGAATCGAACATCGTACCGATAGATTACGACCCGTCCGCGACGAAGGTTAACCAGGAGAACAGGATCAAACTCATGCTTGCAATCGCGAAAGAGAACCTCGATAAGGAATTAAGCAAAAAAGAAATTAAATAGCAATTCTCATTTTCTCATCCAGAAGGAAGCCCTTCTGGATTTTCTTTATGCAGCGCAGAGACAATTCTGTGCTACACTTTCTGTAGAAGGAGGAAAGAATGGACATCTGGCTCATATGGTTCATAGCCGGCGCTGTTGCAGCCGTTCTTGAAATAGCAATACCTGGGTTCTACATGCTCACGATCAGTGCAGCATGCATAGGGGGATGCATAGCATCACTCTTATCCCTTTCCCTGGTTTGGCAGATGGTTTTCGCCCTCGCCTTCCTTCTTGCATTCTCCCTCCTCTTGAGACCACTGCTTTACAAAAGTAAAAGCGGCTACTCTTCAAATAATAAAATAATAGGAAAAACCGTAACAATTACCAAAGATGTCCTTCCTCCTGATAAAGGAAGGGGTATGCTTTCTGGAGTGGACTGGGCAATCTCTTCAGATGAAGAGATAAAAGCAGGAGAAAAAGCTAGAGTGGAATCTGTCGGAGGGGCTGTGCTTCATGTCAGAAAATTGAATAAGGAGGAGAGTGGATGCTGACAGCTATCATCGCATTAATTATCGTAGTCCTTGTTTTCCTGTTTGCAGGAATAAGAATAGTACCGCAGGGAATGACCATGGTCATCGAGCGTCTCGGGAAATACAAAAGAACGCTCGAAAGCGGAATAAACATAATAATCCCGTTCTTTGACAAGCCCAGAGTCGTAAGCTGGGACATGCCAAGCCAGGATTCAAGGAACAACAGAAGGAAGACCACACCTTGGATCGACCTGAGGGAACAGGTATATGACTATCCTAAGCAGGGAGTCATCACAAAGGACAATGTTACAATCTCCATTGATGCTCTACTCTATTTCCAGATATACAATGCTGCCGATGCTTGCTATGAGGTTGCGAATCTCACGAAAGCAATAGAGATGCTTACACAGACGACACTGAGAAACGTCATAGGAAAACTCACTTTGGATGAGTGTCTCACATCAAGGGATGACATCAATAAGGAGCTGTGTCTCATTCTTGATGAAGCGACAGACAAATGGGGTGTAAAAGTTAACAGGGTCGAAGTGAAGGATATCGATGTACCTGAATCCATAAGAAATCAGATGGAAAAACAGATGTCCGCAGAACGGGACCAGAGAGCTATGGTATCTATAGCCGAGGGAGAGAAGAAAGCGAAAATCCTCGAAGCGGAAGGTTTCAAGACCTCGGAGATCAACAAAGCAGAAGGTGATAAGCAGGCCTCGATTCTAAGGGCTGAAGGAGAGGCGGAGGCAATGAAACTGAAAGCAGAGGCAGAGGCTGCCGCACTTGAGAAGATAAAAGAAGTATTCGGATCTAATGAGGAATATTATGAGTACCTGAGGGCGATACGATATATCGATACGATGAAAGATATCTTTGCCGGAAAAGACACGAAGACAATCTTCATGCCATACGAGACGGAAAAGACTCTTGCATCTCTTGGCGCCATTGGAGAGATTTTAAAAGAGAAACCCTGATAAGGAAACCGCCTATCTCTTTTAAAAGAGAAACCCTGATAAGGAGACCGCCTATCTCTTTTAAAAGAGAAACCCTGATAAGGAAACCGCCCATCTCTGAGCGGTCATTTATCACATTACAACGTGCATCTTTTCCTTTATCTTTGCGATATTCTCATTTCCAATCGCATTGGCTTTTTTCGTGCCTTCGCTTACGATCTCCTTAACCTCATCGATATGGCTCTCGTAATAGGCCCTCTTCTCCCGGATCGGATCGAGAATGCTGTTGAGCTTCTCCGCAAGCAGTTTCTTGCAGGCTACGCAGCCAATCTGTGCATTCTTACACATGCTCGTGATATTAGGGCACTCTTCGGCATTGAATGCCTGATGGTATTTGTATATCGTGCAGACATCCGGATTTCCAGGAATCTTGACGCTTATCCTGTTGGTATCCGTCACTCCGCTCTTTACCTTTTTTACGATCTCCTCAGCACTGTCTGAGAGATAGATGGCGTTACCAAGACTTTTGCCCATCTTCGCATTCCCGTCGATTCCACAGAGCCTGCCAACAGATGAGAGTTTGTACTCGGGCTCGACAATCTCCGTATGATAGAGATCATTGAACTTTCTTACAATCTTTCGTGTCATCTCAATATGCGGTATCTGATCCTCACCCACAGGAACGAGGTGCGCATTGCAGAACGTTATGTCCGCACTCTGTGATACGGGATAACCAAGGAAGCCGTATGTCATGTCCTTGTAGCCGTAATTCTTAGCCTCCGTCTTGATAGTAGGATTGTGCGACAGCTGGCTTACTGTGACAAGCATGCTGTAGAACATCGTAAGCTCCGCGATTGACGGAATCATCGACTGCTGTATGATCGTGGTCTTCTCAGGATCGAGTCCGACGGAGAGGTTATCGATCGCAACCTGATAGATTGAATCATGAATCAGCTCTGGATGCTCAAAGTGCGTCGTGAGAGCCTGAACATCCGCAATAAGAATGAACTCCTCATACTCATCCTGGAGCTCAACCCTGCTCTTGAGAGATCCGACGTAATGTCCAAGATGAAGACGTCCCGTGGGCCTGTCACCTGTAAGAATCCTTTTTTTCATCACTTTCCCTCCGCGCCTTTCTTATGGTCTGTCACATAGAATCCGCTTCCATGGAACACGACCTCAGGGGCTTCGAACACCCTCTTTGCCTCAGCCTTGCACTCTGGGCATAGCTCAGGGTCATCGGCCTCATCAAAACTCTTATAATCTTCAAAATGCTTACCGCACCTCGTGCATATGTAATCGTAATATGGCATTAAATCATACCTCCTGAGAGAGCAAGAGCCCTCTCCATGTAACCTCTGACATCCTCCTTAGACATCTCCATGTTTCGAATCAGAGTTCGCTCGCCGTCCTTGGCTATCATCTCGGAAAGGAGCTTGAAATCGAGCTTTCCCCCTTCCCTTCTGATCTGCTGGACCACCATGTTCCTTATGAGGGTCATGAAAGTCTGTGCATCCCGCTCCTCGCAGAAACTTACTGTTGCAGAAAGGAAGAATGAACCGTCCTTCTCAGTTATGGTAATCAGAGCGAATTCCATTCCCGTAATCACCGCATAAGGGATCTCGAAACCAAGATCGATCATCGTCCTAGGCTCTGAGACATAGATCGACATGAGCGGAGAGGCCATCTCTTCTGCAAGGGAATGAGGAATCAGGATAGAGCGGTTATCGAGGGTCTTATCCTTCGCCTCAAGATAATCCCCCGTTGAGAATAAGAGGAGGCCAGTTTCAGGAACACCGACAGAAATAGAGCCGTTGGTGTAGTACCTGGTTTTCCCCTCTCCACGCTCAAAACCGTCAAGGTGTGAGATAACCGCCGGAACCAGAAGAGTTCCGAAATTTCCCTCAGCGGCCCCATAGAGCGTCCAGGAAGAAAGCGGGAGAGGATAGATGGATGACTCCTGACTTGGAGTCATTGCAACGCTTATCCTCTCACTTCTATCGAGTATCTCATTTGATGGGATGCTCACTGAGGAGTTTTTAAGAGCCTCTGCATCCAGAGTCATGACAAGCTCCCCATCATCCCCCATAGCCTGAAAATAATATTCGCTCAAAAACGGGGAATGATGAACGCAGCCTGTGATCATGAGAGCTGCAGCAAATGCAAGAAGAACCTTTCTTCTCATACCTTCTCTATCTTTATAGTGATGGCTGACTCGGCAATCTCACCGCTCTTACCATCGTTTTCCTCTATGCTGAGAGAATCAGCAAGCGTCTCATTCGCAATATAAGAGGAGAAAGCCTTGACGGCATCGTCAATCCTACCCTCACCTTTGATAGCCACCTTGATATGGTCTGAGACCTCGAAGCCCTCATCCTTCCTTTCAGACTGAATGAAGCGTACGATATCCCTCGCAATTCCTTCAAGAAGAAGCTCATCCGTAACATTCGTATCATAGCCGACAGTGATGCTACCCTCGTTGAGTACCTTGACATTCTCCTTCTCGCTTCTGGAAACGGCAAGATCGGAGCTTGTTATATCGATACTTCCTGCAGAGTATTCAACACTCCTGCTCTCCCCATCAAGGATGGCTGCGATATCATCATTTGTGAATGTCTGTATGATCGCCGCAACTTCCTTCATGTTCTTTCCAAGCCTTGAGCCGAGTGCCTTGAAGTTCGCCTTCGCAGAATATGAGACAAGCTCGGACTCATCGCTCTCGATATGCACACTCTTGACGTTGAGCTCCTCTTTCACGATATCCACATTCCTCTCGAGAATCGCCCTCTCCTCATCATTGCGATCAACGATGAAGAAGGATGAGAGAGGCTGGCGGATCTTGAGGTTGGAGCTGCTTCTAAGAGCTCTTCCCATCGTGATTGCCTGCATGACAAGGCTCATCTCCCTCTCAAGCGCCTCATCACGCTCATCGCTCCTGTACTCTGGCCAGGATGTAAGGTGGATTGACTCCGGCATGTCAGCCGTTTTCAGATTCTGATAGACCTCCTCGGTCACAAACGGAATAAGAGGACATGCTACCTGCATGACCGTGAGAAGGACCTTGTAAAGCGTATCGTAGGCAGCTTTCTTGTCCTCATCGTTCTCACTGCGCCAGAATCTTCTCCTGCTACGTCTGATGTACCAGTTGTTAAGATCATCGACGAAAGAGACGACAGCATTGCAAGCTCCCTGCACATCGTAGGTGTCAAAGCTGTGACCGACTTCATAAATAAGGCGGTTGGTAGCGCTTATGATCCATCTGTCCAGAGGATTCTTCAGATCCTTATACTCAGTCTTTCCAGGCTCGTAGCCATCGATGTTCGCATAGGTTACGAAGAACGAATACGCGTTCCAGAGTGGTATGAGAAGGTTCTTAAGAACATCCTTCACCATCTCATCGCTGAACTTGAGGTCCTCCGCCTTGACAAGACAGGAATCAACAAGTGCAAAGCGAAGCGCATCGGCACCATACTGATTCACAAGCTCCATCGGATCGGTGTAGTTATGCTCGCTCTTACTCATCTTCCTTCCATCGGAGGCAAGCACGATTCCAGAAACGATGCAGTTGTAGAATGCGGGTTTCTCAAAGAGTGCCGCAGCAAGAACTGTAAGGGAATAGAACCAACCCCTTGTCTGGTCAAGACCTTCGTTGATGAAGTTGGCAGGGAAGATCCTCTTGAACCTCTCCTCGTTCTCAAACGGATAATGCTGCTGGGCATATGGCATGCTGCCAGACTCGAACCAGCAGTCAAGGACATCAGGAATCCTCCTCATCGTCCCCTTTCCATCCGGACTTGGCCAGGTGAGGTTGTCGACATAGTGCTTATGAAGGTCCTCGACCTTCTTTCCGCACTTCGCTTCAAGCTCCGCCCTGCTTCCGATTACCTCGATATAATCAGAGCCATCACACTTCCAGATTGGAATCGGATTTCCCCAGAAACGGTTACGGCTTATCGCCCAGTCCTTCGCTCCCTCAAGCCACTTTCCGAATCTTCCGTGCTTGATATGCTCAGGAACCCAGGTAATTTCCTCGTTAGCCTCTATCATGTGCTTCTTTATCTTCTGCACGTCCACGAACCAGCAGCTCATCGCACGATAGATAAGCGGGCTGTGAGTCCTCCAGCAGAACGGATATGAGTGGAGGTAATTTTCTCTCTTGACGAGCTTACCGTTCGCTTTGAGCCACTCGATTATGCTCTTATCCGCATCTTTTACGAACACTCCCTTCCAGTCTGGAACCTCGTCTGTGAAACGGCATGCGGAATCTATTGGGCATACTGTAGGAATGCCAGTGCCCTTGAGCACGTTGTAGTCATCCTCACCAAATCCTGGAGCGGTATGTACGATACCGCATCCGTCTTCGGTCGTAACGTAATCTCCACAGACTACGATGAACGCACCCTGCTTCTTGAGATCCGCAAAATAAGGGAAGAGCGGCTCATAGGTCATACCCTTCATCTCGCTTCCCTTAAGGTGCTTTACGATCTTGCATCCCTTGCCGTCCTTGTAATACTTTCCAAGGAGCTTCTCGGCAAGATAATAATACTCGCCACCTTCCTCGTCCTGAACCTTCACATAGTCGATATCCGGACCGACAGCCAGTGCGAGGTTTGAAGGAAGGGTCCATGGTGTCGTCGTCCACGCGAGGAAATAAGAGTTCTCCTCTCCATCGACCTTGAAACGGACTGTTACCGCAGGATCCGTAACATCCTTGTATCCTCCGAGGTTCACCTCCATGTTGGAAAGTGGGCACTCAAGTTTCGGAGAGTAAGGAAGGATGTTGAATCCCTCATATATGTAACCCTTCTCATAAAGGGATTTGAACACCCACCACACGCTCTCCATGAAAGATGGGTCCATGGTCTTGTAGTCGTTATCGAAATCGACCCAGCGCCCCATGCGCGTCACATACTCCCTCCACTCCTTCGTATACATCTGCACCTTGGAGCGGCAGGTCTCGTTGAACTTATCGACACCGTACTCCGTTATGGCCTGATGACCGTGGATGTTAAGTTCATTCTCAACAATGCTCTCAATAGGAACGCCATGGCAGTCCCATCCGAAACGACGGATGACCCTCTTTCCTCTCATCGTCTGATAGCGTGGGATGGCATCTTTTATGGTGCCTGGCACAAGGTGTCCAAAGTGTGGAAGTCCGGTTGCGAACGGAGGTCCATCGTAGAATACGAATTCATTATCTTCAGGTCTGGAATCTATCGACTTCTTGAATATGTCATGCTCTCTCCAGAATTTCAGAATCTCCTCTTCCATCGCGGGGAAATCCACCTTGTTATTTACTGAGTGAAACATTGCAAAAACTCCTATCTCGCATATATTAAAGAAAAGAAGTATCATCTTCAAGTATCATGAAAAAGGGATAGGGCCAGAAAGCATGTTAAGATACCCCGTCAGCGATAAGCTCAAGGATTTCTCATCCGTTTTCACGAAAAACGGGTTTTCAATATATCTCGTAGGTGGAGCCGTGCGCGATTTCCTTCTTAAGAAGGAAAACCATGACTATGACTTCGCAACGGATGCCGAGCCTGTGGAAATCAAGAGGATATTCCGACGCACAATAGACACGGGGATAAAACATGGGACAGTAACCGTGCTCTACAAGGGAGAGAGCTACGAGGTCACCTCTTTCAGAACCGACGGCAGTTACAGCGATATGAGGCACCCTGAGAACGTGCATTTCGTCAAAAACCTCTCAGAAGATCTCATGCGCCGCGATTTCACTATAAACGCACTTGCAGCCTCCCTTCCAAAGGGTGAGATAATAGATGAGCATGATGGAATCAGGGACCTGAAAAAGAAGACTATAAGGGCAATTGGGAATCCATACGAGCGCTTTCAGGAAGATGCGCTGAGAATGCTGAGGGCATGCCGCTTCGCTTCAAAACTCTCATTCGATATCGAAAAGGAGACATTCCTGGCGATGAGAGAACTTAAGGATAACGTGAGTGCTGTTTCCGCAGAGAGGATAAAGGAGGAGATCTTCGCTCTCATCCTCTCCTCAAATCCGGTAAAAGGGCTTGAATATATGCGCCTCTCCGGTCTTATGGAGATAATCCTTCCCGAGCTATATGCCACATACGGCGTTGAACAGAAGGGGATACACCAGGATGATGTCTACCATCACCTGTTGAAAACGCTATATGCCGCAGAGAAGAATGGGCATGGCTGGAAAGTGCGCCTTGCAGCGCTATTTCACGATATCGGGAAGGTTGAGACTAGAAGGAAGGGATCTGACAGGGAGTACACATTCTTCGGCCACGATGAGAAGAGTGCTGAGCTTTATGAGAAGATTGCAACCCGTCTGAAGACAAGCAACGAGGAGAAATACGAAGTAAGCCACCTCATAAGAAACCACATGTTCTCATACGATCCCTCATGGACCGATGCTGCCGTCAGGCGCTTTATAAGAAGGGTTGGAAAGGAGAATATCAATGATCTGATAGACCTCAGGATAGATGATGCCGAGGCGATATCGGGGCGTATTAATCCTATGCTGATCATCTCTCTCATCGAGAGGATAAACGATGAGTATGAGAAGGAGTCAGCTCTCAGCCTCAAAGACCTGAAGATAAAGGGGGATGATCTCATCAGGGAAAAGATTCTCTCCCCCTCCCCTCTGATGGGAAAAATCCTGAACACACTGCTTGATGAGGTGATAGAAAATCCCTCTCTCAATGAGAGGGAGAAGCTGATTGCACGAGCTAGGGAATTAGTCCAAGGGATGTGAGCGCAAGCTTTGCCGCCTTCTGCTCCGCACTCTTCTTGTTCTTACCGCTTGCAGGGCCGTATTCCTTATCAAGGACACGCACGGAGACCTTGAACTCCTGATTGTGATCCGGTCCGCTCTGCCCGACAAGACGGTACTGGGGTAACATTTTCTTCCTTTTCTGAAGATACTCCTGAAGCTGGGTCTTATAATCCTTGAAATCGAGACTGCCCTTGAGATACCTGTCAATCTGCCCGCTTATGAATGAAAGCGTGTACCGCTTTGCCGTCTCCAGTCCCTGATCGAGATATATTGCGGCGATGACAGCTTCCATCGCATCTGCAAGAACGGCCTTCTTGTGCTTTCCACCCTGAAGCTCCTCACCGTGCCCCATGAGAAGGTATTTATCAAAACCCATCTCGATAGCGATCTCAGAAAGGCTCTCCTCACTTACGACGCTTGCCTTTATTTTAGAGAAGTCCCCTTCATGAAGGCTCTTGAACGATGAGAAAAGATACTCCGCAGTAATCATGCCGAGCACGCTGTCTCCGAGGAACTCGAGGCGTTCGTTATTATCAACATCCTCCTTCTGCTCATTGGCATAGGAGGTGTGAGTGAAGGCAAGATTGAGATATCTCAAATCATTGAAATGAAGTCCATATTTCTCCTGAAAAGAGAAAAGCTCCCTTTCACGCTCATGCGTAATTCTGGGAGCTTTGATAACCTGAGCGTCCAATTCAGCTCAATTCCTTTGCCAAATAGCGTACGGCATCTCCGACGGTCTCAAATTCGTTAGCCATATCATCGCTGATAGTGACACCGAGTTCTTCCTCAATTGCATAAACGAGCTCGTAGGTGTCAAGACTGTCCGCCCCGAGATCCTTTCTGAAATTGGCATCCATCGTAATCTTTGCCGGATCGATCGATAACTTCTCTACAACGAGATCCTTAACCTTAGAAAATACTTCGTTTTCTGTCATTTCAAACCCTCTTCAGATTATTCCTCATCCTTTACAACTACCTGCTTTCCAGCATAGTAACCGCACTTAGGGCAGACGCGGTGTGAAGGAATAAGGTTTCCACATGTCTGGCATTCGCTCAGATTTGGAGCAGAGAGCTTCATGTTAGCTGCCTTTCTTGACGCAGCCTTTGCTTTTGATGTTTTATACTTAGGAGTTGCCATTTGTAAACCTCTTCTATGTTATTTTTACCGACATCTCACGATATTAACAAAAGTAAAATATCGCGTCAACGGTTTTTAGAAAGAAAGCCTAAATGAAATCCGCTCTTTTCCTGACAACAAATACCAAACTGTTGAAATAATTATACACCAAAAGAGTAATAATAAAAGTAAAAGTTTAGTAATAGGTTCTATTTGTATCAAAAAAAACCTGAAAAACGAAAATACCCAGCAAGAAAAACTGAACCTCCTGTAGCGCTCAGGAGGCGTAAATAAGACTATCTGCTGATATCCTCTACCCTGACAGTCATTACTGGATCTGCTACAGTGTGGATCCCTTTTATGGAGACAAATGCTTCCACGGGCCTCTCATCACGCCGCATGTCTATGCTGAAGCTTCCTCCTCTGTTATAGACACCCTGATTATTTGGTGAAGTTGCTACAAGATGACAAGATGCCTCAAGCCCCTCGGAGAATTCCACACTCACCCTTACCTTTTCAGGATCATATCCATCCGCAAATTCAAAAAATCCTTTCACCATGATTTCATCTTTGCCGCTGGAAATTGATTTTAAGGGGAAAGAGCATTCTGGATTATTTTCTGAGAATTCCATTCTCCCTTGTTCGAGAAAAGTTTGTTCTTCTTCTGATACCGCTCTCAGCTTCAAACCATTTTCAATCTCACCATATGTAACATCGCTTTCCCCATTCCACCAGTAACTCTCAAAATAGACTGGATAATCGAGCTTTCCTACATGAATGACTATCTTTTCATCGCCAACATTCACTGCAGCCTTATGAAAGATTTTTCCATCGTCTGGATCAACAGGAAAGAACTCTACAGTATAATTTCTGTAAACATTCGATTTTTCAGGAATCGAGAATTCCAGTACGAGATCATCCACAGTGTTATCAATTTCATATGTGGCAGGACTAACCAGGTTGACAACGTCTCCAATATCTATTCTAACAGGAGTTCTCATCGCAATCTGCCACTGTCCGTCGCAATTCCCCTCCGCCTTTGCAAGCATTAGGAAACGGAAAGAATCAATATTGGAAAAATTATGCACTCCGAACCATGAAAGTTTTGCCTCCGGAATATCTTCAAAGATATACGCAGAAGTCTCTCCATCAGCATCAAGAATCATATCGACAAACGTCACTCTCTCTGGATTTTCAATGCCATACTTCCCAGGGTCCTTCATATCAACCTGATAATAGTTCATATATACCCTGTTTCCTGCAAAATCATGAAAAAGCTCAGGCTTTGCAAAATCCAGTATCATATCTGTATTGATGTCGAAAACCATCCTTTGCAGGCAATAGACCATATATTTCCCTATCGCTCCGAGCTCAAGGTCTGCAATTGAGAAGGAGAAGGAATCATCCTCAGCCTCAAAAATATATGAGCCCAAAGGATTTCTATTGGACCTGTACTTTGTAATCGACCTGTTCCTGTTTTCAAGCGGCATGAGTCCATAGAGATTACCTCCTTTCACCCATTTAAGAATTATCTCCTGATTCATGCTGGAAACAGTCACCTCTTCGGCAGAGGTATCTGTAATATCAACCGTTTGAGGCTTAAAGACCTCCTGATTATCATCCATATTGCAGGAGGAAAAGCACAACAGTAAGAGTAGGAAAACAAATAATGGCTTCTTCATAGCAACTCCTATAGCTATGATACCCCTATAAATATGAACTGCAAGAGAAGAACTTAACACATGAAGCGGAAAACATATTTCTCAGAGCTTGACCACATCACAGAGCTCAGCACTCGAAGCTCTCACCAGATCCTCAACCTTAAGACGCACTTGATAACCCCTCTTTCCTGCACTCACATAGATACTGTCGAAAAGCAGTGCACTCTCATCGATAACTGTCTTGAACTGTTTTTTCATCCCGATTGGAGAGCAGCCACCATGAACATACCCTGTTAGTGGAAGCAGTTCCTTCTGTCTTATCATCTCGATGTCCTTCACACCAACCGCTTCTGCCGCTTTCTTCAGATCCAGCTCATAGGCGGATGGAATGCAGAATACGAAATGCTCCCTCGCTTTCTCCGAATATGTGACAAGAGTCTTGAAAAGCGCATCCTCATCCTCTCCGAGGGCCTTTGCGACCTCCACACCGCTTACATACTTCTCCGCATCGTATTCAAACGCCTCATAATCGATTTTCTGAGCATCAAGAAGACGCATGACATTGGTTTTCTCACTTTTCATGGCTAAATAGTATCTTTTGCAAAAGATTGAGACAACATATAATCTACTTTATGGATTTTAAAAGGCTATTAAGGCAGATATTCCTCATCCCCGTATATCTATACAAGGGGCTGCTGAGCTCATTCGGAGGTCCATGCTGCCGTTATACGCCATCATGCTCGTCATATTTCGTAGATGCAGTGCTAAAGCATGGAATACTCAGGGGAACGATACTCGGATGCGCAAGGCTCTTCAGATGCAGAGGAAGCTACCTTGGAGGACCGGATCCGGTTCCAGATGAGTTTTCCTTTAAGGATATAAAAGATAAATATAGGATCTACAAAAAGCCGAAGGACTACTGATCCTCTTCATGAAGGATTGAGGAGACGAATGAGAAAAGGACTCTCATCGCATTCTCATTGTACCCCCCTTCGGGAATTATGATATCCGCATACTCCTTCGTCGGCTCGATGAAATTATAGTGCCCTGGGCGTACGACCTCGGTATACTGTTTTATGACACTCTCCATCGTCCTTCCCCTCTCCGTGATATCCCTTTTAAGACGTCTGATGAAGCGGATATCCGCAGGGGTATCCACATAGATCTTGAGATCAAGAAGATTGCGTATCCTCTCGTCATAAAGCACCATTAGCCCGTCAAGGATTATTATCTTCTTCGGATCAAGGCGCACCATCTCATTCTTCCTGGAATGGGTAACGAAATCATACTGAGGCATCATGACACTCTTGCCTTTTTTGAGGTCCAAAAGGTTATCAAGCATCAGATCCATATCGAAGGCATCGGGATGGTCGAAATTGACCGCCGTGATATTCTCATTGCTTACCTGAGGGGCACTCTTGTAATAGTTGTCCTGCTCAATGAGAAGGCACTCGGAAGAGAGCGCCTCTATTCTTTTGACAACAGTACTCTTTCCACTTCCTGAACCACCTGTTATACCAATGAGCTTTACATTCATGCTATATCCTCTCAAGCCTGTAACTTGTAGTAGATCTCCATGTCAGTCCGCTCTCAAGATAGCAGCCCTTGTATCCCGGGTGATTTACGAAATCTGGATAGTACTCACTCTCAAGGCAGAAGCCCATGAAAGGACCGACGGGAATGCCATCGTATGCCTCATAATCGGAAGATAGGAACTCCCCCGTATAAAGCTGTACCCCGGGCATCGTCGTCTTCATTGTAAGCCTTCTGTCCCCGGCTTCCACAACGACGCCTCCCTCAAGAGAAAGGCAGAAGCAATGATCATAGGCTCCGCCACGGCGCTCTCCTATCCTGTGTAGCGTGAGGAAATCGAAATCAGTACCTTCCACCCTGTCCACAGAAGCAGGGATGAGCTCATCATCGACCCTTATGTATTCTTCTGCATCAATCCTGATGAGGTGCTCCCTTATATCCCCACCTCCGTTGAGGTTAAAATATGCATGGTTTGTGACATTCACAGGGCACCTTCTGTCGCTTCTCACCTGATAGTCAATCGTCAGCACCCCATCGGAGGAAAGGAGATAGGTAACCATCACCTCGTGGTTCCCCGGAAATCCTGCCCTCTCCTTTGAAAGAAGCGCAAGTGTGACTGAGTCATCCGAAAGTCCTGCAATCTCAAAGATCTCATCACCATAGTTCCTGCTTCCCGAATGAAGACTGTTCTTCCCATCATTCTTATCAAGCTCATAGCTTACGCCATCCATGGTATAAGAGGCACCCTTTATCCTGTTTGCGAAAGGTCCCACGACCTCCCCCATGTAGGACGGGGCATGAATGTATGCCCTCCAATCATCAAAGCCCAGAATCGCATTCTTCCCATCAAGGGTGAACCTGTTGAGAATAGCCCCCTGGGTGAGCACCGAGAAGGAGTAGGAGCCAAGCGTTATTGTCACCTTCTTCCTTCCCTCTCCGAGATCCATAGTTTCAACCATTATTCTTTCTCCTCCGTTTTTAGAACTGCCAAGAATGCGGACTGCGGGATTTCCACGTTTCCCACCATCTTCATCCTCTTCTTTCCTTCCTTCTGTTTTTCAAGCAGCTTACGCTTTCTGGATATGTCTCCGCCATAGCACTTCGCAGTAACATCCTTGCGATAGGCGCTTATTGTCTCACGGGCTATGATGCTGGAGCCAATGGCCGCCTGGATTGGAATCTTGAACTGCTGGCGCGGTATCTCATCCTTAAGACGCTCGCAGACTATCCTACCACGGACTTGGGCATTACCTTTGAACACAAGCTGACTGAGCGCATCCACAGGTTCCCCGTTAACTAGGATATCGAGGCGCACAAGATCGGTCCTCTTATGTCCGATGACCTGGTAGTCGAATGAAGCATAGCCTCTGCTCACGCTCTTAAGACGGTCATAGAACTCAAAGAGAACCTCGCTAAGGGGCATGTCGTACCTAAGCTCTACCCTCTTCTCGTCAAGATAGTTCATCGCAGTCTGAACGCCACGCTTCTCCATGCACAGCGTTATGATAGCCCCCACATACTGGCTCGGCGTTATTATGGATGCCTCGATATAAGGTTCTTCGGCATAATCGACACGGGACGGGTCTGGATATTCAAGGGGATTATCTATCTCAATCGTCTCGCCGCTCTTCATATGCACGATATAGCGTACGGAGGGGCTTGTGAACACGATCGAGAGGTTGAACTCCCTTTCGATCCTCTCCTGAATGACCTCAAGATGGAGCAGTCCCAGGAAGCCGCACCTGAAGCCAAATCCAAGAGCAGCCGAACTGTCCTTCTCATACACGAGAGAAGCATCATTGAGCTTAAGACGTTCTATGGCATCGCAAAGCTCTTCATAGTCGTTAGTATCGACAGGGTAGATTGAAGAGAAGACTACGGGTTTAACTTCCTTGAATCCTGGAAGGGGTTCATCCGATGGATTGTCACATCGTGTGACCGTATCACCTACCCTGATATCGCTTATCGTCTTTATTCCAGCGATGAAATAACCGACATCTCCGGTACTGAGAACAGGTGTTGGGGAGAGTGTGAGCTTGAAAACACCGACCTCCTCAACCTTATATACAGACCCGGAGTGCATGAAACGAATCTCATCACCTGCTCTGAGGGAACCGGAAAAGAGGCGCGCATGCACGATAACCCCGCGGTATGGGTCGTAATGACTGTCGAATATGAGTGCCTTAAGAGGATCCGAGTCACTGCCGGAAGGAGAGGGGATCAGATTCACAATAGCCTCAAAGAGCTCATCAACCCCCTCACCCGTCTTCGCACTAACCTTGACCGCCATGTCAGGATCGAGTCCGAGATCGTGATCTATCTGGTGCAGGCATCCATCGATGTCCGCGCTGGGTAGATCTATCTTGTTTATAACAGGGATGATCTCAAGGTTATGCTCCATTGCAAGGTAAAGATTGGCTATCGTCTGCGCCTCAACTCCTTGGCTCGCATCAATGAGAAGAAGAGCACCCTCACATGAAGAGATCGCACGGCTTACTTCATATGTGAAGTCCACGTGCCCCGGGGTGTCTACGAGATTGAGCTCATACTCATTACCATCATGCGCCGTGTAGTTGATTGTCACAGCCTGGCTCTTTATCGTTATTCCACGCTCCCTTTCGATATCCATGTTATCAAGAATCTGCGACTGCTGAGGGCCCCTCGTATTGACGAGTCTTGCCCTCTCTATGAAGCGGTCGGCAAGTGTGCTCTTACCATGGTCGATATGAGCTATGATACAGAAATTTCTCTTTCTAGATGTCTCCATATGCTACTTAAGTTCCGTAACGTGCTTTACCGGAGGAAAGCCGAACATCTCCCTGATCTCAGAGTCATCAAGTGTCTCCTTCCTTACAAGCTCCTCGGTGAGCCTATCAAGCTGATCGCGGTGCTCGGTGAGAGTCTTCATCGTGAAATCCATGCATCTCTTGAGGATCTTCTGAACCTCCTCATCGATGCGTCTTGCAGTCTCCTCCGAATAATCCTTATGCTGGGCTATCTCACGACCGAGGAATATCGGCTCATCCCCGTTGCTGGAGAGATTGATGAATCCCAGATCGCTCATACCCCATTCGGTAACCATCTTCCTTGCAATCTCCGTGGACTTCTGGTTATCGTTGCTCGTTCCCGTAGTAGTCACGCCATATACGATCTTCTCTGCGGCATAACCACCCATGATCATCATTATGAGCTCCTCAAGCATCGTCTGGTTGCGTGAGTACACATCCTTCTCAGGAAGGCTCATCGTTATGCCGAGCGCCCTTCCATGAGGAATGATCGTCACCTTATGCAGAGGATCAGCTGTAGGAAGATAGTAATGCATGAGCGTGTGTCCCGCCTCATGGTAGGCTGTGGCCCTCTTTTCTTCCTCTGTCATGAATCTCGATTCACGTGCAACGCCGAGTATGATCTTATCCCTCGCCTTCTCGAAATCGTCCATGCATACGCTCATCCTGTTATCCCTCGCGGCAAAGAGCGCAGCCTCGTTAACGAGGTTTGCAAGATCCGCACCGCTTGTTCCCGGAGTCGCACGGGCAATCCTCTCAAGGGAGACGGATGGCTCAAGATGAACCTTTCTGGTGTGAATTCTGAGCACATCGAGCCTTTCCTGCACATCAGGAAGCTCGACAACGACCTGACGGTCGAAACGGCCCGGACGGAGCAGAGCAGGATCAAGCACATCTGGACGGTTTGTCGCCGCGATGACTATGATGCCAGGATCTGAGGAGAAGCCATCCATCTCAACGAGCATCTGGTTAAGGGTCTGCTCCCTCTCATCATGTCCTCCGCCAAGACCTGTCCCCCTGGCCCTTCCAACAGCATCAAGCTCATCGATGAAGAGGATGCAAGGTGCGTTCTTGCGTCCTGTCTCAAAGAGATCACGCACGCGGGCAGCTCCCATACCGACGAACATCTCAACGAAATCCGAACCTGAAGTATGGAAGAAGTTAACCCCCGCTTCACCGGCAACCGCACGAGCAAGGAGCGTCTTACCTGTTCCAGGAGGGCCAACAAGGAGTACGCCCTTAGGAATTCTCGCACCTATCTTGACGAACCTGTCAGGATGCTTAAGGAAATCGACAACCTCCTCAAGCTCATATTTGGCCTCCTTCTGTCCCGCAACATCAGAGAATTTAACAACCTTATCTTTCTTATCGTATTTCTGAGCATGGGATTTCCCGAATGAGCCCATCATCCTCGAGCCCCCCTGGGCTCCCGTCTGACGGAAAATCATCATCATCATTACGATGAATATTATCCAGGGCAGAAGCTGAAGCACTATGTACCAGAATGGCATTGGAGCCGTGGAACCGGTGACATTCACTCCTCTCTCCAGGAGGAGATCCATGAGGCCAGGATCGGAATATGGTATTCTGCTTTCCCCTACCATGCCGTTCGTATAAGTGAACTCAAGGTTCACGTTATCAAGTATTGTCACATCAGCGACAGCGCCGGATTCAACAGCATTGATGAACTGACTGTAAGATACGCTCGTAGCCTGACTGGCGACGGATGTATCTGTGAAAATCATATACACGAATGAGGCTATGAGTAGGATGAATATCACAAGAGCGACACGGTTGGGTCTGCCACCCTTGAACCTTGGGCCACCGGAGGACGGGCCATCCCCGTCGCTTCCCCAGTACCTGTACTGGTCGTACGGGTTCTTCTTTTTCCTTTTCCCTTCGTCTTTTGTGCCTTCATGGCCGTTATCCGGCTTCTCAGGCTTCACATCATCACTCTTACCTTCTGGGTTATTATCAGGGCCAGGTCCCTTGAGATCGTCATCTTTATTTTCTAAATTATCCATTTACCTGTTAATTCCTTTCTATGAATATATAGGATTTTAGGGTTGGGAACAATAGATTAACCCATCTGAATTGAATCTGATTTGACCTCCACGAGGCTCACAGGTGTTCCGCCCTCCGATAGCAGACGTCTAGAAAGCCTGTCACGTCCTCCAAAAAGACGGGCAAAAACCGCCACAATAGACCGCCTGTCCTCAAGAACGAAACAATACGGCACGTGATACTCCTTCACAAGGTCCCTGACCTTCTTGCGTCCTTCTTTAAGGACAATCTCATCAGATTCACGGCTCTCACGGAATATGAGGGGCTCAGAGATAAGGGAGAAATTTATAAGGAGGGTCTTATCATCTGCTGCAACATCGCCAAGCCTGTATGACAGACCTGCATAATCAAAGTCATGCATGCCATCAAAGAGGATGTTGAATTCCTTAGGGAAAACGGTGACACGATCGCCGGAGCATCGCAAATAGAAACGAGAACAGACGAAGGCCTCACCCTTTTCTATCGCGCGGGAGATGGCAAGGCACTCATTTCTCGGGAAAAGAGATGAATAGCCGAGCTTTCCGTTAATCCTGTAAATCGCCTCTTCCCTCATTGCCGGAGCGGCACTTATGAAAGCGGAGCGTGAAAAAGAGAATGTGAAACCGGACTCTATATCTATGGGACTCATTTTCTCATTCATTGCCTGGACATTGAGAGATATCGAGAGAAGCAGCCTCTTCTCATCAAGAGAGAGGCGAGGCAGAATGCTATGCCTTATGTGATTCCTACGATAAGAGGTGTCATCGTTTGTTGAGTCATGGGAATACTCAAGCCCTTCTTCAGAGATATATGAGTTTATCGTCTCCTTTGCTACAGCCAGAAATGGCCTGAATATGCGCCCGTTCTGTCTCTTTATGCCCTCTAGGCGGTAAAACGGAGATGAAGAAAGGAGGCGCATTATGAGTGTCTCCGCCTGATCATCAAGATGATGAGCGGTGAGGATGAAATCGGCATCCTCTCTCATTAAAAGAGCATAGCGCAGCTTTCTTGCAGCAGCCTCAAGTCCGATTTTCTCCTCTCTGGCAAGATGCGCAACCTCACCCTCTTGAAGGTGCAGAACCTTCAAAGGAATTGAATAGCGCTCAGCATTCCGCCGATTCAGCTCAATCTCCTTCTCAAGCTCCTCCCGTCCTCTTATACCATGGTCTATATAGACAGCATAGCTTCTATCTTTGGGAAGAATGGATAAGAGGGCAAGGGAATCAGAGCCCCCTGAGAATGCGAGGCAGAGACGCCCTGGGGGGAAAACAGTCTCAGTAAGTATTCGCTCTCTGTATGACACTTAATAGACTCTCCCCATTCTTTAAGCTCTCAATGGCATCTACAGCACGGCTTGTCGCATCATCAAGAAGAACCATCTCCTCTTGCGAGAAATCGGAAAGAACATGATCTATGACGCTGACTCCCTCAGCGGGCCTCCCTATTCCGATATAGATTCGCAGGAAATCCTTTCCGATATGGGAGATTATGCTTTTAAGCCCGTTGTGTCCGGCATCCCCTCCGCCCTGTCTTATCCTGATTCGACCAAGGGGAAGATCCATGTTATCTACTATGACGATAACTGTGTCCTCCCCCTTTACAAGACGGGGGAAAATTCTGCCCGAGTTATTCATGTAAGTAAGTGGTTCGACCAAAGTAAGGGAGCCCTTCCTCGCCACCTTATAAGAGAGAAGGCAGCGCTTCCTGAGGGATAGATCCTCACGCGCTGCCAACTTCTCAACAGTCATGAAACCGGCATTATGGCGGCTCCGACTGTACTTTGGACCGGGATTCCCGAGTCCGAAGACAATCATGGCTTACTTTGTCTCTGCTGTAGCATCAGCAGCAGTAGTAGCTGCTGCATCGGCATCAGCATCAGCCTCAACGGCAGGAGCTTCTTCCTTAACAGGCTTTACAGTTGCAACGGTAGCCTCGAGATCCCCGTGAATCTTGATGCCTTCCGCATGCTTGACATCTGCAAGCTTAAGACTCTCATTCATCGCAAGAGAGGATACGTCGAGCTTGAGAACCTCTGGAAGATCCTTTGGAAGACACTCGATCTCAACCTCATGGATAACCTGATCAAGAACTCCACCTTCCCTAACTCCGGCAGGTGTTCCCTCAAGCTCGATTCTTACGTGCGTCCTTACAGCCTGACCTCTTGTGATCTCATAGAAATCGATATGATGGATTACGTTTCTAAGGAGGTCTTCCTGGTATGTCTTTACGAATACCTCATGGCTCTTCTCGCCCTTAACATCGAGAGTGATGAGTGTGGACTCACCATAGCCCTTCCTGTTGTAATTGAATGTGCGTGCATCTACGCTGATGTGAAGAGGCTCACCCTTTCCATATACAACTGCAGGAATTCTTCCACTTCTTAAAAGCCTTCTGGAACCTCTGGTTCCGAAATCCGACGTTCTTAACTCTGCGTCAAGTTTCTTTTCCATTTTCTTTCTCCTTATACTCTCATTGGCTTTTTCCAACTACCATGGAGCCGTTTCACTATAATTTATATAGGGAAAAATGTAAATGCTTTGAGAAAAAAGAAGGCAACCCCGAAAAAATGGAGTTGCTCAATATCAGGGAAGGCGGGACTCGAACCCACGATGCCGGCACCAAAAACCAGAGCCTTAACCACTTGGCGACTTCCCTTTTCGTACCGAAAAAATATCAGATTATCATACGTAATTCAAGAGCCGTAATATTTTGAAAGGATCTCTTCCGTAATGCGGTCACGGAATTCATTGTTTATAGGATGCACATAATCCTTATAGACCCCTTCCCTCAGTTTCTTATTTGGCATGCTGAGCATGACCTTCCCGTCAATCTCAACAATCCTGATATTATGAACCACCAGCTCATCATCAAAAGTTACCGTCACGTACGCCTTGAGAAACGGCTGACTCTCCACCTTGACTATCCTGATATCGGTAATCTTCATTATGCACCCCAAATGAAATTATGTTTGCTCTTTCCCCTGCTCACCCACTTCATATAAGAAGAGTACTGATTGTATGAATAATACCACTTTCAGCCAATTCTTTGCTATCTTTTTTGTTCAGTCCAAAATAGGTGCTTCCACTGCCGGAGAGAGAGAAATAGCCATAACTCTCGCTGATACTTTGAATTAATGGACTTCTGGCAATCGCAAGTTCAAAATCGTTTGGGAAGCATTCATTTGACAGAGGGATGAGAGAATCAGGCAAGAAGGAAAAACTTCTGTCAAGAGTATCCAATTTGTAATAAGCTTCTGACGTATCTACAGAGAAAGAAGGGATGAAAAGATCCACCGGCAAATCAAGCGGACTGACTTCCTCTACCATCTCCCCTCGCCCTCTCACACGGGCAGCGCTAAACCCACTTACGAAGAAGGGAAGATCGGAACCGACAGAAAGAGAAAGTGCTATCAACTCACTGGAAGAGAGGGGATTTGAGAATTGTGTGTTCAGGTATTTAAGTATTGCCGCACCGTTGCTGCTTCCCCCTCCAAGCCCTGCTTTCGAAGGGATGTTTTTTCTTATCCTGATTTTCAAGGAGAAGGTTATCCCGCTCTTCTCGGAAAAAGCCAGTGCGGCCTTTTCCATTATATCCCGCCCCTTATCGAGATAGCCCTCATTTCCAGCTATCTCGACCTTTGTCTCCGCGCTCTTCTCCAACTGCGGATATATCTCATCACACAGGTCTATAAGGTGGAAGTAAGAATCTATGTCATGATAGCCATCCGCCCTCTTTTCAAGGACCTTCAGCCCGATATTTATCTTCGCGTAAGATCTAATCATCACATCCATACCCCAATGGTAGCATATATAGGCAAAAACAGATATTTAATTTATTATTTGTCCTGATGAGAGGAATAATAATAGATAAGGACGGAACCCTTTTCAATTATGCCTATGTCTGGGGCCCGGTTGTCGCTGGGGCTGTAAAAGCGGGATTCTCAGAACTCGGGGTGAAAGGAGAGAAGCTTGAATGGCTCTCTCTGGGTTTTGAAAAGCTTTTCGGCGTCGATGATAAGGGAAACAACTATAAGAACGGGATCCTTTTCCGTCCAGACCTTGCTCCTATTACGATTGCAAGGATGGTCTTACTCTCTCTCAAAGCCGGCCTCAACCCGTTCAAAGTCAAAAACAAGGTATATAGCAAAATTCAGATGATGGGAGAGCTTATCAAAGGGGAGCTCGAGGAAAAGCAGTTTCCCGGAGTAAGAGAACTCTTCATCAAGCTCAAAGAAAGCGGATACGTCATAGGAATAGTCACGAACGACTCCATCAATACGACTGCCTATTTCCTTGAGAAGATGGGACTCTGCGAGTTCGTTGATTTCATAAGGGGAGCTGAATCCGGATGCAGAAAGAAACCTCACCCGGATGCGTTGAACGAGTTTTTAAAAGAATTCTCCCTGAGTGCGGATGATGTCGCTGTAGTCGGAGATACGAAGAGCGATATGGAATTCGCAAAAAGGGGCAACGCAGGATATCGCGTCTCCGTCCTTACAGGATCGGGAGATAAAAAACTCCTGAGACGGCTCTCGGATGCCGTCTACCCCACGATACAGGATCTCATCTCAGACCCTGTACTTTTCGAAAAGCTCTCCTGAAAGATATCTCTCAGCAGTATCGGGAAGAATGGCAAGCACGCTCTTGTCCTTCTCATTTAAGGCGATGCTGAGTGCCGCCTTTAGCGCTGCACCACTGCTTATTCCTGCGAAAATACCGCAGGCTCTCATTGCAAGCTGACACATCTGGATCGCCTCATCCCCCTTCACTGTCACGATATCATCTATTATGCTCCGATCCAGAACACCTGGTATGAAATTAGCACCGATACCCTGTATCTTGTGTGCTCCCGCGTACCCCTTGGTAAGAAGAGGACTTTCCTCAGGCTCTACGGCGATAATGCGAACATCCCTCTTATTCTCTTTCAGGTATCTGCCCGCCCCGGAGATCGTACCACCGGTTCCGAAAGTGGCCACGAGTATGTCAACATCAGGAAGGTCCCTGAGAATCTCAGGTCCAGTAGTCTCGTAATGGGCCCTCCTGTTATCCATATTGTTAAACTGGTCGGGTATGTATGCCTTACCTATTTCACTTTTCAGCTCTTCAGCCTTTCTCACAGACCCAGCGATGCCCTCTGAGGCAGGAGTCAGGACAAGATCCGCACCGAGAGCTCTTATTATCGCACGGCGCTCAAGACTCATGCTCTCTGGCATCACTACAATGCACCTGTATCCTAATGCGGAAGCGATTGCGGCAAGTGCTATACCCGTATTGCCGCTAGTGGGTTCGATTATCGTTGTATCCGGTCCTATCTCACCACGTTCCTTCGCCCCTTTTAAAAGATAATATGCGACCCTGTCCTTTGCAGAAGAGAAGGGATTGAAATATTCAAGCTTCGCATACAGCTTGATATCATCCCCCAACCCGTTAACCCTGACTATCGGCGTATTACCGATAAGATCCGTTATTTTCTCACCACGCATATCATGATGATAACAGAAAAGTGCAACTTTTGTCATTTTTCGTCTAACTCTTCCCTGTAATAATAATTAACTCATCTTTAAGGCCAACATTATTGACACTTTGAGTGCAAAGTGTAAAAATAGTGAACATGAAAAATGCATGGGATGAAATTGACGAATTCAGAGGAACGCTTGTAAACGGCGAATGGCCTACAGTACCAGAGCTCTTCCTCATGAGCGAAAGCAGATATTCAAACAATGTCGCTTTCAGCGTATTTGAACCGGATAGGAAGACAATCACATACAAAGAAGCTAAGGGCTACATATTCAATATAGCCTCCTATCTGATCGATAAAGGAATTAAGAAAGGCGACAAGGTCGCTCTCAATGGAAAGAACAGCCCAGAGTGGGCACTCTCCTATTTCGGCATACTCATGGCGGGTGCGGTAGTCGTTCCTATCGACAACCAGATGCACGTAGAACGTTTCATGAGGCTCAGCGAGTACGCCGATTCGAAATTCGTAATTGCGGACTTTGACGTATTGGAGAAGATGAAGAGCCGTGCGAACGATTGGTATAACGGTCTTCTGGGATTCGGAATGCTCAAAGGTAACAGCCCAGAGTATGTGAAGGTCACCGATATGAAGAGCGAGAGCCCCATAAGCGACAGGGTCCTGGTAAGCGATGAGGATATTGCAGCGATACTCTTCACAAGTGGAACGACCGGAAACGAGAAGGGTGCCATGCTTACACACCGCAACCTCGTATGCAACGTATACCAGGCTGCAAACGGTATGGGAGTTGATGAGCACGATGTGCTTTACGCCCTCCTTCCACTCCACCATTCATACTGCTGCACAGCCGTTCTTCTTGAGACGATCCGTCATGGCTCAGAATGTCTTTTCGGACATGGAATCGTAGTATCAAGGATGATTAACGACCTCAAGAGGGGGCATGTCACAGTATTCATGGGAATCCCTCTTCTATACAACAAGCTCATTGCCGGAATATTCTCGAAAGTCAAAGAGAAAGGTGCCGCCACATACGCTCTTATCAGAACACTCATGGCAATAAACGGGATTTGCAAGAAGCTCTTCGGGAAGGCTCCTCTAAGAGGTTTCTTCAACAAGAAGATCCTCTCCCAGCTCGGCCTTGACCACTCGAAGATCTTAATCTGCGGAGCAGGTCCGCTCAGCCCGACCGTTTTCAAGCAGTATCAGCAGCTGGGACTTAATTTCCTCCAGGGCTACGGCCTTACGGAGACGAGCCCGATTGTAACCCTCAATCCTCCAGAGCACTTCAAGGTCGACTCAATCGGAAGGATTCTCCCATTCATCGATGTACGCATAGCAGACAAAGACAGCGAAGGGGTTGGAGAGATCCTCGTAAAGGGACCGAACGTATGCAAGGGATACTACAAGGACGAGGAGAACACGAGAGCGCTATTCTCCGAAGATGGATATCTTAAGACCGGAGATCTTGGTTATGTGGACAGTGAGAACTATGTCTATCTCAAGGGAAGGAAGAAGAACATCATCGTAACCGAAGGTGGTAAGAACGTCTTCCCAGAGGAGATTGAGGACATGTTCCAGCTCTATGGAGAGATCGAGCAGATTCTCATAAGGGGCTTCCAGCAGAAGAAAGACGTACCATGCGAATGCATCGAGGCTGTCATCTATCCGAGCAAGGATTTCTACAAGGATAAGGGCATGAGCGCAGAGGATATCAGAAAGGATATCGAACGCATAATCGCCGAAGTCAACAAGAACCTTGTCGGCTATAAGAAGATTGAGAAGCTCACGATTCTCGATGAGCCGATGGAGATGACAACTACAAAGAAAATCAAGAGAGCCACGGTTAAGGCTTAAGAGAAAGGGGCATGAGCCCCTTTTTCATTATCAGGTGAACCTGTATAATCATTGTTTATGAGAACGCTAATAAAGAACGCACTTATAATCCCGATGAAGAACGACGAGGAATACTTCAGAGGGGATGTTCTGATTGAAGAAGATAAAATCGCATATGTCGGGGAGAGCCGCGATATCGATGCTGATGTGGTAATCGATGCTCAGCATAGGATTCTAATGCCGGCCCTCATAAACGCCCATACGCACCTTGCCATGATACTCATGCGCAACTACAAGGATGACAAGGAGAATCTCCAGCAGTGGTTATCTGAAATCTTCCCTATTGAGGACAAGCTGAATGCCGATGACATCCTCAAAGCCTCCAGGCTCGGAATCGCAGAGCTCATAAAGGGGGGATGCACGACATTCTGTGATATGTACTTCTATGCAGAGGAGACTGCGAAAGCGGTAAGGGAAGCTGGAATAAACGCATCCCTCGGCCTTACTCTCTTCGGGGACGTGGAAGACACCAACGACAGGTATGAGGAACGGCTTCCTCGCCTTGAAGCCGCATGCTCTTGCTATCCGAGAATCTCAATCAATGTCGGACCTCATGCAATTTACACATGTTCAAAAGAGACATATCAGAGTGCAAAGGAGTTCTCAGAGAAGAATGGGTTCGTAATCAACACTCACATGTCAGAGACCGAGAAGGAAGTTTCTGACTCACTTTCTGAGAACGGTACTACCCCGCTTTCATATCTTAAAGGAATCGATGCAATAAGCAATGGCAACATGATTCTCGCTCATGGTGTTCATCTTACGGACGAGGAACTTGAGACAGTAAAGGAGTGCGGTCTCAGTGTTGTGAACAACCCATCAAGCAACATGAAGCTCACATCAGGTGCTCTTGATGTGGAAAAGCTTCTTGGCATGGGAATAAACGTCGCACTTGGAACTGATGGTGCCAGCAGCAACAACAATCTCAACATGCTTGAGGAGATGCATGTTGCAGCCCTCTCGGCAAATCTCAAGGGAGGAAAGCCGATAAAACCATACGACATACTTAAGATGGCGACAATAAACGGAGCAAGAGCGCTTAAGCTTGAAGAAAGGCTTGGCACAGTCGAGGTTGGAAAGGATGCTGATCTCATTCTGATCAGCACGGAGAGTGAGAACATGAATCCGCTGAACAATCCTTTTTCCGCCGTCGTTTTCTCAGCATCATCCGAGGATATTAAAACAGTCTTCTCCGCGGGAAAGATGGTTCTGGATGACAGGAAGCTTACATATGCGGATGAGAAAGAGATAATCAGGGATGTCAATGCCTCATGGGCTGACATTCTGAGGAGGTAATACATGTTTTTCATAGATAAGGACATCGAGAAGGCAAATCTTGATGAGAAATCAGAGCGCAAGGTGCTTGCGCATGATGAGGAGATGATGCTCTGCCATCTCTATTTCAAGACCGGTGGAATCGGAAAGAAGCACACACATCCACACACCCAGATCTGCTACATTCTCAAAGGCAGATTCGAATTCGATCTTGACGGGGATACAAGGGTCATAAGCGCAGGAGACAGCGTATATATCCCATCTGGAGTGGAGCACGGACTCGTATGTCTTGAGACTGGAGAGCTTCTTGACATCTTCACCCCGGAGAGAAAGGACTTCCTATGATAAAAGAGTCTTTCGAGACGATAAGGATGGAGGACGGGAAGCTCATACTGCTTGACCAGAGAAAACTTCCCGGAGAGGTCACATATATTACGGCAGAAACCGTGGAGGATGTGTACTTCGCCATAAAGGACATGGCGGTGCGTGGAGCCCCTCTTATCGGGAGCACGGCAGCGTATGGGACATACTTCGCAGCCAGAGAGAGCCATGGAAAGGAAGAGTTCGAAGCAAAATGCAACTATCTCATCTCCGCGCGTCCTACGGCAGTGAATCTCGAGTGGGCAGTAAAGCGTGTAATGTCTATCGCCCTCTCCTCCTCTTTCAATCTTGAAAGAATAGCGGAAGAAGCTGAGAGAATAAGGAAGGAAGACATAGAGGCTAATCACATGCTGAGCCACTATGGCTCCTCCCTTCTGAAAAAAGATTCAAATGTTCTCACTCATTGCAATGCTGGAGCCCTTGCAACATCAGGCTGGGGAACGGCGCTTGGAGTAATTAAGCAGGCCTTCCTCGATGGCAAGATAAGGCATGTGTATGCGGACGAGACGAGACCGAGACTACAAGGGGCACGGCTTACCTCATTCGAACTAGTCGATTTCAGGATTCCCGCAACCCTCATTCCAGACAGTGCGGCGGCCACTCTCATAAGAGATGGGAAAATTGATGCTATAATAGTTGGTGCTGACAGAATCGCATCAAACGGAGATACGGCGAACAAGATAGGGACTTTTGCGCTATCAGTAATGGCGAAGGCATACTCCGTCCCACTCTATATCGCGGCTCCGACAAGTACGATTGATCTTTCCACACCAAACGGGGCTGAAATACCCATAGAAGAGAGGTCAAAGTATGAGGTGATAGACCCACTCGATTGTGGCATGCTCATAGCACCGAAAGATATCGAGGTCTATAACCCATCATTCGATGTGACACCGGCAGAAAACATCACTGCGATAATCACCGAAAAAGGAATAATAAGCAAACCATTCAGAGATAATATTGAAGAGCTGATGGGTAAGGTTAACAGTTAAGAAGATATTGTTGATCAAAAATGAGTTCAAAAATAAAGACGACCCGCAGAGTAATTCCACGGGTCTTCTTTTCACAGCTTTTCCAGAGCTGTAAGGGCTATCATTTCTTCTTGAGGTACTTGATTGAGTCAAGAGAGACAGCCGCGATGATGATGACACCCTTGAATACGAACTGGAGGTTCGTGTCTATGCCAAGGAATGTGAGACAGTAAGTAAGACCGGTGAATATGATAACACCGATTGCAGCACCGCTGATCTTACCGATACCACCATTGAACGAGATTCCACCTACGACGCACGCCGCGATCGCATCCATCTCGTAGCCCTGTCCGGTTCCAGCTGACGCGTTAGCCCTGAAAGCCTCAAGGAATGCTCCACAGCCGTAGAAGATACCGGCCATGATGAAAACGCACATTGTCACCTTGAATACCGAGATACCGGATACTGCTGCCGCCTCACCGTTACCGCCGACTGCATACATGTTCTTACCGAACGTCGTCTTGTTCCATATGATCCAGGCGACAATGACCGCAATGACGGCAGGGATTATGAGTTTCGGGAATGTCACGAACTCACCGTTTATGACTCCAAGCTCCCATCGCCCACCGATGAGGTTTCTGATGGAGGAATCGATTGATCCGACCGGTGTTCCCGTCGTTCCATAGAAGAGCATTCCGTAGATGATAAGCTGAGTTGCCATCGTGGAAATGAACGGGTGCATCTTGAGCTTTGCCGCAAAGAATCCGGAGAACGCGCTAAAAGCGGAACAGAGGATTACAGAGAGGCCAAGGCTCATCACAAGCCTGAGGAGCATCGGGATAGATGAGAAATCCCAGGGACCGAGTCCGAAGAACGTAACGATGTTCATTCCCGGATGCAGGATAAGCCCTGTCGTTACGGAACCGAGGGCGACCATTCTTCCAACGGAGAGGTCGGTTCCTGCAAGAAGGATCAGACCTGCAACTCCAAGAGCATAGAACATTCTCGTTGAACTCTGCTCAAGAATGGTGAATATGTTCGGCAGAGTAAGAAGATTTCCATTTCCCCTTATCGGCGCCACGATTATGCAGACGATGAAGAAAATGAGTATTGCTATATAAAGTCCGTTAGTGAGGAAGAACTGAGTCGCATCGAAGTTGAATACGAAGTTCTTGTACTTGAGCTTCATGTTCTCAGAGAAGTTTGTCTTACCGTTCCTCAGCTCCCTGTTCTTCTGGATGTGATCGACATAGGCCTGGTTCATTGCGGCCCTAGCCTTATCCAGCTCCCTCTTATAGCGGCTCTTTGAATCGAAGAGTGCGCTCTTAAGCTCATAGGATGCGATATCGAGCTCGCTCTTAAGCATCTGAGGATCCTTGATCGAGGAATGGAGATCTGCCTTCCTCTTCTCAGCATCAGCTTTTATCTGCTCGACTTCCTTGAGATAGTATTCCTTGGCCTTAGCCATTCTGCCCTTCTGGCGCTCGGTTACTGCCTTCTCAATCTCTGTTGCTTTCTGATTGACATATGCAACCGCTTCCTTCGCTATAGCGTCAATCTCAGCCTTGTTCTTCGCCTCGACTTCCTTTGCCGCCCCTATCGCCCTCTCAAGCTCGGCAATCCTCTTGCTTCTCTCGCCTTCATCCATGAGCTTGTTCTTCTTGAGTGCGACAATCTCCATGCGGCAATCGGATACCTTCGTCACTCCGTCCCGTCTCAGATCTCTCAGCCGGGCACTGTAATCTTTTACTTTCTGGTCTTCCTCTATGGAAGTTATGTTCTTTACATTGTTCTCTGCCATTTTCCCCTCCTACAGATATTTAGCTGAGAGCCTCAGCAACTCTTCCTGATTCGTCTCCTTGGTGTTTACGATACCCGCAAGGCGATGATTGCTCATTACGGCGATCCTGTTCGTGATACCAAGAATCTCAGGCATCTCGGAAGATACCACTATGATAGTCTTACCTTCCTTGGCCATCTGGATTATCAACTGATAGATTTCGTACTTGGCGCCAACGTCGATACCCCTTGTAGGCTCATCCATGAGGAAGATATCAGGACTCCTTTCCATCCACTTACCGATTATGACCTTCTGCTGGTTTCCACCTGAAAGGGCTGAAATGAGCTGCTCTGGGGATACGCACTTGGTGTTCATAACCTTTATCTGCCTTGTTGCGGCATCCGTCATCTTCTGGTTCGAAAGAAGGTAAGCCTTCTTATAAGAGCCCAGGTTAGTAATGACCGTGTTGAACTTGATGGTATCCTTTCCGAACATGCCGTTGAGTTTCCTCTCCTCTGTTACGAGGGCAAAGGAGTAGTTCATTGCATCCTTACTGCTGTGGAAATGGAGTTTCTTGTCACCTATGATTATGTTTCCACTTGCGATGGTCCTTATTCCGAAGAGTGACTCAAGCAGCTCGCTTCGACCTGCACCCACAAGACCATAGAGTCCGAATATCTCGCCCTTCTTAACTGTGAATGTGATATCCTGTAGCACCGGATCGAACTTGGTATTAAGGTGCTCAACAAAGAGGTAGTCCTCCCCTGGCGTATTGTCCACATCAGGATATCTCTTATCAAGGGAGCGGCCGACCATGGCGGAGATGAGCTCGTTCATGTTCGTCTCTTTCGTGCTTTTCTTGAAAATCATCTTACCGTCACGGAGAACCGCGACATCGTCACATATTTCGAATATCTCATCCATCTTGTGCGAAATGTAAACGAATGAGACACCTTTCTTCCTTAAATCGTCCACGATTGAAAAAAGCTTCTTAACCTCCCTCTCCGTAAGGGAGCTCGTGGGCTCGTCTAGTACGATAAGCTTCGCATTATAGCTTACCGCCTTTGCTATCTCCACCATCTGACGCTGAGATACGCTCATCGTTCTCATTACCGTCTTCGGGTTAACATTCATATTAAGCGATGCGAAAAGCTTGTTGCTTTCCTTGAGCATTCGCGCTTCATCAACCATTCCGAACCGTGTAGGATAACGGCCAAGGAACAGGTTATCCTGTACGGTACGGTCAAGACACTGCTGTAATTCCTGGTGCACCATTGCGACGCCGTTCTCAAGGGCATCCTTGGGGTTCTTGAAATCTATCGGTTTGCCAAACAGGGATATCTGTCCTTCGTCCTTAGCGTAAATACCGAAAAGGCATTTCATCATCGTGCTCTTTCCAGCACCGTTCTCGCCCATCAGACCACAGACAGTCCCTTCTTCCACGGTAAGGTTTATACCGTCAAGAACCTTGTTCTTTGCAAACGATTTCGATAGGTTCTTTATTTCAAGTACTGTCTTTCCACTCATTTTGTTCCCTTTTTAATTTTTACCGAATACGAATTGATGGCGGAAGGAATCCCCCCGCCACCATAAACTTTCCCATGGGGATAGAACTAGTATCTGAGCTTCTCAACGTAGTCAGGACCGCTGTTCGTTCTAACCATGTTGATTGCATATCCGTCGTAGTTGTTGAGGTTTGTGAACCTGTCAAGACATACGCTCTCATTCTGTCCGTCGCCCTGTACGATGGTAAGGTCGATATTGAGAAGAGGTGCATAGTATCTGAGAGCAGGGAGATAGGAAGATGAGAGGAAGTTATCCGCGCTGTTGTAAACAGTGAGGAGAACCTTCTTTGCCTCAGCCTCTGTCTGCTTGATTCCAGGATCCCTTGTTCCCTCTGTGTAGGACTGCCAGTTGGATGAGTTAACACCTGTGTTCTGTGCAAGAAGTGCCTTCGTCTCTGGGAGATATTCCATAGCTGCAGAGATCTTGTTTCCAAACTGATCAGGCTCTGTTATACCTACTGTCCATACGTCCTCTCCTGTAAGTCCGTCGAGAAGGTTCCTGAGCACCTGGAGAGTTGCTGTAGCCTGAGCGTCAACGTTCTGGGAAACTGTTCCTGTAAGTCTGCCCTGTCCGATAGCCTCGATAGCATCAGCGTTGGCATCGTATCCGAAGATTGGAACGCCAGCTGGGTAGTTGGAAGCCTGGAGACATCCCATTGCCATACCATCGTTGTTGGATACTACCATATCGATCTGGTCTCCGAACCTTGTTGCCCATCCGCTCATTGCGTCTGTTGCAGCGTTGGCATTCCATGTGGATCCGTCAGTACCTGTCATAGCCCTTCCCTCGAGCTCGACAACTTTCATCTCAGTTCCGCCAACATTAGCCTTTCCTTCCTGGACAACGCCTGGATCTGTTGAACCGGCCCATGTTCCGAGAGCCTTTCTGATACCCTCTGTCCTAGCTCTTGAATCGTTGTGTCCTACATCTCCGATGCAGAGAACATATCCGATTACGCCATCCCCGTTGCGGTCTACAGTTGCAGGATCCGCAGAAGCGAGGTAGTCAACGATAAGCTGTCCCTGAACGGCACCACCACCGGCTGCGTCGAATCCAACGTAGAATGTGGAATCGTTCCAGTTCATTGTTTCCATATCGATCTCGCCAGATACAGGGTCTGAAGGCTGTCTGTTATAGAATACAACTGGCTTATCAGCATTACGTACTACTGTCTGGGCAGCACCACTGGATGCTGACTCGGAAGCTCCGCCAGCAAATGCGACAGAACCGATCATTACCATAATCATCATGGCAACTAATAACTTCTTCATGTGTTCCTCCTTTTGAAGTTACGTAGAAAACTACTACATTAGAATTAGAACATCTGAAATTGAAGAATGCAAGGAAAAAAATTTCCCTCTAGCGCTTTTAGAGGAAATAATTCTCAATGAGAACGAAAAACGGCCCTCTATGGGCCGTCATGAATGAAAATCAGACAAGAACTATCTTAGCAAAGCGCTTCTTACCGCTCTTTAAAAGGAAAGCGCCATCGCTGTTCGCATCCGATACGCGGAACGCAGTCTTCGGGTCTGTGATTTTCACACCGTTAACCTCAGCTCCTCCCTGTGTGACTATGCGCCTTGCCTCACCGTTTGAAGCCGTGATTTTCACAAGGGTGAACATCGTAAGAACCCCCATACCTTCTTCGGGCCATTCCGACCTCTTCACCTCGGTAGCGGGAACATTCGACATGTCTCCACCTGTGGAGAAGAGCGCTTTTGCCGCAGAGAGCGCCTTAGCAGCCTCAGCCTCACCATGAATGATTTTCGTCACCTCATAGGCAAGCTTCTCTTTCGCCTCGTTGATGTTCCTCTTCGGATCCGAATACTCGGCAATCTCGTCAAGGCTCATGAACGTGAATATTTTCATGAACTTATCGACATCGGCATCCGCGACATTTCTCCAGTACTGGAAGAAGTCGTATGGGCTGTAGAGTTCAGGGTCAAGGAATACCGCACCCTTTTCACTCTTCCCCATCTTCTTTCCATCAGCTCTCATTATGAGGTTGAATGTGAGGCCGAAGCACTCAGGGCCATCCATTCTCTGTATCAAATCTATTCCAGCAACGATATTACCCCACTGGTCAGCCCCTCCTATCTGAAGGCGGCAACCTGTAAGCTTATTGAGCATATAGAAGTCATAAGACTGAAGGAGCTGGTAATTGAACTCGATGAACGAAAGACCCCTCTCAAGGCGCTGCTTGACACCTTCAAATGTCAACATCCTGTTTACGGAGAAATACTTTCCGATATCGCGCAGGAACTGGATGTAATTAAGATCGACAAGCCAGTCCGCATTGTTCATCATCCTTGCCTTCCCGTGACCTTCTCTCGGATTCTCGGAAAAATCAACAACCATCGACAGCTGTTTCTTTATAGCCTCGACATTGGAATTTATCTCCTCAACAGAAAGGATCTTCCTCATCTCGGTCTTTCCGGAAGGATCCCCGATAAGACCAGTGCCACCACCTACTAGAGCAATCGGGTTGTGCCCCGCTTCCTGCAGATGGTGCATCGCAAAAAATGGTACGATATGCCCTACGTGGAGGCTCTTTCCAGTAGGGTCCACCCCACAGTAGAATGTTACAGCCTCCTTATCCATCAGATCAGAGAGCGCATCAAGGGCGGTACAGTCCTTTACAAAGCCCCTGTCATATAGAACTTTCAAACCTTTATTCATGGCTCATACCCTTTCGTATGCCTTGTCGGCGTCATGAATGAAGGAAGTGATCTTATCTACGCTGATTCTCTCCTGCTTCATCGAATCGCGGAAACGTACGGTCACCGTGTGATCCTCAAGGCTCTGATAATCGACCGTGAGGCAGTACGGCGTTCCAATCTCATCCTGGCGGCGATATCTTCTTCCGACAGCTCCGCTCTGATCGTAGAACGTCTTGAAATCGACTCTCAACTCATGCTCAAGCTTCTGTGCGTACTCAGCCAGCCCATCCTTCTTGACAAGAGGAAGAACAGCAACCTTCACCGGTGCAATCTGAGGATGGAAATGTAGAACAGTTCTGACATCCCCTTCTGGAGTCTGCTCCTCATCATATGCATCGCTGAGAACCATGAGCACGTTCCTTGTAAGGCCAGCAGAGGTCTCGACAACATACGGAATATACCTCTCGTTCGTATCAGGATCGAGGTATGTGAGATCCTTACCGCTGAACTTCTGATGCTGCGTAAGGTCGTAATCGGTTCTCGAGTGAACCCCTTCAAGCTCCTGCCATCCCATCGGGAAGAGGAACTGGATGTCGTAAGCATCCTTCGCATAGAAGGCAAGCTCATCCGGTCCATGCTGATGCCATCTCAGATGCTCAGGATGGATTCCCATCTTCTTATAGAACTTCATCCTCTCCTCTCTCCAGTACGGGAACCATTCATCCTCCGTCCCTGGCTTGCAGAAGAACTGCATCTCCATCTGCTCAAACTCGCATGAGCGGAAAATGAAGTTCTTTGTGGTAATCTCGTTTCTGAAACTCTTTCCGATCTGTGCGATACCGAACGGAATCTTCACCCTGCTTGACTGAAGCACGTTCTTGAAATCGACATAGATTCCCTGTGCTGTCTCCGGACGCAGGTATACTACGGACGCGTTATCAGCATTGGCTCCGATATGTGTCTGGAACATCAGGTTGAAATTCCTCGGTTCGGTGAAACTGTTCCTGTTCCCACAGACCGGGCATGGTGCGTTAAGGTCTATCTGGTCTGCGCGGAAACGGCTCTTACAGCACTTGCAGTCAACCATAGGATCGGTGAAGTTAGATACGTGCCCGGATGCTTCCCATACCCTCGGATGCATCAGTATCGAGGCATCGAGTCCTACGATATTATCGTGCATCTGGGTCATTTCTTTCCACCAGAAATCCCTGATGTTGTTCTTGAGCTCAACACCCATTGGACCGTAGTCATAAGCTCCGTTTAGTCCGCCATATATCTCACTTGACTGGAAGATGAAACCTCTTCTCCTGCAAAGTGATATGATTTTATCCATTGTTACTTCTGCCATATTATTTCTCCTTAATCATCTTAAGTGCGCGCTCAAACCTTCTTGAAGCCTCATCAAGGCCCAGAAGTGAGATCGAATCGAAGAGTGGTAGCGAAACCTGGCTGTTGGTGATTGCAACCCTTATCGGCTGAAAAACACCGTTAACCTTTATCTCAAGCTCCTGGGATAGCTTGATAAGGGCCTCTTCTATCTCCTCATCCTTCCTGCCGTCTCTAAGCATGTCGAAAAGAATCTTTCCGCCCTTTTCAAGAGCCTCTTTCGTCTTTTCAAGGTCAGAGCCCTTGGCGATGTAAGCCGTCTCATCCTCAACAGGCTCGTCAACGAAGAGGAATCTAGAAAGATCCACGATATCGGAGATGACCTTCATCCTCTCTTTAGCGGGCTTCACAAGCTTTAGAATCTTCTCCTCTTCCTCAGCTGTCGGATGAGCAGAGACAAAACCTGCCTTCACAAGGTACGGAGTCATGAGAGATGCAATCCTCTCATCGTCCGCCATTCTTATGTACTGGCTGTTGAACCAGTCGAGCTTCTTGTAATCGAACTTTCCTGGATTCTTATGGATGTTCTCCATCTTGAAACACTTCTCAAGCTGTTCCTTTGAGAGGAACTCGGTTGAGCCGTCGAGTGACCATCCAACAAGGGTGACATAGTTGATTATCGCCTCAGGCAGGTAGCCTTTCTCCCTGAATTCCCTCACAGCAGTCGAGCCATGACGCTTTGAAAGCTTCTGTCCATCCTTTCCCATTACCATCGGAAGATGGCAATATACGGGAACATCCCAGCCGAACGCTTCATAAAGAAGAACATGAAGCGGCCCGGAAGGAATCCATTCCTGTGCCCTCATGATATGAGTGATTCCCATCAGATGATCATCAATGACATTCGCAAGATGGTAAGTAGGAAATCCATCGCTCTTTAGAAGAATCGGATCTGGAGAGATATCCTTGTTCTTTCTCGTGATATCTCCCATTATGACATCGTGGAAAGTTGTCTTTCCCTCTGTTGGGACCTTGAGCCTGATTACAGGTTTTATTCCCTGCCTTTCCAGCTCAGCCCTCTCTTCCTCTGTAAGATTGGCACAATGCCTGTCATATCCCTGGTATTCGCTCTTATTCTTAATCTGCTCCTCTCTGAGCTTCTCAAGACGCTCAGGTGTGCAGTAGCAGTAGTATGCCTTGCCTTCCTTGACAAGCTGTTCGGCATACTTCTTATATATGTCGAACCTCTCAGACTGGATATAAGGACCGTAAGGCCCACCGACCACAGGACCTTCATCCCACTTGATTCCAAGCCAGTCAAGAGTCTCATAGAGGTCATTGAGGGACTCATCTGAATACCTTTCCCTGTCTGTATCCTCCACTCTTAAAATGAACTTACCTCCGCTCGATTTAGCAAAGAAATAGTTAAACAAGGCGGTGCGGATTCCGCCGATGTGCTGAAGCCCAGTTGGAGACGGGGCATATCGGACACGAACGCTCATAAAAAACTCCCAAAAAATAATTGAACACCACGTGGAAAGTGGCTGAAATCAATACTATGATTTTTTTTAGCTTTGCTCAACTGATGTGAAAGAAAAACCAAGGTTAAGCCCTCGTATTAGAGGAAACGGCACATTGGAGTTCTTGCAAGGGAAAGCTCCAGAGCATTCCATCGTCATCAGAGACAATCCCCGGAGCTTCTCTTGAAAGCAATCCCGTCTGTTAACTAGTCTTCAGGTTCTGTTTTAACAGCCGTTCCCTGGGCGAAAACCGTATAGCCTCCCTCTCCGGTCTGAACAACGCTGTATGAAGTTCCGATTATCGCATCAGCTCCAACGGCAGCTGCCTGGTTCTGTAGCTTATTGAACGTTTTGTTTACTGGTCCAATCAGTGTTATAGAATTAAGGGAGAGAATTCCTTTAAAGCCACCCTTGATTTTGAAAAATGCGGCTGTAGCGGCAGTGACAATGCCAAAAACCTTGACAATCTTCCTTCCTGGATAGGTATCGGTTGTAAGCAAAGCAACGTCCCGGTTCAAGATCACTTCTTCATCTGCCTCTTCGTCCGCACCCTCATTCTGTACTGAGTTCTCAGTGCTTGTCACCGGCTGTCCTACGCTACCGTTTAAAGCTGCATCCGATGCTTCATCAAGCAAGGCAGAAGGAATTCTTACAGAGCATTTTCCAGCATGCTTTCTGAGAGCTGTCACAAGGCTGTTTCTCAGCTCGGCATCTTCCATTTCCTGCAAATTCCTTACGTAATCGCTGACCTGCATGTTCAGGAATGTCATTGATTTTGATACACCTGTTTCCGTAATGAAGAAATTATAGCATTCTTCGCACACACATCTTCCGTTGATATGGAATTTCTCAGCTGTCTCCCTACCACATATTGCACATTTCATATTCTCTCTCCTCCATGCTAAGACTATATTGATTTAAAATTAGTTAGCACTACCATCCGGCCACATCTGCACATGTTCATCAAGGAATTTCAAACTCTCGGAGAGCAGTGCGCGCTCCGCACTCTCATCCCTGTCATAGACCATGTAGTGCGTGGCATTCGGTACTCTCACCTGGTTGGTGAAATTCTCCAGGACTTTAGGAGCATATGAACATAGCGCATCCTTAGCTCCCCAGATGTTGAGATAGTTCTCCCGTTTGAAAAGTGGTGCAGCTTTCGCCATCGCATCATAGAGATCAAGCATCTGAGCAGGATACAGGTGGCACCAGTACTCAGCGCCGTAATACTCATCATCGCAAGGGGCTCCATCGTAATGCAGATGGTATGAAGGATCGCTCTGCCATGGGATGTCGAGAATCTTTTTCTCCTTTCTGAGATTTCTGAGAAGTGTTTTCTGAACAGGGTGTTTCATCCTCAGAGGAGGTGCTGCCATCACTGCCTTGTCTATTCTGCCGTTATCAGAAAGAGCGAGAAGACAGGTTCCCATCGAATGCCCAACAGCATAGACTTTCTGGTAGTTCAGGCGGAGATCCGAGAGTGCGTTATCCACAAGGCCGAGCCAGTCAGATAGTCCGCTTTTCGAGAAATCCTCTCCACTTGTTCCCATCCCGGGAAGGCGAGGTACATAACAGTCGAAGCCCGCCGAATAAAGATAGTTGGCGATGCTGACCATCTCACCGGGGTATCCCGCATAACCGTGAACCAGCAGGACAGCACGATAGAAGTTATTGCTGAGCGTGAAGCTTCTTCCGCTCTTTCGCTCTTCTGCTCTGTCCTTATACAATCCGTAATACCAGCTTGATGGAACGCTGTATATCACCAGGATGCCTCCTCAAAGAGATTCAGCAGGTCTATGCGACACCTGACACCGGTCTTGCTGAAGATATTGGCAATATGGTTGTTCACCGTATTGACGCTTATATTGAGCTTGCCCCCGATCTCCTTATTTGTCAGCCCTGCTTTTATGAGTTTTATGATTTCAAACTCCCTATCAGTAATGTGGAACTTCTCAATGATCTCATCCTTGAGTCTGTTCTTCTCATCAGCAATCTCCTCATTCTTCTTCTCAGTCCTCTTTTCCTGGTTCACGACTGCGACGAAAAGGAATACGAGAAGCATTATGAAATAGAGAAGCGCTACAAGAGGCAGCATCATCGGGGAAATCATCGGGAAGATGAATGTCAGTATGAAAAGACACAGTACAAGCGATGATACGGATATTATCGTGATTGTCACCGCCCTCACGCTCTTCCTGTCACTTTTAGTGTAATTCATCGCCATTATGGCAATCGTATAGATTATGACAAGAACGAACGAGATGTACTCAAGATAGACCAGAACGCTCCAGGTAAAGAAGACGGAGAGGACGTAGCAAGCGGAGTACAGCGCTGTTATCAAAGAAAAAAGCACAGTCTCAAAGACAGGCATCGGACGGGCTATCACCCAGTTGATGAAAAGAGGTATGAACATTATGAGAAAGCCTACATCGACATGGAAAAGGATATCCCACACGTACCTCAGAATTGAGACGGCAAGCGTGTTCTCAAAAAGATATGAGAACTGCACTATGGCATAGCTGAAAACGACCCCAAGGAGGGTCGATGCGAAAACGATAAGGAATTTCGACCATTTGAAAGAGGCCTTCCGCCCCCATATTATTGCGAGCGAAAGGTCCATCGATGAGATCGAAATCGCCAATATGCAGAATATCAGCGTTACGGCCTGCATTACTTGAATGCCTTCTGGTTATGACTCATGTCAGCCAAGCCGCATACCTCCTGTATGCATTCATCGAATGCCGGCATGCTCGTAGCTTCCATTCCAGTCTGAATCTTGACCGTATCATTGTAATTTCTGGCGTTCAAATCGGCCTGCGCATGGCGGCTGAAAAGCTGCAGGTGCAGGTTAAGTCCTGCCGTGAGCAGGAACTCGGGAGTCATATCAAATCCCTTGATAGCACCCTTGACTCTCGCCCTTATCGCCTCAGCGTCCGAATTGTATACAGGGAATGAGCCGAGATGGAGAGCGAACCAGAGCTCGAAGCATGGATTGAACCAGCAGAGACTGATCCTCTTGCGCTCAGCATACTCCTTCATCTCCTTAAGGGTATCAAGATCACATGAGACCTCATCAAGGCCGAAAAGCGCCCATACGTACTGATAGCGTCCAGCGAGCTTTTTTCTTCCCGTGATATCGATAAGCTGCTTGAGATTAAGACTCTCGCTTCCCGCCCACTCGACCGTAAGGTTCATATACCTGCAATCCTTCCTCATCTGATTGAAATAGATCGACTCGGCCTTCGTCGCTGTAACGAGGAGGATGGTGCCTTTGGCTTCTGTTATGTTCTTCTTACGCTTTGCCATTTCAATTCTCCTCCTTTGTTCCTTCTTCGTCATTTACGGGCGTTCCGTCATGAACGAAGTAGAAATCGCTGGTTACAGGAAGCGCTCCGAACGCTCCCTGAAGGTAGCGGTTGTAATTGCTTGTCCTGCTCCTGCCTTTGAAATCTGAGAGGCTGTAGAATACCGTGCTTGACTCGTTGTCCTTCTGCGCGAACCAGATTGCGTCCTTTCTGAGAAGTCCCTCCTTCAGAAGGGATGGGTTGCAATCCACGACCAGCATCTGACTCTGCTTATTGCAGGACTCGAAGATCTCGACAAGGTGACAGAGAACATCGGGGTGTAAGAGCTGACCGAAATCATCGATAAGAAGGACCTTCTCACTTACGAAACTCGTAAAGAATGCGATTCCGATGGCAACAAGCCTTCTTAAGGAAAGGCTCTCCATAAGGAATGAGTTAGAATATCCGTCAACCTTCTTGTCATTAACATATACATGGGTAAAGACGACTGTCCTCGTACCGTCATCCTTCTCCCTGATGCCCACTCTTCTGATATCCGTGATATCCAGGGCCCAGAGGTAGTTGACGAGCATGTCACCCCAGCCAGGATGCTTCTTAAGAGCATCGGCTACGAACTGCTCCGCCTGCGTACCGACACCCATCGGAAGGATGTTAAGAGTGTTCTTGAACCAGGAATACATCTCACCGCTGGTCTGCCCGCCAGAGAGAGCGCTTTCGCTTAGGAACGTACGGCTCGGGGTAAGGTGCTTGGCAGCCCTCTTTTTCTCTCCGCGATAGAGTTTTCCGAAGCGGTAGGAATACTCCCCATCCCCATCTTCCTTGACCCTTTCGAACATAAGCTTTTTGGAGCCGTTCACGATGTAATAGAGAGACTCCTCAAATACCATCTCCCTGTTCGCTGAAAGAAGATAGCGTCCAATTACAGTCGGATTCTCATCATCCCCTTCCACACCCTTTCTAAGGAGCACATCCACGCTGATTCTCGCAGGTGTCATCTTGTCGATACCGTATGCGAATACGGTTCCAGAAAGGCTTGAAGAGAGTGGATTCTCAATCTCGCGTGGAGAAAGCACAATCCTCCTAAGCACTTCCAAAGCTCTCACGAACGAGCTCTTTCCAGCCCCGTTCGGACCGATTACGGCTGAAGTCTTTATCAGGTTTATCTTGTCGTTTACGGCAATGACCTTGCTCGGATCGAGTCGGCTGTCCTTAACGGCTTCAAAACTGATGGTCTGACTTGACTTGACCGATTTGAAGTTTTCAATAGTCATGCTTAAAAGCATTACACTACCTCCTTAAGATGACGGGCCATCTGGCTCATCTTGCTCATAATATCTGGATGGCTTGATATCATCTCCGCCAAATCAATTATATCCTCTTTATTCCCATGGCAATCTGATGCAAGAAGATCCACGAGGCCAGCATCGACATACTCTTTTGCCTTGCCCCCCTTCTTAAGCGCCTTGCCATTGACCTGGATAAGGTATCCCCTCTCCTTAAGCTCCCGCACCGTCTCACTTTCGGGGCTTAACCACTTATACCGCTCTATATGCGCGATAATCGGAATAAGAGGAGAAAGGGATTCAAGCTTCTCGAAGAAAGCGCTGGGAGCATAATCGATATTGAACTCCACAAGAGCGTATTTTCCGAGCGCGGGAATGCCTTTCACCACTTCCTGGTCCGAAACATATATCTCACTGGCTAGAGCCGTGAAAAGCCCACGCTCTCCCGCCATCTGGCTGGCTCTGGCCCATGCTGAGCGCAGTGCCATGACATCAGTTCGTACATAGGGATCATAGAGATGAGGGGTGAATATGACTCCTGAAAATCCGCATCTTTTATAAAGGGAAAGATAAGAGTCGAGATTCTCCCACTCGACAAAGCCATCGTCAACATGAGGCAGAAGATGGCAATGCATATCAAACAATTCCATATTAGAGGTATTATACCAAGAATCCAGTACAAAAAAAGCCAAAACTCATATTTTTAAGCCATTGTTATTTGATAGTACAAAAAAGAATTCGAATAATAAAAAAATGAAGGAATATTTAGTCATATTCCTTCAAATTCATCTTTTTACTTTATGATTAAGGATATCAATTGAAAAATTTCCGAAAGTTTAACTCAACAAATGATGAGTGAAAGCTCGCTTAGACTTTCAATTTCTTTTGCAACGGCTCTAACCTCACTTCTGCTTTCCTTTTCCCTGATGACGATGAATGGCCCCTCATAATCCTCCGCGTGGTCCTTGAGCCATGAAAGGAATGATGAAACATCCTGTCCTTTTGACGCCTCAGAGAGATCCTCAATAAGGATTAGTCGGAAAGCTGACGTGCTAATCCATCTCTTGATCTGACTTATTCCACCATCGAGACTTTCAGCCCTCTTAGTCATCACAGAAGATGAGATAGGCGACTGAGAAAATGAGAGTACAGCACTCTTGACAGTGCTTAAAATGGAGATGACATCATCTCCGTCATAAAGAAAAATCTTTTCCATAGCTACCTCAATAAAGTATCGTATATGCTCAGATTCAAACCGTAAGATGAGGATGATGAAGGCGATGAGGAACCCTCAATCTGCCTGATGCTCTCCTCATTACTCTGTTTTATCGATATGAGACGGCTTTTAAGAGCGCTCACTTCGCTATTCCCGCTCTTTGCATAGACGTCATCGGCAATGCTTATCGCAGTCTCAATATCTCCTGTAGCCGCGGTGACAAGGGCTGCATTGTACCCGCTTGGTACATGACCGCTTGCCTTGAAATTATCATAGAAGAGAGTTGCAGCATAGGTATAATTGCCATCATCGACCGCCTCATATGCTGCCTTTGCCCTCTCACTCTCCGGTTTGTTATCCATGAGTGTTAAGCTTACCGAAGTTCGCAGTGGAACAAGCTGGCGTGTTATCCGGCTCATTGTCGAATCGATCATGTTCTTGAATGAGCGCAAAGGATAATTGCTCAGAAAATACGGCCCAGAGAGTCTGAAATTATCGCTGTCATCCACGACGAATTTCCTCGTAGCGACGATACGCTCGGTCCTGGCATCGACTATCGTGTAAGAGAGTGTGAGATAATAATCTGCATCATAGTAGAAATCAGTCACTTCCACATCATACTTCTTGCCATTCCTGTCCGTCCGCTCCTCAACCCTTGTGCGCGAATAGACGTACTCATCGACGCTCATGTTGTCTATTCTTGGAATGATTACCGCATCAATACCACGCCTTGCGAACTCATTTCGTGCCGAAATGCCGATTGATGAGGCGCTGAGTATCTTATCCGTCACAGAAGGGGGAAGAATCGAGAAATATCCGGAATCTGAGAGTGTGCTCATGATCCTCTCGGTCGCATAGGTGGCCACATCATCCTTAAGATCCCAGCCGTATGAGGATAAGACATAACCAAACCCCTGCCTTGCGATGAAGTCCACAGTACGGATATAACGGCTTGGTTTTATGAAAGCGTCATAGGGTACAGTGGATGCAAGGGCTATGTTCCGGTAGCTTCCCATGTCTATCTCACTGGGAACCATATAGCTTATTCCAACCGAACTCTGGCAGGAAGAGAAAAGGACTGCAATCGCGATAAGAAGCAGGAAAAATAGCTTCCTCATAATTTTCCCCTTGAAATAATCTTAGTGATACGCAGAGCTCCTGAAATCGCCTTATCAGGAAGCCTGACAGCATTAATATACCAGAAAGGAAGACCGAAGTATATCGTTAGATCCTGCTCATGAGAGAGGGATGAGAAGGATAGAATTGCCCTGGCATCGGCCTTTCCCATGATCTCTTCCCTGGTCTTCAGAACGACATCAAGCCCTATCCTCTTCGCACTTTCCACAATCCACTGATAGTCTATATCATTCCTCTTCTCATCAATCATGATGAAAGGTTTTCCCGTATCGAAGAATGGATTTGCCGTGAGACTGTCAACGTTTATCAGGGCATCCATGATATTCTCCCTGGTAAGCTCAACGGAACGGGGAAAAGGGAATATGCGGTTACCCGAATCGGAGAGGATCACGGATGAGAGCAGATTCGGCTTCGCTTCAAGGACAAGACGGGAGAAATACTTCTCATGATTGCCAAGATAGAGGAATGTCTGACAGGCCGTGTTCTCCATTATGTGCAGACAGCTGTTGAACGCATCGCGCTCATCATCAAAGAATATCATCCTCTCCCCATCCCCTCTTACCTCATCAAGCTCCTCAAAGCTGTATACGAATGAGAAGAACGGAAGCGCAAGTCCCTCTGCAAGCACTACGGGCCGCACATTCTCCAAGGAGCCAACGTAAATGACGTTGCACTTGTTTTCCTTCATAAGAAGTGAGAGTGTCGTGAAAACGGAGGCGATTAGCTCCTTATTTCCCTCATCGATGGCAAGCACCATGTAATCAGTCATGAGTCAATGCTAACACAAATATTCCCATTAATCATTAATAAGATTATGATTTACCCATGGCACTTTATTTTGAAGATTTAACAGAAGAAGAGGACGATGAGGAGGAAAAGGAGTGTGAGATTTTTGTCGACATGAGAGCACTCATCTCCGAAATAGAGGATACGGAGCCTGAATACACGGACGAGGAGGACGAGGAAGAAGACCTCGATTTCTAAAAAGTATATTATTTGCATGAATAGCCTTACCTATTTCATGCCGTATTTTTGATGGTTTCCCACGATGCTAAATTTTTACCCTATTATAACTTATAGGATAACTAAGGTCAACAAAGGCTAGCATAGGATATCTTAGAATAAGAATAAAATGTCTGCAATTTGTCTGCAATTTGTCTGCATTGCCCCTTCCGGGGTAAAAGAAAACCACCCTGCAATGAGGGTGGCAACATACTTCACAAAGCGGTGTTCCCAACCGGTTCCAGATGGAAGGAACCCTGACCTATATGATATTATGATAGCCCGGTGCGGGCGTGTCTGCAACTCAGATCTTCACGCCCTTAGATATCCTGCCGTACACCTTCCTCTTGGAGGCCGACACCTTCTTCGCCGCGGCCCTCCTGCGCTCCTCCACGTCATCCCAGTCGCTGTCGTTGAATGCGTCGAACCTGCGCTCGAAGTACACGGCGTAGTTGTAGACCCTTGTGTCGAGGGCCTCGTTCCTGTCCCTCGTCTTCTCCCATGTGAGCACCTTGGTCTTCTTGTCGTAGACGAGCTCCTCGGCGGTGAGCTGCTGGTAGAACTCCTCGGTGAGGTTGTTGGGGAAGAATGCCACGTACTGCCTGGACTGCTCCTCGTTGTCCTCCTTCGCAAGGTCCTTGTACACCATGCTCTTTATCCTGTCTACGGGCGTGTCGTAGTAGACGAGGCCCTTCTTGTCCCTCCTCTGAGGCATCGCAGTCTCGACGTTGTGCTTGTTGTCGCCCCTTATGAGCATGAAGTTCGGATCTCCGAGCTGGAGGTACAGGGCGTCGACGGTCTTGGTGTTGTACGACCTGTCGCAGGCGTTCCCTGCGGAGGGGAGCAGTATGCCGTCCTCCCTCTCCCACCTGCCGTTGAGGATGAGCTCCTCGTACATCTTCCAGCAGGAGGCCTCCGTGTCGCTCGTCTCCTCGCCCTGACCGCATGCCATCACGATATGGTCGAGTACTATGTTCCTGTTGCGCTTGCCCCACCCCATCACCGTCGTCTCGAGCCTGTTCTTCTGGACGTCGGTGCCTGTCGTCACGACGGACACCCATGCCGGGACCTTCATTCCGACCTCGAACTCCGACCTGAGCGCACGCCTGTAAAGCACCTCCCAGGAAGGCGTCTCCTGTGCGTTCTTGTACTGGCGTACGAGCACCGTGTTGTAGAAGGCCGTCATCTTCGCCGTCCTCTCCACCTCGTCCACCGTGTTGACGGCATCGAGGTGCTCCTGCGCTATGGACTTCCAGCTCAGCCATCCGAGCGGGACGTAGAACGATGGGAGGATGTACCCCTCCCTCCCTTCTGCAGAGTGCGTGTTCGTGGCCTTCCATGCGGCCCCGTTCCTGGACTTGAGGAAGAACGACTTGTCGGCCTCCTCGATCCTTCCGTGGCAGAGGGGGCATTCGAACCATGCGTCCGTCACCGCCTTCCCCGCCTCGTTCGTATCGTAGTGGAAGTTCTCGAACTCCAGCGTCATGAGGCCTTTGCATCTGGGGCACGGGACATGGTACTTCTTCATGGTCGAGTTCTGCATGACGTCGATGATGTGGGAGTGCGTGTTCTTGGGCGTGCTCGACACTATGAACTTCCTCGAGTTCTCGAATGTGTTCTGCCTCTTCTTGAGCTGCGTTATCGGGCTTCCCTCCCCTTCGACGTTCGGAGGGAGCGCGTCCGACTCGTCCACGATGACCACGGCGGAAGAGTACCCCCTGAGGTTGTTCGCCCTGTTTGCGGCTACGAACCTTATGTTCCCCCCTGGGAACTGCTTCTCGTTGAGGGTGTCCCCCGTGCCCTTCTGCCCCTTTCCGAGCAGGTTCTGGATCGGCGGGTTTGCGGAGAGGAAGGGGTTGAACTTGTGCTTCACGAAGAGCTTGAGCTCGCCCTCGTCGGAGAATGCGAAGGCCTGCGGCCTCGGGAAGGCCGCGATGTAGTACGCCATTATGATCTGCTCCATCAGCGTCTTGCCGCACTGGGATCCGAACATGAGGTATATCTCCTTCGTCGGACTGGCGGGGGATGCCTCCTCGAGTATCTCCTTCTGGTAAGGCGCCCTCTCGGGGTTGTAAAGCCCCGGCTCCGCCGTGTCGGAGGGGAGGAATATCCTCTTCCTGGCCCACTCCGTTATGGTCCACCTCCTCGGAGGCCTGAGCAGGTCCGCAAGGTAATTGACGATGTAACCCGATATCCTGGCCAAGCTACTGAGAACCCTCCTCTTCTTCCTCTTCCTCGCCCAGAGCCTCCCTCACCGACATCTCGAGCGTGTGTATGATCCCTGTGACCTCGTCCTTCAGCTCCTCCTTGAGGTTGGACAATTTCTGTCCATCCACCTTCACCCCGCCCAGCCTCTCGATGTACGAGGCTATCCTGACGAGGAACTTGTCTGGCACGGTCGAGAGCGAGTTGACGAGGGGCGTGGCCAGCTCACGGAGCGTGTAGTCCACATCCTCCTTGGGGACGAGGAGCCCGGCCTCCTTGAGGAACTGCTGGCGGTATATCAGGAGCCTGCTCTTCTTTATCGCCTCGTCCTTGTCCAGGAGGTGCGTGCCGTTGGTCCTGTTGTACGCCCAGTCGTCCGCCTCCTCATCCCATATCCAGCAGTCCGAGAAGTCGTCTGCGTTGTAGTCCAGCGCCGCCACCCTGCTCCTCGAGGCCTTCATCACTATGTCGTCTATCTCATCGACCCTCTCACGGGGGACCTTCTCCTTACCTATCTTCGCCTCGGGCTCGACGAACTCGAACCCCTTTCCGGAGACGGTGGCGCCTTTCTTCTTGATCTTCGATATGTCGGGGTATCCTCCGCCGTCCGCCTCCTTCCTGGTGCGCCTTCGCCCGTTGGCCTTGCTCTTCTTCAGATGCTCCTTGTACCACGGGCCCCATTTGTCGACATCTATGTAGACGCCGCCGTCTATCTCGGAGGTTTCGATCTTGCCGGACTTGACCATGTAGCTGACGGCCTGCCATGAGACGCCCATCTGCCGGGCGAACTCGTTCTTGCTCACATAGAGCACGCCGCCGCGCCTAACCCTTTCTTTTTTCCTTTTTGTAGCCATATGAGGCCTCCCTCTCGATGACATACTCGCAGTCGGGGGTCGTAATGGTCACCTCGTCGTCGAAGTCCAGCCCTGTGAGCGTGGAGTTGGAGATCTTGCAGCCTTTCCTGCGCAGATGGCGGTACAGGGATGCGATGGACTTGAAGTGCTCCACCTCGGTCCTCCCGCCTTTTGTGGTCGATAGCATCACGGCGATTCCATATTCCTTCATGCGGACCTCCTTGTGGTTGAAAGGAAAAGTAATGCATTTCGCTCTCCGTTTCAATCCTTTTCCCTCCGTTTTCCTCCCATTTAATCCGATTCACTCCGTTTCAATCCGATACGCTCCGTTTCAATCCGATACGCTCCGACGTTGGAATGAAAACTCGTTACAATTCATAACATGGCAAGGAAAAAGGAAATTCTGAAGAAGCGTATTGCGGAGAAGAAAGCGGCACTTTCGAAATACGAGGAGGCGCGCCTTGCCATCATCTCCGGAGGTCAGAGCTATTCGATAAAGTTCGGGGATGATTCCAGGAGCCTCACCTTCGCCGACCTCAATACGATCAACGAGCTCATAGACCGGACGGAGGAGGAGATCGAAGCCCTCGAGGAAAGGCTCTCGGGCGGCGGGCTCACAACAAGGGCCATGAGGATAGGAGGGACCTGGAGATGAGCACGATCTACTCGCCGCAGAAGACGACCGACACATCCAAGAACTTCAGGGCGTTCTACAACGTGGACCCCAACGCATGGGTCTCCGCATACCTCAAGCCGTCGCACGACGAGTCGAGAAGGCTCTACAACGATTCCGCAATACCCCACGCAATAATAGACACCCTCGCCCGCTACGTCATAGGGACGGGCCTGAGGCCGAGGAGCACGCCTGTCAGGAGGTATCTCGGCTGGAGCGACGAGGAGGCCAGCGCCTTCATAGAGGAGGCGGAGGCTTTCTTCAACCTCACCACGGGCTCGCCCGATTTCGACTACTACGGCAAGGACGACTTCAACACCCTCCAGCAGGAGGCATTCAAGACGATCCTCATATCCGGCGACCTGCTCCTCCACCGCTCCTACCACGACAGGAGCAGGAGATACAGGCCGTATGTCCAGCTCATATCCGGGGACTGGGTCAGGAGCACCGACAACGACGATACGAAGCGCAGGACGGGAGGAGTCCTGTTCGATTCAAGGGGAAGGGAGGTCGGATACGAGATAGTCCAGACCGATGACAACAGGAACGATACGTTCTCATCGATACCCGTGACCCGTTTCAACGGGCGCACAGGCTTCAAGGAGTACGACCTGATAATCCTCCAGAGCCAGCAGAGCGGCCTCATAAGGGGCATACCCCTGCTCAACCCCGTCAAGGAGAACATCCTCCTGTTCACATCGTTCGACAGGAGCTATGTGACAAGGGCGCTCGTGCAGTCCCTGATGACCGTGTTCCTCGAAAGCGAGAAGAGCATATCGTCCGACCTCTCGGGAATGGAGGGGATAAAGGACCTTGCGGCGCCGAAGCCGGAAGAGGAGGAGTACAGGGGCGATGCCGAGCTCGGGCCGGGCATCGTGGTGCGCCTCGCACCGGGGGAGAAGGCCAATGTCGCCGAATCCAAGCTGGACGGCACGGACTACGAGGCGTTCATAAACAAGAACCTCGACATGATCGGAGCGGGAGCCGGAGGCGTGCCGAGGGAGCTCATCCTGCAGTCGTTCAACTCAAGCTATTCAGCGAGCAAGGGGACTCTTGCGTCGGCGGAGAAAGGCTTCTCAGTCTACCGCACGGAGATGCAGGAGAAGTTCAACAAGCCCATCTGGGAGCAGGTCGTCGACTTCGGCATCAGGACGGGTGCCGTACGGATGCCCGAAGGCTACCTGGACGACCCCGTGGTGAGGGCGGCCGCGCTCTCCTGCAGATGGAACGGGCCGACCCCGATATCCCTCGACCCGGTCAAGGAGGTACAGGCGCTCAAGATGGCTGTGGACTCACGCTTCATGACCATGGAGATGGCCATCCAGCAGTCGAACGGAAACGACTTCGAACAGGTGCAGGACCGCATAGACAGGGAGCAGGAGCGCATACATGCATCGGGGTATCAGCCTGATCTGGGAGGCGATGAAAATGTAAACCCTTCCGAAGAGGGGCAAGGGAGTGAGGAGGAAGAAGATGAATAACAGAGGGCTCTACCTGGTCAGGGAGAACTATGATGCGAACATACTCGAACACACTGCGTGGTTCTGGGAGTCCACCGTGTCGGAGGACGGCATAGCCGTGCTGGGCGTCACCCAGCCGCTCTCAAACCATAAGAGATGCTTCTTCTTCGAGATTCCGGAATACAAGGAGCTCTCAAGCAGGATCGAGCGCTTTGTGAACAATCCGGAGATAAACGCAATAGTCGTACTTCTCGACAGCCCGGGCGGGGCGGCATCAGGCCTTTTCGAATGCGCCGACGCCATCTGGGCGATGCATGAGGAGAAGCCGATATACGCATGCGTCAACGGAGGCATGGCATGCTCTGCGGCGTATCTGATCGCGGCGTCTACAGGACACATATATGCGACCGAGACGAGCGAGATAGGCTCATGCGGCGTGATGTGCACAGCAGAGGACGACACGGGCTACTGGGAGAAGCAGGGAATCAGGTTCAAGACCTTCTTCTCCAAGCATGCGAAGAGGAAGAACCTCTCACCCTTCTCCGAGGAGGGCGGGAAGGCGCTGCAGAAGTCGCTCGACCAGACGGAGGACTTCTATTTCACGAGACTCGGAACATACAGGGGCATGGACAAGGACGAGTGCATATCAGGATTCGGAGGGGGAGAGGTCTTCTTCTCCGGGGAGGCGCTCGAACGCGGCATGATAGACAAGATCGCAACCCTTGACGAGCTCCTGAGCGAGATAAGAAGCGCAATCGCCGACGAAGATACAAATCCCGACTACGTAAATCCGTTAATTTCAAGCTCTCTCGAAGAAGAGGGCGATGGAGGGCTTTCGATGGAGAAGAAGAATCTCTCGGATGAACAGTCAAGGTTGCTCTCTGAACTGAAGAGCAATCCAACGTTACTCGCATCCCTCATGCAGGACGCCGTAGCAGGCGAAAGGAAGCGCGTATCGGAACTCAACGCCGTCAGGAGTGAATGCACGGCAGCCATCATCGACAAGGCATTGAGCGAAGGGTCGGGCCTGTCCGACATCGCACCGGACCTTGTTGCGGCATACAAGGCCGAGAACGAGAAGCTTGCGGCACGGGTCAAGGAGCTTGAGGCGAAGGTCTCTGCGTTCGACCCGATCAAAAAGCAGGCGGAGAACTCGCAGGAGGTCAAGGTCCCTGCGGGGATGGCTCAGGAGGGCGGCAAATCAGCCGTCGAGGAAGGAAGGAATGCGGCTCTTACAGCGTTCGGAGTCGGCAGGAAGGAGGCTAGATGATGGAAGAGAAGATCACCAGATGGGGAGGTCTCACATACGACCTGCCAAGCATCTATTCGGAAGAGGTTGTCATCAGGAGCACGGCGAGCGTAAGCGCGAAAGCCGGACATCTGCTTTTCTGGAATTCAACGAACAAGGGCTATGAGGCGTTCGCAGCCGCAACCGACCTCACAGCCAAGACCGGTATCCCGGTCGTCGTGCTCATGGAGGATGTGGAGATCCCCGCATACACACCGGAGGATGACGGGCCGCCTGAGACACCGGCATCCGGAGAGATCACAGCCAAGGCGATCATATCGGGAAGGGTCTACAAGGACTTCGTAAGGGCTGCGGGGATAGAGGAGACCGCACTGCCCGACAGCTCGTTCTCAACACTCGGAGGGAAGGTCATATTCCTCGGTACCGAGGACCACACGGAAGGAGGTGAAATCGCATGAACGGCATCCCTAACCTCAACTACGACATCATAAACAACGGGCTCTGGGAGGTTACCCAGAACATCGAGATATCAATCCCGCAGTACACGTTCCTGCACAAGTTCCTCTTCGGACTTGAGCCGATAGCAACAAGCGATGACTTCATCGCGCGTCAGCTCCTCCAGAGGGACATCCCTGCGCTTCCGACTGAAACCATGAAATACGGGGATCCCGACCTGGAGAACTACGACGAGCAGTTCTCGCTGAAGGACATCTTTCCCCAGTACTACTTCAAGGAGGATTCCGTGAACCTCTCCAATGTTGCGAACAGGGTGTCCCCCAACGAGCCTATTTCCGCTCCATGGTCATACGAGACAAGAGCCGTATACATCCTTGGACAGAAGGCACGTTACAAGAGGGCGCAGTTCGAAGCAACTGTGGAGAAGCTATGCTCGGACATGGTCCTTACGGGGAAGTATACGACAAAGGCGAACGGCGACCAGGAATCCGACACACCTTCGGAACTTCTCAACCTGAGCGTCGCTTCAACATGGAGCACCAATCCGATCAAGGCTCTCGAGACTGCGGCGACTTCGATTTTCAATCAGGGTGGAACCATGCCGAGGGTGCTCATCCTCAATCCGGCCGACGCCACCCCGCTGATCACGAACAGCAAGATCATGACGATACTCGACAACAGACGCATGGAGATGGGAGGCATCAAGCCGACGGAGATCAATGCGGAGGACGGCTCAAGCTATATCGGAAGGATCTCCCTCCCGTCCATCGGCCCTGTCGACATCTACACATACGCAGGTCAGTACAAGTCGAAAGGTACGAAGCACAACTTCATCCCGCAGGGCAAGGCCTACTTCGGAATTCCGAACATCGGAAGGATCGGATACTGCGGCCTGATTGCGAACATCGGAGGCAAGCCCGGAAAGATCGCAGGCGAATATCGTGCAACCGCCTACGACACGTCCAGGGGCGACCTCGTCACAGCGAAACTGCAGACACAGTTCTCGCCTGCGGCGATTGTTACAAGGCCTTCAAGCTACGGAATCATAACAGGGATTCCTGCGGCCTGACCGGAGGACATGTGATGCTCGGTTTCCAGAAGCAGTGGCAGTCCATCATCTCCTCAGGAGCATTCTCCCAGAAGGTGCACTTCAAGACCGAGGGGGGAAGGGAGTTCGACGTGAACGGGCTCTTCTCCTCCGGCACCTACGGGGAGAGCGACGAAGGGAGGTACATAAGGAAGAAGGCTTTGAAGGCACAGTTCCTCGAGATATCCGAACTCTCGCTCAGGGACATCGGGGTATCGAAGGAGGAGCTCCTGAGGGCCACTGTCACGACAGGCCGCTATGGCGACTACGACGCTCCTGATGCCGAGACACTCACATTCATGGTCTACCGTCTCATGGGAAACGATTCAGACGTGATCGATATGGAGCTCAGCTGACAGCATGGCAAGTCCGGAATTCACAATCAACCTCAGCGACTACGGATTCGACGAATTCATCAGAAGCCTGAGGGAGAAGCAGGTGGTCATCGGCGACAAGGTCCCGATGAACGCAGTTGCGAACACCGCCGCCATAGGAAGGAGCGCAAGCGAGAGGACCGTCATAGCCTCATCCTTCCGGATGGGCGAGGCGCAGATGCGCGGACGCAAGGGCGAGACGCAGACCGGGACCTTCACCAAATGGTCGAGCAAGGTCGGCGGCTGGGTCTCCAAAGGCAGCGGCAACAGGCTCGGAGAGGCCCGGAGGATGGGTAACTTCTCATTCGAAAGCCTCAAGAGGAGGTCGAGGGGCGGAGATGTGAAGGTATCGCAGATCGTCAAGGCCAGCTACTCCCATCTTCTTGTGAACCTGTTCGAAAGACCGACCTCGTTCTCAAGGAACTCCCCCATCGTCGGCCCCCTCTGGGGCGGTAAGACGCAGTACAGGGCGGGGGACACGAGGAAGGCCGTGCCGGTGCTCTCATCAATCACCTCATCCATGAGGCAGGCGGTCCCCAAGGCAATCAAGAGGACCGAAAGAAGATTCGCAAAGGAGATTGAGGAATGACGCTTACGGATGCGTTGGACGAAGTAAGGACCGCAGTTGCAGGAGGGTTCAACAAGTACCTTTCCGAGCACATAGGGAGCCCCGAGGACTACCTGCCCCTCACCTACACCGAATACGTCCCCGACCCTGAGGCGTCGGTGTGCGAGATGGGCATATATGCGGCATCGGGACAGGGGGCCTCCTTCAAGAAGGACGGCTCGGAGTATGTGACCTATGCAGTCATCGACTGCATCATCGACACCCAGCGCAGGCACAGCAACATTCCGGAGAAGTATCTTTCACTCCTGATCGAATATCTGAACTCACTCACATTCGGGCTGATAAGCCAGACGGACGAGGGGGACCTTGCAAGGGTCGACCTCGGAGGCCAGGTGAATGCATTCGCCCTGTCGGTGAGGATCGTGTTCCGTGTCGACAACGATGCGGATTTCGCCAACGACACCTTCGCAGATCCATATGCGAAAGGATGATCAGACCATAGGTCCATCAAGGAGGATTACATATGGCAATTACACCGGATTTCTTCGACGTGGAAGGCGGAAGGCAGAGCGTGGTATACCTCGCCGAAGCCGCAGAGGAGAAGGCAACAACGATAAAGAAGGGGCACTGGTACTGGATCACGGCCAAGGCCGCCACCGGCTCGATCTTCGGGGACATGAAGGTCGGCAAGGCGTTCTATTCGGCAAAGGACTCCGAGGAGCTCGCAGAAGGCGACGAGTGCTATGAGATCTCCCTGGAGCTCCTGGGCCAGGCCAATTCGAAGGAGCTCTCATTCAGCAAGGAGGCCATGGACGTCACCTGCGACAAGGACGAACTCGCAAACTACTCGAGCGACGGAATCGTCACAATCTCAGGCAGCGTCAACGGATACAACCTCGCAGACAGGGGCTACACGGCCATCAAGAAGCTCAGGCAGATGTTCAGCGATGTGACTGTGATAAAGAAGGAAGGCATCGAAACCTACGAGGCCAGGACCACGGAGAAGTGCGTGCTGTTCTTCTTCTGGAACCTCAGGGACGCAAAGGAAGGCGACATTGTCATGGTGCACCAGGTGCCGGCGTTTGTAACAGAGATGGGCATCGGCTCCGAATACGGAAGCGGACAGACAATGGACCTCTCCGTACAGGGCTGTGCATCCGACGAGGACGGACACCTCTTCGGCTACACAGAGGTCGAATACAGCAAGCCTGTGGCCTGAGCCTACGGACAGAAGGGGGTGGAGACACCCCCGACCTATCGAGATGCAGATGAGAAGGAGATGAGAAATGAATCTTAAATTGAACGTCAAGAACATAAACGAAGTGAAGGCGGACCCAAAATCCACGCATGTGATGGAATACAGTTTCCCGGGACAGGAGGACGAGCCCGTCAGGATCACATACAAGTCGATCAGGAGCGGCGAGATGATGTCGTTCCTCTCAGCCGACGAGGAGGGAGGGTCTGTCAACGCACGCGCCGTCTTCCAGAGGAAGGTCGTCAAGATCGAGAACTTCTTCATATCCGACGAATCGGGACAGTCGAAGGAGATCAAGAGCGCGGCGGACGTGCTTGCAATCCCCCTGGTCCCGGATGTGGAGGCGTTCATCTATGCGGTCTTCGGACGCATCTACAACGAGTCGAGGCTCACGGAGGATGAGGAAAAAAACTCCGGTGGGGATATCAGTGCGTCCGAGCAGGACTCCTGAGAGGAGAGCTCACGGAAGGAGACCTGGGGCAGTTCGCAGAAGGCGTGAAGATAAGGGGGCTCTACGATGAACAAGGCAACATCGTGAACCTCCTCTTCAAGGCCGATGTGCAGTTCCTGAAGACCAGGTTCTTCGCACGGAGCTGGAGGCTCTACTCCGACTGGACCCTTTTCAAGAAGCTTCCGCACGGGAAGGGGCCGATGAAGGAGAACGAGACGGTGATATCCATCATAAGGATCCTCTCAGAGGAGGAGAACCTGTGGGACCACTGGGACATGGACAACAGGATGAAGAAGAGGTCCCACGGGGAGAGGAAAGGCGGAGCGGTCAAGGACCCCATGAAATGAGGTGATTTCAACATATGGCAGATTTGAAGATAGACATAGTCGCAAACGCATCGAACGCGCTCAAAGGGATAGATGCGGTAATCGACTCCACGAACAAGCTCAGGAACGCCGTTGCGAAATCGGGAAACCAGGACGTGGGGGGCGTGGTCTCTGCCGACACCACCAAGGCCGCAAAGGCGTACACGGAAAGGCTCAAGAGGATAATAGCCCTCTCGGGCGACTACAACAACGACATAAAGGCGGCTCAGAAGCTCGTAAGGACCCTTACGGGCGAGTATCAGAAGCTCGCCACCGTCACGAACACCCCTGTGATGAACGACTACTTCTCCCAGGGGATAAAAGAGGCACGTGAGTTCGTCGACCAGCTGGAGAAGGCCGCAGAGGCGCAGAGGAAGCTCAAGGCCCAGGCGGCGGCGGAGTCCAGCTTCAAGGCGACATGGGCGGAGGCAAAAGGGCAGCAGAAAGGCTATGGCGACAATCAGGCATTCATGAGGCTCATCGGAGACGAGGCCGGCCTTGCGAAACTCAAGCTCGATGAATACGAGAACGCATTGCGAAACGTCATCAAGCTCGAAGGAGAAGGAAGCTCGAAGGCGAAGGACCTTGCCGCGCAGTACAAGAAGCAGCAGGACGTGCTGAGCAAGCTCTCAAGCACCACTACCAAGTTCTCGGTCAGGGTGACCAACCTCATCAAGTCGTTCGTATCGGCACAGGCCATAGTCTACCTTGTGCAGAAGAGCTTCTACCTTCTCACGGACGGCATAAGGGCTGCCTCCGAAGCTGCGGCAGAGGCAGAGGAGACTGCGAACCTCTTCAACACCACGTTCTCGAACATCGCCACGACAGCCAACGGGGTAGCCAATGCGATGTCCTCCGCCCTGGGGATATCCACGGCGGCGGCACAGCAGGCACTCGGAACATTCGGCGACCTTGCGATGGGATACGGACAGACCCAGTCCGCCGCACTCGAATTCGCAGAATCGGCCGTGACACTGGGGCTCGACCTCATATCATTCAAGAACATAACGGGGGATACGACCCAGATCCTCCAGGCGCTGGCGTCAGGCCTTGCCGGAAACTATGAGAACTTCCGCAAGTGGGGAATCATAGTGACGATGACCGAGGTCAACGCAAGGCTTGCGGCGAAGGGCTACGACAAGCTCACGGGCTCGGCCCTCCAGTTCGCCAAGATCCAGGAGACCCTTGCGATAGTCCAGGAGAAGAGCGCGAACGCACAGGGGGACATGGAGAAGACCCTGGACAGCACGGCAAACGTCACAAGAAGGGTGACGGAGGCCAACAAGGAGCTCCTTGCGAACATCGGCAGCGGAATCAACCAGGTGCTCACACCCCTCAAGCTCATGTGGCTCGACATCGCCGAATCGATAAACAAGGCGCAGAAGGCACAGGAGCTCTACAACGCCGGGCAGAAGAACATCGGTGTGTACGACATCCATAACAACAAAGAGGACCGCAGGGATTTCAATTCCGCCGTAAGAGGTGCAAAAGGAGTCTCCAGAGGCGTGTCCATGACGCCCTACATCACAGATGAGGATAAATTCATCACAAGCATGAATGAAATCATGCGTATCTATGAAGCCTCAGCCACCGATGTATTCAAAACACTTCAGGGATACGGGATAGAATATTCGAAGTCAATTGCCGATTCAATCATCGCAATCGACAAACTTGCGAAAGCGGAGCGTGAGGAGGAGAGGCTTCTCGATGAACGAAGAGGAACCCTTGAAGACCTCACGGCATCTGCAGAGAACTACTTCGCGGCCCTTCAGAAGATACAGGGCGTCGCCATAACGACAGGATTCGAGAAGTTCCACCATGAGGGGAACATCGAAAGCATCATATCAGGCGGTGCGTCGCTCGAAAAGGCCAAGGACGAGATAGCCGCAAGGATAAGGGAAGGAGTGCTCGAAGGGTTCTCCTCACTCAAGGATGCATCATGGGAGAGCTACATCTCCCCTATCGACCTTGTGTTCGGAAAAACGGAAGAGGTAGGCGGCCTGACGAATAAGCTCGACTCCATCTACTCCATGTACGAGGAGATAAACAACTTTGCCATCACATCGGGTGCCGACTATACGGACATCCTTTCCGCAGTCGCATCCTACTACAAGGAGATACAGGGGAGCATAGAGGCCATAACCGCCGAAGAGGAGCGCAGGGCCAACATAAAGGCGATCCAGGGCGGCATGCAGGACCGGCTCTACGACCTCAACAGGCAGACTGCGCAGCTCGGCATGAGCGACAGGGAGAAGGCCCTCGACGAGATATCGAGGCAGTACACGGAATCCCTCAAGAGCCTCAATGCGGAGAGCTCCACATACATGAACGAACTGAGCAACCTCACGGCATACACGGAGGCGCTCAAGGATGCCACGAACAACTACTACGACGCCCTTGACAAGAAGGATGCGGAGGAGAAGAAGAGAGGCACTTTCACCGATGCACTTGAAAGCCTCAGGAACATACGGGAGGACGCGCAGGGCCAGCTCATAACATCCGGAATGACCGAAAGGGAGACGGCGCTCTACGAACTCCTCGGCGTGTTCAAGGAGGTGATGGCCGCACTCGACCCTAACTCAAGCACATATGCTGAGGACCAGGCGGAAGCTGCACAGCTTTTCAAGGAAGCATCCAAAGACATGAATGCATACTACGACGACATGGAGAAGCAGGCGAAGGCGGAAGCGGAGAAGAACGCCTCCAGCGCCTTCACAGGCGTCACAGACGCCACAGGAAGGCAGCAGACCTCCCAGCTCCCATGGCAGGCCGAGCTCGATTCGGCGATAGGGGTGTTCAGCTCTGCGTTCAACGACTGGGCCGAGCTCTACATCGAGGCGGGACACACACAGGCGGAAGTGGATGCCGAGTATTCGAAGCAGCTTGAAAGGCTCAAGAAGAACCAGGTTGCGGATTCCTATGCGAAGGCGGGCAATACGGCATTCGCAGGGCTCGGAGAGCTTGCGGAACTCATAAACGCAGTAAGCTCATTCGCATCCGGAGCAGGTGCGGGAAACCTGGTTACCATGCTTGCCTCCCTTGCGACACAGACGGAGGCGTTCGCAAAGGCGATCTCCATACTCACTGACAGCGTCCTTCCCGTGCTTAATGCATTCCTCGAACCGCTCATTCCTGTTTTGGAGACCTTAGCTGAAATCATAGGGACGCTGCTTTATGCGGCATTGAACCCTCTTTATGAGATGATGCTTTCCATCGGAACGATATTGTCTACGGTCCTTGGACTGCTCCAACCTGTGCTCACGCTGCTGATGCAGATCTCGGATCTAGTAGGAGACTTCCTCTACCCTATCTTCCAAGGGATAACGCTGATCTTCCAGTCGTTGATGGAGCCTCTCATGGGGTTGTTCCAGATTGTCGCCGACATACTGATGCCAATCCTCACACCTTTCATCGCACTGCTTAAGACATTGGCTACGGCCCTCATATATGTGTATGCGGCATTCAATACTGCTATTCAATTTGTTGTCGACTGCCTGCAATGGGTTGCCGGCTGGATCATGAAGGGGATTCTTAGGGTTGTCAACGGAGTCATAGATCTGCTCAATATGATTCCTTTCGTCAACATAAAGAAGAAAGATACTTCGAAATATGACAAATGGGCCGCAACCAATCCTTTCGATGAGGCAAAGAAGAACTGGAACGAAGCAATAGGACTTCTTAATGAGATCAATAAATCAAACATGGAGATAGCAGACAACACCGAGAGCCAGGATGTCGACCTCTCCGTATACGAGGACCTTCTGAGCGGTGGGATCATCAGTGCGAACGAATACATGGCCATGGTGAACAAGGCGCTCGGCAAAGGCTACTGGGATCCTGTCGACTACATAGCGGCGGAGAACGGCAGCTACATGGACTACAGGGGCACCGGGCAGAGCGTGAACGTATCGTACGGGGATACGACCATCGTGATAAACGGAGAGGGGCTTGACGCCGAGGACATAGCCAACACCATCTACCGCAAGCTCCAAGAGAGGGACAGGGCCGGTGCCGCTGTCTTTGCGACATTCTGAAATGGAGGTGGTTTAGAAGCATGAACTACGGCTTGAAATACGAGATATCCCCGAACAATTCATTCTGGCTCGATGTGTCCGGCATCATAAATTCGAAGAACACGGTCATTACGGCAAGCCTCTGCACCAACGAGTTCAAATCCGCAGTGAATACGCTCACCTTCACCCTCACCGGCAATGTGAGCGTATCGGGCAGTGCCATGAGGGAGAGCGTGATAAACATGCTCATGGAGGCCCTTGAGGAAGGCTCTGTCGCCTATGTGAGGCTCAGCAGGAATGATACGGCCATCTTTACAGGCATAATCGACCTCTCATCATTCTCCGTGGCCTCCACCAAGGTGGAGGGGGACTTCTCGATATCATGCAGGGACTTATCGGCCCTCCACCTCGATGATGTCATCGACAAGCATCTCTTCTATGAGGAGAGGAAGGTCTCCGAAGTCGTATCCATGCTTCTTTCCGAAGCGGGGTATTCCGCAGGAAAGAACGAGATGGCGGATGCCGACGATTACGAGATTCCCGCATTCGTTGTCGACCCCGATGAGGGTTCGGATACATACAGGGATGTGATAGACACACTCCTCTTCGAAGCCGGAGGCTATACGGTATCTGCGAACAACGAAGGAGTGATGGATATAATCAAGATTCCTTCCACTCCTCCAGAGGAGAGGCCAGAGGGCATCGACTATGCAGTCTCATCAGGTCTTTCCTCCAAGTCCTCGATGCTTGATAACGATGGAGTGAAGCTTGAATGGTCCACGCTTGGGGAGACGGATGAGAACCAGACCGTATATGTCGATTCCTCCATCTCAAGGAGCGTGGATGATGAAGGGAATGTGGTGGGGCTTGAAATCCCCGCTCAGGGTTATTTCCCCGAAGATGGAGACATAACCCCTTCCTATCAGGAGTTTGATGCGAAGCTCCTCGACAGGGAATACAACACGGGAGTATCGAGGAAGCAGAACAAGGACCTTACGATAATCTGCGTGCGTGATGTCAAGGCCGAGATAATCGCAGCCGATGTCAACGGCTACACAGTTGACAACGATCAGGCATGGGAATACCCCGTGCTTCCATCCCTTGGCATGGAGAAGAACCCTGCGATATGGCCTCTCAAGGCATGGTATCTCCTTAGAAACAAATACGGTTCAGTCCTTAACCTCCAGCAGTTCGTACTCCATGGAAGGGTGCTCTACAGGAACAAGGTGTTTTTTTCCACAGTCCCTGCCGCGGCAAAGAACCCTGAGGAGTATACAAGCACATACATATTCACTCAGGAGCATGCGGAAAGATTCGCTAAATTCTACTGGCACTTCAGGAAGTATTCGAGGGTTGTGAACACATGGACCGAATACGAGTACAGCGCGAGGAAGGAAGGCGATATCGTCACAATAAACCACAAGGGCACGAGCACAGGTCAGGCGGCTGTGATAGTTCAGAGGTCGATCACTTTCGAAGCAGGAAGGACGAAGACCGAATTCACGGCACTGAGCATAGGTGCTTTCGCACAGTATGAGGTGAAGAGCTGGGGTTCCTCCCCGAACTACAACCTCGATAAGCCTGCAGACCCTCTGATGCCGAGACGGCAGTATACCCTGTTCCCCTCCCCCAATGTCGAAGACCTCTTTACGACAGCTATCATCTATTCCGATGATGATGGGAACTCATGGTTTCTCATAGATGACGCCGCAGTGATCTCCGAGTCAGTGACCGATGCCGACTGGCAGAAGGACATGCCGGAGTACGTCCCTGACGGCTACTACATATTCTGCAGGGAGTGGAACTACGAGACGGGCAAATGGGACTACTACAGGATGACGGGTGAGGTGGGTTCTCCTGCCCGTGGCTTCACAGTCACATCGAACCCTGCCACCTACTATAATTCGAGGCGGAGGAAAGGATCCCTGACAATCGAGATAGAGGTATCCTTGCTGAACCTCTCCCAGGGTGTGGTGATTGAATATATCCTCAACACCCTCGGGGTAAGCATAAGCGGCAATGTGGTGACGATTCCCGAAGGTGTCTATCCCTCTTCCATTTCCGTCGATGTCATAGTAACCGACCTTGAAACATCATACGGCCCGGCCACGAAGAACATTACGATAATGGGACAGGATGCCGAGGACAGCAGACCGCTATACATAGGCCCCTTTCCTGCAGATCCAAACCCGGATGCCTTCTCCTACAATTTCGCCGAGGGGGATTTCTACTGGAACACGAACACGCTCCTTGCAATGCGTTATTCCATGAACGAAGAGGGGGAGCTCCATTGGCGTATTGCGGAGAATGGCGATTCCAACTATTCGGAGATCATGGGAGCCGTAACCGCCGAAGCATTCTCCAACATCGAACCGGGAAGCACGTCCATGGCACAGTTCGGTTATTTCCAGAACATCCTCGCCGAGTACATCCGTGCCGACATGATAGAGACCATGAGCCTCACCCTCAGGAACGGAGGCTCGATCCGCAGTGACGGATACAACAAGGGGGACATCAACCTTGCAAGCACCAAGACCGGATTCTACCTGGACTACTACGGATACAGCGAATTCCAGGATGTGAGGATAAGGAACCTCGAGGCCACAGGAAGCTTCAGCGCCGATGCACTGAGGACTATAAACAACATCCCTCTCATCTCATACGAACAGGTGCTTCCTCAGTACCAGGAGGAATGGAAGGAATGCAGCGCCGCAGAGGCGACGGACGCTGTGGTGACCGACAACGCCGTAGGGGAGATCGAGGGCATTGTGAACATCGGGAACATATATCTCGGAATCACAAGGGATGATTTTGCCTATTATACGTATTTCCGCTCCGTCGACGGAGGCAACACCTGGGAGGTTATGAACCTTGAGTACATGCTCGACCAGTTTGTATGTGGCATCAAAGTCACAGAAGACAGATTTGTCGCTTTGGTATCTGACAGGAACGGTGCATATCATGTCGCCGTTTCCGAAGATGGGGTGAGTTGGAGTTATTATGCATGCCCTTCGAACTACACCTGCTACGACATCGCATACGGCTCAGGGAAGTTCGTTGTCACGGCAAGATACAATGTCCATTCATCTACGATAGAAACAAAGCTTGGCATCCTCTCATCCGAGAACCTTTCATCATGGAGTTTTAAAGAGACATCAAGCGGCAGCATAGAACATCCTGTAGCCCCCTACTCTCATATCGCTTATGGAGCAGGAGGATTTGTCGTGGTCGGGGATGACGGCCTGTATAGATGCAATTCGGACACGCTTGATTCCTGGACCAAGTGCTATACGTTCTCTGTCCCCGCCCCGTCTTACAGTGAGATATACTTCATCCATACGGACAGATATCTTGTAGTGTTCAATTCAAATGGCAATGGATACGTACTCACATCAAGCGATGGTGCGTCATGGGGCATATCAACCCTGCTCATAGATGGAATCCTTGCATGGCCGACAGCCGTACATGAGGGAAGCACATACTACTATGCTATCTCGGACTGTGCGGCAGGAACGGAACACAGAAAGGTCTTTCTTAGTACGAACACGGTCTCATGGACGCCGAGGACTATTTCGAAGAACTCAAAGTCGGCTGCATATATGCAGAATGGTGTATATCTTGCCTTCTCCAACGCTGCAATGGTCTTCTTCGGCTCCCTGGCCCTTCCGGAAGGAATCTATGCATTCTTCTCATCCATAAGGCCCAAGCTGGACACATCGAAGGTCGACATGCCTCTGGCAGAGCCTCTTGTAAACGCAAGGGCTGTGACAGGAGGGCTTGAATATAACGGGATGACATACTCCATCGAACAGATGAGATGCAGCGACAATGAGATTGCTTTCAGGGTTGCAGGGAGACAGGACGAGATACTGTTTGTCGCCACAGGAGCATACCCTCCGTCGATAAAGGTGAAGAATCTTCGAATCGAACAGATCTCGGGAGAGCTCCAGACAGGAAACATGTATCCGATGGATGATGCAATAGAGACGAACATAGGAAGTGCCGAGCATCCGTATGAGAACGCAACAATCAAACACATAAATAGCGAGACGTTGGAAGGTGATTTGACGGGAGACGTGGAAGGAGATGTCAAAGGTGATGTTACAGGGAACCTTACCGGGAACGTCAATTCTTTGGCGGATAGGAACTACTATGCCGTATGGGGGGCGGTTTTCAACTGAGGATATCATGGCAAGTGTTGGAAATAAAATCGCTTTCGATCAGGGGCGGACACAGAACATGAAGCATTATGAAGAGTTGAAGGACGGATCTCATCTGATCGATCCAGATGAAACGGTCTATATCTACATAGCCTCGGAAAGATTCACTTTGGATCTGGAACTGATGACTGACTGGGGCCACCGTTCTGCAAATGTCGTGCAGGATTATTGGAACGGGAGCTCTTGGGTGGAGACAGCTCTTAAAGGATGGGGCTCTGTTGCGCACATGGGAGGTGCGGTAGGCTCCTATATCAGCAGAGTGAGAATCTATGGTGCGGAAGGATGGTACTTTTTGAACGGGGATGGAATCTATCTGCATGGCTATTCCGCTGAAGTCCCCAACATGTACAGCGACGAGTTCTATGAAACCCGGCAGAGAGGCAGAAGAATAGGAAGGATTGCGGATGGTAAGCAGTGGGTCTTCCTGCTGAATGTCGATTGTGATCCATATGACAGCCGGGTTTCAAGCATATACGATACAACCTCTTTCCGAGGCTCGAAGATAACAACAAGTGTTCCTGCATGCTGCATGGTGGCGCTTTGAGGAGGAGATAGATGGGACTTCTATACACATTGCCGAAAGAATCAAGCATCAACTACATGGAAGTCAAAGATGCTTATTGGGCGATAGACAACATCATGCTGGGAAAGGGAGGGGATGGAAAGCTCGCAATCTCCTTCGACTTCATAGCATACGCATCAAGAGAGGCTAAGCAGAAGGAGAGGGAGGCGGACTCCCAGGCGGAACATCCGATTCAATGGGGAGGCTTCGGTCTTGCAAGAAAGACCAGCCTGTACAAGTTCTCCACCATGCTTCCTGCGGAATCACTCTTCCCGGAAAGCATCCCATCCTCCATCGAAGGGATGAAGAAGATCTTGTACGGATATATCAAAGAATACCTCGGACTTACGGGGTATACGGACGTGCTCGAAGAAGGACAGGAGGTATAGGGATGGCTGGTGAAGTCGTAATAATCAACGGAAAGACAATAGCATCGACGATCTCATTGAATAATACGGAGACCGTATTCAACACCTCAAGCGACTACATCTTCATAGGGCGGCTCGATGAGAACGGCATGATAAAAGCCGGCTTCAGGGCGAAGCTCACCGATATTGCGGAAGACTATGCGGGAGAACTCCTGATAGACGTGCAGAAGGTCATCGCTGACGGCAAGACGGAGCTTGAAGAGCTCACCGAGCAGGAGAAGCAGGAACTGCAGAACTATGTCGATAGCACATTGAAGGGTGCTTTGGATGCATACACCGAAGGAAAGAAGAGCGTGATCGACAACTATGTAGTGACGACGGTGCTTCCCAATTTCGATGAGCATGCGGATGAGAAGGTGGCTGAGGCTACGACAGCCGCAAACACGGCAACGAATGCAAAGAATCTTGCCGAGACCGCCAAGGATGATGCGGAGACTGCGGAAGGGAACGTGGAGACGCTCAAGGCACAGATTGAAGCCCTCATCGCACAGATCGAGAACATGGCACAGACGAAGACAGTGTTCCCCGTGATGGTGGAGGGAGAGCAGTTCGGGCTGAGCGTATCCATCGATGATGGGGATATCATCTATACGATATCGGAGATAGAGCCGCCGGAAGAAGAGACGGCATGAGGAGCAAGGAGTGATTATGGACATATTAGGAGCAAACAGATTTGACGCAGTGAAGCTCAGGGAGAGCGTGGACTACCTCGACATAGACAACCATATCGAAGTCGAGAACGTCTCACAGTTCCCCGCCCCCGCCACAAAAGCTGTGGTGGATGATGCCTCCGTATTGATGGCGGTAGGAAGTACTAACGCCACAAACCGCAGGGGGCTGTTCCTGAAGAACACGGGAGAAGGAGTGGCGCTCATAAGCGGTGCGAACTCCGGAGGGGGGAGAAGGCTCCTTCCGGGGCAGAGCATACTCTTCCGCTTCGGAGTGACGGGAGAGACGGAGACCACAGGCGAATCCGCCGTCACAAGGACGAGGACGTATGCGAGCGTCTCGATATACGCAAGGGCCGAGACGGTTACGACGAACATATACATCGAGGAGGTATGAGATGGCTGATACGGAATGGAAGAGGGAGAGGAAGACGACGGACAGGGGGGACGGCAGATATCTCCTTGAATGGATAGATGAGAACGGAGACACGCTCTGCTCCATGGAGATCATGATAGAGGACGGGGATGTGGAGAAGACCATAGACACCAACTACAGGCTCATGAAGAAGCGGAACGAGTCCCTTTTCGTGAAGCCCCTTACCGAGGAGGAGATTGCGATGATGATGGCAGAGATGGAAGATGACATGGAGGAAGCGAATGGCTAAGAATCTTGACTACATTGAAAAGAGGGTGCTGGAGCTTGAGAGCGAAGTCACCGAAATACATCTGAGGGGCACGGACCTTGTTCCTGCTTCGAAGGCCGACTATCTCAGGCTTGATGAGATAAGAAAGGAGTTTGAGGACATCACGGACGGTGAGAACACGCTCATAGGCAACAACGCAGGACAGTTCGAACCGGCATACACGATAGAACCGAAGGAGGGTGAGCAGTTCCTCAACTACTGGTCGGACGAGCTCACGGGAGCACCTACGTCGAAGGCAGGAGATAAGCAGGTGCTCCCCTGCTTCGCAAGGAACAACCACGCAAGGAAGAAGTTCCATGTGAACAAGTACAAGATGAGTGCGGTGTACACCAACAGCGGAACCAGCCACACGAACTACCCCGTAGGACTCTACAACATGAGTCCCGCACACTCTAGTGGCGGCTTCAGCGTATCCTATGACGGTGTGGTGACGAAGATGGATCAGGTCAACTCATCCACCTTCCCCACCTACATGCCTTCCTCGATGCAGGACTGGTGCGGAAAGAAGCACCTGATCACATGGGACGAATATGCATACCTCTGCCTTCTTGCGAAGAAGTACGCATTCGAACCTCTTGGAGACACGAACCAGTGTGCAGACACCAAAGGTGTGATGGGAGAGCCTGCCGACTACAGGCAGTTTGAGAACGACATATACAAGGTCAGGATGGCGAGGAACGGTTCAGGGCCCAACTACTGGAGGCACAACGGCAAGTATACCGGCATCGCATCCCTTGTCGGAGGATGCAGGACGATGCTCTCGGGGCTCAAGGTCAAGAGCGGAATAATCCAGATCATAGATTTCACCACTACCGACGGGGTACTCTCAGCCGCAGACCTCAAGGACAGCGGAACGCTCTGGAAGGCCATAAGCGCACCGGACGGCTCACTCATAGACCCATCCACGGTCGACGGCTCCACGGTCAAGGCATACTGCCTTGACTTCCCTACCACACCGACGGCAAACAACAGTACGGTAACGATGATCTCCGATGAGATCCTCATAAGGGATGGTGGATTCTACGGTCAGGTTCAGGCCAAGAACGTTGCGATAAAGGAAGGCCTTGCATCGCACTACCTCATAGAGCTCGCAGGATACATGCCTTTCAAGAACGGCGGTCTTGCAGGCTATCAGTATCTGAGGAACGCTGAGAACTCAAGCTTCGTGGCCCTTGTTGGCGGTGGCTGGAGCAGTGGCGGTATTGCCGGCCTTCGTTCCGTGTACGGCACTAGCGGGTTCGGCAATGCGGGCAGCAACGTTGGGGCTCTCCTCGCTTCCGACTAAAATCTCGGAATCTAAAAACTGACGCACTTTCCTCTCTCATCACCAGTGCCTGGGAAAGGAAGGAGAGTACGGAAAGGATGGTGAAAAATGATTGTTGAAAAGAACCCTGACGAGAAGGACGGCTTCCAGCTGCTGCAGAAGTCCAACGAGTTCTCGACATGGACGGACGACCTCTACAAGAAAGGCAGGGTGTCCATAAGGATCAGGGAGAAGTATATCAGGCCTCTGGACGATCTCGTGGAGGGCTTCTGCATCAAGATCTACGATGCGAACAAGCTGTATAACTCCAAGCCTCCGGAGATAGGGGAAGGCATGGACAAGTACACCTCCGAAAAACTATATCGTCAGACAAGGAAGGATGCCATGACGCTGTGCTATCAGGCACGTAACGACCTGAAGATGATAGCCACAAGGTGGAAGAGGATCCTCGGCGAGGAGAATGCGAAAACGGGCTATCCCGTCATCAAGGGGATAGTCCCCGAACTGAGCAGGAAGAGACGCTTCGTATTCGAAAGGATAGCGGAGCTCGACAGGATGCTTTCCGCATGGTATTCATGGATGAACAGGAAGGCATCATAGGAGGATATCACACCCCGTGGTGATTCGTATCACGGGGACGGCATGAGGTATGTTTTGCGGCCCCTGCGGTTTGGTGGTTATCAGCTTCGTGGCCCTTGTTGGCGGTAACTGGAACAATGGCGGTAATGCCGGCCTTCGTTACGTGAACGGCAATAACGGGTTCGGCAATGCGAACAACAACATTGGGGCTCTCCTCGATTCAAAGAGAGCATGGGATGTCTCGTCTGGCGATTCATCCCCTCTCTTGGAAGGGCCGAGTGTCGGAATAGAAGGACAGTGCCATATCCGAACACCATGAGGTGTCGGGGTGTGGCGCGGAACCAAGAGAAACATGATGGAGACAGGGAACAGAGAGAAGGATCCTCTCTTCGAGGAGTTCGTAAGTTTCGACAACATATATGCAGGTACGATGGAGGTTGCGAAAGGCAAATGGCGCAAGCCCGAATGGGTGCGCTGGTATCTGGATCTGGAGGTCAACACGATCAACCTTCAGAACAGGCTCATATGGGACATGTGGAGGCCTCATGCCACCGTGGACTTCTACGTGATGGAACCTAAGAAGAGGCCTGTCGCAAGACCACACATAGAGGACAGGATAGTAGGACACTCCCTCATGCGTGTGATACTCCCCTACCTTGAAAGACGCTCATCGGCACAGTCGTATGCATGCCGCACGGGAAAGGGAGCCTACAATGCGGTGCTCGAATGGCAGAGGATAATACGCAGTGCGATAGGACGGTGGGGTTTCGAGTGGTATGTCATATCCATCGATTTCGCACACGACTACCAGACGATATCCCTCCCCGGACTCAAGGAGCTCTACTCCCGTGTGATACCATCGAAAAGGCTCTGCAACATACTCGACATGAAGATCGACTCCTATATAGCGATGCAGAACGAGCCACGCATATTCAAACATGAGGGACTGGCCCTCGGCAACATCGAGAACCAGCATCTTGCGAACCTCAAGTCAGGGCTTGTCGACTTCTTCGTAACGGACACTCTGGGACTCGGAAGGATGTATGTACGCTACATGGACGACATCAGGATAGCAGTGCACACGAAGGAGGATGCAGTCAGGATCCTCTCGGCGATCGAGGATCTGATTGAGGAGAAGCTCAACCAGAAGGTGTCGGAGAAGAAGACGGGATACAGGAAGTTCAAAGGCAAGGACGACCTCTGCGGATACGTCGTATGCCCTCATCATCTTGAGGCACAGAATACCAAGCTCAGGCACAGGTTGAACAGGCTGAGGAGGAACCATGGAATATGGGAGGACGGAACCTGCCCGACGGACAAGTATGTTGCAAGCTTCTGCAATGTCCTGGACTATCTTGAGAAGACCGACAGCGACCATCCATATGTAAGGGAGTGCGTGGATGAAGCCATTGCCAAGGGTATCAGCAACAGAGGAATCAGAAGATATCTGAAACGCTGTCATCCATGTTGATTCCACTACCTCGCTAACGCTCCCTTTCATTCCGTTTCAATCCGACATAATTTCTCAGGTAACATATAATTATCTTTATGGACGAAAACGAACTGTATGAGAAGAAGAGGGAGCAGGCCCTTACGGACATAAAGGAGACCTACGAGAGGGTGAAGGAAGAGCTCACACCTGCGGAAAGGGATGTCTTCGAAAAGCTGATAGATTCCATAAGCCTCATATCCACCGGGGTGGATGCCGCCCACAGGAGGATCAGGATAAGGAAGCAGGAGTTCGAGAAGCTCGACAAGAACCTCCACAAGCTCCTGAAGAGCCACGACTCCCTCATAGAGGCGATAAGGCTCTTCTCGCTCTCCCAGAACAAGGATACGGACGACCTCAAGAAGGAGTTTGCGGACCTCCGCAGATCGAACCAGCGCTTCATCAGGATCGTATTCGTCTCGGCGCTGGTCATCGTCGGTTTCATGACCTATCTGGTGATCGGAGGGCAGAACGTCATCACATCCATCGACGGGATGGCTACGGCCCTGAAGACGATAAACATGATCATGTAAGGAGATACAACATGGAGAATGCATTCTTACTCGTATTGTCGGGATTCCTCAGGAGCGTGATGTGGCAGATCGTCATGTTCCTCCTCTGTGGAATCGCATTCGAGCTTCTGCTTGAATTCATCAAGGCGACACTCTTTCCGAAGGATGAGAAGGGTGAGTCCAGGAGCTGTCCGAGATGGCTCGGCCTCGTGATGGGCGCCGTGATCACCGCGGCGTACCTCGCACTCGCCTACATGGCGTTCTTCGCATTCGGAGCGGAAGGCGGGTTCCTCATCCCGGGAGGTCTGATATTCATCCCGGTCTGGGCCATCCTGTTCTTCTTCTACCAGTACAAGGCGCTCAGGCTTGCCAAATGGCTCTGTTCGAAGATGTTCCCGACCCTGAAGGATCCTTTTTACAAGAAGCCTGAGAAGAAGCACAGGGAGAGGTACACCGAGGAGCAGGTCAGGGAGGCTCTCGAATATCTCGGAAAGAGGAAGGCCGAGGAGGAAGGGACGGCTTCAGGAAAGGCCGAGGCTTCCACTGCAGCTGGAAAGTAGGCGGACTTCGATAAGGAGGATCACATCGTTCTCCGGTGTGGTCCTCGTACTAACAAGGAGGGAAGGATTGAGCGAACTCATATTCACGGTCATAGGCATCGTCATAACGGCTCTTCTCGGGTACATCTTCAAGCTCAAGAAGGACGGGAGGAGCAAGGACAACATAATCAACATGATCGCCAGGGAGCTCACAGGGGTTGCCAAGGATAACGCCGAGGAGAAGATGAGCGCATCCGCCTCCAGGAACACGGAGCTCACGAGGGAGAGGATAGGATTCCTCAACGCTCTGGATAAGGCGAGACACGAACTGGACGGGGTGGATGAAGAAGAAGGCGCTGAAGGACTTGAGAAGCGTAAGCCAAGTGCAGAAGCCGCGGAAGAGGTAGGCGGCCTCACCTCTGACCCAGTTGAAGCCCCGTCCGGTCTTGATAAGGAGCTAAGCGATGAACTCAAGGAACTCGCAAAAGGAAACGCAGAGAGAATCAAAGAGAAGCTTGAAGGAGAGGACGGCTGAGCTGTTCTCGAAGAGGAAGGTCATGCTTGTCCTGAATGCGGTGGTATGCACGCTCATCCCTGTGGTGTTCTTCATACTGCTCGCATTCGCACTCTCATCATGTGCGACAAGGGTGACAGTACAGAATCCGGTGATGGTGCCGGAGATTCCGAAGGATGAGATCGAGGAGCTAAGGATGCTCCTCATAGATGAGCCTCAGACGCAGAAGGACCTGATGAACAACCTTTATGTGACTGAAGGGCTCCTGTACGTATATGTCGATTACACCGATGCTCTTGAAGGCTACATAGAGGACATCTCTTCGGATGTCTTCGAAGAATAACCGCGGACACCTCCTTAGAAAAAACGTTTGAAACATCCTTTATCTGCATCGGATAGGATTCCTGCCCTCATGCCGCACGGCATCGAGGGCTTTGCTTTTCCGGAAAACCGAAATACATTCATAGGTCCATTTAGAGGGGGAAAGAGAGGGAGCAACCTATTTGGATATCGTAATCTCGGAGAGTCCTTCCCTCACCCACTGCCCTCTTGTGAAGCCTTCAACCCATATCGTCTTCCTCAGCCTCCTTCCTTCTCCGTACGGCTGCTCCCTTATGTAGCCCGATACGGATACTATGGTCTTCACCTTCCCCTCTTTCTCGAGTGAGCGGAATACATTTTCACCCCCATTTAGACGTGAATACCGATACTTCTTCGTGAGGGAGATCGAGCGCCTGTTGATACCTTTCCTGAGCGAGAATCCCTTCCTTGCCGCCGCCTCCTTCGAGTCCTTGATCATGAGCGGGGTTTTCTCCGCCCTCTCCAGGGCAAGAAGCCTGGAGGCGTAGTCCAAGTCGCTTTCATCGCCTCTGAGGAATATGTGCAGTGTCTCCCCCACGCTTACGGCAAGCCACACATGGTCCTCCAATACCAGGATCTCAGATACAGCCCCATAGAGCTTCCTTCCTCTGTCGGCATATGCATAGAATCCCTTCCTCACCTCATCCCTGTACATGGAGAGAAGAGAATCATCGAGACGGGCTGATGCTATGAGCGTAGCTGCTTCTGCTTTGACATGCCTCATCGTCCAGATCGGCCTTGTCTTCGAAAGGTAGTAGACCGCCACAGCATCAAGGAAGGACGACTCCTCAGATCCACCACCGTGCCCGCCTTTTATTTCAAGGACACGCTCAAGAGCCTCCCCTATGGAGGAGTAGGATCCATCCACCAGGGACGGGAATCCTACGGGGATGCGCTCCATCCTGAACTTGAATATGGAGCCCGTCTTCTCGGCGCTGTCGATATAGAACTGTTCGGGAAGCTGCCTTTCCTCTTTCAGCCCTATGCACCCGTCCATGTCGATGCGGAAAAGAAGCCCGTCCATCTCCCAGATGTAATGGATGTCATGGGAGATCATATGGTCGTAAGCCCTATCCGAAAGTTTCAAAGGGCCATCATCATATGTGATGGCTCCTGTCTTGTCGAATGAAAAATCATGCATGTCTGCAGACCCCCAAATACATTTCAACCCCCATTTAGTGCTGTTTTCCTATTCCTGCACAGCTCCAAATTCTTCTTCATTGTTTTTCTCCTAAATACATTTATAACCCCATTTAGAGGTTATTTCAGTCTTTTTTTTCTGATTTCCATCACCTGACCGTGATGGCCCCGTTTTCAATCCTGATTCTTCCACCCGCTTTTTCAATCAGATCTTCCAACAGCTCATATGATAGGAGAGCGGAAGGCTCCTTTTTTGATGAAAGCTCTTTCAACTTCTCTATGGCTAGATCCGCAAAGGTGTTTCTGTCGAACCCGTCGACCTCTATTTTCTCTGTGAAATAAGTAATGATCTTATCCCTGTATGGCTCCAGATATCCTAAAGTCCATTCGTCTTTGATGAAATCGTAATAAGCGCTTGCATCCAACAGCCGCCTTGCTTCCGCATTGGAAACAATCCGGTCCGAGCCTTTGATTTCAGCATGTTTGATGTTGCCCGTCTTATAATAATCAATGACCAGGCCGAGAGCCTCTTTTATATGGTGCCTCCTCAGATATCCTCTTTTCGTCCCCGGTCTTTCCCATATCTTTAGATCTTCTATCCTTATGTTCATTCTTCCTCCTGTCTGCAGTATGAAATACATTTTTATGCCTATTTAGAAGGCACTCCACCCATGTATTCGCCGCTATCATCTATCGTGAAGAGTGCGAACCCTTTATCCTTAATTTTCTCAGGCCATTCAAGGCCCCTGTATTCAACATGAAAGGGATTGACGGAATCGAATATGTCCATTTCCCCGTTATCGTCTGTTTCAATAACAGCTTGATGGAGATCGATATATAGGGCCATCCCCTCTTTCTTCCTTTCCTTCCATTTCTTTCTCACGACATCGACGGCTTCCTCGAAAGAGATGGCAGTTTCCAAATATGAGAACTCCCATCTTCTGCTTATATCCTCAGTGTCGTTTGTAATAGCAACAACATATCTGATGCTTAAATGTTCATATTCTTTTCCATTCCATTCCATGGTTTTCCTTCCTTGATCTTCTCCTATGTTTGAATTTCTGAAATACATTTTAAGGTTCATTTAGAATCATCTAACCCATTTTTTATAAGAGTCGATTATTTCAAGTCCTATAAGATTTTTTTGATAAAGCAATCCTAAAAAATCATCCTCGCCCATCTTTGAGATGTCTATATCATCAAGGGGCTCGCCTTTTGCCCATGATCTAACATACTCGCGCAATTCATCCATTTCTTGCCCGGCTGACGTGCTTATATAATAGAGGCTTTCGTTTTCCTCGTTAAAAGATCTTGCATATTCTGAAATTTCCTTGTTGTCACAATTTTCATAATCAAAAAACTGCGGGCCCATTTCTGTTTCTTTAATAATCTGTTTAGAAACAGAAATATAACAGTATTCTTTTTTGTGTCCGTTTCTGACCAACTCGAACCATTCCCGCCATGCTTCATATATAGCATCGTCAAGGGTAGTTTCTGAAGGCGTGATATTATATGAAACATCCGCCGCCTTTTCATCAAAAACCTCAATAATAAATCTTTCTTTTAGGTTTTCCGCCGCCTTTTCATCTATCTTTTCAATTTCTTTGTTCGTCATTTTTTTCTCTCCTATCAAATACATTTTTAGCCCCTTTTAGTAGCAGTAAAAATAATATCCGTTGTATTCGCAAACATCCGTTAAAAGCAGATCACGCCCGTAAGCTTCATAGTCAAAATAGTTTGCGATATGTTCAGGAACGCCGGAAAGTAAACCCAGATTATCAACAAGATCGCAAGCGAAATCATAGTTAGAAATAAAATAACCTATAAATCTTTCGTTAAATATATCTTCTATATCTTCAATGCTTGCCCCCTCGTCGATGTCGAAAGTCTCGGCGTATGCCTCCAGGGCGTCGGGATCAATGGAGGAACTGGAATAAAGTTTGCAGAAATTAAAAGCTTCCTCGCTGAATTCATTTTCACAATATAGGCTTTCTGGAAGATTTTCATAATCTTGAAACATCAATTCCGGATTGTGTTCATCCTTGTGAATTGCTTTGCATGCGTCTATAAAATCGTCGTAAGTTTCATATTCTGACGGGGTAACCCATCCGCCGGCAATAGATCCGCTTGCATATTTTCCAAAAGTTCCAACATAAACCCTAATTTCTTTCCTTTCTGTATACATGTTATTTTTCTCCGTTCGTTTGTGTTTTTTCTTTTTTTGGTGTATTCTTTAATTCCGTTTGTTTGTGTTTGTGCTTTAAAGGCTTTTGGTTAAACATCTGCCAATAAGGCACAAGCCTTTTTCAACAATTCCGCCCTTTTTGCGGCCCTTTCTTCATAATCAGGAATGTTTGAATAAAGCTTTTTCGCCTCAGATTCCAGGGCCTTTATTTTTTCGTTTGCTTCTCTGGAAATTTCTTTCCCAACGGGCCCGTACCCCGTTGAGATATAAACGCCGTTGACCTCGTACAGATCGAACCTCCAGCCGTAATCATTTGAATAATATGCAAAAGGTTCCAGATCTCGCAGAAGATTAAACATTTTGCAATAACCTACCCTTACCGGGTCGAGTTTTTTAGCGTCCCTGAGTTTGATTTTAATTTTTCCATTTTATACCTCTCTAAATTCTTTATTTATAAGGTTTTATATTCCTTTTTCCTTACAATTATATTATACAGTATTACTATACATTAAGCAAGTATATTTTTATTTTATTTGACTTTTTTTATATAAGGAATTACTATATAAAATCATGAGAGAATCAACAAAAAGAGCAATTAATAAATACAATAAAGCACATTCAAAAATTATCAGTCTAAAATATTACGATTCTGAATATTGGAAGATTGATAAATTGAAGAAGATCGCAGAGCTTAGGGGCGTTTCTTTCTCTCGTTTGTTCAAGGATGAAACGGAGAAGCTTCTAGACCTTCCAGAATATAAGGATCTATAGGGCCGTGCCCCATTGTGCCACCTTCCTGGATGGCGTCCGGGATTCCAGGCCCTGCAAGCTGCTTTTCAGCCCGTAGGTACTTCCAGAGCCTCCATGCGATAATCAACGGGCCGCGGCCATCTTCCGCTCTCTTGCCCCATTTTGCGTTACGTATTAGAGTAAAACGTTATTATTGCTACAGAAATGTGGGCATGATGTTGCTATGATAACATCAGTATAGGTAGTCATCTACAATTATGATTGCATCCTGCGGCAATGAAGCATACTCCTCGTTTACAGCCTCGCCAGTCAGCGTAACAGCCAGTTCCGTATCTTTGATATACAGATCGAGGTCGACAGCTTTCTTGAGTCCTGCCAGTTCTTCCAGGGAGTTCAGCTCTATTGTGTATATGGGGCAATCATTGAAATCCACCTTTCCGGTCTTTGTTATTTCAATTCCAGCAGCCTTCAGTTGCTCTCCATAGATCGAGACATCCTTATTGCTATCATGAAAATGGACGGACATTATTACAAACTTCATTTTTCACTCCTCTTTTTTATTGCGGTAATTACAGCATTGAACTGGGCTGAGATTTCCTCCATATGCTCCAGCCCTCTTCTGATGCTCACATCTTCCAGATTCGAAACCTCGTCTACAAGGAGTTTCCCTTTGTATTCCACAGTAAACTGATACGAAGAATCCACCCTCTCCGCACTACGTTCAGTGATTTTTACGCTGAGAAAACCTGTTTGCCAGACTTTTTCGGACTTATTGAAAACCGATATCTCTTTCATCTCTTCTCCTTGAAACACCGTTTTCCGAAAGCAAGTGCCGCTTTTCCTAAGAGGCCCTTTTCTTTTTCAAAGCAGTCGCACACTGCTCCCTCGATCCTGTCCTCTGCAAAATAGGGGGAGTTCGGATTACCACAGGTGCCGTCGTACATTGAGAAGAATTCACACATCATACAGTCATATGGCATCGCACCCCACCTCTTCTTTCTTGATGTTCATATCTATACATATTTCATTCCGATGAAAGATATCTTTATTTCCAAAATAAAGAGTACATGAATTATCACTTTTGGAATAATCGATAGAGAGTTCTTCTAAAAGACAGCAGAAAATATTAAACCAGAATCTGCTTTCTTTTGGGACAGAAGTTATTTTAAAATTCTTATATTTCCTGCCACTTGCATCTCGATCCAACCAATATTCAGCCCTCAGGGAAATAGAAGAATAATCCATTGTCCATGACATGAAACCGCCGTATTCTGAATGGAGCTTGAATCCAATCAATTCAAAGACAGCATCCAATTCTTCCGGAGAGTTGAAATCGCTATAAAATATATGATCTGAATCAGCACCGCCAAATTGTTTCATTTTTTTCATCTCCTTCGTTTTAGTTTGTTTATAAGCTCTCTTGCCTGCCTGCTGTTCTCTTTTTCCACGGCCCTTCCTTTTTTCACTAAAGACCAGCACATTCTTGCATAAATCCTGTTTATGAATTTACGAGCTTCACTACTTTCATTCTTGGATAATTCCAACAATTCTGTATTGTCGGAATACAGTACCATCTGGAAACAACGGAATCCATCAGATGCCTCCACTCTGCCAATCAGGGAGAATCCTTTCATCTCAATCTCAATTTCTCCAAGACCAATAAACCTACGACCATCCTCTTCTGATATCGGTTTGGAAAAAAATGGTTTGTATCCTTCCTTCACGCCATTCCTCCTTACGTCAATTCATCTATGAGCTCCAAGGCTCTATTGTGGACCTTGATTTCCATCTCCTGTTTTATTCTTTCAGCCTCCTTCTCAAATGCACGCTCTACTGTAATAAGAAGCTTTTCCATGAACTCATTTGCAGCATAATCATTTATATCCGACAATTCTTTTAACTGTTCGTTTTCAGAATAGAGTTGAAGCTCGTAAGAGGGTATTGCAGTGTGACAGTTTTCGATCTTACCTGTTACAGAGAACTTCCCCATGTCCAATCGCACCTCTTTCACTAGGAGGAAATCATCGTATTGGGAACTTTGTGTCAACGACCTTCAGGACAAGCCTGAAGGCTTGGACGTGAGCGTTTTGCCCATAGGCTCCGTCTCCGGTTTACC
>CALXKU010000006.1 GCA_944389025.1 uncultured Spirochaetaceae bacterium
CATGGGCGGATTTGATTTCCCATTCATCCCCATTATGGATTGATGACTATTTACCCACCAGAAATAGCGAATAACCAGTTTTTCCATTATTATAAATGGAACGTGTATCATAATAATTATAGTCACTGGAAAATAGTTTAGGATCAATGGATTCACAGTAGTTAACAAAATCAGTCCATGATTGTTCTGTTAATTTATAAATCCTATCATAATGGGGTGATGGTATTGGAAGATTCTCCTCTGAGTCTATCTTCTCCTTTAAATAACCAACTTCATTTTCTAACGCGGTAATTCTTGCTTCTAAATCCTCTGAATACTCTCCACAGCTTGCTGAGAAAACTATAAGCACCAGACACATTAGGAAAATAAATGCTTTTTTCATAAATTCCTCCAAGAGGTTTACCTCAAAAACGGAATAACGACAACTACGACACATGAATATATCTATTGAATTCATTGTATTACAATAATTTATTTTGTCAAACTAAACTCTGAATAGAAGTTTTATAATTCTGAAAGTAATTTAACTATAGTTTTGTACTTGACTTCTTGCTTACATTGACGAGAAAAAACGAATAGGTTAAGATATTGATAGAAAGAAGCACTGCCGATAGATGGTTGGCTTCTGAGTCCGCTATTTCAAGACGGACACTTATGATATAGTAATCCGCCCCTTAATGCTTGCCAGAGCCGGGGCGGTTATTTATGAACAGGAGAATCGCTGTCACAAGGGAGAGAACCTTAGAGGCTAAGTCTACGAGTTTCAGGATTATATCCAAAACCATATAAGCTCCTTATAGATTAAGAATCCATGAAGCCTATACAGGCTCCAGTATGTAACAACTGGAAGCCAACCGTCCACCGTTTTTCAAGCAGTGCCGTAAGAAGTATATAAGAAATAATCTATCAAGGAAGGTTTTAGACATGAGAAGTCTTCTTGACGATGTTGAAAATTCTGAGATACTATGAATATAGAAAGAGGCACTGCCGATGAACGGTAGCCTTGCAAAAGTTTAGAACGAAAACCGTCCTAGCTCGCTACAGCTAATGGGCGGTTTATCTTTTGAAAGTAGCTATTAGAAGTCCTAAGACCGTGAATACGATCATAAGAACATAATAGGTCTCTGAATCCATAGACATCACCTCCTTTTCCGTTTTTTTTGACGAATCGGGAAGCAACGCCTCCCGATATCCGAAAATCGAAAATAGGAGGCTACCGTCCACCGTTTCAAGCAGTGCCTTGGGCAGTATATAAGAAAATGGAATGGTTTAGCAAGAAAAACGAAAAGGATAGACTTAGATGTGTAGCGACTGAATAAATTATTTCCCTATTACGATTTCTTTATCCCTTCTGTTTCATATGATCGATCATAACGAAGGTCGATTATTTTCCATTTATACACCCTTAGATAGAGAAGATTTTCTTCCAGTTTTTAAATTTAAAAGCACTATTGGTGTAGGATATCAGTATATAGAAGTAAAAATAATATTCGTTAGATAATTACAAAATCTTATATAAAAATAATCTACTAGTCCTAAATAGCATAAAAACACCGTAAATCTTTACAGGAAAAAAAAAATACACTATTCTTAACTATTGGATATATTTTCCTGTATTTTGTGCAGATTTTTATAAGGAAAACGAGTAGTCGATATAACAGAAGTAAGGAGCGGGGTAGATGAATAATGTCGTTTTAATTGGCTGTGGTAATCAGAAATTGAATGATGGTAAAACGCATAGAGCGGAAGAACTTTATACCAGTGGGTATTTCAAACTCAAGATGAAGTACGCTAAGACATTCAACTGTCCTATCAGGATTCTCTCTGCAAAACATCATGTACTGAACTTGGATAAGGAAATTGAATACTACGATAAAACCTTAAAGAAAATGAAGAAAAACGAGAAGGTAGAATGGGCTAAGGAAGTGAAAACAGAGCTCGGTTCCGAATTTGATTTAGCAAATACGAATTTCATCGTTCTAGCAGGAAAAGATTATTACAAATATCTCGATAAGGATTTGAATCTAGATCTCGTATTTAAAGATGTTGGAGGAATCGGTAAGCAGATGGCCTTCATGAAAAAAGCAATAGAGAATGCATAAGGGAAAGGGTAGTAGAATGAAAAAGCATGTATCTCCATTATTCAAAGTCATAGGATTATTCCTTGTTCTTTTACTTGTCGTACTGTCATGTAAGCCAGATCCTGTTGATACGACACAGTTCTATGACACACCGACAGCTAAGGGAAGAATTATTCTCCCAGAAGGATCAGAACTCTCCTATTCTGATATCTATGTAAAGGTGGAGGAGACAGGGAATCAGTATCAGGTATCAAGTGATGGAAGCTGGGCTATCTCGGGACTAGAAGAGGGAGTCTCCTATACTCTCTATTTCCAGAATGAGCCATTTATCGACATCTCCTCACGAAGTATTACTCCTAGGAATGGGGAACATCACCATTATGGAGGGAGAAAGGATGATGTTCATGCTTCCACAGGACAGGGAACGGATAACGGAATCGTGCAGATAAAGAGATCAGCTAGCGTGAAAGGAAGTGTGACGACATCTGATGGTTCATCACTGCTTGGCATAGACATCTATGTTCCCGGAACATCATATATGGCAAAGAGCGATGAGGATGGAACATTCACTATAACGGGTCTTCCAGACGGAGAGTACAGGATAGTAGCCGAGAAGTACGGTTATATAACAGCATATTCAGAACCTTTTACTGTTTTAACAAATGAAAGTGATGAGACTGTCATAGAGTTAAGCAGTACTCTATCCCTTGTTCCAGGAACGGGAACAATACAGGGATCGATAACATATGAGGGAAGTACATCCAGTACATATCGTCCAGCAACGGTATATATACAGAAGGAAGATGACGCTTCTGTGAATGTAACGGTAGGAAGTGATGAGACTGGAAGATACACAGCAGGAGATCTGATACCCGGATTATATACGATAACGGTTAATCCAGATGGAGCATATACACCATCGAAGGTAGAGGGTGTATCTGTAGACGCAGCAAAGACGACGATAGTTGACCCGATAGTACTTGTAGCCAACGGAGGAACATTCAAAGGTAGTGTATCCACATATGATGGAAAAGGTGTGACGGGAGCAACCGTACTATTAACATCGAATGCGGGAACGGAGTCATATTTCACAGGTGTTGCAAGTGATGGAATCTTCACGATTTCTAATATAGTACCGGGAAATTACACGTATACGATCAGCATGGATGGTTATTCACCATATACAGGGAGTGCGATGATCTCAGCCGCGACCGTATATGAGATTACAGCAGAGCTTCAAGGAGGACTTGGCGCGGTAAGTGGTAAGATCTTCCTAGAAGGGGTAGATGTATATTCAGGAATAACAGTAACCTTAGTAAATCTAAAGGATTCAAGTATCACTTATACGGAAACTACTAGAGATGATGGTTCATTTGATATTACTGGTATAGAAAGAGCTGGGGAGTATCAGGTGAGAGTGAGCTGTGCTGGATATGTTTCCAACAACTCTAAAACGGTATCAGTAAAAATAGGCCAAGTTGCTACAGTAAAAGATATAACTCTATACAGTGTACATGCGAAAGTAAGAGGAACAATACTTCTTGAAGGAGCTGCAAGTCATGAGGGAACGTTATTACTCCTTAGAAATGATACTAACCAGTACACATCGACTACTGCAGCCGATGGCTCATTCATAATAACAGGGGTAGTTCCTGGAACATATACTCTTCTTGCCTCCAAGAGTGGATACAATTCAAAGGAGAGTATCGAGTTCTCTGTTGAACCTTCTTCTGATAAGACAATAGATTCCATGGCGCTAGAGATAGGAGTAAGGTCCATAACCGGATCTGTAGAGCTTGAACTTACTGATGATTATTCAGGAGTACTTGTAACGGCAACGAATCTTGAGGACAGCTCAAACATAACATCCGCTATAACAAACAGTGCAGGAACATTCTCCCTTGCAGGTCTTGTTCCTGGAGAGTATCTGATTTCAATCAGTAAGCCGGGCTATAGGACGATGACACTGGAAACTGTGAATGTCATAGAATCCCAGCCAATCACCTTAGATAAGGTGAGAATGGAGATAGAGAGGGGAGAGATAACAGGAATAGCGAAGCTGGAAGGAAGGACGGATTACTCAGGAATAAAGGTTGAACTGATAGGAACAGAGTATGTCACGGAGACTGATGAGGGTGGCAGTTATTCATTCTCCGTTCCATCAGGAAACTATGCTGGAATACGATTCTCAAAAGAGGATTTCTCCTCATCAAGTGTTTCTGGAAACCTGATCGTTCTTACGAACCAGACCTACAACGTTGAGGACATGGAACTTAAAGCCCTAAAAACAAGTGTGAAGGGTAGGATAGATGTTCTCGCAACGGAAGATGAGAGTGGTGGTATCATTAGGAACGGAATTTACAATGGTTACCGATGAGACTGGTAATTTTGAATTTAACCATGTTCCACTTGGCTCATACCGCTTGGAAGCGGAGAGGAAGAATACACCTCTTGTAACAAAGGAATTCACATTGCCTCCATGTCCCGTAATGGATCTGGAGACGATCACGTTAATACCGAACTCTGCTTCGATATATGGAAATGCCTCCCTCGATGGAAAGACGGATCATTCCAATATAAGGGTGACGGCTGTTCCTGATGATTCCACCCTCCCAACTCAAACTACCGTAACCGATGCAGGAGGTGCTTTCTACCTTGGCAACGTCGTAGCCTACGAAGATTATACTGTTAAGTTTGAAAAAGAAGGATGGGATACGGTAGAGTTTACAGTATCTGAATTAAAGCCACTTGAAGAGAGGAATATAACAGAAGAAAATCCTGTAAATCTTGTTGATACTACAGCTCCTGTATTGGAAAGCGTGGTAATCAATGATGGGGCGAACACAGCGGTAAATAGAAATGTAAGAATCACATTGAAAGTAAGTGATGCAGGAAGCGGAGTAAGCAAGATGCAGTACTGCTTTGATAACAGGTTTGATGAGACGGTGACGATGAGGGATTATATGGGAACCTTCAATGTGAATATGCCTCAGAATAATGGAGAAAAAACAATCTATGTTACTGTTTACGATGGATCAGGAAATGCTTCCGAGGTAATGAAAGCTTCTGTGACTCTTGTTGATCAGAAAACAGAGGTATCAAGTGTTCTAAAAGGGGAAGATCTGACATGGACAAAGGATAAATCACCATATCTCGTCACAGGTTCTGTATATGTAAGCAAAGGTGATACTTTGACCATAGAGCCTGGGGTGGATGTTCAGTTTGCAGGACAATATGAAATCTATGTTGATGGGGTTATTATTGCGGAAGGAACGGAAACAGAACATATTAATTTTTATGGTATAGATGATGGATATGACACATGGGAAGGGATAAATATTCAGAATAGTGATTTGAGATCCCATTTGAATTATGTGGATATCTACGATGCTAATATTGGACTTTTGCGCAATGGTGTAGTAGAGAACTCTACAATAAAAGCTACATCTGCTATATCTGATAATTTTTATGGTTATTTATTTAACGTAGAAATTGAAGGTAATGTTCATATTAACAGTGCATTCTTAAATAATGTTCATATTACAGGAGATTCTGTTGGTTTATATAGCACAGAAACCAATAACGTGGTTATTGATGGAGAGAAGATTTATATCGATAATAGTTTCTGTTTTAATACATTGTTTAATGGTCTCGTTACTTTTGGAAACATAAGTAATTTTTCATATTGTACATTCAATGGCAATTTTGATGATCCTTCTGCTAGTTTTTATATACGTTATAGTTCTTTCTATAATACATCCTCAATATCTGTAGGAGGGGTTTCTTCTTTTATCGAATATTCCAATCTGAGTAACGTTGAAAAAATTATTGTAAAGGCAACAGACTATAATAAAATAAATCTTAACTTACGAAACAACTTCTGGGGCTATGATAAGACTCGTGAAATGGATGAAAACACGAATGGAAATGTATCTTTTATAGAGGATTTCTATGATGGAAATTTTGAATTAGCCAGAGTAGATTATTCCAATTATTACAGGAAACCATTAGAGAACGTGGGCTATCAAGGAGACAACTTCATCCCAGCAGATATTCCAAACAGAATATACGAGGTCGGAGACATTGGCGAATTGGGAGGAACTATTCTCTATTATGATGAAGATAATCAGTTTGCTGATTGGGATTATATAGAAGGAATAACTCTTGCTATTGAGTTGCCGTTTGGTTATTACCGGGATTCTCCTAATGGGATAAATCAAATGGTTGGAACATCTGCTGAGATTGGAGCAGGAAAAGCCAATACTGAGAAGCTTGTGGAAGCTATGGGAGAGAGAGCCTACTTGGAGGAATCTGGAGATAAGAAAGGCATATATGCTGCTAAGATTGCCTCTATGATGGGTGCAGAAGGAGCAGAATGGTATCTACCAAGCTCTGAAGAATTTGAATTGATTGAAGGTTATTATGGGTGGACTAGTACAGAAAGTGGTACGACTCAGGCATATGAAAAAAGTCATATTATTATGAATAGTGCAAGGGCAGATAAAAAAACTATCAATTTAATTCACTATTTCTAAATACAGGAGGAAATTATGAAGTTTTATGCAGTTGATTTAAGAAAGGAGAATTTAACTTCTGTTCCTGCTGATAAGCCCGGGTATTATAAGTGGTGGGCGAAGAGGGAGGATTTAGAGGTACTTTTAAAGGCTTTGAATGTCGATTTTGATAACGTTTCAGATGTTATTGAAACTGATGGAGAGTGGTATTGTATTTATGTTGGAGTTGCCATAAAAGAATCTATTAGGAATAGGTTGAAATGGCATATCATGCAGGAGAATACAGAATCTGCTGTTAAGAGTTCTGCTCTTTCTACATTCAGGGCTTCCATCTCAAGCCTTGTTGCAGGAGATCAGAGGGATACTGCTGCTACCAATGAGTTTATAGATCGCTTAATGGTTGAATATTATACTGTAGATCTTCCTATCAAATCGGATGAAGCTCAGAAAGAGATAGAAGAAAAGGAGAAGGAAAAGATGGAGAGTAATCTAAGGATTCTCAACATAAAGCAGAACTACTATGAGGGTGTAAAAGAGATAGTAAGGAAACTGAAGAAGAAAAGGAAAGAAAGTAAATAATCTTTAGTACTATAGCCTGATTCTTAAATGGGAGTCAGGCTTTTTATTTCAGTTTTATGCTATACCAGGTTCCCTTATTCAGGCCATGTTTTTCTACAAGGTTTTTTGCTATGAGGCGGTTCAATATGAGTTTTACTGAGCTTTGGGGGATTGTCTGTATCTCTTCTGCAATTCTTTTCGCATTTACTCCATCCAGTTTCTTTACTGCTTGAAGAACTCTTTTTTCATCAGCATTAAGAGTGTTATTTGATGAGTATTCTTCTATTTTCTCTTTTAATCTTTTTGTTTGAATTCTTATAAGGGAAGTGAAGAAAGCCATGGAAGATAATCATATCTGTCATTTGAAAATGACATCTGTGTCCTTCTAAGTGCAGTATAGTAATACGATTTTCCCTCTTCAACTATCTTTTCCAGTGAATAGTATTCGATGAAATCATAGCCGTGTTTTAGAAGAAGTAGATTTGTAATTAATCTAGATAATCTTCCATTTCCATCTTGGAATGGATGGATTGCAAGGAAATGTACGATAAATACTCCTATCGAAATGATCGGGCTGAATGCTGTGTTAGAGAGAGCGTCGTTCGTCTCCTGAATAAGATCATGCATTAAAATAGGTGTTTCAAAAGGGGAGGCGGTTCTGAATATGATTCCTATTTCCTTGCCTGTACTATCGAAAGAGGCGACAGCGTTATCGACATTCTTATATTCACCTCTATGCCGTTCATCCTTTGATACATTAGATAGAAGCATAGAATGAAGCTGCTTTATGTAATTCTCGCTTAAAGGTATTGCAGTACAGTTATCGTATATCGTTCTGAGGGTATTCTGATATTTGTCGATAAATAACGATATATTGCGATAATTAATGATAAGTGTATTTCTTCTATATGTACCAGATAAATGGGGCAAAGCTGTGGCATTTTCATATGATCTGAATACTTATTATGAAGCTAAGGTAGAAGTTTAATTAAACAATTTTTCTAAAATGAGGGCTTATCGTGTGGTGGTGTCCTTTTTTTGATGTAAGGATTCTTTTATATTTTAAGAAAATAAGATTTGCATTTTTCACTTTGTTAATTTATTTTAAAAAATGTATTGACCAAGAGAAAACAATTTTGGTAGATTATCCAACGTTGCGGAGGATTAGCTCAGCGGGAGAGCGCCTGCCTTACAAGCAGGATGTCACAAGTTCAATCCTTGTATCCTCCATCTTGGTCAGTCTTGAGGCTGACCTTTTTTATTTCCTGGAGTTCATACATGATCGATTTAAGCTATCTCGTAATCTGTTTCTTCATCTACTCTGTTCTCGGCTATCTTTCAGAGGTCGTGTTCTGTTCAGTCCCGAAAAAGCATTTCGTAAACCGCGGTTTTCTCTATGGACCTTACTGCCCGATATACGGATTTGGTGCTCTGGTTGTTCTTATATTCCTTGAGCCGCTAAAAGCGCACTGGTATCTTGTATTTCTTTTCGCCGTTGTTCTGACAAGTGCTATAGAGTATGTAACATCATGGCTTCTAGAGAAGCTTTTTAACATGAAGCTCTGGGATTACAGCAATCATAAAATAAATATTAATGGCAGGGTATGTGGACTTAACAGTTTTCTTTTCGGTCTGATGGGACTTTTCGTAACATACGTTGTCCATCCATTTGTCTCTGATGTTATAAGGGCAATACCTGTTGAATATCGTTCGGCCATTTCAGATCTTATTCTCATTGCTTTCTCAATTGATGCCACCGTAACAGTAATTAATCTCAAGAGTTTCCAGCATGGTCTCATGGAGATCAAGGAAAAGGCGGAGTATATACGCTCTCTTGATAGCGATGATCTAAAAGAGCTGCTTAGCAAAGAGCTTGAGAAGACGAAGGAGAGAAGGGAGAGTATTTATGCCCACTTCCTTAACAGCAACCCGACCCTCTCTGCGCGCAGTGCCGAGATAAGACAGGAAATCAACGATTATAAGCTTTATCTTGAAAAAAGGGCTGAAATCAGAAGAGAATACAAGAAGGCTCTGAAAGAGAACAGGGTCGAGTACGAGAAAAAGAGGAATAAATGAGTTCTTATACTGAGATAAGAAATAAGATAGATTCTTCCGTATTCCTTCTGCCTGTATCAAAAACGAAGAGTTATGATGCGATAATGAGTGTCTACTCAGAAGGGGCAAGGGTATTCGGAGAGAACAGGGTTCAGGAGGTTGAGAGGAAATTTCCGGCCCCTGGAGAGCGTCCTGAGGGCATGAAAGTCTATCTTATAGGGCAGCTCCAGAGGAATAAGGTCAAGAAAGCTGTGAGCCTTTTCGATCGCATAGAGAGTGTTGATTCCATTGCACTTCTAGAGGCCATAGATATGAGGTCCGCCGAGCTTAATAAGACCATGGATGTTCTTCTTGAATACAACAGTAGCGGAGAAGATGCAAAGAGTGGCTTCAGAAACGAGGAGGATCTTGTTTCAGCCCTTTCAAAATCGCTTGAGATGAAGAATGTGCGTGTGCTCGGTCTGATGACAGTAGGCCCTTTAACTGATGATGAGGATGAAATAAGAAAGGCTTTCAGGAGGACGAGGGAACTTTTTGATCGGTGCAGGGAAATATCTAGTCTTACTGTACTATCCATGGGAATGAGTGCGGATTATGAAATTGCGATCTCGGAGGGCTCCACGGAGGTCAGGATAGGAAGTGCTATTTTCGGGGAGAGGAAATGAGGAGAGCAATTTCGATCCTTTTGATATTCCTTCTCTCTTTTTCACTTTTTGCTGAACCCATCGAGTTTGAGTATGAGCCCTATGAGGAGGATGAGTTTCCCGTCTGGCTGAGCGAGATAAGAAGGGCTGAGAGTATTTTTTTCGGTTCCATGGTGATAACCTTTCCCCTTACCATGGCAGGCTATTCCATCGCTTCCAGCCTTGGAGCGGATATCACGGATGATCAGTTCTCCCTTTTCTGGCAACAGATCGGAATAGCCTCCTGCGCCTCTCTTTTAATCGCAGGGGTTGACTGGCTGATAGGGTACCTCAGTGATTAAGGAGAAAAGCATAAGCCTAATATCAGAGATTACTGGGCGCTTGGATAAGGCTGCAGTATCCCAGTCCGATTTGAAAAGAAGTGTTTTCGACCGCAGTGATACGCTCATATTCCTAAATGGCTCAAAGGCGAAGAAAAGCAGTAAGGTAAGATGCGGCGACAGAATCGAGATAAGATACACGGTCGATGTTTTCGAAGGGCTTAAGAAGGAAGATATTCCCCTTGATGTCATCTATGAGGATGATGACATGCTTGTTATCAATAAAGCCCAAGGCCTTGTAGTTCACCCAGGATGTGGAGTGAATGAAGGGACGCTTGCAAATGCGCTCTATTTCAGATACGGTGATGGTTTCCTTTCTGAGATGGATGAAATTCGCCCCGGCATAGTCCACCGTCTTGATAAGGATACAAGCGGTGTCATGGTGGCTGCTAAGAACGATTACTCGCTCACTGTTCTTTCAGAGCAGTTCAAGGAGAGGGAGACGAAGAAATGGTATCTCGCAATCGCGAAAGGGTGCTTTAAGGAAAAAAGCGGAATCATTGAGAAGAATATCGCAAGGGATGAGAGAAACAGGAAGCTTTTCACTGTTACCGATAACGCTATGAAAGGAAAGAGTGCCAAGACCGAGTACCGCGTACTCAAACAGTATGAGAGCTCAGCCCTTCTTCTTATAAGACTCTATACTGGACGAACCCATCAGATAAGGGTGCATCTTAAAAGCATAGGACACCCGATAGTTGGGGACAGTCTGTATTCAAAGGATGAGGGCATTAGCCTAATGCTTCATTCCTACCGTCTTCTTCTGAAGCATCCGAGAAGCGGAGAGGAGATGGATTTCAAAGCACCTCTTCCCCAAAGGTTCTCACTCTATCTCGATGATGATGTGAGCATTCTTTTAAGAGACTGTACGTAGCGGATATTTCATTCAGTCAAGGTTCATAAGGATGTTTGCCTCAAGGATGTCCTGGTTGAACATTTTCTCTATCCGTATCTTGCTCAGTGGCCCATGCCCTGGAAATATCAGGGTGTTGTCCGGATAGTCCATCAGCTTTTCTTTGATACCCTCTATTAAAAGCTCTTTTTCTACAAGTGCCCGTGTCTGGCTTATGAATCCAGATTGAAGAGTATCTCCTGTAAAGATTGCAGAACCTGTCCTGTAACAGATCGAATCAAGGCTGTGGCCTGGAACATGTAGGCATTCAAATTCAAGACCAGCCTCCCTGATTATCATTTTATCCTCAACCTTTCTGGTCCTCATTCCTCCGATCTCTTCGAAATAGGCATAAAGGGTAGGATTATAGATCTTGTAAATCGTTCCAAGACTTTTGATGTGCGCCTCATGTGAATGCGTAATTAAAAGCGCTTTCAATGTAAAATGGTTCTTCTCGATAATCTCAATCATGTTGCCATCAAGATCGGGAGCGTCGATCATGACAGCTTCTCTAGTCTCGTCATTGACTATCAGGTACTGATTGATAAGATGTCCACTTACGAAATGCGAATAGATTCTCATATGCCTGAATTCCTGAAAAAGGCCTCCTCAGGGTTCGAATATCTGAACGAGACGGATCTCAGGAGCGCCTGACGGAACGAACAGCGTTTCAGGTTCGTATCCTCGAACGACGTGTTTATGATTTTCGAGAGCGAGAAGTTGGAGAAATAGAGGTCTGTGCTGTTAAACGAACTTTCATAGCAGTCTATTCCCATAAAAGAGGAGAGGATGAGGTTTGAACCTGAGAAATCTGAACGGATTATCATGGCCCCTGAGAACACATTGTATCTCCCCTCCGTGTCACGAAGTGTGCAATTCTCGAAAACGGCATAATCAAAGAAGGTCGATAAGAATCTTGATCCTGAGAAATCGCAGTTCGAGAACTTGCAGAATGAGAAATTCGAAAAGCCGATGAAACAGGATGAGAAATCCTCATCTTCGAACTCAGCGTTCACAAGAGAGATGTTCTCAAGCCTCCTCTCTTCTTTTACCCTGCTTAGAAGTCGGTTTCTCACCGCCTCCTTATCCAAGCTATGGTGATAGCAGTAAGGGCTGTCTGGAAGGGCGTATGTATGGCAGTCTTTGACGCAACATCTATCAAATGAGAACATATGAGCATTGTAACCATTTTCATCACTGTTGTTAAGCTTTGACTTTGTGTTAATATGGCATCATGATAGCTCAGATCAGGCGCAGCATTAACAACACCTATGAGGCTTTCTGCGAGGATGGGAGGCCATATCGTCTAAAGATCAAGGGGAAGGTTCTCAGCGTACCACGCTGGGAATATAATCCGATTGCGGTAGGCGACTATGTTGAATTCTGCCCCCATAGTGATTCTGAGGGGCTCATAACCGGCAGACTTGAAAGGAAAAGTAGTTTCACACGCTTTTTGAACAAGGTCTCCCTCAATCAGACGATTGCAGTCAACATGGATCAGGCTCTCATCGTTTCATCAGTAAAATCTCCTGCATTCCATCCCCGTTTCATAGACAGGGCGATCGCATCCCTCTCCGGTTGCGATATCATGATAGCTATTAATAAGACGGATCTTGGAATGGATGAGGAGGAAAGGGAGGTAGAGCTTTATGAGAGCCTTGGATATAAGACTTTGCTTATCAGTGTTAAGCAAGGGGATATCAGCGCTCTTCTTCCACTTCTTAAAGGAAAACTTACTGCGCTCATCGGGCCTAGCGGTGTTGGAAAGTCAAGTCTTGTAAATCTCATTACAGGCTCATCTCAGAGGGTGGGGGATATCAGTGACAAGTACAACAGGGGCAAACATACTACAAATCATGCGCTCTTTCTTGAAAAAGATGATATCAGGCTCATCGATACTCCGGGAATCAGGGAGATAATCCCTCCTCTTGAAGAGCCTGTCATGCTGCGTGATGCTTTTCCTGAGCTCAGGGCGATTGATTGCAGGTATTCTAACTGCCTTCATGATGGGGAGGAAGGGTGCCTTGTTTCATCCCTCGTCGAATCTGGTGTGATTGATGAAGGTAGATATGAGGGCTATCTTTCGATGCTCCATGATTTGAGAGGCATCCACGAGAGGATGATCAGAAATAAATGGTAAGTGAGAATAAGAAAGGATTTGAGGATATTGAGCTTGATCTCGTGCTTGAGATGGTGCGCCGCTATTCTCTTTTTTCTGAAAGCGGGGAGTATATAAACTCCGATGCGTTTACATGTGATGAGAATCTTCTCTCATCAAGGTATGAGAAAATAGATTCCTACATGGCATTGCTCTCTGGAGAGAGGGATCTGGATCACTTTCCTTCAATTGCCCATGTTTTTCAGTTCGTAAGCAAAAGCCATCAGGATATCGATAGCCGTGATGTATATCTTATTGGGGAATTCATCGCCTCATATGTGAAGATGATGATCTTCCTTGGCAGGGAGGATGATGCGGATGATGCTCTCTTAGCTCTCAGGGATGATATCCTCTCATCACTGGATATGGAGGGAAATGTTTTTGAGGATCATAAGAGACTCATACCGCTAAGAAGAAATCTTGAGAGCGCTAAGGCGAGAAGACAGAGTTATGCTTTCTCGTTCATGAGGGACAATCAGGCTCTCATCCAGGGAGATAACCCTTTATTCAGGAATCAGAGAATCGTTATTCCCGTGAAAGCTGCGGAGAAAAGCAGAATCAGCGGATATCTTCAGGGCTCCTCCTCATCTGGACAGACACTCTATATGGAACCACTTGAGCTTATCTCATACAACAACGATGTCGTTCTTGCCGAGGAGAGAATCAAGGATGAGATAAGAGAGATAAAGCATGAGCTTGCAAATAGGACAAGAGAAAGGATTTGGGATATTAAGAGGATGAGAGATGAGGCGATGGATTTCGATTTTCATTACTCATTCGCGCTCTGGAATACCAAAGTCGGTGCAAAGCATATCAGGCGTGCGAACAGGATACGATTGATAGATGCGTCGCACCCGCTTTTAAAAAAAGCTGTTCCAATTTCAATCCGAATTGATGAGAACATTAAATGCGTGGTCTTTTCCGGTGCTAATGCCGGAGGAAAGACGGTCACCATGAAGACTATAGCACTCTTTGCAGCTCTTAATCAGATATCTACATTCATACCTGCAAAGGAAGAATCGGAGCTTCCCTTGTTCTCCTCGATTCTCACGGATATCGGGGACGGACAGAGCATACTCTCGGATGAGTCGACATTCTCATCACACCTTGCGAATATAGCTCGGATAATAAGAACGACGGATGAAAAAAGCCTTATTCTCCTTGATGAGCTTGGAAGCGGGACCGATCCTGAGGAGGGCTCAGCTCTTGCCCTCTCCGTACTTGATTATCTAAAAGACAGGGCACGGCTGACACTCTCTTCCTCACATTATTCACGTGTGAAAACGCATGCATACACATCGGATGGTATGATGAATGCATCAATGGCATTCAGTGATGATACGGGAATGCCACTATACAAGGTCATAGAGAACATTCCAGGGGACAGCCACGCAATCGATGCTGCAAAGAGAATGAGGCTGCCAAAGGAGATAACAGACAATGCGAGACTGATCCTTTCTGACCGCAATGAGAGTGCGGCATCCCTCATTTCATCACTTATCAAGAAGAGTAGGACGCTCGATAGGAAAATCTCCGATGCTGAGAGAATGAGGAGAGAGGCAGAGAAAAGGGAGAGTGAACTTGAAGCAGAGCTGGAGAAGGAGAGGCGAAAGGTTCATGAGCTTGAAAAGAGCGGTTTGAGTGATATCAGCACATTTTTAAGGGATGCAAGAAAAACACTTGAGAATCTCATAAGCGATATACAGACTGGAAAGCTCGATAAGGCAAAGATCAAAAAAGCTAAGGATTTCATGCAGAACGTTCAGAGAAAGGAAGCAGATGTCAGATCTCGTGTAGCTAAGAGCGAAGAGGAGGAAGAGGAGGATATGACCTTCAATCCTGGAGAGAGCGTGCTTTGTGGTAAGAGCCGTATAAAAGGCCAGATCCTGGAAAAGAGCGGAAAAAGCTACCTTGTTCTCCTTTCAAGTGGCCTCAAGCTAAGGCTTAAAGCCGCGGATCTTGAGAGTTTTGATCAAAAGAAGGAGATAAGCCTCCCATCTTTTTCAAAATCAAGCAGAAAGGCCGAATACGAGATGGATATCAGAGGTCTGAGCGGGGATATGGCCATTGAACGTCTTGAGGACCAGATGGAGGCTGCAATTCTCTCTTCTCTTAAAAGCTTTTCCATCATACATGGTCTTGGGGACGGTATTCTCATGCACCGCGTGCACGACTACCTGAAAACGAGAAGCGAAGTGGAATCATACTATTTCGCCAGACCGGAGGATGGAGGCATGGGTAAGACGTATGTCAAACTCCGCTAGGAAAATTTTTCTTTACAAAATCCGAAAACCATGCGATAAAATAACTAGATAGGAAAAGGAAATCCGCTTTCAGGGACTGGCTGGAAAGAAAAACGCCAGAAAAGAACAATCCTTTGAAGATAACCTGTATGAGTAATAGACAGGAAAAGAAAAGTACATCCTATCTTATCAGGCTTAGTATTAAGCCATGAGAGCAGAGGAGAAGCTCGGAGAGCTAATAAAAACTCCTCTGTTTTTTTATGTTCTTAGGAGTTGTTTATGTCAGATTATATGAATGGAACCGGTATACAGTATCACCTTCACGTAAAAAAGGGGGACGTCGGACGTTATGTCATCCTCCCGGGAGATCCAAAGAGGGTTGCATTGATTGCAAAGTATCTTGATGATGCGAAGATGATTGCGGATAGCAGGGAGTTTATCACCTATACAGGCACACTTCTTGGAGAGAAGGTCAGCGTTACAAGCACCGGTATCGGTGGTCCAAGTGCCGCTATCGCGGTTGAAGAGCTTTTCAAGGTCGGAGCCGATACGTTCATCCGCATGGGGACGTGTGGCGGAATCAAGCTTTCAGTCATGGGAGGGGATGTGGTAATCGCAACAGGTGCCGTCAGGGCCGAGGGAACAAGCAGGGAGTATGCTCCGATTGAGTTCCCTGCGGTTGCGGATTTCTCCGTAGTTGACGCCATGAGAAAAGCGGCTAAGAAGCTTGGTCTTAAAAGTCATACGGGTATTGTGCAGTGCAAGGATAGTTTTTATGGACAGCATGAGCCGGAGCTTATGCCTGTCAGTTACGATCTTATGAATAAATGGGAAGCCTGGAAGAAGCTGGGCGTGCTATGCAGCGAGATGGAGAGCTCTACGATCTTCACTGTCGCCTCATATCTTGGAGCCAGAGCCGGTTCCCTTTTCTTCGTAGTCGGTAACCAGGAGAGGGAGAAGCTCGGAATGGATAATCCGAAATATCATGATACTGATAGTGCGATCCGCCTCGCAGTCGAGTCTGTAAAGGAGCTGATTATCTCTGATAGAGCTCTTTCTTAAGACCAAGGTAATAGCTTTTTCTCTCTTCTAAAAGGTCTTTGAGCTCTTTAGTGCCATCTGCTTCTGCATCGGCAGATATATCGAAGAGCTCAAGGCCCGTTTCCTCATAATCTTTCTGAAGTTCCGCAGAGCCGAATGTTCCCATGTCAAGTGAGAACCTTATTTTAGTTGCGTCACGAACCATGTCCTCACTTTCTAAAAGCATGATTCTCCCACTGAGCATGTTCTCTATCTTTATAATCCCTCTAACCCTGTCTTTTCTCAGAAAAATACCGTTTCTATCCATGATTTTCGGATTATAGCAGACAGTTAAGTTTGACATCAATGAAATGTTCAGTAAATGGTGAAAGCCATTAGCTTCTTAGAGTCATGATTATTCCTTTCTTTTGGTAAACAGTTTTTAAACAAAAATGTGTATCTGTTCAATTTTCATGTGTTTTCTGTTTCTTTCTTTGCTAAATGCTTCAAAAACTGTTATATTTTCTCATATCAGAAAATTAAAGGTGGTTCGTTATGGAAATTCAGATTCAGGATTTGATCACCTCCATCAAGACGGATGGTATTGAGAAGGCGAAAGCGGAGGCAGCCGAGATAATCTCGAAGGCGAAGGCCGAGGCTGAGGCGATCATAAGAGATGCCAATCAGGAAAGAGAGAAAATACTTTCAAATGCGAGAAGGGAGATTGAGACGGAGAGCAGGAGTGCCGAGGAAAAGCTCAGGCAGGCTGCGCGTGATGCATCCCTTACTTTCAAAAAGAGTGTTGATGATGAGATTGCGAAAATCATGAAAGAGGCCGTGGACACTTCCCTTGATAGCGATTGTCTTTCCCGCCTTATAGAGAGTGTCGTCTCATCCTCCTTTGTGGCTGACGCAGAGATAACGATAAGCGAGAGTGATAAGGATAAGGTTGCATCAGACCTGATTAACGCCCTTTCCCAAAAGCTTAAGAAGGGACTTACTCTTAAAACGAGCTCCTCGCTCAGCGGAGGGTTCATTGTTAAAGCTTCCGATGGTTCAGGTTATTTCGATCTCAGCGATGATGAGATTGCAAAACTTCTGTACCCCTATCTGTCAGAGAATCTGAGAAAGCTTTTGTAGGAGGGAATTTTGGCTAATTACTACTATCTGGTCTCAAGTCTACCAATGCTCAGCCTGGACCAAGATCTGCCAATGCCTTATTCTTCTTTCCTTTCGATGTGCAAGTCTTCAATGAGTCCATCAGATTTCGAGGAGATTTCAAAAGCCAAGCTTAGTCCTGAGAAAGGTGCTAAGAATCATCTCATGAGAAAATGGGAGGATTATCTTACTTCTGTCTCGTCGACGCTTAAGGAGGAGAGAAGCCGTAAGCTTGGATGGGCGTTTGAAAAGGGTGAATATGTGGCTGATCAGGCTCTCAAGCAAAGGATTCATGAAGCAGTATTCAATAAGAATCCTCTTGATGGAGAGATGGAGATATTAGCCCTTTATTTCGATTTTCTTGATGAAAATACCCCGTTTGACGGATTTTCTCTTGAGGCTTTGATGATTTATGCGCTTAAGATGCAGATCATCGAGAGGGTGAGGGCGTTCAGCCAGGAGAAGGGTAGAGCGGAGTTCAGAACGCTCTATGGAAGGATACAGGAACAATTCAGTTAAAAGGATGGTTGATATGTCAGTAAAGACAGGTCACGTTGTCGGAGTCAATGGAAACCTCGTCAACGTAAAATTCGATGACAGCGTAATAAAGAACGAGGTCGGTTACATAATTCTTGATAACACAAGACTCAAAGGTGAGGTCATCAGAATCATGAATGGAGTCGCATCCCTTCAGGTGTATGAGATGACCGAAGGCATAAAGGTCGGAGACAGGGTTGAGTTCTCTGGTGAGCTTCTTTCCGTAGAGCTTGGTCCTGGACTTCTTACACAGGTCTTTGACGGATTGCAGAATCCTCTTCCGGAACTGGCAGAGAAGTGCGGCTTCTTCCTTCAGAGAGGGGTTTATCTTGATCCTATTCCAAATATCGAATGGGAGTTCACACCTTCCTTGAAAGTTGGTGAGAGTGTTGTCGCAGGTGATTCCTTCGGCTCAGTACCCGAGGGCATATTCACCCATAGGATAATGGTACCGTTCTCACTTCAGGGTGAGTGGAAGATTAAGAGCATAAAGGAAAAGGGAAAGTATAAGAGCCATGACACGATCTGTCAGATCGAGAATGATAAGGGGGAAGTGAAGGACCTTTCCATGATAATCACCCAGCCTGTTAAGAGGGCGATCAAGGGCTATGAGGAGCGTCTTCGCCCAGATGAGCCGATGGTGACGAAAATCCGTATCATAGATACATTCCTTCCTGTTGCAAAGGGTGGAACATATTGTACTCCTGGGCCGTTCGGTGCGGGAAAGACCGTTCTACAGCACCTGACAAGCCGGAATGCCGATGTTGATATCGTAATCATAGCAGCCTGCGGAGAGAGGGCTGGTGAGGTCGTTGAGATTCTCAAGGAGTTCCCAGAGCTTATGGATCCGAAGACAGGACGGAGCCTCATGGAGAGGACTATAATAATCTGCAACACCTCGAGCATGCCTGTTGCCGCTAGAGAGGCATCCGTATATACCGCTGTAACCATGGCCGAGTACTACAGGAACATGGGGCTTGATGTTCTGCTTCTTGCAGACAGTACATCGCGCTGGGCTCAGGCTATGAGGGAGATGAGCGGACGCCTTGAAGAGATTCCCGGTGATGAAGCCTTCCCCGCTTATCTTGAAAGCCGTATTGCGGAGTTCTATGAGAGGGCAGGAAAGGTAAGGCTTAAAGATGGCTCTACAGGATCTGTAACTATAGGAGGAACGGTATCTCCAGCAGGAGGAAACTTCGAGGAGCCTGTAACTCAGGCGACACTCAAGGTTGTTGGAGCTTTCCATGGACTTTCTAGGGAGCGTAGTGATGCGCGAAAATATCCAGCTATCGATCCACTCGACAGCTGGAGCAACTACAAGGGAATAATCCCGAAAGAGAAGGTGGAGAAGATATATTCCTACATCCGAAAAAGTAACGAGGTCTCTCAGATGATGAAGGTCGTTGGAGAGGAGGGAACGAGTCTCGATGATTACATCTCCTATCAGAAGGGTGAGCTGATCGACTACGTCTACCTTCAGCAGAATTCATTCGATCCTGTTGATTTCTCAGCTCCTGTTGAAAGGCAGAACGAGTGTTTCGACATCCTTTCAGATATCGTACTTTCTCAATACGATCTGAAGGATAAGAAAGAGGTAAGGCAGTTCTTTAACGAGATCAGGCAGCTCTTTTTGGATTTCAACGCCACCCCATCGGATAGTGCGGAGTACGAAGAGAGAAAGAAGAGCCTGCTTGGAAAGGTTGCTGAGAAAAAGAGGTGAGACATGCAGAAGGTATATACGAAAATAGAGTCGATAGTTGGAAACGTTATCACCGTAAGGGCCGATGGGGTCAGGAACAGCGATCTGGCTGAAATATCGACCTCTTCCGGAGTGGGACTTGCTAGGGTTATCAAGCTCGATAACGATCTTGTAAGCCTCGAGGTGTTCTCGGGAGCACAGGGGGTAAGCACCGGAGACAGGGTTCGCTTCCTCGGTTATCCGATGAGAGTCAGTTTCTCAGATAATCTTCTTGGTCGTATTTTTGACGGGGCAGGAAGGCCAAGGGACAATGGTCCAGAGCTAACTGAGAACATGATTGCAATCGGAGGCCCATCTGTAAACCCGTCAAAGAGAATCATGGCACGCAACATGATACGTACCGGAATTCCGATGATCGACATGTTCAATTCACTTGTCGAGTCGCAGAAACTCCCGATATTCAGCGTTTCAGGAGAGCCTTATAACCAGCTGCTTGCCCGTATTGCCATGCAGGCAGAGGTCGATATCATAATTCTTGGAGGAATGGGACTTAAGTATGATGACTATCTCTATTTCAGGGATACACTCGATAAATCCGGTTCGCTAAGTCATACGATCATGTTCATTCACACTGCAAGCGATCCTACAGTTGAGTGCACCCTTGTTCCGGATCTTTCTCTTGCGGTTGCGGAGCAGTTTGCACTTCAGGGTAAGAAGGTTCTCTGTCTTCTGACAGATATGACCAACTTCTGCGATGCTCTGAAAGAGACAGCGATTACGATGGAACAGGTACCGTCCAACCGTGGTTACCCGGGAGACCTCTATAGTGCGCTCGCAAGCCGTTATGAGAAGGCCGTCGACTTTGAAGGGGCAGGTTCTGTCACCATTCTTGCTGTCACAACGATGCCAGGAGATGATGTCACACATCCTGTTCCAGATAATACCGGATACATAACAGAGGGACAGTACTACCTTAAGAACGGCTGGATAGAGCCATTTGGATCTCTTTCCCGCCTTAAACAGAATGTTAATAAGGATACAAGGGATGATCACAGGGCGCTTATGGATGGAATGATCAAACTCTATGCCTCTTACAAGGAGAGCCTTGAGAAGAAGAGTATGGGATTCATGATGAGCGACTGGGATGAGAAGCTGCTCAAATACGGTGCTCTTTTCGAATCCCGTCTTATGGATCTTTCCGTTAATATTCCGCTAGAAGAGGCCCTTGATGAGGGCTGGAAGATTCTTGCAGAGTGTTTTGAGCCGAATGAGACCCTTCTTAGGAGCGATCTCATCGAAAAGTACTGGCCTAGGTAAAGGAGGTTTCCTTTGGCTGTAAAATTGACGAAGAACGAGCAGAAGAAGCAGAAGGACAGTCTCAAGCAGTTTCAGCGCTATCTTCCGACCCTTCAGCTCAAGAAATCACAGCTTCAGTCGGTAATCCGCTCTGTTGAAGCTGAGATGGAGGAGATGAAAAGGAAGCAGGAAGAGGCTATAAGCGGTCTTGATTCTTGGATAGCCGTCTATGGCGAGAATGCTCTCTTCAGCTTGGATAAATCGATAGATACTCTCATTAAGGTGAAAGAGGTGAGAAGGAAATTCACCAATGTCGCAGGAGTGACGGTTCCCGTCTTCGACTCCCTCTCTTTCGAAGATATAAGGTATTCTCTGGATGAATATCCCTTATGGGTGGACGGTGCTCTTCTGTCTTTGAGGGACATAGCCAAGTATGATGCGCTGCTTAGTACGCTAAGGGAGGAGAAGGAACTTCTTGAAAAGGAGCTCAGGACGACAAGTCAGAGGGTTAATCTCTTTGAGAAGGTGAAAATTCCTGAGGCGAAGGAGAACATAAGGGTGATCGGCATATATCTGCAGGATCAGCAGACTCAGGCGGTTGTTCGCGGTAAGATAGCGAAAAAGAAGCTTACCAAGGCAGGTTGATATGATAGAGACGATGAAAAAGGTGACTGTTTTCTCCATTAAGGAGAGAAGGGAGGCCGTGACTGAGGCTCTCAGGGCAATCGGTGTCATGCATATCGAATCAATGGTCTTGAAAAGCGAAGGGGCAGTTAGAGAAGAGGAAAAGAAAGCCGAGCTGGAAAAGGTTCTCTCTGAGCTTGAAGAGGTCAGGAACAAAAAGGAAAAAACAGCTCAGAAGTCTCTCTGCACTGATTTTGAGGAGACTAACAGAGCACTTCTCTCTCTTTCTGATGAGAAGAGGGCTCTTTTGGATGAGAATTCACGCCTTCTTCTTGAGAAGGAGCGGCTTGAGGCTTTTGGAAATCTTGAACCTTCACTTGTCAGGGAACTTGAAGAGGAGGGGATTGAGCTTCACTTTTACAGCATAGCCGACAAGGATTATAGGACGATAAGGGAGAGTGACGAGTTCACAACAATCCTTTTAAAGAGTGGAAAGCAGTCGATCATAATGAGCGTGAATTCAGAAATCCACGGTCATGGTGCCATCGAGTTTTCTCTTGGAAACATGAGTCTTGAGAGTGTTTCGAAGAAAATCGATTTGAACAGCATCCGCCTTGGCGATATCCGGAAGACTTTTTCCTCCTACCTTCCGTATGAGAACGAATGGAGAAAAAGGATACGTGAGAGGGAGGATAATATCCGCTTTGAGAATGTCAAAAGCTCTGCCTTAGAGGATGGAGAGGTGCTGTTTATCACCGGATATATTCCTGAGAAGTTCATCTCCTCTTTCAAGGATGCAGCATCATCCTCCGGCCTGGCTTATCTGATTGATGACATCTCAGATGAGGACAATCCTCCGACCCTTGTGAGATATCCGGGGTTCGTAAGGATTATCAAGCCGGTATTCGATATCCTTGGTGTCGTTCCCGGATACAGGGAGTATGACATATCGACATATTTCCTCCTCTTTTTCTCGCTATTTTTCGCGATGATAATTGGAGATGCGGGATATGGTCTTGTCTTCCTCCTCGCAGCGATTGCAATGCATGTGAAAAATAAGAAGGCAAGTGATATAAACATACTTCTTTATGTGCTGAGCTTCACTACCATGCTTTGGGGTGTTCTTACCGGTACTTATTTCGGCTCTGAGGCGATTCTGGTGAAATTTTCGTTCCTCCAGAAGCTCGTTGTACCTGCTATAACCAACTTCCCTGAGGTAATGGGAGTAGATGCAGATTGGGCGCAGAACATGCTTATGAAGTTCTGCTTCATCCTTGGTGCGGTTCAGCTCTCTCTTGCATGTGTGCTGAATATCATTCATAAGATACCGAAAAAAGATCTCTCATGGCTTGCAGACCTCGGATGGCTGATAGATATCGTGTTGCTCTATATGCTTGTTCTTTATCTGGTAATAGGGGCAAGCTGTCCATTTACTTTGGTTATTGCTGGCGTTGCGACAGGTTTCGTTCTCGTGTGCTGCTTCTCAGCACAAGGTCCTGGAATCCCGTTCGTGAAAGGTCTCGTTTCCGGGCTTGGAGGCTTCTTTACAACATTCCTTAATACCGTCTCATGCATGTCTAACATCATGAGCTACATAAGGCTTTTCGCAGTCGGTATGGCAAGCCTTGCAATAGCCCAGAGTTTCAATGACATGGGTGCGGGATTCATGCCACTTGGCTTGCTTGTGATAATCCTTGGCCATGTGCTTAACATCGTTATGGGACTTTTGTCGGTCATAGTCCATGGCGTAAGACTCAACTTACTCGAATTCTCCGGTCAGCTCGGAATCGAATGGTCCGGATACGAATATGACCCTTTTAAGAAGGTTGAAATATAATAATTTAGGTAGAAAGGAGTTTTAAATGATTTACCTAGCTTATATCGGAATGGCATGTGCTCTTTGTTTTTCTGCTATCGGATCCGGATTTGGTGCCGGAATCGCATCCCAGGCTGCAGTTGGTGCTTGGAAGAAATGCTATGCGCAGGGTAAGCCTGCACCGTTCATTATGGTGGCTTTTGCCGGCGCACCGCTGACACAGACAATCTACGGCTTCCTTTTAATGAACTTCATCAGAAGTGCGATTGAGAGTGGAACGAATCCGATGCTCTGTTTCTTCGTCGGACTTCTTGGCGGAACTTCTATGGGACTCTCCGCATTCTTCCAGGGTAAGGTATCCGCATGCTCCGCAGACAGCCTTGGAGAGACTGGAAAGGGAACGGCGAACTACTTCATCGTAATCGGTCTTGTAGAGACGGTTGCACTCTTCACGCTCGTTTTCTCACTGCTTGCACTCTAAGGGGTTAGCTTGGACGATATGGCATCACAGTGTGTGGTGCCTTTTTTTTTGTCATTTGCCTTTTAGTCAGGCTTTTTCATCTTCTTTCATCTTTCCGACTTTTCGTATAATATGAGTCTCATGGTCAAGGATAAAAGCAGAAAGCTAATTGAGATGACTTTCCTTGATGAGAAGCTTTCCCATCTCGGAGATCTAGAAAGCATTGAAGTTGATTATAAGAGGACATTCTCTGTCGATGACAGCTATTCCCATTTTTTTGAGGTACTATCGGGTACTGCTGTCATTGCGACGACATGGAGGGAGATGCCGGAGTCGGATGAGGTGACAGGCCTTTTCACGCTAAAGGCCGGAGAGGCTGCGCTATTTCTTCCCGGAGAGCCGTTTCTTGTCAAGCCTGGTCAGGACAGCCAGGTAAGTGAATTCGTTCTGAGGTGATATGTTCAGTAAGAAAACATGTAAGGTAAGAGACCTTTTTATTGGAGGGGATAATCCTGTCAGAGTTCAGACGATGTATGATTCGTCCATTCTGAATGCAGATATAGATACCATAGTTTCTAGGATTGGAAAACTGAGCGCCATGGGGTGCGATCTCATCCGTTTCAGTTTTTCAAGCCTTGAGGATGCTAATCCTTTTTCCGAGATAGCAAAGCGCAGCGTCATGCCTGTTGTCGCAGATATTCATTTTGATTATAGGCTTGCGATTAAAGCCCTTGAATGCGGTGCTGATAAAATACGTATCAATCCGGGAAACATCGGAGCGCACTGGAAGACCAAGGAGGTCGTAGCTGCGGCAAAGGATCTTGGCCGGGCTATAAGGATCGGCCTTAATTCGGGATCCCTTCCAAAAAACGAGAAGAATCTCGATAAGGCGAGCCTCATGGTTGATACCGCCTTGGAATACCTTGATGATTTCGAATCCTGGGGCTTTGATAACACTGTGGTCTCACTCAAGGCAAGCGATGTTGATGTTACTCTTGATGCAGCACGCCGTTTTGCCTCACTTTCTGACTATCCGCTTCATCTGGGCGTTACGGAGGCTGGCTCTGCAATCGTTTCATCCGTACGTTCTTCATGGGCACTAGGAAATCTTCTTGATGAGCATATTGGCGATACCATCAGGGTTTCGATAACCGGTGATATCGAGGATGAGGTTATAGCGGCAAATGAGATATTAAGGACTCTCGGCCTGAAAAAGGGTGGGGTACGCCTCGTCTCCTGTCCACGATGTGGAAGACACACGTTCGATTCTAGGCGCATGGTGGAGATTCTTGAGCCGCGTCTTATGAGTCTCGATAAGGATATCACTGTTGCCGTAATGGGCTGTCAGGTGAACGGACCAGGGGAAGCGAAGGATGCCGACTACGCCCTTACCGGCATCGGGAGAAAAGCATTCCTATATGCAAAAGGTGAGCTGATAAAGGAAATAACCATTGATAACGCTGAAGAGGCACTTTTCGAGGCGATAGAGAATGGTTGACAGTAATAAGCTCGTAATAAAGGGAGCCCGCGAGCACAACCTTAAGAACATTTCCCTTACACTGCCGAAAAACAGCCTTGTCGTCCTCTCCGGTCTTTCAGGCTCTGGAAAGAGCAGTCTCGCTTTTGATACTATTTTTGCCGAAGGGCAGAGAAGGTATATGGAGAGCCTTTCAAGCTATGCAAGACAGTTTCTTGGTAGGATGGAGAAGCCCGATGTCGATATCATCGAGGGGCTTTCTCCTGCAATAGCGATCGAGCAGAAATCGACGAACAGGAATCCGCGAAGTACCGTTGGAACAGTGACCGAGGTTTATGATTATTACCGCCTATTATGGGCGAGGATCGGAAAGAAGCATTGTCCCAAGTGCGGACGGCTCATTTCCGAGATGTCCATTGATCAGATTATCGATATCATATTCTCCCATACTGAGAACGGTAAACTCATGATTTCAAGCCCTGTAGCCAGAGGAAGGAAGGGGGAATTCAAGAAGATAATCGAGGATGCTGTCAAACTCGGATATTCCAGGGCCCTGATAGATAAGCATGTCTATGATCTTGAGGAAGGCATTCCTGACTTGGATAAGAACGTAAAGCATAACATATCAATCCTTGTAGATCGCATAAGAAACAGCGGCAGCATGCGTATGAGGCTCTCTGAGGCGATTGAGAAGGCATGCCAGATGTCAGACGGGCTTGTCGAGGTGACATATGTCGATGAGGATGGTCTTGTCGAGATATACAGTGAGAAGAACTCCTGTCCGGATTGTGGAATCACAATTGCTGAGATAGAGCCGAGGCTATTTTCTTTCAACAATCCTTTTGGTGCATGTCCCGAGTGCAATGGACTAGGATTCAACAAGACATTCGATATCGATAAGCTGATTCCCGATATGAGCAAGTCCTATAACCAGGGAGCTATAGCGACCTCGGGAAACGGCAGCATTGAGAGGAGCAAATACAAGGCATTCTTTGAGTATTACGGTTACAGTCTCGACACACCTTTTTCTGAGCTGAGCAAGGATGTTTTCAATAAGATGCTCTATGGTACGAAGGACAGGATCAGTTACAAGGTCGAACATCGCACGAGGAGTGGACATGTAGAGTACAGTGATGAGTTCAAAGGGGTCATTAACGATCTTGAGCGCCGTATGAGGGAATCTTTTTCTATGAACATCCGAATGTGGCTCGAGTCATTCCAGAGCGTCTCAGTCTGCTCCCGCTGTCATGGCAACAGGCTACGTCCTGATGCGCTTGCTGTAACGGTCGGAGGACTTAACATAATTGAGATGACGAGGCTAAGCGTTCGTAAGAGCATCGAGTTCTTCGATAATTTGGAGCTTGATGAGACAGATGCGGAGATCGCACGTCAGATTCTCAAGGAGATACGCAGTCGCCTGAAGTTCCTCTATGATGTCGGTCTTGGATATCTTACCCTTCATAGGGCCGCTTCAACACTCTCAGGAGGGGAGGCGCAGAGGATCAGGCTTGCAACCCAGATAGGAAGTGCTCTCACGGGAGTAATGTATGTTCTTGATGAACCATCTATCGGACTCCATCAGAGGGATAATGAGAAGCTTATCAGGACGCTGGAGAATCTCAGAGACCTTGGAAATACTGTAATCGTTGTAGAACATGATGAGGACACTCTCCGTGCAGCAGACTATCTTGTTGATATCGGGCCGGGGGCTGGAAGCCTCGGAGGAGAGGTCGTTGCTGCTGGAACGCCGGAAGAGGTTGCCAAGGTCGAGGGCTCTGTAACTGGGCAGTATCTTGCTGGTAAACTCACCATACCTGTCCCTGAGAAAAGAAGAAAGGGAAATGGGAAGTTCATAGAGATTGACGGATGTTCGAAGAACAATCTCAAGAATATTGATGTCAGAATTCCCCTTGGGAAGATGAGTGTCATAACTGGAGTTTCAGGTAGCGGTAAGTCAACCCTCCTTAATGAGATACTTCTTCCAGCCCTCCAGGACAGGCTTGCCAAAAAGAGCGAGAAGTTTGATGGCTATAGGAGGCTCAGCGGACTTGAGAACATAGACAAGGTAATTAACATCGACCAGAGCCCGATAGGAAGAACTCCACGAAGCAACCCTGCAACTTACGTGGATCTTTTTACCCCGATAAGGAATCTCTATGCCTCGATGAGTGAGGCGAAGGCAAGAGGGTACACCGCATCCCGTTTCTCTTTCAACGTTCCCGGTGGAAGGTGTGAGAACTGCCAAGGGGATGGGCAGCTCAAGATAGAGATGCACTTTCTACCCGATGTGTTCGTCAAATGTGACGTATGTGACGGCAAGAGGTACAATAAGGAGACGCTTCAGGTTGAGTATAAGGGTAAGAATATTTCCGATGTGCTTAATCTTACAGTGAGAGAGGCTCTTGAGCATTTTGAAGCGATTCCCCAGATAAGGAGGAAGCTGGAGACTCTCATGGATGTCGGCCTTGATTACATACAGCTTGGGCAGAGTGCTCTGACCCTCTCAGGAGGAGAAGCTCAAAGGGTTAAACTCGCACTTGAGCTTTCAAAAAAAAGTACTGGAAAGACGCTCTATATCCTTGATGAGCCAACTACGGGTCTTCACTTCGCAGATGTAAAGAAACTGCTTGAAACCCTCAACAGGCTTGTAGATCAGGGTAATACAATCATATTGATAGAGCACAACCTTGATGTAATAAAAACCTGCGACTATGTTATTGACCTCGGGCCTGAAGGGGGGGATGACGGTGGTCGTGTCGTTGCTACCGGAACCCCTGAAGAGGTTGCTATGGTGGGGGAAAGCTATACAGGTCAGTTTCTTAAGAGGTACCTTGCTTGAAAAGAATCCTCCTTCTGATGATACTCATTCTTTTAAGCTTTAATCTCTTCGCGCTAACCTCGCATGATATCTACTATGCAGAGAGAGAGGATCTTATCAGGATGGCCTCTTTAAGGAATCTTGACACGTCCCTAAGTGACGATGAACTCAGACGGGAGCTTTACGAATATGAGGATCTTGAGGCGATAAGCATCGCCGAAGAAGGGGAGGGTACGTACTCTGTTTCCGTTTTGAACGCGGACTACCTCTCATCCACAGGAGAGATGCTTACCCTCAGGGGAAATGTCGAAATCTCTTTCTCCTATTCAGGCAATGAGACGAGGATGACAAGTGACGAGGTGATTATAGATACTTCCTCGTCAATAATAATCGCACTTGGCAATGTTATATTCACATCCTCTGAGGAAAGCGACATACAGAATATCGAGGCGGACATCGTCTCATTCTATTGGCAGAAGGGAAACATAGTGGTTGAGAATGCGACAACCATGAATGAGAGAAAGAACAGCGAGGATGAGACGATAGATGTTTACTCGGTAGGCGAAAGGCTGACATATTTTGAGAACGGGGCGGCAATCTATGAGGATGGATACATCGCAAGCAGTGACAAGGATCCACTTTCAAGCATAAGCGCTAGCAACATAACAATGCTTCCTGGCTCCGATATGATAATAGAGAATGCTGTGCTGAACATCGGGCGAGTACCTCTTTTCTACCTTCCGGTCTTTTTCTACCCAGGCTCGAGAATCACTGGAAACCCAGCTTTCGGATTCACATCCTCGAAAGGAGCCTTCCTCAATACTACATTTGAAATCTTCGGACATACGGATCTCATCGACACATCATCATCCTCATCATTTCTTTCAATATTCTCATCTTCGGAAAATAGCGAGGACATGCTTCCTTCCGGCTCATATTATTCTCAGCCTGATGAGCTCGATGGTCTTGCATCATGGGCGAGTGAGAGTGAGAGCCATCTTGCTGTAATGGCGGACGCATACAGTGCTGTCGGTCTTCACCTTGGCCTGGATTCCAAGATAAATCTCTTTTCAAAGACGCTCAGCTTCGATACTTTCTCAGGTGTTGCCTTGACGCTCGGTGCGAATGCGAACGGTAGCAATTTTCGTTATTACAGCCTTAATGAGCTGTCATACTCGTACAGCGGTCTTACGATCATGCTCTCTTTTCCAGTCTACTCGGATAGCAACGTGCTTCTTGATGTTGGTAACAGGAACACATCTTTCTCAATAGAACCACTTCTATTCCAGGCACCGACATTCCCTGACAACTACACCTCATCCATTACTTCCTTCTCCCGTTATGCCGAGATAAGATATACCCTTCCTCAGAGCCTTAGAAGCGATTTGCTCTCATCATTCTCAATATCAAGGCTCAGGGCGGAAAGCCGCTATTCCTGGAACAGCCAGAGCAGGAAATACCAGTATGATTACATAAACCTGCCAGAGCTCAGGGCAAGCGCATCCGGCTCTTTTTTCAATTTCGAATGGGAGGATAGCGTTAGCGATGATGAGGATGTGGATGAGGCTGAGCTTTTCCTCCTCTCTGATCCGCTTCTTTATGACATGTTCCATGAGGAGATTCTCAGAGAGGGGCATGTCTCATCTTCCTATTCTCTAGGCATGGGTTACTCGATAAATCAGAGCCTTGAGAACAATATCGATTATTACAGGGGCGAGCTTGAGAGCTCAACATTCTCTTCAGATACCTCTTTCCGCCTTACGAGTGAACTTGATGCTGGAGACTATTTCAGACTTAGAAGTGTCATAACTCCGAGTTACAGTTATGAGAGGGAAGAGGAGGACGAGCTTATATGGTCGGATGAGTTCTACATTACGAACACGATAGAGGCAAGCATTCCTTACATCGGACTTACGTACAGCCTCACGAACAGGGCATATGAGTATGAGAGAAGTTTCAAGTCCGATGTTCTGGAGACAGAGGAGAGCTTCTGGGCTTTTGATACGGATCACGTAAGCACTCACTCGATTGCTCTTTCGAAGACTTTTTCCACTGCTATCGGAGCATTCACACCTTCAATCTCGTACACTCTTCATCCTCTCACAGGGAGCCTGACTCCATCGCTCAGTTACCGTATCGGAGACTTCGCTGCCGCTTTCTCCTATCGCTTTAAGAATGATGAGAATGACAGCGGACGGTTCATATCCGATCTTCTCAAGCTTTCTTTTGCATATAACGGGGACAACATCGTCGCATCCAGTTCTTTCTCATATCAGACGGATGAATATGTATCATCCGACTTTTTCCGACCTCTCGATATCTCCGCCCAGTTTTCCCTTCGTACTACCGATAAGCGTTACAGCATTACCGAGCAGCTTGAGTGGAGTGGATTCGACAGCTCGAGCGGTGAGGAAAATTTCGTATCATCGCTTAGAACTATACTCACTGTGCCTTACGTTAGTGCCTATGTCGATTTCTCAGGTCCATTCTCCGCACTGGAACTTGATACGATAAATGTGAAAGTCGATGCCCGTGATATCCTGATCAGAGCATGGAGAGGACGCATCTACCTTTCTCTTGGTCTATCTGCATCACTTAATCTTGACATACTCAACATCGCAGCATCAAGCTTCACGATAACCCCATCGGTCATATTCTCCATTGCCGAGTTCCTTGACTTCAGACTCAGTTTCACAAGTTCCAACAACAATTTCGGCTCATATCAGGATGCTGATGGCCGCTTCAGCATCAAGGAGCTCTGGGATGACCTGATGAGGAGTTTCGATTTCATCGGAAACGGCAGGTACAACACGAATTTCAACATGTCAATGATTTCTCTTGAAGTCACGCATTACATGCAGGACTGGGCGCTGCATTGCAATTACTCGACTTCGGTTGTATTATCGAATGAGGAATACCGTTTCGTACCCGAATTCAGCATATATCTCAGCTGGAACATCTTCCCAGACCTCAGCATAGATGAGAACTGGGAGATGGATGGGGAGACCTGGGTAAGGAGTAACTGAATTTGACAATTTCCTACGCATTTCAAAGTCAGGAAGCCGCAGAAAGGATTCTGGGTGCCAATGACAGGAATCTCTCATACATAGAACTGCTTCTGGGCATCGAGCTCTCTTTAAAGGGAAACATCGTGCAGTCTACAGATACGTGTTCCTCTCTTGTTCCTCTTTTCAAGCGTCTTGAGAGGGAGGCTGAGAGGAAAGGCAGTCTCAGTGAGGCTGAGATACTCATGGCATACGAGGATGTAAGAAACGACTTCGAAGGTGATATTGAGCCTATCTCAATCCTGGGCAAGAGTGTATGGCCAAAAAGTGCCAAGCAGAGGGAGTACATGAGCTCTCTGAGAAATGATGAGGTGATATTCGCATCCGGTCCTGCTGGAACGGGCAAAACTTTTATCGCTGTTGCGTATGCTCTTTCAGAGGTGATTTCGGGGAAAAAGAAGAAAATAGTTCTTACCCGTCCCGTTGTTGAGGCAGGCGAATCCCTCGGTTTCCTTCCCGGCGATCTCATGGCAAAACTTTCTCCGTATCTTAGGCCGCTTTATGATGCCATGGAGGTTTTCCTGCCTCTTACTCAGATAAGACGCATGGAGGATAGTGGAGAGATTGAGATAAGTCCGCTCGCTTATATGAGAGGACGGAGCATACGTGATAGCATAGTCATCCTTGATGAGGCTCAGAATTCGAGCCGGTCCCAGATGAAGATGTTCCTCACACGCCTTGGAGAGGGAAGCAAGGCGATCATCACAGGAGATCCGAGCCAGATAGATCTTCCAGACAGGTTCTCTTCCGGCCTGATCGAGGCCGTTGAAAAACTTTCTGGAATAAAAGGGCTCTCCATTGTAGAATTTTCAAGTAGGGATACGCAGAGAAGCCGGATCGTCAGGGATATCGTGAAAGCTTATGAGAAGGAGGATGATGATGAGAAGCCAGAGCATTAAGGACTTTGTGGGCTATTTTTCCGCAGCTCAGAAAGCCGCATGCGTCATTCTTTTCTTCCTTTCCATTCTTTTGGGAGTTACAATCCCTGTTCTTCTGCCAAACTCTTCAATGCGCCATATCGAGCTTAGCCGCGATTACAGGGCAGGGGAGCTGAGCGATGAGGATGTGTATTCCCCTGTGACTTTCAGCTTCATAGATGAGGTTGCAACTGAGGCTGTAAGAGAGGAGGCAATGGCTACGGTGCTTCCTTACTATTCTTACGACATGCTTTCTTCGATTTCAACGATGAATCTTACGAGAAACTATGCGGACGCATTAAGTATTGACAGCCCTACAAGCCCGTATGCCGTTTTAAGAGAGGCTGGAATTCTTGAGACGAACCTGACGAACAGGATACTAAATCTTGAGGAGAAGGATAGGAACATAATAGCAGCACTGCTTCGCGATGTCATATCCAAAGTGCTCGGTAAAGGAATCTTCAGCCAGGCTGAAATCGATGAGTCCATGGCTTCAGGCTATGATGAGATAATGGCAGAGAGCATAAATGATTCTTTTGTCATAAGGGAAGGAAAGACTGATGCATCTTCCGTGCTTACGGATGAGAACATCTACGAGTACCTTATAAATTACGGTTTTGACAACTACAGGGAAATAGGGGATGAGAACCTCATACTCGTTGCCGAGACGATAAGGATGCTAATAAGGCCTAACGTGCATTATGATTCTCTTGAGACGGAGAACAGGAGGAATGAGACTGCAATCTCAACACCACCGGTGTCCATCCGTCTGGAAGAGGGGGACCTTATCATTGCTCGTGACTCGATAATTACTGAACAGGCGCTGAGAATCATAGATCAGATAAACGGTATGAGGATCAGCATGCCATTTGCAATGTATTTTTCAAATGCACTCTTTTTGCTTTTGATCCTCTTTTTCGCGACAATATTCTTCATTTCCTGCATACAGTACAAATACAGGATTCCGCTTTATCTGATTCTTTTCTTCTCTGGAATCATAATCATATTGATTTTGAGCTTCTTCTACATGCGCCTTGCCCTCTCATCTAAGAGAACCATCACGCTTGATCCTCTTTTGCCATTTCTCTTCCTTCCAGTCCTTTTCACATGCATTACGAACAAGAGGAGAATTGGATTCGCAGTAGGATTCGTTACTGCGGGATTCGCTGTTCTTTTTCCGACTTCGAACAAGTTCTCGTTCTTTCATCTTCTGGTCGTGATCGAGGCCTCGGTGCTTTTCGTGCATAAGGGAACTAACAGGATCGATGTCATCTATGAGGCGTTATACTCCGCGATAGTCGCATCTGTTGCAACCCTTATCTTCTCCCTTATAAACGGTTACAGCTATGAGGTGCTTGCTGGAAATACGATTATCATAATTCTCAACGTGATCTGCACCTATGTTGCAGTCTCTGTGATTCTTCCGATTCTGGAGAAGATTTTCAATCTTCCAACACAGTTCCGCCTTCACGAGCTCTCCTATACGGATTCACCAACCTTGAACAGGCTCAGCCAGGTTGCACAGGGTACTTTCAACCATGTTCGCAACGTCTCTGATATGTCATATGCTGCTGCAAAAGCAATAGGTGCTGATGCCGAACTTACGAGGGTTGGAGCACTTTACCACGATATCGGAAAGGCCGAACACCCGGAGTATTTCATCGAGAACCAGAGCGGGAAAGGGAATGCACATGATGAGCTTAACAACAACCTTTCCGCGGCTATCATAAAGAGTCATGTAAAGCTTGGTGTTGAAAAGGGCAGGGAGATCGGACTTCCACAGGAGGTCCTTGACATCATAAGCCAGCATCATGGAAATGATATCATCACATATTTCTACAATGAGGCAAAGAAGAACAATCCCGATGGTGCCCGTTTCGTGCATGAGGAGGATTTCAGATACAACAGTGATATCCCACAGACACCTGAGGCCGCAATTGTAATGCTTGCAGACTGTGTCGAGGCTGCGAGCCGTACTCTGAAGAATCCGAACACGCAGAAATATGACAGGCTGATAATGAGCATCATGATCAGTAAGATAAACCATAATCAGCTATCGGACAGTAAGCTGACACTTACCGATCTTGTGACGATAAAGGATACGTTCATCCGTTCACTCATCGGCAGGGATCATCAGAGAATAGAATACGATAAGGACTAAAAATGTACGACTTATATTTTCAGGAAGATATGAAGGCACCACTGGATGAGAAAGAGATTAGGGCTAGACTCGATTCTTTTTTAAGCGAGCTAGGTGTAACATCCGATTTCTCAATCTCTTTTGTAAGTGATGATGAGATAAGGAATCTCAATAGGGAATACAGGGCTAAAGATGAGCCGACGGATGTCCTTACATTCCGTCTAAAAGACGACGATACGTTCCCCGATGTCGGAGAGGTTGACGAGATGGGTGATATCTTCATAAGCCTTGATGCAGTATCCCGTAACGCCTCAGAGTTTTCTGTTCCGTTTTCTGAGGAGCTTACCCGTGTGATGCTTCATGGCCTGCTGCATCTGCTTGGCTACGATCACGAAAGCAATGATTTCAAGAGTGAGGTAATGCTACAAAAGCAGGAGGATATCATTCTTCGCCTAGGCTACAGGAGCTGAGTTCTTATTATAATAAGAAAAAAACTTTACTCTTTTTGGAAAAAGTGTTATCAATAACTTTGAAATCAGATATAATATTATCGATTGGAAAACAATCTATAGAAGGAGAAAAACAATGAAAATCGGTATCAATGGATTCGGAAGAATCGGACGCTTTGTATTCCGCGCTGCAATGGCTCGCCCAGAGGTTGAAATTGTTGGAATCAACGATCTCTGCCCAGTGGATTATCTTGCATACATGCTCAAGTACGATACGATGCATGGTCATTTTGATGGAACGATCGAGGCGGATGTTGAGAACTCACAGCTTATTGTTAATGGAAAGAAGATCCGCGTTACTGCATGCAAGGATCCTAACGAACTCAAGTGGGACGAGGTTGGAGCAGAGTATGTAGTTGAGTCAACAGGACTCTTCCTTACAAAAGAGAAGGCACAGGCACATATCAACGCTGGTGCTAAGTATGTCGTAATGTCAGCTCCTTCAAAGGACGACACACCGATGTTCGTTGTTGGTGTTAACGAGAAGACATATGTTAAGGGAACACAGTTTGTTTCAAACGCTTCCTGCACGACAAACTGCCTTGCACCTATTGCAAAGGTTCTCAATGACAAGTTCGGTATCGTAGATGGCCTTATGACAACTGTACACTCAACAACTGCAACACAGAAGACAGTTGACGGACCTTCAATGAAGGACTGGAGAGGTGGAAGAGCTGCAAGCGGCAACATCATCCCATCTTCAACAGGTGCTGCTAAGGCTGTAGGAAAGGTTATTCCTTCTCTCAACGGTAAGCTTACAGGTATGTCAATGAGAGTTCCTACTCTTGATGTTTCTGTTGTTGACCTCACAGTCAACCTTGCAAAGCCAGCAAAGTATGATGAGATCTGCGCAGCGATGAAGGAAGCTAGTGAGGGCGAGCTCAAGGGTATTCTCGGATACACAGAGGACGCAGTTGTTTCTTCCGATTTCCTCGGAGACACAAGAACATCAATCTTCGATGCGAAGGCTGGTATCGCACTCACAGATACTTTCGTAAAGGTTGTATCTTGGTATGACAACGAGATTGGATACTCCAACAAGGTTCTCGATCTCATTGCTTACATGAAGAAGGTTAACGGTTAATTCACCTTTTACCTCGTAATCCGGCTTATGCCCGGAGTGGGCCTGCCGTCTGGCAGGCTTTATTTTTAACTTAGGAAGTGCAATATGAAGTTGAATACTATTAACGAAGCTGATCTTAAAGGAAAGAGAGTTCTTATCCGCGTTGATTTCAACGTACCTCTCAAAGATGGTAAGGTTACTGATAACACGAGAATCAAGGCAGCTCTTCCAACTGTGAAGTACATTCTTGATCAGGGTGCATCACTTGTAGTAATGAGCCATTTCGGACGCCCAAAGGGACAGAAGAATCCAGATTTCTCAATGGCACCGATTGCAAAGGAGTTCGAGGCCCTTCTTGGAAGACCTGTTAAGCTTGCTCCGGATGTAATTGGAGCTGAGGTTGAGAAGGAAGTCAAGGCTCTCAAGCCGGGTGAGGTCCTTCTACTTGAGAACGTAAGGTTCTATAAGGAGGAAGAGGCTAACGATCCTGAGTTTGCAAAGACACTTGCAAGCTATGGCGATATCTACTGCAACGATGCTTTCGGTACAGCACACAGGGCTCACGCCTCAACAGAGGGTGTATCTCACTATCTTCCATCCTATGCAGGTTTCCTCATTGAGAAGGAAGTCAAGTTCATGGCTCCACTTCTTGAAAATCCTGAGCAGCCGTTCGTTGCTGTTATCGGAGGAAGCAAGGTATCAAGTAAGATCACTGTTCTTGAGTCACTCGTAAAGACATGCTCAACTGTCGTTATCGGCGGTGGAATGGCTTATACCTTCCTCAAGGTAGAGGGACATGAGATTGGAAAGAGCCTCTTCGAGCCTGACTATCAGGATACTGCGAAAGCATTCCTTGCAAAGGCAGCAGAGAAGGGTGTAAAGGTTATTCTTCCTGTGGATCACGTATGTGCAGCAGAGTTCAATGAGAACGCAACACCGGTTGCAGTTGACTCTGTTGATATCCCTGCTGACCTCATGGGAATGGACATCGGACCTAAGACAGTTGCACTCATTGTTGACGAGATCAAGAAAGCTAAAAGCGTCGTGTGGAACGGACCTATGGGCGTTTTCGAGTTCGAAGCATTTAGTAAGGGAACAGGAGAGGTTGCAAAGGCTCTTGCCGACAGCGATGCTACAAGCGTAGTTGGCGGTGGTGACAGCGTTGCAGCTATCAATAAGTTCGGTCTCGCAGACAAGATTAGCCATGTTTCAACAGGTGGTGGCGCATCACTCGAGTTCCTTGAGGGTAAGACGCTTCCTGGAATCAAGGCTCTGGAGAAATAAGATGAGAAAAGCTTACATCGCAGGAAACTGGAAGATGAATATGGCTCCAAGTGAGGGTCGCGCTTATGCCGCGGCCCTTCTTGAGGCTGTCAAGAAGAGTGGGGCGGATGTCAAGATGATGGTCGCTCCACCGTTCGTAACGATTCCAGCGGTTCTTGAGGTTCTCAAGGACAGTCCGATCATCGTTGCAGCTCAAAACATGGCTGACCATGATAAGGGTGCTTACACTGGTGAGGTATCTCCTCTCTTTCTCAAGGATCTCGGGGTTAACACTGTCATCCTTGGACACAGTGAGAGAAGGCAGTACTACGGAGAGACGAATGAGATAATCAATGCTAAGATCCATCTTGCTCTTTCCCATTCAATGGATGTCATTTACTGCATCGGAGAAACACTTGAGGAAAGGGAGAATGGAAAACTTGAGGAAGTTCTCTCTGCCCAGCTCAGCGTAGGACTTAAGGATGTTAAGGCTGAGGACATGAGCCATATCGTGATCGCATACGAGCCGGTATGGGCTATCGGTACTGGAAAGACGGCGACACCGGAGGATGCTGATGAGGCTCACCTCTTCATAAGGAACACGGTCGCATCTTTATTCTCAAAAGATATTGCAGAAAACCTCATTATACAGTATGGTGGTTCTGTTAAGGCTAACAACGTAAAAGCATTGATGGCCAAGGAGAATATCGATGGTGCACTGGTTGGAGGTGCAAGTCTCAAAGTCGATGATTTCCTTCCCATCCTTACTTTTGACAAATAATTTCCGGAGAAAAAGAGAATGGGTATTTTGAGTATCATCCTATTGGTTATTTTCATCATCGCTGCATTGTTGCTTATTTTCCTTGTGGCAATCCAGGATGAGAAGAGCACTGGACTTGGTGGAATCTTCGGCGGTTCAAGCGAATCTGCATTCGGCGGTTCTTCTTCCACGTTCCTTACGAAGGCTACTTCGATATTAGCGGTGGCGTTCATGGTGCTTGCTCTTCTTGTTGCTCTTTGCAACAGAGGAAGCGGGGACAACGTGGTTGCATTTGCAGAGCAGAGTCAGACTGAAGCTGGAACTACATGGCTTGAGAGCGATAGCGTAAGTACTGAAACGGTCGCTCCCGCAGAAGTTTCTGAATCAGCCAATTAAGTTCAGAAAGATTTAAGCCGACCTTGATTATCTCCCGAGGTCGGCTTATTCTTTATTTTAAGGAGAGAAATTTGAATATTGCAATCTTATACGGTGGTCCTTCAAGCTCTTCACAGAAGCTAGAGAACATATCGAAGTCCCTTGCAAAAGGTCTTGAGGAACAGGGACATATGGTACGTCTTCTCAATGCCTATGTGGATACTGACCAGCGTTTAACATATTATGATTTCATAATTGTCGGATCAGAGCCCCAAGGCTTTCTTAGTGCGAAAATACCTAGCCAGGTTTCAAAGTTCCTTAGGGAGGTTCCAGGGGCCGCAGGAAAGAGAAGCTTATGCTTCATCTCTGGTGGACTCAGGGCAAATGGTGCGCTGCAGAACCTGATGAAGATAATGGAAGGGGAAGGGATGTTCCTGACTCTTAGTGAGATTATCAGCAAGGATAGCGATGCCTATTTGAGGGGCAAGCATTTAAAACTTGAGAGGAAATAGATGAATAGAAAGAGAGTTTTTCTTTGTGCAATACTTATTTTCTGTGCCATAGTGAGTGCTTTTTCCGCACCTCTTACAGGCTCAACCCTTGTTGGCACTCCGGCGGCGACAGTTAATCTTATCAGAAACCGTGCAATCACGAATGCTGAGGTTGATGAGGCGTTGAGCGAATACCAGGAGGCTGGCATTCCTGCAGACAGGACTCAGGTACTCAATATCATGATCAATGATGAAGTTTTTCTTCAGGGTGCAGAGAGGGACGGTGTCGTAATCACGGATCAGATGCTTGAGCAGGTAATGAGTCAGCAGAGAGCGGCAATTGAGAGCCAGGTCGGACAGAGCCTTACGGATGAGCAGTATGAGGAGATTGTTCTCTCCCAGACAGGGATGAGCTATGACGAGTTCAGGGAAAATGCCCGTGAGCAGCTTCTTGTGAACCAGTATCTTTCTCAGGTTAAGGGTGCTGAAATTCAGAAAAAGGCTTCTGAGCTCCAGATCAGTGATAGCGATATCGATACCTTCTATAGAAGGAACAGGCAGTCCTTCTATAGTCCTGAAAACGTTAGACTTGCACATATCTTTATTCCGTATTCAGAGTCTGAAGAGGAGAATGAGGCTAATGCAGCCCTTCTTTTCAGTGTTGCAGAGGATATTGCTAACGGAGAAATCACATTCGAACAGGCAGTGCAGGATTACAGCCAGGATGAGAGCTCGAAGAGCATCGGTGGGGATATCGGCTGGCTAACCATGGATAACGAAACGGCAAGAGCAGGACTCGGGGATGCGTTTGTCGATACTGTTGTCATGATGAGAGCTGGCGAGGTCTCAGGTCTTCTTGAGTCCAACATGGGTTATCATATTGTTAAGGTTTCCGTACACAATGATGGAAAAATTCTTTCACTAAATGACAGGATCAGTCCGGAGGATACTCTGACTCTTAAGGAGTATATCAGGCAGATTCTCACACAGCAGGAAGCTAACAATATTATGACTGAGGCTCTTAATGAGATGATTAGTGAGCTTAGAAATGAAGCGAGAGTGAGGATCTACTGATGCTTAGCGGTAGAAGTCTAGCGCGGCAGATTGCCGTTTCAACACTTTACAGTCTTGATTTCAACAATGAGCTGGATAAGGAGCATGATCTCACAGTCTTCCCTGGAATGAGTGAAGAGGAGATGGGTGCTCTAGGGGATGATGTTGTCATCTTCGCACGCTATCTCATCCGGGGAACACTTGAGAATCTTGAACATCTTGATAAGCTCATAAGCACATATTCGATTAACAGACCAATAGAGAAAATCAATATTGTGGATCGCAACATCCTGAGAATCTCCTTCTTTCAGATTGAGAACCTCAAGGATACTCATCCGACAATAATCATTGATCAGGCGGTCAAGCTCTCTCAAAGCCTTTCCAATGATGTCTCATATCGTTTTATTAATGGTATTCTTGATACTTTCGTAAAGGATTTCTCAGCATGATTCAGTTGAAGAACAGAAAGGAAATAGAGGGGATAAGGAGAAGCGGACAACTTCTTGCAGACCTCTTCAGGCATCTTGATGAGAAGATTGCTGAAGGTATGAGCACTTATGATGTTGATAAGATCTGTGATGATTTCATACGTCGTCATCATGCCATCGCTTCATGCCTCGGTTACATGGGCTATCCGAATGCCACCTGCATATCTGTAAACGACACGGTGATTCATGGCATTCCTTCAAAGAAGATTATCTTGAAGGAAGGTGATCTTGTTTCTGTCGATATCACGCTGGATCTCGACGGCTATGTTTCGGACAGCACCCATACATATGAGATCGGCAAGGTCAGTGATGCTGTGCATCAGCTTAATACAGTAACAGAGAAAGCACTATACAACGCTATTGATGCTGCAGGGAAAAAGGGTGCCCGCCTTCATGATATCGCGGCAGCTGTAGAAGCCACATGCAAGCCATACGGCTATGGCATCGTACGCGATTACTGTGGTCATGGCGTTGGCTTCTCAATTCATGAGGACCCTCCAGTGTTTAACTACGTATCTGTTCGAAATCCAAATGTTAAGCTTCGAGAGGGACTTGTTATAGCGATTGAACCGATGATAAACATGGGTTCATGGAAGATCATGGATTTGGATGACGGCTGGACCGTTAAAACTGTTGACGGTTCTGTAGCCTGTCACTGGGAGCACACTGTTGCTATCACCGAGAATGGTGCTGAGATCATGACGATTTAAGGAGGCTGTATGAGCAAGGAATTCATTACCTGCGACATGATTAGGGATGCTGCGCTGAAACTCGTTTACAGGATGCATCACGAGGATGGTTTTGTTCCAGACATCATTTATGATTCCCTTAGAGGGGGAGCATACATGGCGAACGTCATGAGCGAGTATTACAAGCTTATCGCTATGAAGGAAGGAAAGACTCCTGTTTTCTATGCAGCTGTTGTTGCTCGCAGTTATGGTGATGTGAGAGAGCACTCCAACCATGTTGATATTGATGGCTGGACTGTCAGTCCAAAGGCTTTGAAGCCCGGTATGAAAGTTCTTATCGTTGATGATATTTTCGATACTGGAATGACCGTGAACGCACTTGTTAAGACCGTCATGGATGCGGGAATTCCAAGAGAGGATATCAAGGTTGCTGTATACGACTACAAGGTCAAACTCTATGGGGACCAGGCACGCCTTCCCGTGCAGCCGGATTACTGGTGTCGTAAGCATGTGCTTAACAGCGAAGCGGACTCAAGGTGGATACATTACACATGCCATGAGTTCATAGGACTTGAGCACGATGAGATTGATGAGGTTTATCAGGATGAGGAGGTTAGGAATATCCTCCATGAGATTCTGGAGAACTGATAAATGGCCGATCCGGCCATTTTTTAATATGTTAAGAGGTATATGTCTTTAGCACGTTTACTTGCAAAGTGTGATTTCATCATTTATTGCATCTTTGGTGCAATGGCAACAGCGGTGAACATGCTCAGCTATGAATTGCTCTACTCGGTACTTGGAATTCCGAATGTAATATCTGTTGCACTCTCTTGGTTCTTTGCTGTCACTTTCGCATTCTTTACGAACAAGTATATAGTCTTTAAAGCTAAAGATGAAAAAGAAAGGAGATTCAATTTCTTTACCGAGCTCGGTTATTTCTATCTGATGAGACTATTAAGTGGAATTCTGGATGTGGTCATAATGTACGTTGCAGTTGATATCCTTTCTTATAACCACACCCTTTGGAAATTCATTTCAAATCTTGCAGTAGGTCTTTGTAACTACCTTGCTGGCAAGTTCTTCATATTCTCTAAGAAAAAAGAGTGTTAATTTAGAGGGACATATATCGTCGTTCCGCACTTTGGACATGTGACGTATATTCCGTCCTTTCCGGAGCTTGGATATTTTGATCCGGATATTACACTGACATCATCCCCCTCAAAGCGGAGTATGGATGATGGATCCAGTTCTGTGAAATCAACATCAAGACGCCTGAGCATCGCTCTCTCCTCTCCTGAGATTCTACCGCTAATGTAGACATCATCCGCATCAATCTCATCCAGGAAATCATAATCGACAGGACTGTTCACGATAAGAACATCTGGATCATCCACTGAGAATGAAAGCGAGAATCTCTGCTCATCAAGCTCATCCCTGGTTGCATTAAGCAGTACGACGATATAATCCCCGTGCCCATATTCAATTGAAGTGATGTGATCAGAATATCTCTCGACTTTCACCTCCCCATCAAGGGCGGATTTGAAATAGACGGAATCATCGACGATGAATTCGTCATTATCGGAATTGAAGAGGCTGTATACCTCCTCTCCAGAGCTTGGAACAACAAGATCGAATGCCATCAAAGATGATATGGCAATAATGCAAAATGCAAAAGTCAGAACAAGCTTACGCATTTTCATCTCCTATTAATTCAACATTAACAGATGGGTAGGGGGAAGTCAACTTTCAGCTCCCGTAGCGCTGTTAATCTTTTAGGCAGCATACGGGTACTTCTAATATTACATCTTCTCTTTTTGAAAAATCTATTTTATAGTTAAAGTTATTTATGCTCTTTCCATAATCCTTTATAAAAAATTATCGCAATTAGTCAATTTGGCAGATTTTCAATGTACTATTTGGCAAATTTTCAATGTACTATTTGGCAAATTTTCAATGTACTATTTGGCAAATTTTCAATGTACTATTTGGCAGATTCTCAATGTACTATTTGGCAGATTCTCAATGTACTATTTGGCAGATTCTCAATGTACTATTTGGCAGATTCTCAATATGCAATAAATAAAGGCAGTGCTTTAAATCAAACACTGCCTGTAAGAAATTGGAATCAGAAGTATCAGTTGAACTGAGTTCTAATAACTTCAGATTCCTCTGTAATGACGTAGAAATAATTATCGTTCTGTTTGATTCCAACGACGGTCTCGTTGTTTATATCGCTAGTATCGCGGGAATTAGTTTCTCCATCCGCCATATTTACCGTAATGATTTCAGGGCCGTACTTATAGCCGATATAAAGGTAGTCATCTATTATGGTGCTGTAGGCGACTCTTCTGTTATCCATCGGGAATGAGCCGTAATCGCCTTTCTCGTTTCCATCGACATAAAGACTACCACTGTTATCAACAAGAACTTCCTTATCTCCAGCCTTGCCAAAGAATGCAACAATTTCATCCTCTGGACCTCTGGCAATTGGATCATCACCTCTGTTGATCTTATCTTTTCCTTCCATCGCATATACATCGTGATAAGACTCATTCTCATCAAGGAATGCAATATATCCATCTCCGACGATGTATGGTGCAATCTCTGAAGAAGAATCAACAGTTGTCTTCTGTGCACCTGATACACTAACTTTCAGGATTTCGCCTTCGATTGTGGCAGATACAGCTGAATCAGCAAAATTATAGAATACGATATTCCTGTTGTCAGGAGTTGTATCTACAGGCTGTCTCTGCTGAACAGTATACTTGATTGAAGAAGTTCCTCCGCTCTGAGTACTCTGCATGTAGACATTGGAGATAGCGATATCAGTATCATCTCCAATATCGATCTGAGCCTCATAAATCATATCATTACTCTTATCGTTATCGGTCAGAGATGAGATTAATGCGGCTTTAAGAATTGCATCCTTATCAGTGTTCTGCTCATAGTAGAGTACATAAATATCTTCTGCTCCGTTCACAAGCATCAGAGGATGTGCGATTGGAGAAATGATCACGCCGTATTTTACATTTGCAGTAGAGTCATAATCATAGAGAATGATGCCAAGATTTGTTCCTAGAACAAGATACTCATTTTCCCCATCGCTATAATCTCCAACATAAGAGAAGATTCTGTAATTGCTGGAAGGATTCGCATGAAGCTTATCAAAGATAATCGAAGTATTAGAATCAGGATTGCAGGATGAGAGCAATACAATGAATACAGATAGGATAATTAACAGTAGTTTTTTCATTACTCTCTCCTCAGTGCCTGTATGCCACGCTCAGTCTTATTGGAATATATGTCTCGATTCCGCTGTACTGGCTTCTTCCATCAGTCAGATAGAACTCAGGAATGAAATAGAGTCCTGCATGTATTCCAATTCCCCATTCATCGGTTATGTAATACATTCCTCCGAATTCGACAGTCGCAGAGAAGGTAAGCTTTGAACTGTCACGGAAACTTATGTAATTCAGTCCGATTCCAAGTGAGATTGGAAGATCGAACTTTCCAGTCTGAACAGGGAAATAGGAGACTTTCATGTTGATTGGAACAGAGGCAGCAACATCCGTTCCTGCAACATAATTAAACTGATAACCAAGCTCGCCACCGATTGCCCAGTATGGATTAAGAAAAACCTGATAGGCAATAGATCCGATGCCTCCAACGAGCTGGTTCATATTCTCAATTTCCGGTGTGCTCTCATCATCGGTCCCCGGCCAGAAGACAGCCTCTTTATCTTTGCCGTTATAAGTGAAGAATGGTACCGATGCTCCGACATTTATGGTGAATATCTGGCTTCCAGCATCATAGTAGGGTGAGCTGAAGGCTCCCGTAATCCCCATTACTGCAAGAAGCACAATCGTTAATGTTTTCCTCATTTTAACTCCTGCAAAGAGTCTACATTAATTTCCAGATATTAGCAAATGCATTGAGAAAAAGCGGTAAATCAGGTAAAAGATATTTCTATGGAAAGATTAGGTTGCAAGAAAGTCAGGGAGCAGATTGAGAATAATCTGAAAAAAAGATGCGAACTTTTTGTAAGCAAAGGAAATAGAGCACCATCGTTAGCGGTAATCCTAGTCGGTCATGATCCAGCTAGCGAGACATATGTGAACAACAAGAGGGAAGCATGCGAACGTCTTGGATTTTTGCATTTTGATTATAGATTTGATGAAGATGTGAAAGAAGAGGAGATTCTGGAGCTCATAATGGAGCTCAATGGACGAAGTGATGTCGATGCCATCCTAGTGCAACTTCCTCTTCCATCTCATATTGATGAGAGGAAAATCATAAACTCAATATCTGAGAAAAAGGATGTTGACGGTTTTTCTCCTTACAATGTCGGACGTCTTATGCTGGGAGAAGAATGTTTTATACCCTGTACTCCGAAAGGAATTCTTGAAATCCTGAGATATTATGATATCCCGACAGCGGGGAAGAAGGCCGTTGTCATCGGACGAAGCAACATAGTTGGTAAGCCAATGGCACTTCTTCTCATGCAGAAAGGTATCGATGCAACCGTATCAGTACTTAATACGAAAACAAGAGATATCTCATCGTACACTAGGGATGCAGATATCATAATCGTTGCAACAGGAGCCCCTGGAACGCTCGATTCTTCCATGTGCAGGGATGATGCTGTAATAATAGATGTGGGGGTTAACCGTATTAGCGACTCCTCTAGGGAAAAGGGATACCGCCTTGTTGGAGATGTCGATTATGAGAGCTTTAAGAGCACATCTGCAAGGCTTACCCCGGTTCCAGGAGGGGTAGGGCTAATGACTGTAACAATGCTCATGGAGAACACAATGCTAGCAGCAGAAAGGAGAGGAAATTGAAATATCTTATAGAGACATACGGCTGTCAGCTTAATATGGCTGAAAGCAGTGCTATCGAGCTGATGCTGAAGGGGCAGGGAATAGAGAAGACAGAGGAAGCGGAAGATGCGGATGTAGTCATCATAAACACATGTTCTGTGAGAAAGACTGCGGAAAATAGAATCTGGGGCCGCCTTGGCTATTTTAATTCCATAAAGAGAAAGAAGAACGGGAAACTTGATATAATAGTAACAGGTTGCATGGCAGAACGCCTCAAGGATGAGCTAAAAAAGGAAGCTCCTTTTGTTGATGCCGTAATCGGCACAAATGAGAAAGAGGAGATTCCGTCTTACGTGCTTTCTCACGAGATATGCAAAAAAGATAGCTACAGCTTCCTTTCATCCTACTATGAAGAAGGTTCCTTCTCCTCATATGTTCCGATAATGAATGGATGCAATAATTTCTGCTCTTACTGCATAGTCCCTTACGTAAGGGGAAGAGAAGTCAGCAGAAATGTCGAGTCAATCATCGATGAGATCCGATTTCTGGAGAGCAAAGGTGTCAAGGAGATAACGCTTTTAGGACAGAATGTAAACAGCTACAAGGGAGAGTATAAGGGACAAGAAGTGGATTTCCCGACTCTTCTCGAAATAATTTACCCTTATCTTGATTCAATCGAGTTCGTAAGATTCGAATCCCCTCATCCAAAGGATTTTTCCAATCATCTTATCCGAGTAATAAGTGAAAAGGAAAGAATTTGCAGCCATATTCATCTTCCAATGCAGTCTGGATCTTCAAGGATTCTTTCTCTCATGAATCGTAAGACGACAAGAGAGCAGTTCATCGCTCTCCTAGATAAGATGAGAGGGGAAATAAAAGATCTCACATTCTCAACAGACGTTATGGTCGGCTTCCCAACCGAAAGCCTGGAGGAGTACGAGGATACGCTTTCCATGATGGAAATCATGGGATGCACCGAAGCTTTCATGTACTATTATAACCCGAGAGAGGGAACGCCCAGTGCGAAAATGGATGGCCAGATTGAGGAGAGTGAGAAGATTAGAAGGCTGGAGTGCCTTATCAATGAACAGCTGGAAAGAGCGAAGAGAATAAAGGAAGCCCGTCTTCCATTTGTTACCAAAGTGCTTGTTCGCGGTACTACCCGTGATGATAAGTCCCGCCTTCTTGGCTATAATGAGCATAACGACATGGTGTCGTTCCTCCCTAAGAGGGAGCATGCAAAGGGTGATATGGTTCGCGTTAGGCTTACTGAGCTCAACGGTAACACGTACAGGGGAGAGGAGATAGATGTTTAACGAGTTTTTCACTCTTTTGAAGAATTCTAGACGGCAGGTAGTCTTAACAGGTGCTGGGGTTTCAACACTTTCAGGCATCCCCGATTTCAGAAGTTCAGACGGGCTATACAGCAAAGAGTTCGGGCACATGAGAGTTGAGGAGATTCTCGATATTGACTTCTTCAAGGCGCATCCGGAGATTTTCTATTCATGGGCGAAAGATAACTGGTACAACATAGATAATGTCAAGCCGAACATAATACATGAGACGCTGAAAAAAGCTGAGGATAAGGGATACCTTAGTGAGGGCATATTCACACAGAATATAGATTTCCTTCACGAGAGGGCAGGCAGCAGAAAGGTTTACCCTCTGCATGGCACCCTTGAGAGGGCCTATTGCATCTCCTGTCATAGCTATCATGAGTATGACGAGATTTCAAAGATTGTTCATGAGGATAAGATCCCTCGCTGTGACAGGTGCGGCGGCCTTATAAAACCGGATATCATCTTTTATGGTGAGAATCTTGATATGAGCATACTCCAAAGAGCGGAAAACGCTTTCTATAATGCGGATCTTGTTCTAGTACTTGGTTCTTCTCTTGTTGTAAATCCAGCAGCATCCCTTCCTTACATTGCTGCAAGGAAGGGCAGTAACATAGTAATAGTCAACCGGGATGATACCTACCTTGATCCTTATGCTGCTTTAAGGTACAGGGATCTTAAGAGTTTCTTCATAGCCTTTGCATCTTTCCTTGACGCTTGACTGATGAAATTTCTTTAATTATATTAAGTATAGCCAAAGCGGGGGTGTTTTGGTTTCGACTTGCTTTACCAGGTCGGAGACTGCGGGCCAAGAGCTGACTTGTAAAACCGGCACAAAAAAATAACTGCAAAGAAAGAAGAAGACGACAACGTCGAAACTCTTGCATTTGCTGCTTAATTAAACGCAGCATGGCTTCTCCTGACACAGCTCTGAGGCTGGAAGAGGTCAACACAAACCAGGGCTTTCCTTACTGGGTGCACTCACCATTAAGGGAGATCAAGTGGGTGCTACCTGCTCTCAACGCTGGTAATGCGGCCTAAAGGGTAGGGAAATCAGAAGCATTACTACGCTCCGTAGATGTTTTCGGATGGACTGTTAGGACGGGAGTTCGAGTCTCCCCACCTCCAGAGGGTCAGCATAGGCTGGCCTTTTTTTTATTATGAAAAATACATGAAAAGAGGAAATACTATACATCTCCTTGGAATATACTTCTCTTCAAAAGAGAGAAACATAGTAGATTGGAAGGAGGAAATCTTCCTCTTTGACTGATTGACATTTTATCACCGAGAACCTCTATTTATTCCAAACAGAACTTGATAATTGTTTTTTGTGATGCGATGAGACTCTATGATCCTTCATAAGAGTTTTTTCAGATGTCTACAAATTTATCAGAAAAACTGTAAGAAGACCTGTAGATTATATTTAGATAATTACTCTAAATAGTATATTAGTTTTTCAAAGCAGTAATAGGAATGACATGGACACCATCTGGTCTCGTTTCTATGGCATTAGCCATCCCTGATATTACATAAAGTTCCTTCGGAGGAATTCCATCATCTTTTTCTATTTCAGCTTTAATAAGGTTATTAGCAGCAAATTCGGAAAGAGCTTTAAGGCATATTCGGATTTTGCCTTAATAATTCATTTCCTTAAGTTGACGTCTTGCGTCAATCTTCATGTCTTTTTCCTTTATGGCCTCTTTCTTATCCCTGACGTTCTTACCACGAGCAAGTGCAATTTTCATCTTCACGAGGTTCCCTTTCAGATAGATTTCCAGAGGAACAATAGTAAGTCCTTTCTCGTTCACTTTTCTCTGGAATTTCTTGATTTCCATTCTGTGAGCAAGAAGTTTTCTGTTCCTTGCAGGCTCATGGTTGAATATGTTGCCATGGCTGTAAGGCTGGACGAGGAAACCGATAAGAACAAGCTCCCCGCTCTTTATGACTATATAACTGTCGGAGAAGGAGCATTTTCCTTCCCTGATACTCTTGACTTCAGTTCCTTGAAGAGCCATACCGCATTCAAGCTCCTCAAGAATCTCATAATTGAAATATGCCTTCTTATTCTTTTGAATAAGTTTGAAGTTATCACTCATCTTGCAATCCTGAAACCGACATAATCACTGCAGGTGGATTTCGATATAAGGCCGACAGTATCAGCATTTATCTCCTCTGGAGAGTTTAGATAAGATCCACCTTTTATGATGATGTCATCATTTTCCAACGAATAGCAATCATAGCCTAAAATACGGCTTAGGGGAACATATTCCGAACTTGTGAATTCCCAAACGCCTCCCATCATCATCTGAGGTCTTGAACTATCAGCATCCGCCCAGTTAAGGGATGTCGCGTAGTTCTTATTCTGAACGGAGTAGGCGGCATAACTCCATTCAGCCTCACTGGGAAGACGGTAGCTAACTCCATCCCTTCTGCTTAACCAGTCAATGTAAGCCTGAGCGGCATAATAGCTTATATTCCTTATAGGACGAAGGCTCACATAGCCAATTGATAGAGAAACCCCGCTTAAATAATTCTCATCAACAAGTCCTTCTGAGATAAGATTTTCCTTATTTGAAAGAGCCCATTCAGGATTTTCACTTACAAAGAGTGCGTATTCATATTCGCTAACAGGGCGCGATGAGATGGAGAAATCAGGTGTGCTTACCTCAATTCTCTTTTCATTTATGAGGGGGTATCTATCTCCCATGTATGAGCCCATTTCGAATGTGGCTGCTTCATATGAGATAAAACCATCTCCACTTGATGATGGTGCACTTACCTCATGAAAATAGTTGTAAGCTGCATTCTCATCGGGTGTGAAGATCGTAGCATCAAACTCAGGAGCAATTGAAAGCATTGAACATGCTTCCAAATAATCTAAATACATCTCTTTGCTTGATATATGCGCAACCGCCTTATCCCATAGAGTGCTATCTACAGACTCATTAAGGGCAATCATATCTTTTGCATATGATGAGAAAAGCGGTGGAAGCGTGGTTGGAGGGGCAAATGATGTTACTTTAGACCAAGAAGAGACGTCAGATAGGAACCTCTCATTAACCGATGCGACAAGCTCGTCACTTTTCTGATATTCAACATTTATATCCTCGCTCCTATGAAAGAGCAGAGTGAAGAATATTGGATGAGATATATCTATCGTATCATTTCCAATCTCGACGGAATTCTTAACATAGCTCACGCTGTGTTCACCGGATTGGATGAAGTATCTGGAACCTTCCGTAGAGCCGAGATAGCTTCCATCCATATAGACTCCAATGCCTGTAAGATCGGATGTAAATGAAACGTACTTTCCGCCGTTCACGATTCCAGGAAGCATGAACAGAAGAAAGAAGATTAAAATGAATGCGGCTATGATTGAAGATAATATAACAATGCCGGGGCGTAGGCCGAATATCGGCTCAAGCTTTACAGGCTCCACCTCGGGCAGCTCTCTTTTTTTTCTCATAGGCTAAACATAATAAGGTAAGCCGTTACTTGTCAACTTAAATCAATTGTTGTACCTTCAAAACATATGGATAGGCTACTAAGCGCAATAGAAAGGCGAAGCGAAAGATATCTGACAAGAAGGAAGCAGATAAAAGAATACAATAAGGGTAAGAAGAGGACTATAGGCAGCGAAATTCTCTCATGGCTTGATGCCCTGGTTTTTGCTGTCTTCTGGGTTATCATCATAAACCAGTTCCTGTTCCAATTCTTTCTCATCCCTTCGCCTAGCATGGTCTCGACACTTAATGTAGGAGACAGGGTTGCGGTAATCAAGAATGCCTATGGTACTGAGCTCTATCCAGCAGGGCCTAAGATTGCAAGTGATAAAAGAAGGGTGGAGCGTGATGATATAATCACGTTCTATAATCCTGAATACGATTCAAAAGGACCTGTTTTCGATATTTTCTCTCAGATTGTATTCATGGGAACACTTTCTTTGGTGAACATAGATAAGAATCCTGATGGCTCCGTTGCTGAGAGGCTCTATGTCAAAAGGGCTGTCGGCTTTCCCGGAGATGTCATAAAGTTTGAAAACGGTAATGTCATGATTCGTCTAAACGGGGAAGGGGAGTTTATCAAGGAAGAGGTTTTCAGGGATGAGAACGGACTTTCCCGTGGCCCTCACAGGGATGTAAACATGGATGACTACATCTGGCTCAGAGCGTACGGCAATCTACTTGCATATGATGAGAGGGGGATTCTCAATTCGGCACCGACATACCTTAAAAGGGCATATGCCCAGATAGATCAGAACTCAAACATCTCCGATTTCTATGAGGTTGAGCACCAGAGAGCACTATCGGCTACGAAACTCGAGCCGATGAACATGGAAGAGAGAAGCATTCTCAACAGCTATGAGAATGGAATCTACGTGCCTGAAGACCATGTACTGCCACTTGGAGATAACAGGGACAACTCACGCGATGGCAGATATTTCGGCCCTGTAAGCGAAAGTGATATCAACGGAAAAGTTGTTCTGAGATTCTGGCCCCTTTCAGATTTCTCCATCCTATCTGACAAATGACAGGGATAGATTTTTCAAAGCCGATATCGCTATATATCCATGTGCCGTTCTGTACCAGGAAGTGCTCTTATTGCGCGTTCTATTCCCTTGCAGAGAGAAGATGGCCGATAAAGCCTGATGAGTATGCCTCAAAAATCATTGAAATCATAAGAGCACTTCCCCCCTTAAGATTCTCAACAATATACTTTGGTGGTGGAAACCCTGGACTCTTATCTGATGATGCGATTATTTCAATCATTGATGAATCTTCAAGGTATGGCAGAGCGGAGGAGATTACGCTTGAGCTTAACCCGGAAGAAGTTTCTGAAAAAAGAATTGAAATATTGAGAAATCACATTGACAGGATTTCAATAGGAATTCAATCGCTTAATGAGAAAACGCTCAGCTTTCTAGGAAGAAACAGTACGAGAGATGAGAATATAAAAGCATTAAAAATACTGAGGGATAGCGCAATCAATTTCAATGCTGACCTCATGACAGCCATTCCAGGAGCAAGCATTGATGATACTCTGAGTGATATAGATGAGCTATCATCATTCTATCCCTCGCATATCTCCTTCTATTGCCTGACATTTGAAGAGAATACGCCGCTTTATCCAATGAGAAAGCTGAGAGATGAGGAATTTGAAATCTCCTCCCTTCTTGGAGGTTGGAAAAGACTCAAAGAGCTAGGCTACGAGCATTATGAGGTATCTAATTTCGCACGCGATGGAAAATATAGCAAACATAATATCAATTACTGGAATCTTGGGCAGTATATAGGAGTAGGGCCAGCAAGTGAGAGCAGTATTGGCTGGAGAGATATCAGTTCGTATCACGAGGTTGAGGATCTTTGTGCCTGGCTTGATGGGAAGCGGGGGAAAGTTGAGAAGCTCGACCGCATAGAAGGGGCTCTTGAATATATTATGGTCAGTCTGAGGAGTAAGTGGGGAGTGAATAAAAAAGAGCTTTCAGAGCGTTTTTTAATCGATTTTGATTCGACATTCAAAAATGCTATTGGAAAGCTCGATAAAAATAGTTATTCAGATACCGACTTTAGTTTCTCTTTGACGGAGAAAGGGTGGATGATACTTGATTCGATCATCCTTACCCTTTCGCTGGAGCTTTAACACTCAAAAGTCTTAGCCTTTTCAAATTCCTCTTTAATCTCAGCAGATACATTGGGAGTCAGCAGTGATACGACAACTATGACGATGGATGAGATTATGAAAGCTGGAAGCAACTCGTAGATACCGAAAATTCCACCAAGTGGTTTAATAAGCAGATTCCAGATGAAGACCATCGCAGCACCCGATACCATTCCCGCGATGGCACCCTCTCTTGTTGTTCTCTTCCAGAAAAGCGAGAAGAGCATAAGAGGCCCGAATGCAGCGCCAAAACCGGCCCAAGCAAAGCTTACAATCGTGAAAATAACGCTCTCTTCATCAAGTGCGATAACCGCACCGAAGAGGGCGATAAGAATGAGTGTTATGCGACTTACTCTCATTACGCTCTTATCATCAGCATTCTTTTTGAAAATCCCCTGATAGATGTTCTTTGCAACAGCACTAGCCGCAATTAGAAGATAACTGTCCGAACTTGAAATCGTAGCTGCGAATATTCCTGCCATGACTAATCCTGCAAAGAGCGGGTGAAGCATGGATGAGGCCATAAGGGAGAAAATGTTCTCGCTGGAGCTTGCATCGGTTAAAGCTGTCGGATAGAGTGCACGCCCGATAAGGCCGATTGTCACTGAAGCTGCAAGGGATATGAGAACCCAGATGGTTCCGATTCTCCTGCTCTTTGTAAGCTCATCGGCTTTTCTTATAGCCATGAAGCGGAGAAGAACCTGAGGTACTCCGAAATAGCCAAGACCCCATGCGAGCATCGAGATAGCGGATAGGGCGGAGTATGGGGCAGGATCGGAAAAGAGTGCAACCCCGTTTTCAATAATTTGATTGCCAGCCTCGTCCAGAGTTGGATTTCCAAGGGAGAAGAACTCTAAAAAGCCAGGAATATTATTGATGTTCTCAAATACGGCACCAAGTCCACCGGCATTGATCGTGCCGAATACCAGGATGACTACAAGGGCAAAGACCATTACGATAGCCTGCATGAAATCCGATGCACTCTCCGCAAGGAAGCCGCCTATGAAAGTGTAAGTAAGAACAAGGACGACACCAACTATCATCATGATGTGATAATCAAAGCCGAACATTGCTGAAAAGAGTTTTCCACAGGTCACAAAGCAGCTTGATGCGTATACGCAGAAGAAGATGAGAATAAGAAGTGAAGAGATCATCATTATGACTTTCTTCTTCTCATGGAATCGGTTGGAAAAGAAATCAGGTATCGTAATGGCGTTGTTTGCAACATGAGAATATCTTCTAAGCCTCTTAGCAACAAACAGCCAGTTGATATATGTCCCGATTAACAGACCAAGGGCAGTCCAGAACGCATCTGCCAGTCCCGTCCAGTAAGCAAGACCGGGCAATCCCATTAATAGCCATCCGGACATGTCGCTCGCCTCCGCAGAGAATGCGGCTACCCAAGGACCTAGACTGCGCCCGCCGATATAATAATTCTCACTATTTGCATTTGCTCTTTTCGCAAAATAGAATCCGATGAAAAGGACAACTGCAATATAGAGAACCATGGAAATAAGCATCTGTATTGAACTTGATGTCATAGTTCCTCCTCAAGAAATTAATACAAAACTATTATATTTTCACCCAATTTACAAGAAGATTGATCGGTTGAGATGAATAAATAGGAAATTTAATCATTTTTGTGAAAAGATGATGAAAATTGTCCTTAGCGTGGTAATTCCAGTTGCTCAAACAAAAAAAACCTGGCAAATCTAAATATTGTTCCATAAGAGCAAGCTTTATCACAATTCATATTGACGCTTAAAAATACATTGTGGTAAATTTTCATAGGTTCAAGTAATTCTAACTTAATAAAGAGGTTTATATGTCAGGCCATAGCAAATGGGCAACTATTAAGCACAAGAAAGGTGCGCTTGATGCAAAGCGCGGTCAGAAATTCACGAAGCTCATCAAGGAAATCTCAGTAGCAGCAAAGATGGGTGGAGGAGATCCGGATTCAAACGCAAGGCTCAGAACAGCCATTCTTAAGGCAAGAGCTGAGAACATGCCTAAGGACAATATCGACAGGGCGATTAAGAAGGGTACCGGAGAACTCGGGCAGACAAGCTTCTATGAACTTACATATGAGGGGTATGCTCCTGGCGGAGTTGCCATCATCGTCGATACTCTTACAGATAACAAGAACAGAACAGCAGCGGATGTCCGCTCAACACTTAGCAAGCTTGGCGGATCCCTTGGATCCACTGGATGCGTAAGTTACATGTTCCAGACGAAGGGTGTCATCACATACGATGCTTCAAAGTACAGTGAAGAGGAGATTTTCGATGCTGCCCTTGAAAACGGTGCTGAGGATGTCTCTACCGAAGATGGAATCATCGAGGTAACAACAACACCGAATGATTTCGCAACAGTTCTTGAGGCTATGCAGAAGGCTGGTTTCGAGCAGGAAAGTGCTGATATCAACAAGATTGCCGATCAGACAGTCACACTTGATAATGAGAAGGCGAACAAAGTCCTTAAGATTGTCGAGCGTCTGGAAGAGCTCGATGATGTTCAGCAGGTTTCTACAAACCTCGAGCTTCCGGAAGACTTCGAAGAGGAGTAATAATTGTTTATCCTTGGAATCGATCCGGGACTTGCTACGACAGGCTGGGGCGTTGTTGAGTATACGAAACAGGGCTTCTGGCCTGTTTCTTTTGGCATAATAAAGACTGAGAGCAAGGAGAGGCTCCAGGACAGGATATTCACGCTTGCTGAGGATATCTCTACGGTTGCAAGAAAATATAAGATAGATGTCTGCTCCATGGAAGATATCTATTTCGCACGCAACATCACATCAGCTGTCCCTGTTGCGAAAGTAATTGGGGCACTCACATATAAGCTTATGGAGATGGAAATTCCTGTGAGTTTCTTCTCCCCGCTCCAGATAAAGATGGCGGTTACAGGAACTGGCACCGCAGATAAGCATCAGATACAGGAGATGGTCCGTCTTCATCTTAAACTGGATAAGATTCCTCGCCCCGATCACGCTGCGGATGCTCTTGCAGACTGCATCTGCTACATCCAGTATAATTCCGGGGATGAGCGTCTTAGGAGGAACTGATTTGATTAATGCCATCCACGGCTCTTTCGCCGGTTTTTCAGAGAATAACATATACATACTCACATCAGGTGGAGTTGAGTACTCGATCGAGATAAGCCTGTTAGATCTGGAGGAGATTCTCGCTTTGAGTGAGGATGAGAGAAAAAACCTCAAAATCCTTACATATCTCGTTCATCGTGAAGATGCAATGCTCCTTTACGGTTTTCTCCGTGAAGATGAGAGAAAATGCTTTATTGAACTTCTGACTGTGAACGGAATCGGTGCCAAGCAGGCACTTAAGGTTCTTTCTTCCATGAAGGTCGAGGATTTTCTCATGGCACTGGATAAGAGTGATGTGAAAAAGCTTTCGAAGATTCCGGGGATGGGACCCAAAACAGCGCAGAAGCTCATTCTTCAGCTTAGGAATGTTCTTATTCTTGAAAGCACTGAAAGTGATGAGAAAAAGGGAAGCGTGACAAGAAGTTCTTCGGAATACCAGGATCTTATTGATGCCTTTGTCGAAATGGGGCATGACAGACGGCAGGTTAAGGAAAGAATTGAGCGCCTTTTAAATGAAAATGAGCTATCATTGTATGGTAAGAGCAGGAGTGAGAAGGAGACCTTCCTTTTCCAGACTCTCATAAAGGGTAACTGATGGTTGTCGATTTTGAATCAGAGATAAAGGAACTAGAGGATTTCAAGCCAGAAAGCCTTATGAGGAGGGAGTACTCCGAAAGCGAGGACAGGCAGGAGAACATACTCCGTCCTCAGCATCTTGAGGACTTTCAGGGGCAGCAGGAGATCAAGGATAACCTTGAGATATTCATAAAAGCTGCGCTAAAAAGGGGAGAGGCGCTTGATCACACTTTCATCGTTGGCCCTCCAGGTCTTGGAAAGACCACGCTGGCAAGCATAATAGCAAATGAGATGAAATCCGACATCAGGATGACGAGTGCACCAGCCCTTGATAAACCGAAGGATCTTGCAGGAATACTCACTAACCTCAGTGAGAATTCCATTTTCTTCATAGATGAGATTCACCGTCTGAAACCTGTAATCGAAGAGATGCTTTATATTGCGATGGAAGATTACGAGATTGACTGGGTAATCGGTCAAGGACCGGCTGCGAGGACAATGAGAATACCTCTGCCTCACTTTACTCTGATCGGAGCCACAACGAAGGCTGGAAATGTTTCATCACCGCTTGCATCCCGCTTTGGTATAAACCTTCATATCGATTTCTATGATGATGAGGAGCTTGCAAAGATAATTAAAAGAAGCTCACACATCCTGAAAACGGAGATCGATGATGATGCGCTTCTTCTACTTGCCCACTGTTCGAGAGGCACACCAAGAATTGCAAACCGCCTTCTTCGAAGACTAAGGGATTTCGCCCTTGTGCTCTCCGATGGAAGAATTACGAAGAATACGGTAGAACAGGGTCTTGAACGTCTCGGAATAGATTCGAACGGCCTCGAGAAGATGGATCGCCAGATTCTTAAAACGATAATCGAGTACTATGGTGGCGGACCTGTAGGAGCAGATACCCTCAGCATCAGCGTTGGGGAGGCGGTTGAGAGTCTTGAGGACTTTTACGAACCGTATCTTATACAGCAGGGGTATCTAAAAAGAACACCGAGGGGCCGCTGTGTGACGCGAAAGGCTTATGAACTGCTTGATATCAAGGGAGGAAGCTATGCTGACGAAGGACTATTATTTTAATCTTCCAGATGAGCTGATCGCCCAGTATCCGAGCTCTGAGCGAGGATGCGACCGACTCATGCTGCTTGATAGATACACTGGAGAATTTTCGGACCATATGGTCTCTGATTTCCCTTCGTTGCTAGATCCCGACTCTGTAATAGTCGTCAACAACAGCAAGGTTAGGAAGGCAAGAACCTTCGCCACTAGTGAGAGCGGGGGAAATGTCGAATTCCTCTTTCTATCTGAGAACAATGATGGAAGTTGGAACTGCATGGTCTCCAAAGCAAAGAGGCAGCGTGTTGGAAAGAAATACTCATTCACCCTTGACGATGGAAGGGTGTATACCTCTGCCACTATCCTATCGGATAACCCTGATGGAACGAAGAGGGTAGGTTTTGACAGGGCGATTGGAAGCGAGTTCTTCTCCCTGCTTGGTCATGTTCCTCTTCCTCCGTACATAAAGAGGGAGGATGAGTTCTCGGATGAGAAGCGTTACCAGACAGTATATGCTAAAAAAGAAGGATCAGTCGCATCTCCTACGGCGGGTCTTCATTTCACGCCCGAGCTTCTTTCCGAGATCAGGGATAGGGGTGTTGGCATATACGAGGTCACTCTTCATGTCGGCTCTGGTACTTTTCTTCCCGTAAGAACAGAGAACATAGAAGATCATCATATGCACACTGAGCATTTCGAGTTAGATGATGAAACGTTTGAAGCGCTGAACAGGGCCAAAAAAGATGGAAAGAAGATAGTCAGCATCGGCACCACAAGCCTGAGAACGCTTGAAAGCAGTGCGGATGAGTCCGGCCTTCTTAAGAGGAAGGAGGGAAATACCGATATCTTCATTCATCCGGGATATGAGTTCAAATTCGTTGACAGTCTCTTTACGAATTTCCACACACCTGAATCAACACTTCTGATGCTTGTCTCCGCAATGGCGGGGAAAGAGAACATATTCCGCGCTTATGAGCATGCGATAAAAGAGCGCTACCGTTTCTTCAGCTATGGTGATGCGATGTTCATCAGAAGCTGAGCGAGGAGAGGATTCTCTTTGTTGTCTCTTCTATAGAGAGGCTGCCATCTATAGTGATGAATTTCACATCCTCAGAGATAAGGGAAAACGCTTTCAGGTAGTTTTCCCTTATCTTTTTTAGAAGCGACTCCTTCTCATAAATTTCTTTTTCACCACCACGCTTTTCTATCCTCTCTATGCATGTCTTGGGATCTGTATCTATGAAGATAAGGTACTCGGGGTGTGGAAAGTCATTTATCTCTGCAATCTTTTCAAGTCCGATATTGAAGCTCTGATAGGCAAGCGTGGAATAAAAATACCTGTCGCTTATCACAATCTTTCCGTTTTCGATATTCTCGATTATCCCGCAGCAGCCGTAAATATGGTCAGCCCTGTCAGCAGCGAAAAGATGGGCAAGGGTGAGCTCTGGAACAGCAAGGTCTCCCTTGAGCACCCGCCTTATAAGCCGTCCTATATCAGAGCTTGTAGGCTCCGCGGTACTCCAGATATCGTAGCCCCTCTTTCCAAGCTCTTTTTCCAGTCTTTCCTTCTGCGTTGTCGTGCCGGCTCCGTCAAGTCCCTCAAGGACAATGAATCCCTTAATAATCTCCATCATACGAAAACAAATCCCTAATGCTTTAATTCATCAAATAATGTATATTGATTATATTGATGCTGAGGAAAAAATGAAATACCACTCGCCGATCAGAATCGTGATAATCGCGCTTTTAACATTCCTGGTTTTCGCCTTGATCTCCTTAGGCGCGGTATTCCTTTTCTCCTCATATTCTCCGACTGCTCTTCTTGTTTCTCAATTTACTGATAATCTGGCAGGAGAAGATGACATATCATTTTCTTTCTCTTCCATTGAGCGGAACATAATGGGGAACATCACTTTAAGTAACGTATCCCTCGCGACAAGAGATCATGAGCTTTTCAGATCTGAACGGGTAAGGATCTCATCATCGTTTTTTTCAATCATACTATCCCTGATAAAAGGAGAGGGGGAGTTCAATGTTGATTTCTTTTCTCCGGTAGTAGATATTGAAAGTGACGATATCGCAAAGCTTTCCTCTCTTTTTTCTAAAGATGGGCACTCCGGTGCTTCTGAGAATGAAGAAAGGACAAACTACTCTCTCAACCTTCACTTTCATGGACTCTATTTCTCTTTTGATGACATCGCATTAAGTAATGCTGAGATATATTTGAAGCTTGACAGTGAAAGTATCATACGTGATGTCGAATTCCGCCTTGATAGCTTTTCCTACGATGAAGATGAGATTAAAGTGAAACTTTCTGATGTCAGTGCAACAATCCATAAAGGTATTGAAAGCTATGAGATAAGAGCAGGACTAGAAGGAATTGAAGTTGGCTATAAGGATTACGGACTCTCGCTTTCAGCTGTAGCGCTCTCATCAAAGCTTAATGACATATTCTCTCCCGATTTGAAAAACATCTCTCTCAGTCTTTCTCTTGGAGGAGGCAATGCATCGTATACGGATGAATTCTATACAAGGCTGTATCCCGCATCAATAAACTATGAGCAAGGACAGCTTGAAGGCTCATTCTCATTACTTGTGACTTCTTATCATAACTATGCCATGAGTCTCTCCGACTTCTCGATTTCCTATGACCTTGATTCATCAGAGGTGAATTTCGATAGCGTCAACACGGTTTTCTATGAGGAGGCACGACCTCTTTTAAGTCTTGATAACACACTCATAGATGCAAATCTTGAAACGAAAGAGGCTGATATCACAATAAATGAGGCAGAGAGCCATTTCCTCTCCAGCTATCTTGATCTTTCTAGATTCGAGCTCTCCCTGTCAGCAATTTCCGCACGAATATGGAACGAGGGAAGCATGAATATCTCCATGGATTCCTCAATCGGCATAGATAGTTCAATCTCTCTCCTTGATGGTACACGTGGAATGCTTAGCATCGATTCAGAGCTTGATAGTGTGCTTGAAAACCTCTCCGTAAGGCTCAATGATATAAACATCCCAGCTATTTCAAAGGATATGGATTTCAGCCTGAATTATTTCAGGAATGGAATTTCAATGCTCGATTTCCGCTACTCAAACGAGGCCTACCTGAATTTGAGAATAGGGGAGAATGTCTCATTCGTCGCATCGATAAATGATCTCAAACTTTACGATTTCCTTCCTCTAATTGAGCAGTATGTTCCATTCCTTGAGAACTATGTTGATGAGAATACCCACATCAATGCCTTCGCAGATGCTGCCCTTTCAAAGGATGAGAATTCCAGATTCGGATACAGCGGAGATATCAGCTATGCATCAGGACTTGAAGGAATACGATTCATGAATTTCTCTTTCAATGTCGGTTCCTCCATGAATGCTACGCTTTCTAAAGATCTGGACATTTCTTCATTTAATATAACAACTGATCTAATAAGGCTAGAGTACAGTGGAAGCCTTCATCTGGATGATTTTCTTCCAGATGGAGAGCTCATAATTGAGAATACTGGAAATGGTAACGATTATGTCACGCTTTCTGTCGATTTGAACAGAGAGAGGGAGTACGCTTTCGATTTCAGGATTCCTCTCCTTGGAAATGGCAGTCTTGGAGGAATTTTCAATTTCGAGGATTCAAGCCATCTTTTCAGCGACGCCACACTCTATACCGATTACATGAGCTATGAGTTCGCTGTCGATATCGATTTCAACGAAAAAAGAATCAGCATCGACAATGATAACGCCTCGTTCTATCTCGAGTATGGAGATGAGATTGAGAGTCATCTTGGTTTCGACTCTTTCCCTATAAGAGGAAGGGAGGCTGATGCTTATACCAGACTAAACGGTATGATAGATTTTAATTTCGATGTCGCAAACCAGAGAATATCTTCCGAGGTGGATGATTTCATAGTAAGAAACATATTCATACTGCCCGGTTCTCCGGATATGACATTCTCTTCCACTCTCGACAATTACGCTTTCCATCTATATGACATAACTTTTTCTTCCCCTGAGTTCCAAACATTTGAAGGGGAGGCATTATATACTTTCGAGAATTATTCCTTCGCCCTCTCTTTCTTAAGTCCTGAGGAATCTGTAGAGATGTCGATTGTCCCTTATAGCAATTATCTTACGGGAATAGTGCTGGTAAAGAATCTAGATGCCCGGCGTCTTGGTTTTGAGGAAGGATTCCTCGATGTCTCTCTATCAGGACGTGGAGCTGATTTTGAGACACTCTCTTTCAGTGGTGATTTCCATCTGTCAAATGAAAATGAATCAAATCCTCTTGAGGCAGAGGCCGGTATTTTCATAAGTAGCAGTGAGATAAGCATCTCGGATTTCACATATAGGAGCGGGAACCTATCTCTAAAAATGGATGAGGCGAGACTTGACAGCAGGAGAGGGGAATTCAGAATACCGCTATCATTATCTTATTCTATAGTGAACAGGGACAGGGCGTACCCGATTGATCTCGATTTCACCTTAAGCGTAAACGGTCCTCCATCAGAGAACCTTTACATGCTCGTAAACGACATCATAAGCTATGGCTATCAATCACTTTCAGGCTCAATCGAACTTGAGAATCTCTTCATGGATAACACGCTTCGTACTGGGTGCAAGTCCTCCACCTTCCGTTTTGATGATGGAAGGCTGCTCTTCTCGGGTGACCTCTTAGATGGATCTTATTCGATTGCTGATAGAAAGGTAGATATCCATCTAAATCTTCCTCCTGTCGCTGATCTCAGCATAAAAGGGGACTTCATGGATGATCTCCTCCTTGATATCACTATCGATGAATTCAGTCTATACAGTGCTAATCTCTTCATCGTCATGCCTGTAGTACCATTTACGGCCGACTCCATAGCAAAAGGCGAACTCACGCTTATCGGGCAACCGGGGGACATGCATCTTTATGGAAAACTATGGTCGGAAAGAATCGATTTCGAGGTGTTCTGGCTACCGGGTGAGAAGATTAGTGCGCATGACATGAGTTTCACAGTCTGGGACAATGCGATTGAGAGTGCGACTACAAGCCTTACAACCGTTAACGAGAAAAGCGGAAAGAGAAGCTCTCATAGTGGAAGGCTCTGCTTCTATCTCAACCCTTCAATGGGAATCGATTACTATACCGTGGATGTACATGTCGATGAGGGAAGTGAGATCGATTTCCGTCTTCCGATGAAGAAGCAGAACATAGATATCGTCGGGCGGGTAAGCGGTGATTTCCATCTTAATCAGAGGGGAATGGAGTTCATTACACTTTCCGGGGATATGAGCATAACCGACACCCAGCTCTCATTCGGTCTTTATGAGCTTCCAGAATGGTTTGATTCAAGAATCAGGACAGCATATGATTTCAATATAAATCTCGTCCGTAACAACACATTCGTCTTTCCTCTCGGCCCCAGCCCGATTTTAAGCGCTACGGCCGATGAGAATCAGTTCCTCCATTTCTTCACCGCAGAAGATGGCGGACTCGGAGCAAGCGGAGCCATTGAGCTTAGGGCGGGGGAAATATATTACTTCCAGCGCTCTTTCTTCATTCGGGAAGGAAACATCAATTTCCGTGACACAGGACTTGGTGCCATAGATCCTGTTGTCAACCTCAGGGCATCTCTCAGAGCGTTCGACTCCGAAGGCGATCAGGTTGACATCTACCTCGTATTGAGGGAGGCAAGCCTCTCAAACTTCACACCAACATTCGAAAGTTCTCCGGCAAAAGACCTTTCAGAGATCATGAATATTCTCGGTCAGGCCATAGTCAGCAATGATGGAAGTTCAAGCAACTGGGGCAGTGTTGTAAGCATACTCACAACAGGTGTGGATGTCCTTCAGAGGATGGGGATTATCAGCAGAGGGGATAACGGTTTACAAATGTCCATAAGAAATTCACTTAATCTTGATACTTTCAGCCTTCATACGAATATAATTGGTAATCTGGTGTATGATGCTGTTCTTTCAAGCCAGAATGCGACACGGTGGAACATTTCCCCTCTTGCACGCTATCTGGACGGGACGGCTCTTTACATCGGAAAGTATATCACCCCTGAGCTTTATCTTGAGGCACTAGCTCATCTCAGCGCCCAGAGAAACACAGGGGAGGATAACGTTTCCTCTTTCCTCTCCAGCGATCTCTCTCTGGATGTGGAAATATCACTTGAGTGGGAAAATCCGCTATGTACGGTTACTTTCTTCACTCAGCCAAGGAGTTTGACTATCGATGACGCTTTCAGATATCTCGGTCTCACATTCAGCAAGAGATTTGTTTTTTAATTCTGTTTCTGCTATTCTTGCTAAAGGAGTTTTCTATGAAGCCTTTTAAGAGAGCACTTGTTTTCCTGCTCATAGCCATAATAACAGTTTCTTCAGTTTCAGCTTCAGTCGATGAGACTGCTGCAGAGTCCTCTGATCTCTGGTGGGTAGGCATGCCAATATCAGGATTTGAATATACGGGACTTATCAATGTTGATGAGTCCACTGTCGATGATGTGCTGTCCCCTTACATCGGAGAGGATTTCTCTGATGAACTATTCAACCGGATTTACAACGTCCTTTACGCTCAGAACTGGGTAGAGTACATATCTGCTGAGGCTATAAGGGGAGGGACAACAGGGGAGAGTCTCATAATCCGTTTCAATATCGTTGAGAACCCCATGGTGAGCGAGGTCAGAGTCGAGGGGAATGAGAATGCCAGTGATAGAAGTCTTCTCGATTGCCAGGGCTATGAGGTTGGATCTTTCATAAGCACAAATGATTACAATGCTAATGCCTCTCTTGTAAGGGATTATTACCTCTCTAGAGGTTATAAGGACGCGAGCGTAAGCTGCTCAGGCACTTTCGATGCGACCAGCAATACTGAATCCATCCTCTACACAGTAGTGGAAGGTGAGCAGTATAAAATCCGTTCAATCACGTTTGACGGAGCTTCCGTATTCTCAGAAAAAGAGCTCTCAGGCCAGATCGAAAGCCATAAGAAGAGTTTCTTCAACAGTGGAAATTTCGTCCAGTCAACCCTCGAGAATGATGAGATCGCACTTCTTAATTTCTACTATTCGAACGGCTATACCGATGCAACCATAACAGATGTAGAGGTGACAGACTCGACAGAGGAAGGGGATAAGACAAGATTCGTAAATATCGTATTCCATATAAGCGAGGGTGAGCAGTACTTCTTCGGTGACATATCGTTTAATGGAAACACAGTTTACGATAATGCCTACATCAGTTCGATAATCGATGTTGAGAAAGGGGATGTTCATGATACTGTCACACTCCAGAACATGTATATGAACCTCTATACTATCTATCAGAACAACGGTTACTCGTCCTGCCAGATAACACCGGTACCGAGCGTGAATACAGAGAGCCACACCGTGGATTATGTCATATACATTACCGAGGGCAGGCAGTCACATATTGAAGAGATCAGGATTGAAGGGCTTGGAAAGACGAAACCCTGGGTTTTTGAGAGAGAGCTTACGATACATGTCGGAGATATCTATAACCGTGATGCTATCATAAGAAGCCAGCAGAACATATATAACACCGGACTGGTAAGGAACATCAGGGTAGGCATGCAGCCTGGAGAGGAGGATGATGGACTGATTCTCATATTTGAAATCGAGGAAGGCAACCAGATGGAACTTCAGTTCGGAGCAACATTCGGCGGCACCCTTGATGAGTTCCCGATCTCAGGCTTCCTCTCATGGTCCGATACCAATCTTTTCGGGACTGGAAGGGACCTCTCTATAAGTACGACTCTCAGTCCAAGCACCCAATCCCTTTCCATCTCGCTCAATGATGATTGGGTTGGAAATCATAGATGGTCCAATGGTATCTCGTTCTCTGTAGAGAGATCGAACAGGAAGAACGTCCTTCAGAGGGGAACAGGTAGTGGCTATTATGATGGATGGGACCGCTATGACCAGACCTGGCCACTTGGCTACGGCTCTGCTGATGAGTGGTATGCATCAGGCCAGGATTATCCAAGTATCGGAAACCTCATGGAATATGACTATTACCGTTTCGCAGTCGGATACAACACCGGATATACATTCACTTTCGATGCTGGCAACCTCACAATCGGTGGTGGTATCTCCGTTGGTCTTAATCATGCTGTCTATGATGAGGCTCAGTATGACCCTTATGAGGAGCTGATAAAGAAATACCATGATGGATGGAAATTCTCCAACCGCATCTCGCTCTCTTTGACATGGGATGGAAGGGATCTTGTTCACAATACTACAAAGGGCTATGTACTCTCCGGTTCATTCACATATGCAGGTGGTATCCTCTTCGGCCTTTCAAACTATAACAGGGTATCGCTGAGTGCAAGTGCCTATCATTCGCTCTTCCATACGACGAACGAGGAGGAGAGGGAGAGTCATCTAGTCCTCTCAGGAACAACATCTGTCAGCTTCATGCTTCCACAGTTCTGGAACAACGGTGACGGATGGAAATGGAATGATGCGTCCAAAGGTGCTACCACCTATGAGATGCTATATATCGATGGAATGAACATCGGTCGCGGATTTGACTCAGTAACACATCTATCGTTCCTCTGGAACAATCAGATTGAGCTCAGTTATCCTATTGTTCTTGACATTCTCAACGTCGAAGGTTTCATAAGCGCTACAGCAGCTACGGAGACCCTTGAGGAGCTCTCATGGAACAACCTTGACTGGTATTTCGCAGCTGGAGCTGGAGTGCGTCTTAGCATACCGGGATTCCCACTCGGGCTCTATCTTGTTAAAAATGCGACTTTCATGGATAACAAGTTTGCTTGGGATAATGATGGTTTTATCGCAGGAATGAAGCTTGTTCTTGCAATTTCTACAAGCATTTACTGATAGCGGAAGGAATATGGCGAAAGAAAATGATGAACTGACTCCGATGATGAGGCAGTATAACGAGATAAAGAAGGAGCACCAGGACAAGGTGCTCTTCTTCCGTCTGGGGGACTTCTATGAGATGTTCCAGGATGATGCCATAGAGATTTCGAGACTTCTCAATCTTACGCTCACTCATCGTGGGAGCGTACCGATGTGCGGCATCCCGTACCACGCGGCTAAGAACTACATCGCCCGCCTTCTCGAAGAAGGCAAGAAGATTGCAATCTGCGAGCAGATAACACTTCCTGATAACCCACGTCAGCTTGCAGAACGAAAGGTGGTGCAGATATATACTCCGGCTACTGTCGTTGAGGATGAGTATCTTGACTCCCTCTCATCTTCTTTCATTCTTTCCGTCTCACTCGATAAGAAAACCCTCTCGCTCTCATATGCTGATATAACTAGCGGTGAATTCTTCATAAGGAAAGTCAGCTATGACAGCTCTCTTTCATTTTTCACCGATGCGCTTTACACGATAATGCCCAAGGAAATCCTAGTTCCGGACGATCTCTATTTCACCGATAAGAATCTCAGGACAGCCCTTGATGACAGCGGTGCGATCATAACCAAGCTTCCCTCATGGTATTTCTCTGCAAAGAGTGGGAGAAAAGAGATTGTAAAACAGTTCGGAGAGAGCGCTCTGGAGGATTTCAGAATCGGGGATAAGGATTCCATTCTTTCCGCAATCTCAGCTTTACTGCTGTATCTTGATGAGATGGTGAAATCCAGCATACCGCAGCTTAGGAATATTGAATGGGTCAGCGATAAAAAGATTCTATACATGAATGCTGCGACAATTCGAAGCCTGGAACTTGTAGAGAGCATGAGAGAGAAAAAAGGTGAGTACACACTCTTCAAGGCAATCAACAGATGCATGAGCACAAGCGGGGCAAGACTTCTGAAATCTGAGATTCTCAGTCCTCTTTCAGATAAGGATGAGATAGAAAGAAGACTTGACTGGGTTGATCATTTTTATAAAAACCGGGAGGAGCTGAACGAGGTTAGAACCGCTCTTAAAAAAGTAAGCGATCTTGAGCGTCTCTCTTCCAGGATGAGCCTTATGAAAGCTCTTCCAAAGGATTTCGTAGCACTTTCAGAGACCCTTGACATAATGTTCTCTCTCTTCGTGAACCATAGGGAGTATATCAGTCTTGCAAAAAGCGAGGAGGATCTTGATTTCTCTTCTCTCATCGATTTCTCAGAAAAGATTAGGAATGCTATAAATCCCGAGTGTACGAATATAAACAATGAGGGGACGATAATACTCTCAGGATATGATGAGACTCTCGATTCTTTCAGAGAGATAATGAGCGACAGCTCCCAGATCCTTTCTTCATACATAGAGAAGGAGAAGGAGAAATCGGGACTTACGATTCTAAAAGCCGGAGAAAACAGGATAATAGGGCATTACCTTGAGGTTCCCAAAGGACAGCTGGATAAGGTTCCTCCATATTTCATAAGGAAGCAGACTCTTGTCGGAGGAGAGCGTTATACCACTGATGAGCTGATAAGAATAGAAGAAAAGATCAATTCCGCCTTTGAAAACGCATCAAGAAGGGAGAAGGAGATTTACAGGGAATTCCAGAAGGAGGGAAGGGATTTCTCTCCTGTCATTGAAAAGGTTGGAAGAATACTCAGCCGCCTTGATTTCTACTCAGCGCTCTCTTATCTTGCGCTCGATATGAACTACGTCCGTCCTACGATCAATGAGGAAGGCAGAATGGACATAGTTGGAGGAAGACATCCTGTCGTTGAGAGCTATATGGGAAGAAATGAGTTCATTGAGAATGATTTCTCATCTTCCCATGGGCGTTTTGCCCTTGTAACAGGTCCTAACATGGCGGGAAAGAGTACTTATCTTAGGCAGATTGCTCTTATAAGCATACTTTCCCATATGGGATCGTTCGTACCTGCTAAAAAAGCGGATATCCCGCTTCTTGATAAGCTTTTCTGCCGTGTGGGGGCACAGGACAATCTTGCAAAAGGTGAGTCCACTTTCCTTGTTGAGATGAATGAGGCAAGCCAGATTCTGCGCTCAGCAACCCGTAATAGTTTGATTATCATGGATGAGATCGGACGTGGCACAAGCACAGAAGATGGCATGAGCATAGCGTATGCCATAATCGAATATTTAAAGGATCTTGGTGCGATTACACTGTTTTCAACCCATTATCATGAGCTTACGAGGTTCGATACTTATCAGATGCAGCTCATAACACTTGAGGTTGAGGAGAGAAAGGATGAGATCGTATTCATGCGAAAAGCTATAAATGGTGTTGCTACAAGCAGTTATGGAATACATGTGGCAAAGCTTGCGGGCATTCCGAAATCTGTGCTTAAAAGTGCGATAACATTTCAGAAAAAGCATTTTGCAGATTACCAGATGGAGGATAGGCAGGGGGATCTTTTCGTCGCTGGAGATGTTGAATTCAATGAATCTGAGGAGATCATCGAGGATATCAACTCATTCGATATCGAGAATTCAAGCCCGATGGATGCTTTCAATTTCCTGATCAAGCTGAAAAAGAAGACAGAGAGCTTGACATGATTGATATGAGAAACTAAACTACATCTAGTTTCATTAAAGTGATTTAAGGGACCAACAGAGGTCCCTTTATTTATGACGGAGGAATATGCTTACCAGTGATGCATTCTCAAGCGTGCTCTTTCTTGAAATCTCGGCTCTGATTGAGCCTATGGGCTATAAGCTTGTCGAGGTCTCAAGAAGCGATAGCAAGGCTACAAGCACTCTCAGGATTCTCTGCTACAAGGGAGGAGACGGAATATCGACAGAGGATTTGGAGGCGATTTATAACGTCATCTATCCTCGCTATTCGGTTCTTATCTCAAGAGATCTTGAACTCGAGGTCTCAAGTCCTGGAATCAACAGGAACATAAAGGATACTGGTGAATTCAGGGTGTTTGAAGGAAAATATGTGAGGGTCTATTCCATCTCCCGCTCGTCCTATGTCCTTGGGTACATAAGAAAAGCGGATGACTCTTCTCTTACCCTTTCTTCCTATCTTGTGGAAGATACGAAGGAGAAGGGAGATGAGATTATTATCGATTATGATGACATATCAAAGGCAAAATTGGATTATATGACGGAGGCCAAGGAAAAATGAGCTTAGATCTGACAAGCGAAATCAATGCGATGATATCAGACAGGAACATGAGCGAAGATCAGGTGATTTCTCTCATCCATGACATGATAAAGAGCGCATACAAGAAGAAATACGGGACTGATGAGAACTGTCTTATCGAATTCGATGATACGATGAGAAAGATGAGCGTTTATCAGATCAGGAAGGTTGTGAAGGAAGAAAACTGGTATTCCGAGTTCACCGAGATTCCGGTTGAAGACGCGATTGAACTCACTGGTAGTGATGATATTGCAGAAGGAGATGAGGTAAAAATCCTCCTTGATCCGAAGAATTTCGAATCGGCCTCTGTGCAGTCCGCAAAGCAGAGAGGACAGCAGATCGTAAAAGAGTATTTCAACGATAAGCTCTATGCTGATAACAAGAGGAAGGAAGGAAAGCTCATTTACGGAGAGATAAAGAGAAAGAAAGATAACGGTGATTATGCGGTAAACATCGGACAGGATGTCGAGGCTCTATTCCCACAGAGGGCGCAGAGTCCAAGGGAGACATATTCGATCCAGCAGAAATACAAGTTCCTCGTCGAACGCGTTGAGAAGGCTGATGCCTCTGGAGAGCAGAGAAGGGGAAGAAACAAGGACAGAGAAAGGGGTGTGAGGATCTACCTTACGCGTGCAAGCAAGGATTTCGTAAGGGCACTTGTTGAGAACGAAGTTCCGGAAATCGCCTCAGGGGATGTTGAGATCAAGAGTATTGCACGCCAGGCGGGAATCAGAACAAAGATTGCAGTCGATACCAGAAAGAGCGATGTGGATCCCGTCGGAGCTGTTGTTGGAGCAAAAGGTCTAAGGATTCAGGCTGTGATGACAGAGTGCGAGGGTGAGAAGATCGATATCATAAGATACTCCGATGATCCTCTTGCATTCGTTGCAAACGCCCTGATTCCAGCGCAGGTTCAGCGTGTTGTTGTTATCGATCCTCAGAGCAAGCACATTGTCGCGATAGTGGATGACAACCAGCTTGGCATCGCAATCGGACAGGGTGGTGTAAACGTAAAGCTTGCAAAGATGCTCTGCGACTGGAACATCGAGGTCAAGACACCTGCACAGTTTGCTGAGATGGAGCAGACACAGAAGATCTATGAGAATGTTGAAGAGCTCTTCAAGAAGGATGAAGAGACTCCTAGCGAAGAGCATCAGTACACGAATGAGGATATCGGTATTGATCCTGATGACACACCAATCAGCGATATTGGTCTTGATTCCTCTCTTGTGGAAAAACTCCAGAAGAGGGACATCTGGTCTGTCGAGGAGTTCTTCGAGTATAGTAACGATGAGCTCAAGGATCTTGGTTTCACCGATGAGGAGATTCAGGAAGTCAGAAGTGTTGTCGTTATCGAGGAAGATGATGAGTACACCTTTGAATGTCCCAACTGTCACAGCGTGCTTCCAGCCGGTACGACAGTTTGTCCAAACTGCGGTGTAGAGTTCGAATTCGAGTGATAATTGATTATAAGGGTAAAGATGTCTGACAGTAAGATAGAAGAAATGAAAGCAACCGTGATCAAGAAAGCTCCGGTTGTACAAGAAAAGAACGAAATCAAGGAAGAGCCTGTTAAAAGGAAGGTCGTCATCAAGAAGAAGCCTGTCGTCAAAATCAAGATGAAGGATGAGAGCGTACAGGAGAGCCATGAGGAGAAGGTTTGGAGTGCTGAGAGTACAGAACCGGTAAAGCCTCAGGTTAAAGCGGCCGAGCCGGAGGTTAAGCCTCAGGAGAAGAAAGATGAGAAGCCATCTCCTTCCCAGCCTGTCGAGCAGAAGGCGAAGGAAGAGAAGAAGAACTATGGTACGATTATCGGACAGAACAGGTTCAAAGAGCAGAGGCCGAGTGAGCCGAGAAATCCATCTTCTAGGATTTCTTCCCCGCTTCATCATGGGCCAGTCATCATAAAAAGTTCCAATCTTCCACCAGTTCCCGGTCAGAAGGTAGATACACCTGTTGCCGACCCATCGAGGCCAAGAGTGGCTGGAATCGTCGGAGGAAGGCCTGTTAACCAGAAGGGTGGCTATCAGAAGAGGGATGGACACCAGGGCCAGGGTGGATTCAAAAAGAGGGAAGGTTTCAACTCAACCCTTCGTCCGGGCCAGACATACACCCCTTCAAAGGATGGACAGGGCCGTATGAGACCTGATGGAAGAACACTTGGATTCAAACCGGGGTTCAACCGTCCTGGCTTTTCACCAAAAGGAGGAGTTGGACAGGCTCCTCAGATGGATCTTAACCAGAAGGGACCTGGAAAGAGAACCGGAGTCCAGAACAGGAAGAAGGACTACGATAAGAACACCAGGGAGCAGGCGGAGATCGACTTCCAGCTTCAGAAAAAGAAGAGGGAGGAGGATAAGCTTGCATCCGTTCCGTCCAAGATCGATATCATGGAGAACATCACAGTAAGTGATCTTGCCAAGAAGATGAATCTCAAGGCCAGCGACATCATAAGCAAGCTGTTCATGATGGGACAGATGGTTACTATCAACCAGATGATCGATTATGAGACGGCGGCCATCATCGCAAGTGAATATAACTGCGAGGTCCATCTCGTATCGCTCTATGATGAGACGATTATCGAAAGCGATGAGGACAGGGAAGAGGACATGGAACCGAGAGCCCCGATCGTAACGATCATGGGACATGTAGACCATGGTAAGACCAAGCTTCTCGATGCCATTAGAAGCAGTGATGTCGCTTCTGGAGAGTTTGGTGGAATCACACAGCATATCGGAGCTTACAAGGTTTCTGTTCCAGGAAAAGGCAACATCGTATTCCTCGACACTCCGGGACATGCCGCATTCTCCATGATGAGAGCAAGGGGTGCGCAGGTAACGGACATTGTAGTCCTTGTGGTTGCAGCCAATGACGGTGTCATGCCCCAGACGAAGGAGGCCATCGATCATGCAAAGGCCGCTGATGTTCCTATCATCGTCGCAATAAACAAATGCGATCTTCCTGAGGCGAACCCTGAGCGTGTCATGCAGCAGCTTTCCGAACTTGGCCTTATGCCTGAGGAGTGGGGTGGACAGACTCTGTACTGCAAGATATCAGCTCTGAAGAAGGAAGGAATCGATGAGCTTCTTGACACGATTCTTCTTGAGGCTGAAATGCTTGAACTCAGGGCAAATCCACATTGCCGCGCAGTCGGAAAGGTCCTCGAATCCCGCATAGATCAGGGAAGGGGAACGGTTGCGACCGTCATCATCGAAAAAGGTACGCTCCATCAGGGGGATTACTACGTTGCTGGAATATATCCTGGCCGTGTCAGGGCCATGTTCGATGACAAGGGCAAGAAGATTCAGAGCGCAGGACCTTCAGATCCTGTTGAGATCATAGGACTGAGCAACATACCATCAGCAGGAGATCCGTTCCAGGTTACCGAGGATGAGAAGCAGGCGAGAATGGTAGGTGCGAAGAGACAGGAGCTTGAGAGGCTTGGAGATGGCGGCGGAAGGAACAAGATTACGCTTGAGAACCTGAATGAGAAGATCAGGGAGGGCGAGGTAACCGATTTCAACGTTATTATCAAAGGTGATGTACAGGGCTCTGTTGAAGCACTTCAGGGAACACTTGAGAAGCTCAGCACGGATGAGATCAAGCTTCATGTTCTCCGTGCAAGCGCAGGTGCCATCATCGAAAGCGATATCACTCTTGCAAGCGCAAGTAACGCGATTGTTATCGGCTTTAACGTTCGTCCAACTCCAAAAGCGCTCGCACTGGCAGAAAAAGAGAAGGTCGAGATCAAGAAGTACAACATCATCTACGATGTCGTTGACGATATCAAGAGTGCCATGGAGGGAATGCTCTCTCCTGAGATTAAGGAAGTCGATATCGGTAAGGTCGAGGTACGCGAGCTCTTCAAGGTGCCTAAGATTGGAACTATTGCCGGCGCATACGTGCTTGAAGGAAAAGTCAAGAGGAACTCACTTGTCCGTGTTATCAGAGACTCGATACAGCTTAACAAGGATCTCATCAAGATCAGCAGCCTCAGAAGGTTCAAGGATGATGCTAGAGAGGTCGCAGAGGGCTTTGAGTGCGGTATCGGACTTGAGAACTGGCAGGATCTGCAGGTTGGCGATATTCTGGAGATCGTAGAGACCGAGGAAGTCAGAAGGACACTGGAAAGCAATGAGTGAATTCAGCCAGAACAGACTTGAGACCAGAATAAAGGAGATAATCTCCACCCTCATAGTCACAGGACAGATAAAGAATCATAACCTCAGTACGTTTACAAGCGTTACTGAGGTCCGTCTTGCTGAGGATAATGCAAATGCGACCGTCTATGTCTCATCCCTTCTCTCAGATAACAGTCTTGATAAGTCGGTTGCGGCGCTGAATTCTGCCGCAGCCTTCATTCAGTCAAGGATTGCTAAGAATTTAAGAACGAAGAACACCCCGCATCTTATTTTCAAAGCAGACAGAAGTTACAGAGAAGCTGAGAGGATAAACGGAATCATTGATGGACTTATGAAGGATATCGATGAAGAGGAGTGATATCATACTGATGGACAAGGAGGAGGGAATCACAAGCTTTTCCTCCTTGAATCCTCTGAAAAAAGCATACGGCAAAGGTGTTAAGATCGGACATGCGGGAACACTTGATAAGTTTGCTTCAGGTCTTATGATCGTCCTCGTCGGAAACGCCACAAGGCTCAATCCAGTATTTTCAGCTTTTGATAAAAGTTATATCGCTACAATCCGATTCGGCATAGAAACAGATACTCTTGATCCAGAAGGCAGTATCGTAAAGACCTCGGACATCCCATCTGAGAGCGATGTCGATTATGCACTTTCAAAAATCATGGGAGAGAGCATGCAGACACCCCCTGTATACTCTGCAGTGCATATAAACGGTAAAAGAGCATATGCCGAGGCGAGAAAGAACAGGGATGTCGTGATGCCTGAGAGGAAAATCATCGTCTATGAGGCAAAAAAGCTTTCGTATGATGATGGCCTGCTTGTTGCCAACTTTCATGTCTCAAAGGGTACGTATATCCGCGCTCTTGCCCGCGATATTGCCTACTCTGTTGGGAAGGTTGCACATCTTACTGCTCTCAGGAGGGTCTCGATTGGCCCTTATTCGCTTGAGGATATCGGCAAGTACGATATGAAAGCCCTGCTTGATAAGACAGAACTTTTTTCTACCATTCAGCTTGATCCTGAACGAAGAAAAGAGATAGTAAATGGGAAAATTGAGAAATCTGCCATTCTCTCAGACAGTGATAGTAATAAGAATTTCAAGTTCCTCTGCTTTTCAAATGAGCTCTATGCGATAGCATCCATTGCGGAGAGCAGAATACGGGTGATTGCAAGGATGGAAGATGAAGGTATTTGATTTTAATGCTCTGCTTTCAAGCAGGGAGAAAGCGGACACTGACATGATAATAGCAATCGGCGTCTTCGATGGTGTCCATAAGGGGCACAGGAAGATATTCGAGACTGTCAGTGAATGTGCCAGAAAGAACACCGGCTATGAGAGCATGTGCATCACTTTCAGTACAAATCCGAAGAACAGCCACTCAGGTTCGCTCGATACGATGCGGCTGAGAGAGGAATATGTTTCATCATTTGCAATTAATTCCTTTACTATTATTGACTTTTCAGAGAATTTCAGTAAAATTTCAGCTAGTGGTTTCGCCTCAGAGATACTGAGGCTATGCAGACCACGTATTCTTGTTGTCGGAAGCGATTTCAAATGCGGTAATCCGAAGGAGAGCGCGGACGGTGATGGAATGGTTGGACTTTTCGCCTCAGAGGGGGTGGATGTCGAACTTAAAAAAGTAGATTTCGTACTGTCTGAGAGTGGAGAGAAGATTTCCTCAACCCTGCTCAGACGGTTGATCAAGGATGGGGATCTTGAGTCTTACTCAAGGCTCTCCGGTCAGTCCTACAGGGTCGATCTTATGACAGAACCTTCAAGATTTGATCAGGAAGGACTGACAATATGCCGGGAGCACATTCGTCAGCTTCTGCCGCCACCGGGGGCTTACGAAGGGACTTTCGTGAACATGGAGGGGAATGAATATCCGGTAATGATTGATATTTCGGATTCATTGCTTTCCATTCTAGGAAGATGCTCAGGGCAGAGAGATTCATTATTTATCACTAGGAGAAGGTAAGATGATTACCAGTGAACAGAAAAAGCAGATTGTAGAGAAGTTCGGTGCTAACAGCGCTGATACGGGAGAGAGCAAGGTTCAGATCGCACTTCTGACCGCAAGGATCAACGATCTTCAGAAGCACTTCAAGGAGAATCCCAAGGATCATGCTTCAAGACGTGGACTCTTAAAGCTCGTTGGACAGAGAAGAAGACTTCTCAAGTATGTCCGCAACCGTGATATCAACGAGTACAGGGCACTCATCGCTGAACTCGGAATCAGAAAATAAACTCATGAATGCGGAAGGCCATATGGTCTTTCGCATTTTTATGTAAAGAACAAAAAAAGAACTTAAAGAAGGAATTGAGAATGTTTGATGTGAAAAAAGTATCCGTTCCGCTTGAAGACGGAGAGCTGGGTTTCGAAACCGGTAAAATTGCCAAGCAGGCCAATGGTGCCGTTTATGCGCACTACAAGGGTTCCGCGGTTATAGCAACAGTATGCTGCGGGGACGCACCTTCAGAACCGATTGATTACGTACCTGTAAGTGTCGAGTACAATGAGAAGTACTATGCGGCAGGTAAGATTCCTGGAGGGTTTTTAAAGAGGGAAGGTAAGCCAAAGGATAAGGAGATTCTTGTCAGCCGCCTGATTGACCGCCCTATGAGACCTCTTTTTGACAAGGCATTCGGAAGGGAGATTCAGATTGTTCCGACAGTAGTCTCCTCAGATATGACCAACACCCCTGATATCATCGCTATCAATGCTGCAAGCTGTGCAGTTACGATTTCCGATATCCCGTTCTATGGACCTATTGCAGCCGTTCGTGTAGCACTCATCAACGGCGAGTACATCATAAATCCAACTTTTCAGCAGATTCCAACAGCAAGCCTCGATATCGTAGTCGCAGGTACTCATGATGGAATAACGATGGTTGAGGGTGGAGCAAAAGAGGTAAGCGAGAGCGAGATGCTCGGCGCCATTGCTGCAGCCCAGCCTGTGATTACGAAAATCTGCGAAGCCCAGATGGAAATGAGAGAGCTTGCCGGTAAGCCAAAACTCCCACTCATGGATATCGAGGAACTTGATACGACATGGATGAAAGAACTTGAGGAGTATGCATATCCTCTCATCAAGGAAGCTTCTTTCGTAAAGGGTAAGGCAAACAGGTATGCAGCACTTGATGATGCACATAAGAATGTAAGGGAGAAATTCAAGAATCTCATCGCTGAGGATGAGAAGAGGGAAGGTCAGGTTTCCAAGCTCTTCGAGGATATGGAATACAACATCCTGAGACATTCCATCCTCTATGATGGTGTGAGAACCGATGGAAGGAAGGTAACGGAGATAAGGCCTATCACCTGTGAAGTCGGTCTTCTTCCTTCAACTCATGGCTCCGCACTCTTTACACGTGGGGAGACCCAGTCTCTTGCGGTTACGACTCTTGGAACTGTGCAGGATGAGCAGCTCTTTGACAATATCGACGGAGAGAAAACATACTCTAACTTCATGCTTCACTATAACTTCCCTCCATACAGCGTAGGTGAGTGTGGCAGACTTACAACAGGAAGAAGAGAGATCGGACACGGACATCTTGCTCAGCGTGCGCTAGAAGCGGTTGTTCCAAAGAAGGACAAATTCCCGTATACGATCCGCGTTGTCTCTGAGATCATGGAATCAAACGGCTCTTCTTCAATGGCATCGGTCTGTGGTGGATGTCTTTCCCTCATGGATGCGGGCGTTCCAATCTCAAAGCCAGTTGCCGGTATCGCGATGGGGCTTATTACCGAAGGCGCTGACTACTCAAAGTACGTTATTCTTTCCGATATCCTCGGAGAGGAGGATCATCTTGGAGATATGGACTTCAAGGTTGCAGGAACGAGGGACGGTATAACAGCCTTCCAGATGGATATTAAGATTGCAGGCGTCACACCTGAGATTATGAGCAAGGCTCTTAACCAGGCGAAAGAGGGCAGGATGCATATCCTCTCAATCATGGGCGATACCCTTTCTGCTCCTCGCTCCGATGTAAGTGAGCTTGCACCGAAGATCATCTCCTTCAAGGTTGAGGAGGACAAGATTGGTGCTGTTATCGGAACCGGAGGAAAGACAATTAAGGCGATCATTGCTCAAAGTGGTGCCGAGGTCAATATCAATGATGACGGCGAGGTCATGATCTATGGTAGGAACAACGCTTCTGCTCAGGAGGCTAAGAAGCTTATCATGGCCATAATCGAGGAACCTGAGGTCGGCAAGATCTATCATGGTACCGTCAAGAGGATTGTCGATTTCGGAGCATTCGTTGAGATTCTTCCTGGAAAAGAGGGTCTCTGCCATATTTCCAAGCTCTCAAAGAAGAGGGTTAAGAATGTTACCGATGTTCTCTCTCAGGGACAGGAGATTGATGTCAAGCTTATTGATATCGACAGGATGGGACGTTTAAATCTCTCATACATCGATGCTATCGAGGATGGTAGCAAGGATGAAAAGAGCGGGGACAAATAATTGGCTCTTGTAAGATACATGGCTGAGGATGGTGTGCTAATTCCTTCATACCAGAGCTCCGGAAGCGCTGGTATGGATGTGAGGGCACACCTTACTCAGGATGTAACACTTAAAAGCGGATGTATTGCTGCGATTGATACGGGACTTTATCTTGAAATTCCCGAGGGCTATGAGGTCCAGGTCAGAAGCCGTTCCGGACTGGCTCTGAAAAACGGTATCATAGTTCTCAATAGTCCTGGTACAATAGATTCGGACTACAGGGGAGAAATCAAGGTCATACTGATGAATCTTTCTGATAAGGATTTCATCATACGTGACCGTGACAGGATAGCCCAGCTTGTACTTTCCCGATATGAGAAGGCTGAGCTTCAGGCGTCTGATGAGCTAAGCGATACGGAAAGAGGTTGTGGAGGCTTCGGGTCGACAGGAGTTTGAAATTGGAACATAAGAAGAGGAGCCTGCTCCTTTACAGGTACATCACAAAGGAGTTCCTTATAAACTTCATCGTCTCCTTCACATTCTTCTTTTTAATTTTTTTTGTAAATTCGATTCTCCTTCTCGTACAGAGAATACTTTTAAAGAACATCGATTTCAGGACCATGCTGACAATGGTCCTTCTTTCAATGCCTCAGTTTTTGATTTACACCTTCCCGTTTGCCTCCCTTTCTGGAGCTTCGATGGTCCTCGGGGATCTTAGCTCCAATAATGAACTGCTGGCTCTTAGAAGCAGTGGCATCGAATCTAAAAGAATATTCTATCCCCTGATATTCTGCTCCCTCATATTCTCCCTTCTAACTTTTTTCGTCTCCGATTATCTTCTTCCATGTTCGAACATCGTATACCGAGAGCGACTTTCCCTGCTGATGAGGGAAATGCCGACTTTTGAAATTCAGCCGCACGGTACTAACAGGATTGGTAACATCGTGATTGCTAATGCCGATGTCGATGATACCATGATATACGATATCGTGATGACGAACACGGATAGAAGCAGCGAGAACAAAAGCGTTGTGAGTGAAAGGGGGCTTGTTGAGATGATGGACCCAGGACGCTTCATATACAGTCTCAGTCTTGAAAATCCTGAAATACTTATTACTGACAGCACTGATGTGACTACATTCCTGAGCGCCAGCTCTGAAAGAGCCGAGTTCTATCTTGATTTCTCAGACCAGGTGCCAGTGCTTACAAGCACCGACCCTGTTAACCTCTCATCATCGGTGCTTAGAGCTAGCATAAGAGAAAGGAACGAAAGGGAGAGGGAGGAAAGGAGAAGATTCTATGAGGAGAGAGATGATTTAAGGCTTACATATTCTGCCTCACTGAAGGGAAAAACAAGTTTTGACGAGTCAATGGCTAACCGTCTTGAAAACCTTGATACTCCTCCCATGGATTTCTACGCCCAGTACTACAAGGCAGAACTTACAAAGAAATACTCTCTTTCTCTCGCATGTTTCTTCCTTACCCTGATCGCCCTTCCTCTTGGAAGCATCAAGCTCAGATACGGTAAGCTTACAGGATTTGCACTATCCTTGATTATCGCAGTTGCTTACTGGTACATGATGTTCTTCTCACAGCTTGAGATTTTCAGCATATCATCTCCTCCGTATCTTCTTATTTTCGCACCCGACCTAGTCATAGGGGTCATTGCCATTCTTTTAATGGTGGCTTTCAGGAGAAGGACATGAGAATACTTTCTTCATACAGCATCAAAAGCGTGCTTATCGTGTTTTTCATAACCCTTTTAATCTTCTCATTCCTTGTTATGGCTGTTGAGACATTTATGCATCTTGATTCCTTCATGACGGGTAATCTCGCTTTCAAGGAGATGGCGATCTACGCGTTCTCAAGCCTTTCTGAATATCTCATGCTCCTGGCAGCAGTATCCATGCTGTTCTCAATCACATATTTCCTTTCAAACATGAGTGCGAATAATGAGCTTATAAGCCTTTATTCCGCGGGACTGTCAAAGTTCCGCATAATCCTGCCAATACTTATCCTGTCTTTTCTTGTGACACTTCTTTTCTTCGCTTTCAATGAGAGCATTGCACTTGAGTGGAAGAATTTTAATGCGATAGTAAGTCAGGAGTATTTCGGACTCTCAGGTACTCAGGATGCGACAGACACAGTCCTCTATGACGAAGAGAGCGGCTATCTAATATACGCTGACCGTTACAGTGAGAGCTATGGCAGGCTGTATTCACCATTGCTTCTTAAAATCACAAGCGGAGGTGTTGAAGAGAGAATAGAAGCAGACTATGCGGAATATGACGGGAAAAGCTGGAAATTTGAGAATGCGAGGGTTGTTAGAAGGGGAGAAGAGGGGTATGAAAGTTTTTCAGCACGAGAATTCTCAGATCCTGACTTCCAAGTGCCTGGAGAGCTTTTCAGAAGCCAGAACAGAAATCTTGAGACGATGGAGATTGAGTATGTTCATGACTACCTTGAGCGTCTTGAGAGCGTGAACAGGGATGCATGGATGGACGGGATGACAGATTTTCTTCGCCGCCTTGCTGAACCACTTGGCATACTTGTGCTCTCCCTCATATCCATGACTATGAATTACTCGTATAAGAAGAACGTGCTTCTTTTCTCGGTTGTGCAATCTCTGGTAATAGCTGTTGTATACTATGTATCTGACATGGTATTCTCTATTGCAGCCAGACAGGGGGCGGTGAATGTCTACTCGGTATTCTATGCACCCTTCGTCATTACGGTAGTCCTTGGCTACCTGATATCTTTCTTAGGAAAAAGAATATGAGCAATCTTAAATTCACTGTTTTAAAGAACGATTCCTCTTCTAAAGCACGCCTTGGTGTTCTCGACCTTCCACATGGCAAGGTGAGCACTCCGGCTTTCATGCCTGTCGGAACGAACGCAACGGTTAAGGCGATATACCATGATAAGCTCAAGGAGATAGGCTATAACCTTATTCTGGCAAATACTTATCACCTTTATCTCAGGCCGGGCATGGAGGTCATGAAGGACTTTGGCGGAATTCATAATTTCTCCTCCTGGGATGGTAATGTGCTTACAGACAGCGGAGGCTTCCAGGTCTTCTCCCTTTCAGGCCTTAGAAAGATAGATGAGAAAGGGGTTGTGTTCCAGAGCCACATAGACGGATCGAAGCATATCTTCACACCTGAGAAGGTTGTGAATGTCGAGCATATCATCGGAAGCGATATTGCGATGTGTCTCGATGTGTGCACACCACCGGACATCGATTACCGTGCGGCGAAAGAGGCCTGGAGGATAACAAGAAACTGGGCAGAGAGGTCACTTAAGGAACTGGAAAACATACCAGATTTCAGAGGAAACCTCTTTGGCATAGTTCAGGGGAACTTCTATGAGGATCTCAGGAGGGAAAGCGCTGAGACCATAAGTGCCATGGATTTTCCAGGAATTGCGATCGGAGGGCTTTCGGTAGGAGAGGAGAAGAGCAAATTCAACGAATTTCTTGCATATACGGCATCTTACATCACAATGGAGAAGCCCAGATATGTCATGGGAATAGGAAGCCCCGATTATATTTTCGAGGCGGTCGAGAACGGCATAGATCTCTTTGACTGCGTGCTTGCAACAAGGATGGCAAGAAACGGTTCGGTATTCACCGATGATGGTCCACTCGTACTCAAGAAGGCGATTCACAAATTCGATCACCGGCCTCTGGATGAAGGCTGCACATGCACCGCATGCAGAAAATACTCAAGGGCCTATCTGCACCATCTCGTCAAATGCAATGAGATGTTCGGAGGAATGCTCTTAACCGAGCATAACCTCACTTACCTATATAATCTGATGCAAAGAATCAGGGCAAGCATAGAAGATGGGACTTTCCTGTCTTTCAAGAAGGAGTATCTCGAGCGCTATTATGGCAAATAGGAAAAACGAAGTACTTACGACCTTTTTCCTGCTTTTATCGCATCTTGCGGGTCTTGTAAGGACACTCCTTGTATCGTACCTTTATGGATCTTCCAGGATCGCTGATCTCATATCTTTTTCTTTCTCGTATCCTAATCAGGCGAGAAAGAAGATGGAGGAGGGCACTGGCAACCTTGCCCTCCTTAGAAGGCTCGGGGAAGAGCGGGAGAAAGGGAGCGTCTCATTATTCATCCTTTCTTTTCATATCATAGCTTTAGTCGTCGTTCTTCTTTTTTCTGATACTCTATCATCTTTCATTTTCAGATTCACACAGTTCAGAGAAGATGAGGCTGAGCTTGGAAAGCGTTTTTTCAAAGCTTTTCTTGTTTTTCTCACACTTTTCAGCTACACCATGAATCTGAATGCATATCTGCAGATGAAGGGAAGGAAAAGCTTATCAGCAGCACTTTCCTCCATCCCCTCTCTTATTTCGATAGTAATACTTGCATTCTTTGAAGAGAAGCTTGGCCCCAATGCTTTCTCTTTAGGTCTTCTCGCTGGAGCTGTCGTATATCTTCTCATCTCACTTTTCTATGCATTCGACTCGGGAATGAGATTTTCCATATCGCTTAGATTTGACAGACCGTTTGTTAAATCGTATCTCCTGTCATTTCTTCTGATACTCATATCGGTCTTTGAAATAATACCTCTTTTCCTCTCCTCAGCGAACATAGAGAAGGGAAGCATTTACTTTACTAACGCTTATGCAGTGCTTATGCTGCCTTACGGTTTTCTTATGGAACTTTTTACCGTGATATGCTATCCGGAGCTTAGCAGGGCAAGAAAGGAAGAGGAGGCGGAAAAGAGGGAGAAAGCGCTTCTTCTGGTATCGTTTCTATCCTTATCTGTTTTCCTTCTGCTCTCCTCATTCTCGGCGGAGATATCAGTATTCCTTTTTGAGAAAGGACTGTATGAAAGACAAGACGCGCTAGAGACAGCCCATCTTCTTCGCCTCGCAGCCCCTTCAATTTATTTTCTTTCGCTCTTCTCATTCTTTCAGAGAATGATGTTTCTGAATCTTGAGAACAGGAAAATCCTGATTCTCAGCTCATTGAAAATCGCAGTGGCTTATCTGATGCTGATCCTTTTAGATGATGGAATGGAAAAAAGCGCAATGATACTACTCATATCCTCGGCATTTCCTTTCATTCTATCCATAGCAAGTACAAGAAATGCAAAAAAGAATCTAAAAATGATAGGCCTTTCCATGATAGCAGCCATTCCACTTATGATACTTGGAATAATCAAGAGAAGACTGGATTTATCCGCATTCATCACAGCAAAGATTTTTCTTTTGCTGTCTTCACTCGCTTTAGGACTCTTATGTTTTGCGCTCTCTCTTCTAATTTACTTGAAAATCATAAAAGGCCCCGGAATTTTTCCCCGGAGCCTTAAGTAAGTCAGATCACAACTTCGATTGTCTTTACGGTGTAATCATATTCCTTTCCATTGATTTCGAACGTCACACGCTCTCCCACAGCATGGTTCATCAGGTTCTTGCCAAGAGGAGCGCTGATATCGATGATCCTTTCCTCCGGTTTGCTTTCCCACCTTCCAAGGAATGTGTAATAAAGCTCATCACCGTTAGAGTTGTCTAGAAGAGTCACCTTGGTTCCGAATCCGACAAGATCGGGCAGCACATCCTCCCTCTTCATGATTCTCACCGTCGTAAGGTCATGGGTGAGCTCGCTGATTCTCCTCTCCAGCTCCCTCTTATGCTCCTTTGCATACTGATACTCGCTGTTCTCCCTGAGATCTCCAAGCTCTCGTGCAGTATTGATCTCCTTAAGAATCTGAGGCATGTCAACAGTATTGATCTCCTTAAGCTCTGCCTGCTTCCTGTTATAGCTCGATTCAAGACAGAGGAAACCTGATACAACCTTTCTCTGAGGCGTCTCGATCTTATCCTCATCTTTCTGGAATGTGATATCGGGCCATTTATTCATAAGAATCTTCTCAAGAGCCATTTTCTCCTCTGTCTCTAGTCCGAGATTCTGAGTGATATAGACCTTGATATCCTCCTTATCTTCATCAGATGCAAGGCTGATAAGCTTATAAACTCCCTTCTCATCGACTAAAGCTTTTCTCAGTGCACTCTTGAACTTCTTCTGATCCTGGATACTGAACTGCGTTGAAGATGAGACAAACGAGAGAGCTCTGAGGGCTGTCATGAGGAAATCCTTCCTTGTAAGGGATATCTTCTTAAGCTCCTCATCACTTGCTTCCTGAAGGAAGAAGATGAAGGCACTCATGTTATCCTTATATAGCTCGATCACCTTTGCAAGGTATTCATAGTAATGCTTACCCTTGGCGTAGCGGCGGAAGCGGTCGATGATATAAGTAGGATAGAGTGGGAATATCTCCTGGATGAGATCCTCAGGATACCTGTCGGTCTGGAACACCCTGTCCACGAAAAGCTTCTTTATTACGGTGTTCTTAATCTCCTCGAACGCTCTTTTCTTATCTTTCAATTCTGCTTTCTTATAAAGCTCATCGAACGATTTCTCAATCTGAACGCTGATACTGCCATCTTCAGATACATACTCGAGTGCGAGAATCGACTCAAGCCTTCTGGAAAGGGGCTCATCATCCTTCTTTATTATCTGGGCAAAATAGGAGATCATCTCCATGACAGCATCACTGTCCTTGTCTATGTCCTTATCTTTTGATACATCGAGAAGCTTCTCAAGCTTGTCATCGAAATCGGACATACCCTTGAAAATGCTAAGAGCTTTCTCATCAGCACTCTGAGGGTACGGCATGAGGGAGAACGTATCCGTAGGACCCGGATTCGTCTTCACGTATTCGTTTGTCCTGAGCTCATTCTTTATATCCCGGTTCAGCTTCTGCCACTCGTCATCGCTTAGAATCTGAGGAACAACCTCAGCCTTCATGTCCTTAAGGCTGATTCCCTTCGGATTCTCAGAGGAGTAGAGCAGGGTGCGAACAAGCCACGCAACTCCACCTTCGGCCATTATCTTGGCTTTGATCTTCAGAGAAGGAACCCCTTTCTTGATTGCTTTGATGTTCTGGTTCGTAAGCGGAGTCAGGGCATTGAAAGCGCTGTCAAGCCTGATTTTCTGCGGTTCCTCGTTACCCGAATAGCGGACGATGACGGTATCGTTGTTGATATCCTCGATCTTACCGACACGGCGTGTCGACTTCTGATAGACGAAAGTCCCCTTTGTAAATGCAATCTCTTTCTTGAATCCATCAAGGGAAGCTGAGATATCTGTGCTCCTTCTGATATCATATTTCTTCAGACATTCGCCAAGGCGGCTTGATGTGCTGTAGCGTTCCTTTAGCACGCGCACAAGCTCCTCTCTCATTCCATCCTCCGCGCCGTTTATAAGGAGGATTTCCTTGAGAGTCTCAATCATGTCATCACTGTTCTTCCTGATTTCGCTTGCCTTGTTCTCCTGACCTTTGAGAGTCTCCTTCAATTCCTTCAGATAAGAGAGCAGCTTCTTTAACAGAGAAAGAGCGAGAGTCTTATCCCTTTCCTCAGTGCTGATGCAATACTTATAGTAGAAGGCATAGCTGCTTCTACCTATTTTAAGAAGGCTTGAGAAAGTCTTCTCAATCTTGACCCCATCCTCTGGAACACGCAGTCTTAGAAGACCTCTCTGATAGAATGTGTTGGCTCCCTTCTTGTCTCCCAGCTCATTATAATGTTCGGCAAGGCGGAGTATTATGTCCTTATCGCTGTTATCGCTCTTCACGTATTTCTCGTAATAGCTCCACATTAGATCATCATTGCCATCCTCATGAGCAACATCACCTAATATCCTGTATGCTATGCTGTTAGCCCCCTTGGATATGATAAGGGTGCCAAGGTGCTTAGCTACTTCCCAGTTCCTCGCATCATAGAAATTCAGTAGGGTATTGTTAAGGTCCATGTTGAATTCGTGAGGTCTCGCTTCCAGCTTGATCCTACCCGCGATATAGTGGAGGCAGATGGAATATGAGTTCTGATCCATGTTATAAAGTTCCACAGCCTCGTTTCTCAGCTCATCAAGTGTCTCAGGAGTGCTTTTCTTTGTGAAGATTTCCTTATCCAGTGCGATGAAATCCTCAACCTTGTATTGCTGCAACGGGTTCTTACCCATGTTCTTCTCATTCTGCATTGCCAATTTCAAATCCATATCAAGACTCCTTAAAAAGATAATTCAACAGAGAAAAATAAAACCGGGCAGAAAAACATTCTGCTCGGAAAACTCAAATTATCTCTATATAGTTATAGTAACACAAAAGCTATTAAAAGCAAAGGATAATTTGGCCGCCTTGCATTTAAGCAAATATTTTCCTTCATCAAGTGAAAGTATTTTTCCTTTATGCTATATTGTAGTCATGAGAGAAAAAAGCATCCAGCTCAGCCCATCAATCCTCGCATCCGATTTCACGGATATCAGACAAACACTCAGACTCATAAGCTCATGTGAGCTCGATTACGTACATCTTGATGTCATGGATGGCATGTTCGTTCCAAATATAACATTCGGTCCGAAGTTCATCAAGGATATGAGAGCTCATAGCGATCTGATTTTCGATGCTCATCTCATGATTGAGGAGCCTGAGAGGTATATCAGAAATTTTGCAGACGCGGGATGCGATATCATAAGCGTCCACAAGGAGGCGACAAAACACCTTAACCGTGTCATATCAATGATCAAGGATGAGGGAAAGGAAGCGGGAGTTGCGATTAACCCGAGCACATCCGTATTTGAGATCGAGAACGATCTGGCCTCAATCGATTATGTGCTTGTAATGAGCGTGAATCCCGGATTCGGTGGTCAGAGTTTCATCGCTGGAAGCCTGAGGAAAATCAGGCAGCTTGATGAGATACGGCGCGCTGAGGGATACGAGTTCAGAATCATGGTCGACGGGGGAGTCAGCCTTAAGAACCACATCGCGCTCAAGGAGGCTGGGGCGGATGTTCTTGTTACGGGGGAAGCATTCTTCAGAGCTGAGGACAAAAGGGCCTTCATAGAGGAGATCGAAAGTTGAAGGCGGTAATTCAGAGGGTAAGGAGCGCATCTGTAAGCGTTGATGGAAACATCACAGGGGAAATCGATCATGGCATGCTTGTATACTTCTCCGTCGAGGGTGCGGACACATGTGATATGATAGTCCCTTTCCTGGATAAGCTTACTCATCTCAGAATCTTCGAAGATGAGAATGGTAAGATGAATCTGAGCCTAGAGAAGGTAGGCTCAAAAATACTTTTCATATCGCAGTTCACCCTTGCTGCGAATCTAGATAGGGGAAACCGTCCTGATTTTGCCAATGCGAAAAGCGCAGAAGAGGCGAAAAAGTTCTATGAGAGTGCAATCGATGTGCTCAAAAGCTGGGGCTATGAAGTGCAGACCGGCATCTTCGGAGCTCATATGCACGTCACATATGATAATGACGGACCTGTGACATTCATACTTGATTCGAAGGATCTTGCAAGATTCAGGAAAAAGCAGTGAACAGAAACCGTACTTTCGGAGTTAATATTACATAAGGAATTCACAATATGGCAAAGACAACTAATGAAAACACGGAAAGCAAGGCAAAGCTTGATGCGCTTGAGGCGGCAAGACTGCAGATTGACAAGCAGTTTGGAAAGGGATCGCTAATGAAACTCGGAGACAGCCGTGAAAAGCTTGACATAGATGTCATCCCGTCAGGAAGTCTGCTTCTTGACGAGGCGCTCGGAGTGGGAGGCTATCCTAAGGGAAGGATAATAGAGATATATGGACCTGAAAGCTCTGGTAAGACGACTCTCGCCCTCCATGCGATTGCAGAAGCGCAGAAAAGCGGAGGAATTGCCGCATTCATAGATGCTGAGCATGCTCTTGATCCGACTTATGCTAAAAATCTTGGAGTAAACATCGATGAGCTCTGGATAAGCCAGCCCGATAACGGTGAGCAGGCATTGGAGATAACCGAGAGCCTTGTCAGAAGCGGTGCTGTTGATATCATAGTCGTGGACTCCGTTGCGGCCCTCACACCTCAGGCGGAGATCGAGGGGGATATGGGAGACAGTCACATGGGACTCCAGGCCCGCCTTATGAGCCAAGCGCTAAGGAAGCTCACAGGTATACTCTCGAAATCGAACACCACGATAATCTTCATCAACCAGATAAGAATGAAGATCGGAGTCATGTTCGGCAATCCTGAGACGACAACGGGTGGAAATGCTTTGAAATTCTACGCATCTGTCAGAATGGATGTGAGAAAGGCTGAATCAATAGGTAAGAACAGCGATGAGATAAGCGGTAACAGGGTGAAAGTCAAGATCGTGAAAAACAAGGTCGCACCTCCGTTTAAAAAATGCGAGCTGGATCTCATGTTCGGAAGTGGTATCAGCTATGTCGGTTCCGTTCTTGATGCCGCTCTAAAATATGATCTCATAGAAAAAGCAGGAGCATGGTACAGCATGAATGGTGAGAAGATCGGGCAGGGCAGGGATAAGACGGTGGAGTTCCTAGAGAATAATCCTGAGATAGTTAAGGATCTCGATCAGAGGCTGAGGGCCATCATGTTCCCTAAAACTGAAGAGAATAGCAATTGACAGGGCTTTTCTGATATAATACGCCCTATGCAGGAAAAAGAGATAAGAGAGGAGAAGGCGAAATGCGAGTTCACGACTGAGAAATTCTCAGGACCGATCGAACTTCTCCTCTTTCTCATTCAGGAGAACAAGGTTGACATCTACGACATTCCTATTGCGGAGATAACCGAGCAGTTCCTCTCATATATCAACCTGCACAGGGCCGAGATTGATGAGATTTCCGATTTCTATCATTTCGCCGCTGACCTGCTATACATAAAAAGCAAGATGCTCCTTCCTTATGATGTCGAGTTCGATGAGGAGTATGAGGACCCGAGACAGGAGCTTGTTGAGAGGCTTCTGGAATATCAGAAATATAAGAAATACACAGACCTGCTCACAGGTAAAAACACCCCCGACAGATTTTATATTCCCAGAAAGGACAACCCCTTCATGCTCCCTTACGAAGATGAGGATCTTTTCAAGGATGTGACCCTCGAAAACCTTTTAATTACATACCGTTCTCTTCTTGAGAAGGTCGTTCCAGCAAAGGTTTTCAATATCTATGAGGAGGTCACTGTCAATGAGAAGATCGCTTACATGAATGAGCTGCTTGAAGAGCGTGAGATGATAAGTATAACCGATATAATAGTGCATCCGGATAACGCCCTTCATATAATCTGCTCTTTCATGGCCATCCTTGAAGCGACAAAGTGGAAGATGATATATCTTAGACAGGAGGAGCCGTATGCCGATATCTACATATACCGCCGGCCTCCCGACTGGGATCCCGAGATGGTGGATGAATATGACAGAGAGCATGACAGGCTTCTAGAGGGAAGCCCAGAAGAGGAGATCAAGCCGGACTCATCAGGCTTCGTCGATGACAGCGATGATGAGGATGAGGAGGCGGATGAAGATATCTTCATCGGTGATGATGAGGAGATAGAACTGGAGGATGATGATGAAGATGAGTAAATACACTATGAGCGATAATGCACGCATAGTCGAGGTCATCCTCTATGTCGAGAACGAAGCGGTTAGCAAAGCCAGGATTGCTGAACTTTCCGGGCTCTCGGAAAGTGAGGTTAGCGCGGCACTCAAGGAGCTTAAGGAACTATCCAGTGATCTGAACAGGGGGATGATGCTAACTGAGGAGGATGAGCAGTTTCTCTTCACACCTTGTCCGGATCTTTATGAGAGGCTAAGAAAGAGCTATGGCAGGAAGGTCGACAGAAGGCTAAGCAGAGCAGCTCTGGAGACCCTTGCAATTGTCGCATACGCACAGCCCATAACACGAAAGAAAATAGATAAGATCAGGGGTGTAAGCTCCGATACGATAGTAAGAATTCTAAGGGAGAGGGAATATATCAAGGTTTCAGGAAGGGATGACTCACCAGGGCATCCATGCCTTTATTCCACCACAAAGAAATTCCTTTATGAATTCAATCTCAAGCATATAACGGATCTTCCGAAGCTCAGCGAAATTGACAGGATTCGATTCGAGGAGGAGCCGGAGGAAAAAGAGAAGGAGAGTGAGGATGAATGATTTCCCGATGCGGCTTCAGGCCTATCTTGCAAAATGCGGCGTCGCATCCCGACGGGCAAGCGAGTGTCTCATAAGAGATGGCAGGGTCATGGTAAACAACAGGCAGATTAGAGAGATGGGCTTCAAAGTGAATGAGGATGATGTTGTTCAGGTCGATGGAGAGACCGTCGAGATTTCTGAGAAGCTTTATTACATCGCACTCAACAAGCCAAAAGGATATGTCTGCACCAACTGGGATCCAAACGAGGACAGGTTCGCACGGGATCTCATCGCCATGAGGGATCGCGATCTCCTTTTCAATGTAGGAAGACTTGACAAGGAATCATCAGGGCTCATCCTCTTTACGAACGACGGGAAATTCGCTAACGCCATGATGCATCCTCGCTACCAGGTTGAGAAGGAATACATCGTCAAAGTAGATAGGAACATAGAGATTGATGACCTTAACAAGGCTCTTGATGGAATCTACATCGACCTTCCGACTCCATACAGGATAAAGCGATATGATTTCATGCCCCGAACAAGACAGTATATCAGGATCACTCTTACCGAAGGTAAGAACCGTGAGATCAGAAAGATCTTCTCATTCCTCGGCTACGATGTTAAGAGCCTCATAAGGATAAGGATAGGCTGCGTCGAGCTTGGGGAGATGGAAAGCGGGGAGTGGAGAAACCTCAGGAGTGAGGAGATATCGGGACTATTAAGTGGAAAAACCTCTCTTAAGAGGCAGAAAAGACAGCTGAAGACGAGGATCAAAGATGGTAATAGCAATTGACGGACCCGCAGGAAGCGGAAAAAGCACGATAGCAAGAAAGATAGCCGAGGAGCTTGGTTTCTATTTTCTTAACACGGGATCTTTTTACAGGGCATACACTCTGGCACAGATTGAGAAAGGTCTTGACCCTCTTGATCAGGACAGTGTTCTTGAAACCGCGAAAAGCATAGTTCTTTCGGTTGAAAACGGAGATATACATGTTGACGGTGTGGATGTTGAGGATAAGCTTCACACCCCTCTTATCGATAAGTACTCATCTCCCGTATCCGCCGACCCAAGGCTCAGAGAGCATGTCAATGCACAGGTCAGAGCGCTTGCAAAGGGAATGAACATCGTAACGGAAGGAAGAGATACCACTACCGTGATATTCCCTGATGCCGAATACAAGTTCTACTTTGACGCCTCCGCGGAAGTCAGAGCAAAAAGGAGATGTGCCGAGCATCCGGACGGGCCCGATTATGAGAGTGTGCTCAGTGAAATAAACAAAAGGGATGAGAGAGATAAAAATAAGAAGGTCGGAGCGCTTAAAATTGCCGATGGAGCTGTATATATTGATACAACTTACTTGACCATCCAACAAGTTTGTGAGAAAGTGTTAGAGGCTATGAAATAATAGCCAATTATTTGTATTAGGAGCAATCGATGGAAAATGAAACTCAGATGACGCAGTACCTCAAGTCATTTGCTGGAATTGAAGACGGTCAGATCGTAACCGGAACTGTAGTACAGTTAAATAACGACTATGTACTTGTTGATGTTGGCTATAAGAGCGAAGGAAGAATTCCTGCTAACGAATTCATTGAACTTCCTCAGATTGGGGACAAAGTCAACGTGACTATCATCAAGAAAGAAGGAGCTGGCGGACAGGTTATCGTGTCAAAGAAGAGGGCGGAAGCAAAAGAGAAGGCTGAGACCCTTAAGAAGGCAGCAGAGGATAAGACCCCGGTTCTTGGAAAGTTCATTAAGGTCATCAAGGGTGGCTATGAGGTCGACCTTGGTGCTGACTATAAAGGTTTCTGCCCACTTAGCAAGGCAGATGTTTTCCGCGTAGAGGATCCGGAGTCCCTCGTTGGAAAGACTGATTACTTCATCATTGACAAGTTCCACGCAAGTGCGAAGATGAAGAGCGTAGTATCAAGAAAAGAGTATCTTGAGAAGAAGATTCAGGAGAACAAGGACAAGTTCTTCCAGACAGTACAGATTGGAGATGTCGTAGAAGGTGAGGTAAAGAGCTTCACAAGTTTCGGCGCATTCATCGACCTTGGTGGATTCGACGGTCTTCTCCATATCAACGACATGAGCTGGGGACATGTCACAAGACCAAAGGATTATGTTAAGAAGGGACAGGTTATCCAGCTTCGTCTCATCAACATAGATCCGGAGACACAGAAGATCAATCTCTCACTTAAGCACATGGAAGCAGATCCATGGACGACATTCGAACAGCGCTATCAGGTTGGTGATGTTATTACAAAACCAATCACAAAGATCACAGCTTTCGGTGTCTTCATTGAGATTGAGCCTGGAATCGAGGGTCTTGCTCATGTTTCAGAGCTTTCATGGACAAAGAAGGTTACAAACCCGAAAGAGCTTTATAATATCGGAGATGTAGTAAACGCTCAGATTCTCGGCTATGACCTTGATAAGAAGAGGGTAAGCCTTGGTATCAAGCAGCTTCTCCCGAACCCATGGGATACTGTAGCTGAGGAGTTCCCTGTTGGAAAGGTATTCCAGGGTAAGGTTGCAAAGCTTACGAATGCAGGTGCTTATGTAGAACTCGGCAATGGAATTGATGGATTCCTTCATATCGAGGATGTTGCATGGAACAGAAAGTTCAATCACATGAACCAGTTCTGCAAGGCTGGTGACATGATTGATGTGATGGTGAGAAGTGTGGATCCTGAGAACAGACGTGTTCGCCTTACGGTTAAGGACATCTCTGGCAATCCATGGGACAACTTCAGAAAGAGCTATTCAAAGGGTTCTTCCGTAACAGGTACCATCTCATCTGTTACTGACTTCGGAGTATTCGTAAAGCTTCCTGGAGATATTGAAGGTCTTGTAAGCAAGTTCAATCTTGGTAGCCCGGACGAGGAGTATTCTGATAAGCTTCTTGAATCCTACAAGGAGAAGATTGGCGAGCCTATCACAGTAACTGTTCTTGATGTAAATCCACAGACTCAGAAGATCAATCTTTCAGAGAAGGAGAGCATCAGGAAGAAGCAGGCTTCAGAGTATGCTCAGTACATGGAGAATAAGGAAGAGGATATCGATACTTATAACCCGTTTGCTGAAATCCTTAAGGATAAGAACTGATTATCCTGTTTTAAGTTCATGGGGAAGGGGAAACTCTTCCCCTTATGTTGAATAAGGAATATCTGATGAAAAAAGATAAGGATGTATCAAGGGTTGAGAAGCTTGCTGAAAAGCTTGATCTCTTTCTCAGCTCCAACAGGAAATTACTGATTGTTTTACTTGTTGTAATTGTTCTTGCTATAGTCGGAATCGTAGTTGGATTCAGCATCCATAACAGGAATGTAAGCAACAGCTATGATGCTCTTTATAATCTTGAGCAGAGTTATAACAATCTTCTCATGATAGATGAGTCTACAGATGAATATCAGAGCGCCCTCTCTGCTTTCGAATCTGATACAGAGGCTTTCATCGCAGAAAACGATGTTAATAGATATCTTGGTGCTAAGGCGACAATGCTTCTTGCGGAAGTAAGATTCATGGAAGAGAACTGGAGTGAGGCATATGAGCTCTCTCTTGCAATCGCAGAATCTCATAGCGATGATTATATGGGACCTCTATCTTATATCAATGCTGCAGTTGCTGCTGAAAACAACAATGATACAGATGAAGCTCTCAGACTTTACACATATGTATGGGATACTTATGGTGTAAGCTGTCCAGAAGCTCCTCAGGCTCTGTTCAATCAGGCCAGAATCGAATACCAGAACGGAAACGCAGAAATTGCACGTTCTATATTCGAGCAGCTGACAAGTGAGTTCCCAAGCTCATACTACTCAGCAATAGCACGTTCCTGGCTTCTTACATATTAATTATTCTTTACTTTTATAATAGAGGAGGGGAAAGAATGAAGAAAAGGCTAATACTTTCATCTTTTATTCTTTCCCTTTTTCTTTTACTCTTTTCGTGCGGAATTCCTAACTGGTTCTATCTTTCTTCCGGATCAATCTCTTTCAGAAACACTTCAGGAGGGACAACTGTTCGCATCGATTCGAATAAATACGATTTAAAGATTGAGTTCTATCTTCTCTATACGATAACTGATGCGTCTACTGAATCGGATCCGACTCTTTCTTCAGTATTAAGTGGACTAAGAAACGATTTCAGGAACCGTTACAGAATTAATGATGCAAATGCCAACAGGTTTTCCAGCTCCTCATCTCCCGTTTCTGCCTATACATCTAATCAGCTTAATTTCAACATGTATCCATTCAGAGTAATCGGCGCAGATTCAAGTATGAACTCTGGAGACTCTCCACTTTTCAGTTACGAAAAGATAAGAGGGGAAGGCGGGGAAACGAGCTTTAATATAAATTATACGCTGCTAGATTCAGATGGAAAAAGATATCTTGAAGTAACCATGACAGATGATAGCGGTAATTCTGAAAGCCATGTTCTTGGCCGCTATAACGGAGGAGAGTTGCTGACTGATGAATTCATATCAAGTGATAATTCAAATGATCATACGCATGTTGAAGGCAATGATTATAGTATTTATCTTTATCCTGTGATATATATAAGCTCAAATACCGTATCTGATGTCGGATATCCATACAATAACCTGATGATGGTATATACCTCCGATTGCATTTCTATCAATTTATAATCAACACAGCAAGTCTTATATTCTAAACATTATTTGTGATTAAAGATGAATATCCGCATATTGAACGTAAAATCTGCAAAATTTTCTTGACTTCAATATCAAAGTCGATTAACAATAATGTATGGAATAAAGAGGCGTATTAATTTCCTCTTTAGGAAAACGCTTCCATTCCGTGCTCTCAAGCGAAGAGTTATAACTTCGCTCATATCTTACCCTTAAAAGGGTACATTGCCTTAAGTGAGAGGAGCATAGCCAGCTCCTCTCGTTTTTTTTAGCTTTGTAAGAGAATGGTAGAAGATAATACTAAATAGGGTAGGACATAGTCATAAATACTTATAATTTTATCAATTATTGAATTATATAATTCATAACGTAATATAAAAAAATAAATACATCATACAATTAAAATCAAATTATTATTTATCTCAATTCATATATATACTCAATTTATTTAATATTTCAAAATAATAATTCATTCGCATTCTAAATATACACCAAATAAATAATTAGTTGCTTAAATAATAAAATCACATTTATTTTAAATACGATAAATTAATATTTCTGATTTATTTAAAATGTCATCTTATATAATATGTCGTTATTTTTATTATTTTGAATTTATTTTATCTATGTTTTTATTTATAATCCATATTATTATAGATAATGATTTAAATTTTATCCTGAATTTCAAGAATTTAAAAATTGTATATAATAAATATTCTGTCAACTCCAGCTATATAGTCGCTTAATAGCTATCAAGATGAAGTATGATATGAAGAGAAAGCATGAGGTCATCGTAAGTAGAGTCAAAATCATCTGTATACCATGGATCTGCAATATCCCTGTCCAGCATTGGATGAACCATCGAAAGATCCTCTTCCGGAAACATTCTCTTCAAATTTTTCATATTGTTTGAGTCCATGTAATAGATTTCATCAAACTCTCTAAGATCATTTTTAGTTATCTGTCTTGCATGATGCTTAATTACAGGCACATTCTCAGCCCTGAGCTTCCTCTGGGCAGGAGGATACATGAAATTTCCTATTTCTTCACGGCTTGTTGCAGCGCTATCGAAATAAAAGAGTTCAGATAGCCTTTTTTTTTCGCATAAATGCTTTGCAATTGCTTCAGCCATCTGTGAGCGGCAGATATTACCATGACAGACAAAGAGAATTTTCCTCATAGCATTATTATTTTTATAATTTTGTAACTTTACAAGTACATTTTCTGATTTTCTACCCCTCCCCTATCGTACATAAATGTACTTAATGTACACGATTCTGCACTTATAAATAGAAACGCTATAATTTTATGTTTTTCTATCTTATAATTTGCTTATGAAAAGAATATTTCATCTCGCTTTTGCTATGTTTACGTTCTTTTTGCTTTCTTCCTGTTACATTTCCTGGGGAGAGATGGAAGAGCTTGAGATTCCATCCTGGCTTTGGAATGCATGGGACGTAAAGAGCCTAAGCATCATTTCTACAAATTACAGACTAGTAATAGATGAACAAAATATAGTTTCCATAAGCGAAAACGGTGAAGAAAATAACATAACAGAAGATTTCCTTTATTATGGAGGATATCAGGAAGAGAGAGATAATAGCTACATTCTTGAAATCTATTCAGAAAATGGAAGTAGAAGCAGATACGAGTTCGTTTTTATTTCCAAAAATGAAGTAAGAATGTTTCTCAACGAAAATTATGATTATTACATTCTTACTCCTGCATCCCCTGGTGATACAAATACTTTATGAAAAGTGATATCTTTCCTATATGATTGAATACGAACTGAAAAAAGCAGAAAGCCTTGAAGAAGGCTGCAAGAACCTATATGAGATTATCAAACTTCTACGCTCTCCCGAAGGATGCCCATGGGACAGAGTTCAGACGAATAAGAGTGCGACTGAAAGCATGATAGACGAGGCTTATGAATATCTTGACGGGGCTATAAGGAATGATGTTTCTTCCATGAGGGAGGAGATCGGAGATGTTCTTATCAACGCATTCATGAACTTGTACATCAATGAGGAGCATGGTGATTTCAAGGCTGAGGATGCTCTGAACGAGGTTTGTGAGAAATTAATAAGACGACATCCACATGTCTTTTCAAACATGCATGCAGAAACTGAGGCGGAAGGCTTATCGTTATGGAACAGCATCAAGGAGAATGTTGAGGGCCACAAGGAGAAGAGCGAGGATTTCTTTTCACATATCCCTGCATCAATCCCTCCTCTTGAGGAGGCTTACGAGATTCAGAAAAAACTGAGGAAAGTCGGCTTTGACTGGGAGAACACGGAGGGTGTGATATCAAAGATCAAAGAGGAGCTAAACGAAGTCGAGGAAGCGATAAGGGAAGATGATAGAGATCATACTGAGGAGGAAATCGGAGATCTTCTTTTTTCCGTTGTCAATCTAGCACGCTATCTATCACTCAGGCCGAACACGGCAATGATGAGGGCAAACAGAAAAGTTAGAGCAAGATTTCAGAAACTTTTCGATCTTGCCAGAATACGCAATATCCCGATTGATAAGAATCATGTTGACCAGATGAACGACCTCTGGGAGGAGATCAAAGCGAAGGAAAAGGTGGCTACAGACTCCTAAGGCGTATATCGCTTTGAACAGGATAGGCCTCCATCGCCTTGAGCCAATATGCGGAGGCCTCTTTCATATCCCCCAGGGCGAAATAAACATCACCTATGTAGAGTGAATACTCTGGGCTATCACCACTTCCATAGCTAATCAGATTCAGAAGCATCGCAGCATCCCCTCTTTTTATCAGAAGCGGAATAGCCTTTTCCATCATGCTGATAAACGAATTATCAAGGCCGGAAAAGGCATATAGAGATTCAAGAGATGTAACTATCCTGTCAGAATCACGCTCAGCACTGATTGTGAAGAAAGTCTTATCATACTCACTCAAGGTTGGAGAAATTGCTTCAAAGAAATCATCTGCCATTTCCATATTATCTGAAGAAACCAAAGCAGAATAGTATGGCAGATAATCAATCCTGCTAAGGTGTCCTGAATCATAGAGGATGTTGCCTGCAAAAAGAGCCTCGCGTCCTTTTGATGTTCTTAAGAGAATTTCCGCTAAATCGTAATAATGAGGCGCATCATTATCGAAAGCAAGCAGGTAGAACAGGCTTCCATCGCGTGCAGAAGAGCTGTTGCCAAGCCGATACTCTGAGAGGGTCCTGAAATAAAGGGACTCCTCATCAAGTGTCTCAGAAAGAATTTCAGAGGTTCTCTCCGTGACTTTTTGATATTGCCCGTCATTAAAAAGCGTTTCAAGCTCACTCTCTTTTTCTGCAGAACATGATGAAAGAAAAACAAAAAGGAGAATGGCGCAAAAACGATAAAACATCCTCACTGCCATTCTCCTCCCATATATATGAACCAGGCCCCCGATAAGCCGAGTTCTGTTTATGTAATCATCTATCTCGGACCACGGTTACCCGTGGCCTCTAGCAGCCTACCCGCAACTATAGGCGGACAACCCAGTTGCTGCTTGGCCTTGCACCTGACGAGGTTTACCATGCCGCACCTGTCACCAGTTGCGCGGTGGTCTCTTACACCACCCTTTCACCCTTACCTTTTACGGCGGTCTACTCTCTGTTGCACTATCTGTAGCATTACTGCTCCTGGCTGTTAGCCAGCGTCATGTCCTGCGGTGCCCGGACTTTCCTCTACACTGTAGCGATTACTTCGGGAACCTGGGTAAAATCAGAAATCTTCGAATTCCTCATCCATTCCCATGGATTCATCATAGTTGTCACTCTCAGCAGAAGCGCTCTCATCCTGAGCAGAGCTCTTGCTCTCACTCTTCTGGCTCTCAAGCTGTTCAAATGAGTAACTTCTCTCAACATCATCATCCAGAGTCTCCTTATAGATGATTCTGGAGCAGTAAGGGCAGTACTCGATCTCACCCTTATCCGTCTTGAGCTCAAGATCAATGACAAACTGGACTGGAAGAATCAGATCACAGCCTGTGCATACCTGTCCATAAACAGGTACGATTCCAAAGCCATCCTTCTTGCGCACGATATTGGAGAACTTCTCATAAAGGTCATCAGGTATGATATTCCCCTTGATTGCATCGCATTCGGCATCCAATGTGGAAATCTCATCTTGGATCTCTGAAATCTCTGAGTCGACTTTGCTCTTCTCCTCGCTGACTTTAGCCTCTAAGGAATCGAGAACACCTTTCTCCTCATCGAGCTCAGCCTTGACACGCTCAAGCTCGCTTGTCTTACTATTTCTCATTTTGAGAAAAGACTGCTCACTAATCCTTGCTTCCTCGAGCTGTTTCGTAAGAGCTTCGAATTCCCTCTGCGTATTGATGAATTCCATCTGCTTCTCGTATTCGATCCTCTTATTGAAAGCATCATCATAGCGGATTGCAAGACTCTTCTGCTCATTCTGAAGATTATCATAGAAATCAGAAAGGCTCTGGTATTTCTCCCTTGCCTCATCAAGCTCAATCTCCTCCGCTTTAAGATTTGCAGGAATTGATTTGATCTTATCCTCAAGTATGAACTTCTTCTGCAGAATGACCTGCAGTTTTTTCAAACAATCAAGCTTCTCGTTTCTTGACATAAAACAACATTTCTCCTTGGCCTATATGATAATAGCGACTTTATTCAAATTATTCTACTCGTTCCAGTCTTTCAGCTTCTTGCTTCTTGTCGGGAAACGTAGTCTTCTGAGAGCCTTCGCCTCAATCTGTCTGATTCTCTCCCTTGTTACATCGAAATAGAGTCCGACCTCCTCAAGAGTGAGAGCATAACCGTCATCAAGCCCGAATCTCATCCTAAGTACTTCCTGTTCCCTCTCTGGAAGTTCGCTAAGAAGTTCCTTGATCTTGTCCTGAAGCAGTACGAAAGCAGTACGATTCGCAGGATTCTCAGCATCCTTATCCTCGATGAAATCGGAAAGCACACTATCCTCTTCCTCTCCAACAGGGGTTTCAAGACTTATTGGCTCTCTTGCGACGCTCTTAACGTTCTTAACCTTGCTCTCGGGCCAGTTGAGATGCTCGGCGATCTCCTTGTCAGTCGGTTCTCTGCCATAAAGCTGCATGAGAACACGAGACTCCCTTACAACCTTGTTAATCTGCTCAATCATGTGAACAGGAACACGAATCGTCCTAGCCTGGTCGCTTATACTCCTAGTAATCGCCTGTCTTATCCACCAGGTTGCATAAGTACTGAACTTGTATCCCTTCTTATATTCGAATTTCTCGACAGCCTTTATAAGGCCGATGTTCCCTTCCTGTACAAGATCGAAGAACTGAAGACCGCGGTTCGTATACTTCTTGGCAATAGATACGACAAGGCGGAGATTAGCTTTAATGAGACGGTCCTTCGCACTCTTAAGAATCCTCTGCCCGTATTCGATGTTCCTTACAGCCTCAAGTATTCCGTTGATATCGCATTCGAAATCATTTTCTATGTTTTTAAGTTCCTTCTCTGTAAGCTGAAGATCCTTGATCTCCTCTTTAATCTGATCCGAGGTAAGACCAAGCTCGGCCTCTATTGCACTTGCCTTGCTTCTTGTCGCAAGATCCCTGCCTAGCTGCCTGAGTTCCTTCATGCTCTTAATCATAAGCTTTGAAGAACTCTCAGCACGTTTCTTTATGCAGGAATTGATCTTGTTCTTAGCCTCGATGAAGATACCTGTGAGCTCATCGATTTCCTCCTGCTGAAGTGTGATGTTCTCTACCCAGTTATCGACAGGAACATATATACCGCTCTTAAGATCTTCCAAATCCTTGTTCACATCATGGAATCTCTTCGCAAGACTCTGCTCCTTCGCAGAATTCTCTTCCTTGATTTTCTTATGAAGCTTCGCAAGTTCTTTATCGAGATCGGCTTTTTTCATATCTGGATGATCTGCTATGAACTGTGATTCAAGACTTTCAACATCACGCCTTATCTCACAATTGAGATCTTCCTCTTCCTTTCTCAGCTTCTTTATCTGAGCCTCAAGGGAGCTCTTGAGGTTGCTCTTCGTCTTTTCCCTGCAATATGCTATCCATGCCTCACGGGAGGGAAAATTCTCCCTCGTCTTTCCTTTGAAAATCTTGGCATTCTCATCAGGATGGCCACCAAGCTTATCAAGAAGGCTCTCTCTGAGTGATAACATCTCAGCATTCTGGGCATTATCCTCGCCGGCAAGAATGCACTTCGCCTTGAGCTCGTTATATTCCTTTATCTGCTTTGCAGTATCTTTTCCAAGAGCTTCCTTATAGTTTGCGTTATATCTCTTCTGAACGGAGAGGAATTCCTTGAGATCTTCAGTTGAAAGTGGATCTTCCCCGTCCTCCTCAATCTTGGTCTGCATATGCTTGATAACCTTGGTGAAGAACGAGATAAGTATTCCGCTTTCCCTGATGACGGAATTCACGATATTCGCGCCCTTCTCCATCTGCATGGCAAGCTCGACCTCCTGCTCACCGGAAAGAAGGCTCTCATTACCAATCTCCTTGAGATAAAGCCTTATAGGATCATCAATCGTCGTCTCAATTCGTGAAGCAGTATGACTCTTATGATCCACCCCCTGCTCTGAGAAGTTGGAAATATCGATAAAGCGCTCACCTACGCTATCAGATTCGTCATCCGTCCCTTTCCATTCGTTAATTCCAGGCTCTTCGCTCTCTTCATCGGAAAGGTCCTCCTCTTCTTCCTCATCCTCATCATCCTTCTCCTCATGAGAGGAATCCTCATCCTCTTCCTCATCTTCTGAGGGAACAAGAAGTACGTCATCGCTATCATCAGAAGAAATGAAGGAATCGGAATCATCAGCTTCAAGATCCTCATCCTCAGAAAGTTCATCGGAATACTCACCTTCCTCAATCTCCTCGGGAGAAGGCATATCAAAACTGTCATCGTTATCCTCACTGTAGGATACTCCATCCTCCTGAAGTGAGCTGATGACCTCATCAATATCTGAAATAGGAGCCTTATAGCTCTTTATAGCGGCTACGATATCCTCAAAGGTTACGATTCCGTTATCCGTATTAAGCTGGATCAAAGACTGATAAAATGGTTGATTTTTTAAATCTTCCTGTCCCATTAAAACTATTTTTCCTCGCTACTGTACAACCGGTTCTTCAATAAGGAAATCTCCTTATCGTAATCCCTCTTCTTCTCTAAAAGCGCCATCATGTCTGACGGATCGATTTCAGACGAGAGCAGTTTAATCTGTGAATTGAGCGCAGATCTCTTCTCCTCAAGACCTCTCAGTTCTATCCTGTCCACTATTTCATCCAGTACGTCCAACGATCCCTTGCTGAATTCCTCCAGTTCGTAAGATGTGGAAACGTAATTCCTCAGCCTGTCATCACTGATAAGGGATAGGAAAAGCTCCTTCGACTCAACATCATCTCTCAAAGCATTCTCAAGCACCGTATAAAGCCGCTGGGCATCACTGTCTTTCAGATCTCCGAAGCTGATCCGCTGCCTGTACATCCTGAACAGGCTCATATTGTTAGCAAGAATCAGCATCGCATAGAGATCCGGTGAGATCGCAGCAGTATTGAGGTGCCAGTCGCCCCTGTTTTCTTCCTCTACATTCTCCTCGTATCTTCTTCTGCCATAAGGGTTCTCAAGAGCTTTCAAATCAACTTTCACATTCTCAACTCCGACACCAAGACGAAGCGCAAGATCCTGAATGTATGTCTCCTGCTCTATTTCAGACCTGGTTGAAGATAAGAAAGCTGAAAGTGATTTTAAAAAGTCAGACTTCCCCCTCGGCGTTCTGATATTATAACGTTTTAAGTTCTTTTCTACAAGATACTCATAAGCGCTCTGATAAGGCGAATACTCTCTTATCAGCCCCTCCGGACCAAGCTTTTCAAGACTTTCGCTCGCATCCTTATAACTTTTAAGATGGTGTATCCTGATCTTGAACGACATCGAGTTTAGTATCCCGATTACCTTGTCCGTACTGTTCTGCCCCGCATCATCGCTATCGAACATTAAATCGACAGTATCCGTATAACGGCTGATGAGCCTGGCCTGATCCTCGGTGAAAGCGGTACCAAGGCTTGCCATGGCGGTCCTAAGGCCCGCCTGATGGAGGCTGATAACATCGAAGTTACCCTCGCAGATGAGCGCTGTAGAATCTTTCTTCTTAAGCTCATCAAGGCTCTCATAAAGGCCGAAAAGATTCATCTTCTTCGAATATATCAGCGTATCGGGGCTGTTAATGTATTTAGGCGCGCTGTCACTTCCAGAAAGGTCACGGCCTGAGAATGCTATGACCTGCCCCCTGTAATTGCGGACTGGGAAAATGAGCCGGTTCCTGAAAAGTGGATACGGATATCTGTTCTGGCTGAATAGTCCGCTTTTTCTGAGAATATCATCACTGAAGCCCTTCTTCTTAAGAAAATCATAGAGGAAGTTGGACTCTGCCGGAGCAAACCCAAGCAGGAAGGTGTCAATCATCTGATCTGAAAGTCCTCTTCTCTTCAGATAGGAAAGAGCGTTTTTGCCTCTCTCATCCTCCAAAAGGAGATATCTGAACGTCTTTGAAAGCCTGTCATAAAGATCATAAAGGATTGAACTCTCATCCTTCCTTCTGATGTCTTGAGCACTGCTTTCCCTGATCTGGACTCCCGCCTTTTCGGCAAGATACTCGACAGCTGATGTGAAATCGAGATGCTCCATCTTTTCAACGAATGTGAAAATAGTACCGCTCTCATGACAGCCGAAGCAGTAATAGAGGCCTTTCTGGTCGTCTACCTTGAATGACGGCGTCCTCTCCATCCCGTTAGCATGGAAGGGGCATCGCGCCCAGAGGTTTCCTCCCCTGCGCTCAAGCTTGACATACTCTCCTACGAGCTCTGAAAGCCTGATCTTGTTCTTAATCTCCTCAATTGTCCTGTCAGAAAAACGCGGCATAAACTAAATATAGCACCATGGAAGACGAAAGTTAATGATTTTTGAAAATGATATAGCTCTCACTCTCTTCCGAAGATCTGATAAGCTCATCAATTTCCTTTTTCGAATATACCCTGCCCTTGCCGATTCCCGGACATCTTGTCATCTCCTCCTTCCAGGAGACATCGCTGTCACAGATCCCTTTCCAGAACGGATATGTTCCGCACTGATGGGGCCTGGCAGGATAAACCTTACAGCCGGAGGGAGAGAGGAATATGCAGTCGTAATTGTCCTTCTCCTTCAGGGAAACCATATAATAGAATCCGTAATCGATCTTCCTGCAATAGATATCTATGAACTCCTCCTCACTGAGGGCGAGGAAGGAAGAGAGGCCTTTGACATCGCTCTTTGAAAGAAAGACATAACCCGGTTCCTTAGAGCAGCAGTAAAGGCAGCGCTGGCATTCAAATCTGTATTCCATAATTAACAAAAAACTCCTTCCATTTCTGGAAGGAGATGGAGAGAGAAGGATTCGAACCTTCGAAGGCAGAGCCGTCAGATTTACAGTCTGATCCCTTTGGCCGCTCGGGAATCTCTCCGTTTGACCATTGTATTTTTACAGAAAAACAAGTTTTTAATCAATAGCTTTTTTTAAATTTTTTAGCAATGTTTCTCATTCTTTGGAAGGATACTTCTCTTTCAGATATTTCAGCACGGGAGAAGGTACCATCTTTGAAATGTTGGCTCCAAATGCTACCATCTCCTTGATCTGCGAAGAACGAAGTATTATGTAGTTCTGATCGGTCGGGAGGAATATTACCTCAAGCTCCGGATAGAGCATCTTATTAGTCATCGCTATTTCAAATTCATACGAGAAATCCTGCTCGCTTCTCACCCCTCTGACCATCACAGTGCAGTTATGCTCCTTTGCAAAGTCTACACTGAGACCACCATATGTCTCGACTATGACGTTATCAAGATCCGAGACGGACTCCTTCATCATCTCCACCCTTTCATCAGGGGTGAAGAGGCAATCCTTGTTTATATTGTGAGCGACAACGACATAGAGTTTATCGAAAAGGGCAGCACTGCGTTTAATAACATTTATGTGACCGAGGGTCGGGGGATCGAATGTCCCTGGGAAAAAAGCTATGCTCATATCTTCAGATTCTCCACATATTCCTTCATCGAGCTGAAGGCCTTCTCCTCCTCAACGGGAATCGTACGAACTATGGTATAACGCCCATCCTCATCTTTCCTTACTACAGCGAAATTACCACGCCCGACATAGCTTATGCTCTCTCCCTCCAAGAGATTCTCACTGCTTTTAAGACGGGAGAGCATGCAGTCAAAATGGATGAACTCTCCGTTTGAAAGTCTGAATGACTCCGCAATGCACTGTATCCGCTCATTGCAGTCAGGACATACGGGTAGAGGTTCCTTGACTGTCTTTGGAGGGGTAACGGGAATGGATGAATGGAAGGCATGGGACTTAGGGACACCAGATACCTGATTTATCGTATTGAGCCCCTGATATTTGTCGCTGTCAACGTTTTTCTTCTTATCCTTCTTTCCCTGGTATTTGAAATCTCTTTTCTGCTTAGAGTTCTTTTTCATATGACAAGAATATGTTTTTCCACCTCAAATTGCAAGAAAAAAGCCTGCACGAAGCAGGCTCATCTTTATGCGTTCTTCTTCTGAATAAGCTCTTTAACCTTGGCGGCCTTACCGACCCTGTCTCTGAGGTAGTAGAGCTTAGCTCTTCTAACCTTACCTCTTCTAACAACCTCTATCTTCTCAACACGAGGGCTGTGAAGAGGGAAGATCCTCTCAACTCCAACGCCATAGCTTATCTTGCGGACTGTGAAAGTCCTTCTGATTCCAGAATTGTTCTTAGCAATGACAATTCCCTCAAAAACCTGAATTCTCTCAGTAGTTCCCTCAACAATCTTAAAGAAAACCTTTACTGTATCACCAACGGAGAAATTCTCTGCATTCTCCTTGATCTGCTTTGCTTCAATAGCCTTAATAATGTCCATTTTACAAATCCTCAATACCAAATTCTTCAATAACTTTAATCAGTTTTCTACGCATTCCGAGGCTGAGAGAGGCTTCAGAAAGCATATCAGGTCTGCTACGCATCGTCTTAGCAAGCCTGTTCTGATCACGCCACGAGCAGATTAAGGCGTGATTGCCTGATAATAATACATCAGGAACAGAAGAGTTGCAATACCTTTCCGGCCTGGTGTACTGGTCATATTCGAGTAAGGATGATGAAAAGCTCTCATCCTCAAGACTTTCACTGCTGATAACCCCATCGATGAGGCGGAAAAGTGCGTCTATGATGACTATGCTCGATGTCTCTCCGCTTGTAAGAACATAGTCGCCTATCGAGATCTCATCATCGACATACTCATCGATGATTCTCTTATCAAGGCCCTCATAGTGCCCGCATATGAATAGAAGCTCACTCTCCCGGCTAAGCTCATAAGCCATAGCCTGATTGAACAGACGTCCTGAAGCACTTGGATAGATTACGCGTGCATTATCGCCCTTATGTGCTTTGATAGCCTTCTCAAGAGGCTCAGGCATCAAAAGCATTCCCGCGCCTCCACCATAAGGCAAATCATCCACCTTGTTGTAAGAGCCGGTGGAATAAGTGCGGAAATTCACAATCTCATAATCTATAATATGCTTCTCTACAGCCCTTTTCATTATCGAGGACGAAAAGAAAGGACTGACCATCTCAGGGAAAAGTGTAAGTACCGTTATCTTCAATTCATAACTTCCAGCATCTCAAGGATAATACGGCCGTTTTCGATGTCGACCTTCTCCACGAAAGGATTCATGTTAGGTACAAGATGAATCTTTCCATCATTATCCCTGACATGAAGAAGCAGAGCCTGAGCACCTTCCGAGGTATCTACAACCTTACCTAGAATCGTTGATGAGTGGCACACATCCATTCCGTAAAGATCTGCAACATAATACTCACCATCTTCCAAAGGTGGACACTTATCCCGAGCTATGTACATCACTCCACCTGAGAGCAACTTTGCCCTCTCCCTGTCCGGATACTCAGCAAAACGCATCAGGAGAGCATCCTGATGCATTTTCGTGTCCTTGACAGTGACGTGAACCCTTTCCTTGTTCTTAAGCTCTATTTGAGCCTCATCAAGGGATAAAAGGTGATCGTACTCACCGCTGAGTGGATAAATTCTAAGAAAGCCTTCGACCCCGTGGACCCGGCCAACCGTCGCCGTTGCAAGAACAGTCTTCTTCTCCATCAGTCAAGAATCTCCAGGCTGGCTCTTCGTCCGTCCTTCGTAGCACTCGCACTAAGAACGGTCCTGATAGCCTTAGCTATGCGCCCCTGCTTGCCGATTACCTTTCCAACATCATCTTTCGCTACATGAAGCTCGAGGACGACGGATTTCTCCCCTTCCACGACATTCACACAGACTTCATCGGGATAGTCGACAAGGCTCTTGACCATGAATTCAACGAGTTCCTTCTCCATCAAAGCCTCCTTTGGACGTTAGTCCTCTTTGCGGCTAAGATTGATTCCCTGCTTGTTGAGAAGATCCTTAACTGTCGGGGAAACTGTTACTCCCTTCTGAATCCAACTCTTAACCTTTGCCTCGTCAAGCTTTACCTGTTCGGACGAGTCAAGTGGCTGGTATGTTCCAACTTCGTCAATCGTAATGCTGGTGCTGGCTCTTCTGTTGTCCATCACCACTACTCTGTAATACGGTCTCTTCTTAGAACCGAATCTCTTGAGTCTCATTGTTGTGCTCACGGTTTACTCCTTATACTACATGAAGGTCACATGCCTAACTGCTTAAGCAATGCGGCCTGGTATTTCTTATTTCCTGCAAGCTTTTTAAGCATCAGCTTGCTCTTTTCAAACTTCTTCAAAAGACGGTTAACCTCAGCAACGCTGGTTCCACTGCCCTTTGCAATCCTCCGTCTCCTGCTCGGACCTATGATCCTGTAATTCGAACGTTCGAATCTCGTCATGGATCTGATAATCGCCTTTTCAACCTCGAGAGCCCTCATGTCGATGTCATCCTCGCTGATATTTCCCTTCGCTCCGGGAATCATCTCGATAAGCTTATCGACAGAGCCCATCTTGTTCATCTTCTCAAGCTGCTCCAGATAGTCATCGAGGTCGAAGGTGTTCTTCTCCATCTTCCTCGCGAGTTTCTCCGCCTCAGCCTGATCGTACTGCTCCTGAGCCTTCTCAACGAGGGATACGATATCACCCATACCAAGAATCCTGGATGCTATACGCTCAGGATGGAAAATCTCAAGGTCCTCAGCCTTCTCACCTGTACCGATGAATTTTATAGGCTTACCAACAACGCTTCTGAGGCTCAGTGCGGCACCACCGCGTGTATCAGAGTCGAACTTCGTAAGCATGACACCGGTAATGCCTACCTTCTCCTCAAACTCCTTCGCAATCTCGACAGCCTGCTGTCCAGTCATCGCATCGGCAACGAAAAGCCTCTCGTCGGGATGCACGGCATCGCTGATATCCTTGATTTCCTTCATCAGCGTCTCATCGAGATGCATTCTTCCAGAGGTATCGATGATGACCGTATCTATGAGATCATGACGGGCTTTGCTCACGGCCTCTTTTGCGACGCGGACAGGGTTCTTCTCCCCTTCAATCTTGAAGAGAGGAACTCCCACCTTATCTGCAAGGATCTCAAGCTGAGTTACAGCCGCAGGACGCACAAGGTCTGCAGCTACAAGCATCACGGATCGTCCCTCCTTCTTAAGGCGGTATGCAATCTTATGAGCAGCAGTAGTCTTACCAGAGCCCTGAAGACCCATCATGAGGATTATGCTTGTAGTATCCTTTCCTTTCAGATTCAGTGCATTACCGCCCTCGCTTGAAAGCAGTGCGACCATCTTATCATAGACGATCTTTGTGAACATCTGACCGGGATCAACAGCCTTGAGGACCTTCTCACCCATCGCCTCTTCCATCGTGGAATTAACGAAACGGCGTACGACACGCAGATTGACGTCCGCATCCAGAAGGGCTTCCTTTATCTGCTCAACCGCCTCACTGATGTTCTTCTCACTGATCTTCCCCTTGCCAGAGATCGTTCTCAGAGCTGAGGATATCTTATCCGAAATGCTATCAAACATAAATTTCCTTTTCCGTCAAAAAGACAACGTTTAATTTTATACATAAAAAGAGGCTATGGTGTCAATAAAATGAGAGAAGATATGGTGTCCAATCCTCTCCGAATAAATAAAAACCTGAAACCAATGGAAATAAGCAATTCAGCTATATGAATTTCACCACCAGGCTGATATCCTATACCCAAGGAGTCATGAAATGAGTCAGGAAACATTAAGCACACAGGAGGAGATCTACGATTTCATAGGAGAGCTCGCAATCGCACTCTACTCAAAGAAAATCAGAATCTCACTAGGATCGCTGAGGTCCATACTTCAGGACAAGGGCAAGGACTACAGCAACAACAGGGGAATGGCGACCGGAGTATCGGCTGCGTATAGAAGATGGAAGGACAAGGATCCCGTCGTCTATCATGCAATCGCATACACATTCACTGACAAGGATGGCAATCTCGCCTGGGACAAATGAGAAGGCCATATCGGGAAAATCATCGGGGCAGGAAACTGCCCTGTTTTTCAGTCAAAATCCTTCACTTCCCTCTCATTCTCATCAAGTATTACCGGCTCACCCTTGATAGATTTAATCCTGTAGCTTACCGTCTTTGAGACTCCAGCCTCCTCCTGGGTGACTCCGAGCATGCTCTCACCAGCGGTGACAGTGTGCTTATTATGGGTGATGATGATGAACTGGCTCTCTTTGCCGAAATCTTCAAGCACGGATATGAAGAATCCGATGTTCCTGTCATCGAGCGCGGCATCAATCTCATCGAGAATACAGAAGGGACTCGGTTTGACCTTGTATGTGGCAAATAGCAATGCAACCGCTGTCATGCTTCGCTCTCCACCCGAAAGCAGGGACATGTTCGTAAGCTTCTTTCCCGGGGGCTGTGCAAATATGTCCACCCCGGTTGTAAGGACCTCATCCTCATTCTGAAGGCTGAGCTCGGCCCTTCCCCCGCCAAAGAGACGGTTGAACATGCTCTGGAAATTAGCTGAGATATCCTTATACGCCTTTAAAAAGAGTTCCTTACTGGTATTCTCAATCTCAGATAGAACCTTCTCGAGATCGCTCTTTGCCTTATAGAGGTCGTCAAGCTGCTTTGTATAGAAATCGAGGCTCGCCTTGGCATCATTGAACTCATCCTCCGCAAGATAGTTGATGTTGCCGGCACTCTCCCTCATCTTATTGATTTCTCTAAGCTCGTTTTCGATGAGCGTCTGTTCAAGCTCCTGATCAAAGTAATCCTTGAACTCATTGAGATTCCTGTTATATGTCGTGTGGAATGAGGAATAGACCTCGGCTATCTGATTATCGGCATTCGTGATATACAGCTTATGCATCTCGATATCCTTCTTATCCTGATCGATTTTCGAGATCATATTCTCCTTCTCGCTTCGCATTCTCTGAAGCTTGGCCGCCTGCTCCGAAATCGTGGAGGAAAGCTCATTGAGGCGAGAATTGACGCTCTCAAGATCATCTTCCACATCGGCTTTCTCATCGTCTTTAGCCTTAAGATCCTCCGAAGCCTTTTCCATCTTAGCCCTTGCGCTATCAGCCTGCTCCAGAGAGTCCTCAAGCTCATATTTCCTCTCCTCAAGCATCCTGGAAATGGATAGCTTCATCTCCCTGTTCTTCTCAACATCGGATACAAGCTGGGCTTTCTGTATGTTGAACAGGGAAAGAGTCTCCCTCATCGACTCGATATCATCTCTGAGCCTAGCGTTTGAATCCCTCAGGCTGCTTATTTCGATCCTGTTCTCCTCACTTTTCTCCCTTGCACTCTTCTCACTCTTCTCGATATCTCTTTTTTTAGAAATAAGGCCCTCTGGAGAGAGAAGCAGATCCACAACAGGAGGAATTGACTCCTTGTATGAGGAGAAGAACTCACCTATGCGCAGAAGATTCGAGTGAATCCGCTCATAGTCCTCCTCCTCTTTTTTCCGTGGAAGACTGTCAGTCTTAAGCCCTTTTATATACTCAAGACGAAGAGCAACGAAATTCGTCAGATCCTCAAGAGTTGCTCTGAAATCACCTTCGGCCTTTCCTCTGCGCTCGGCAGAGAACTCGGTGCTTGTATTCTCGTCAACTTCCTCTATAAGATCCTCGATAACCTTTTTAAGCTCATCGCTTAATTTGAGAAGCTCATCGGAAAGTCTTTCATTCTCCTCTTCCCTTCTCCTGATCTCGGCTTCGTTCTCCTCCATCTTTGCCGAGAATGAGGCTATCATGTTCTCCGCAGTCGAAATCTGGCCGTTAATCTCATCAAGACCATCCTCTGCATCGGCAATACGGTTATCAAGCTCATCAAACTGGGACTGCATGCTGTTAACGGTTCCCCTGAGGCTCTCGGCTCTCGCCCTGAGTCCCTGCTCCTGCACTGCAAGGTCCCTCATCCTCTCCTCGATAAAACCGATAGCGGATTTAATCGTACTGATCTTTCCTGCCAGCTCCGTAGCCTTTATCCTGAGCTGGGATATCTCATCGTTCTTCGCCCTGAAGTCCGAGTTCTCGGCATTAAGCTCCTCTTCGAAACCTTCAAGCCTGCTCTCAAGGGATGCAACCTCCTCGCTGAGCTTAGCAATGTTCTGATTCCTGAAATCCTTAAGAGCTAGGAAAGTCTTGACCTTGCAGATGTTCAGCTGTACCTCCAGCTCGAATCCACGCTTTCCAAGCTCTCTGTACTTCCTTGCTTTTTCCGCCTGGTCCTTCGTCCTGTTATAAGTCCTTCTGACCTGGGAGACGGTGTTCTCGACAATCGTTATGTTCTCCTCGGTCTTGAGAATCTTGTTATTGGCCTCGTTGCACTGCTGCTTGAATTTCGAAATGCCAGCCGCTTCTTCGAATATGTAACGTCTGTCCTCAGGCCTCATGCTAATAATCTGGTCGATCTTTCCCTGCTCAAGTACGCTGTAAGCACTCTTTCCCACACCTGTATCCATGAGCAGTTCCTTAATCTCCCTGAGCTTGCAACGCTCCCTGTTGAGATAGTACTCGGTATCCCCTGAGCGGAATATCCTCCTTTTTATCTCTATTTCGGATGCCGGATGATTGAGCTTACCGTTTGAATTGTCAATTGTGAGTGCGACCTCGGCAAAAGGCATGGGTTTACGCTTGTCATTGCCGTTGAAGATGACATCTTCCATCTTGCTTGCTCTGAGCGTCTTGGTCCCCTGCTCTCCTAGCACCCATTTTATAGAGTCGACGATATTGCTCTTTCCGCATCCGTTAGGACCGAGAAGGGTTGTGATTCCCTCTGAAAAATCTATATGGGTCCTATCGGCGAAGGATTTGAAACCGTAGATGTCCAGGCATTTTAAGAACAAAGCGTCTCTCCTTGATTGAAAAGCTAACAAACACTATAACAGAAAAGGAGAAAAAAATGCTAGGCGAACTTTTCAGCGAAGAAGAGATGGAGGATTCAAGGATAATAGCTGGCTGCGATGAGGCCGGACGCGGCCCCCTTGCGGGACCTGTCGTTGCCGCATGCTGCGTCCTTCCCCCCGACTTTCCATTCGAGATTCTGAACGACTCGAAAAAAATGAGCGAGAAGGAACGTCTCAAAGCTGAAGAAATAATCAAGGAAAAGGCAATAGCATGGAGCCTTAGCGCGGTAAGCAACGAGGTAATAGACGAGATAAACATTCTCCGTGCAAGCCTGCTTGCGATGAAATTAAGTTATTTGAAAGTAAAAAGGAAGATAAAGCCGGATCTTCTGCTTGTTGATGGAAACAAGACTCCGGATGTGGACATCATGGTCAAGGCTGTCGTAAAGGGGGATGCGAAAGTTGCCGAGATAATGGCGGCAAGTATTCTCGCGAAGAACGAAAGGGACAGGATAATGCTCCTTGCAGACGAGCTGTTTCCTGGCTACGGGTACAGAAAACATAAGGGTTATCCCACCAAGGAGCATACGGAAAGCATAAAAAAATACGGGTCAAACATTATAACCCGTACTTCATTCCACCTTAAAAGCGAGAATCTCAGTCCTCAGAGCCTTCTTCTTTAGAATCCTTTCTCTGGAATCTGGGATTCTTCTTCGTTCCATGCATCCTGATATAATCGAGGGACTTCTGCATTTCTTTGACAAAATCACCCATATCCTCCTGGTATACGAGGATTGACTGCCTGAGGAACCTCCCTTCAGTGTCTGTTGGTCTGCTTTCGACGATGTTCAGGTAAAGATCTCCGTAAATGTTTTCCTTCACATTGAAAAAATACGTCCTGTCATCCTTTATGAGTCTGGATGAAAAGACTTCTCCACGCTCTCCCATGATGGGCCTCCCTAATACAAAATATATGAAAGAAAAAACTCCCTTTTTGAGGGAGTCAATCAAAGCGTCCGACGGGAATCGAACCCGCATCTTCAGCTTGGAAGGCTGAGGTAATAGCCATTATACAACAGACGCATTACTGCTAACGGACTAGATAATACGAAATTTCAAACATACGCGTCAAGAGTTTTTCTCAAAATTTTTTCCAAGCCTGAGGGTAATCCACACTGCTTCTTACAGCATAAAGAATTACATATATGTTATCAGAAAAGACCTGTTATCTCCCCATCATCACTGATATCGATTGAAGTAGCAGCTGGAACCTTAGGAAGCCCAGGCATGGTCATGATATCCCCGGCGTATGCAACTATGAAGCCGGCTCCTGCTGACACCTTTATCCCTCTTATTGTGATATTAAAATCTACAGGGGCTCCGATCTTCTTCTGATCATCAGAGAAAGAGTACTGCGTCTTTGCTATGCATACAGGATAATCCGCATACCCCTCTTCTTCAGCTCTTTTAATCTCCTTAAGCGATGCGGGGCTGAAGCTCACGCCAGATGCGCCGTATATCCTAGTTGCTACGGCACATATCTTATCACGGATCGAGATGTTATCTGGATATGTGAAACTAGCAACGCTCATATCGGCGCTCTCAATTGCTTCAAGCACATCATCAGCAAGATCGAGACCGCCTTCCCCACCCTTTGCCCAGACATCAGTGAAAGAGGCTTTAACCCCCTCGCTCTCACAGAAATTAAGAACAGTTTCAACCTCCCTCTCAGTATCGGATGAGAAAGCGTTAAGGGCTACAACAGTGTTTATATGCCAGACATCGCGCACGTTATGGATATGCCGGCGAAGGTTTTCAAGCCCATTGATCAAAGCCGCAACATTCTCTTTTGCAAGCTCTGCCTTCTTAACCCCACCATGGCTCTTAAGGGCCCTGATTGAAGCGACTATGACAACAGCGCTCGGCATCATCGAGGCAAGCCTACATTTTATGTCTATGAACTTCTCTGCTCCAAGATCGGCACCGAATCCGGCCTCGGTAACGACAATATCGGCAAGTTTGAGCGCTGTACGGGTTGCAATGACGCTGTTACAGCCATGTGCGATATTTGCAAATGGTCCGCAGTGTATTAAAGCCGGTGTTCCGTAAAGGGTCTGAACGAGGTTTGGCTTTATTGCGTCTTTTAAAAGGGCGCATACCGCACCGCTTCCATTCAGATCTTTGAGAGTGACCGGATTTCCTGAATAGCTTCTACCGACAATGATTCTTGAGACCCTCTCTTTTAAGTCGTGCATATTGAGGGCAAGACAGAGCGTCGCCATTATCTCAGAAGCGCTTGTGATGTCAAAACCTTCCTCCCTGGCATTTCCATTTGTCTTCCCGCCAAGTCCGGATACAATGAATCTCAGCTGCCTGTCGTTCATGTCCATGCAGCGCCTGAATGTTATCTCTCTAGGATCGATGTTCAAAGGATTTCCCTGCTGAATCGAATTATCAACAAGGGCAGCAATCAGATTGTTCGCACTTGTAATGGCATGAAAGTCCCCGGTGAAATGCAGATTTATATCTTCCATAGGAGCAACCTGAGCGTATCCTCCGCCAGTTGCACCACCCTTTACTCCGAATACGGGACCGAGAGACGGCTCACGAAGCGCAAGAGCGACGCTCTTTCCCCTTAAAGCCAGGGCATCAGCAAGTCCTATAGAGACCGTCGTCTTTCCCTCTCCCGCGGGAGTCGGGTTTATAGCGGTCACAAGTACGAGCTTACCGCACTTCTTCCTGCTCTCAAGCTGAAGATAATCGATTTTAGCCTTATATCTCCCATAAGGCTCTAAAAGATCTGAGGGGATATCAAGTTTTGATGCTATCTGATCAATATTCTTCAGACGGAACTCTTTCGCAATTTCCATATCGGTAGGCATGGCGGACCTCCAGAAAACAAAAAGATATTTCCACCATAGAAAAAGAGGATGGCCAAGTCAATTATGAAAATCCTGTTTCACTCCATTTTCACAGCATTTTGCATCCGAAGAGTGAAGTTCTTCCTATACAGGATATAGCCTGTAGCATCAGCGGCAATCCATCCGAGAGGAATTGAGAGCCAGATCACATAATAGCCGTATGATGGTGCCAAGGAGTATGAGAGAAGCACCCTGAGCCCAAGTGAGATCACTGTAAGGAGCAGGGAAATGACAGGACGGCCATCGGCTCTGAAATATCCGTAAAGGAGGAAGAGAATCCCGATAAGGGCATAAAACGAGCCTTCAAGACGGAGGTAGGAGACTCCGATCGATATGACATCAGCACTCGGTTCTGAGAAGAACAATGATATCAGGAAAGGGGCTGCAAGATTGACGAGAATACTTATCACAATGGAGAAAACCACAGTAATCACAACTGCTATCACGGTCCCCTCTCTTATCCTGTCCCTTAGTTTCTTTCCGCTGTTCTGGGCGATGAAGAATGAATATGCGTTTCCGAAATCCTGAACGGGAAGATATGCGAACGAATCAATCTTCACCCCCGCTGCAAAAGCGGCCATGACGCTTACTCCGAAGCAGTTTACAAGTCCCTGTATCATGAGAATGCCGAAATTCATCACGCTCTGCTGAGCTGATGTGATAACCGAATAGCTGAGAACGCTTTTTATCTCCCTCCTCCACCTTCTTATCTCAGATAGATGCGGTACCAGATTCCTCTCCCTCATTACAGTCACAAGCAAAAGGCCGATTCCAGCAAAATACTGGCTGATGATTGTTGCTATCGCGGCCCCCGCTATCCCGAGGTCGAGAGAGATTATGAAAAAGAGATCCAATGCGATATTCATGATTGCTGATATCGCAAGAAAGATCAGAGGGGTGACACTATCTCCCACGCTTCTTAAGAGGCATGAGAAGTAATTTATAAGAAAAACACCAAGAAGCCCGAGGAAAATCCAGAAAAGATACTCTCTAAGCATCCCCTCCAGCTCTGAGGGGGTATTGAGAAGGTCTATTATCCAGTCTATGGAGAGAAGACAGAAGGCTGTCATCAGCAATGAGAGAATTAGAATTGTAATGAACGATGATGCTATGACTGAGCGCATCTTTTCCCCCTTCCCCGCTCCATAGTACGAGGCAACAAGGGCAGATGAGCCGAGGGAAAGACCTAAAAGAATTGAAGTGATGAACACCATCAGGGTATAGGCCGAACCTACCGATGCTAGTGCATTCTCCCCGATGTATCTTCCGACAATCATGGTATCTGCAAGGTTGTAGCACTGCTGCAGAAGATTCGCAGCCGTCATTGGAAGCGAAAAAAGCAAGAGTTTTCTCGCTATATTTCCTTCAGTAAGATCTTTCTGCATATCATACTCCGAAGCAATATTACCAATTTCCATTTTCGTATGGAACAGGATGGGAGTAAAAAGTATAATCGTGGCATGGATTACTTTTATGAACTCTACGCATCATACATCCTCAAGCACGCTATCGAGCTAAGTAAGGATGATGTTCTCTCAATAAATACCGAGGAGAAATTCGTTCCATTTGCAAGACTTCTGGCTTCAAAGGCAAAGGAGATAACGGATAACGGCTCCTATCTTGTCATCATTGAGAACAAGAAGGCTAAGGAGGCTGTAGAAATCTTTTCCGATTATCTGATTGAGAAGAGTCCGACCGTGTTCATCCATCTTCAGGGAAGGGAGGAGGAACCCGATTTTGAAGAGGGGAAGATTTATAGTGCAAGAGAGGCTCAGCTCTTTTTCCACTTGGCCTCCCCCATTATCCTTCCAGAGGCGGAGGTCTGTTTCTTAACGGTACCCATGCCTGATATCAACTGGGCGCAAAGCCTCGGAGAAGAGCTTAACGAGAAGAATCTTGTCGCCATGATCTCCGACTTTCTCGAACTTGAGAACATTGATAGCTATCAGAGCTTCAGGGATGCCCTTGAAATCGACTCGTATGACAAGAGGAACCTCTCTTATCACAAGGGAAGAAGAGCTCATCTTTACACTGATGACGGAATGACCGACCTCTATTTCAGTTTTGCCGATAACAGCGATTTCAAATCGCTAGTTTATGAGACGAAGAAGCAGAGGAAATTCATTCCACACCTCTTTTCCTCCTCATATTTCCGTGCCATAGACTTCAGAAGCGCGGAGGGCCATGTTGAGACCCGTCTTCCATACCGCCTCTTTGGGAAGACCATATACAGCTCATCTTTCGAGTTTGAGAACGGCAGGATCAAATCATTTTCAGCAAGTGATGAGGATGCGAAGAGGATCATGGCATACCTCAAGCAGGATGATATGGCAGGAGCTCTGGCAGAGATAGAGATAACGGAGACTTTTGCAAGGATTGCAGATATAGAGCTGTTCAGCTACCCTGAGTGGGACAAGCTACGTGGCATAGTACTCACCCTTGGAGCGCCAAGAAGCGAAGCTGTGGCGTATAGTGATGAGGACGAGGCGATAAGAAACGGAATCGCAGCATCACTTTTCACACTCTCCCTGTCTCTGGGAAGCTCTGATATAACGCTTGAAATAATTGATGATGGGAAAGAAGAGATTCTTTACTCTGATGGAATAATAGAAGACTATCAGTGATTGAGTGATGCTATGAGCTCAAGGCCCCTGAGAGTATGGAATCCGTCTACGAATTCAAAAAGGTCTATCAGGGGGCTTATTACCTTGCTCAGCCCTCCTGTTGCAAGTACTACGATTTCCTCTTTCAGCTCACTTTCGGTTCTTCTTACAATCTCCTTTACAAGACCTGCGTAGCCGATCATTATTCCGCTTCTTACGCTATCCATGCTGTTGCGCCCAAGGACCGAAGATGGCACCTTGAGCTCAACCTGAGGAAGCTGAGCGGTATTTGAGAAAAGAGAATTGACCGCTGTAAGAAGTCCGGGCGCTATAGCCACGCCGAGCACCTCTCCTTTCTTATTCACCGTACTGAAAGTCAAGGCGGTACCGAAGTCCACAGTCATAACCGTACGTTCGGGATAAAGGTGATGAGCATATGCAAGATTACACAAAAGATCTGAGCCGAGCTCATCCGGGATGCTCTCCCTCACGAGTCCTGTCTCAATCTCTTTCGATACGACCAAAGGTGTGATTGAGAAAAGCCTGAATATTATCTTCTCGATGCTGCGAGTAAGATTTGGAACGACGGAAGAAAGTATTGCACTGCTTATGCTTTCCCTCCCCACACCGCTTTCCCTCAGCAGCGTCTCAAGGATGACCATGTACTCATCACTAGTCTTCTTCTCGTCACTGTAGATGCGGAAAGTCTCCCTGAAAGCATTTCCATCATGCAGTGAGATTACGATATTAGTATTCCCTATATCGCATAAGAGGAGCATCAGAGTACTACCACCTGCTTCTTACCTGCGTAAGCCTTGTCTCTTATGGCTTTAACACCCTCATCTCCGATATAGCTCTCGAAATCGGTCATCCTGTCGATGATTCCATCCGGTGTGAACTCGATGATCCTGTTCGCAATAGATGAGACGAACTGGTGGTCATGACTGTTAAAGAGAATGACTCCCTTGAAGTCTATCAGAGCGTTGTTCAGCGACTGGATTGCCTCAAGATCGAGATGGCTTGTAGGCTCATCGAAAATAAGGCAGTTCGCCCCTTCAAGCATCATCTTCGCAAGAACGACACGCACCCTCTCCCCTCCCGAGAGAACCTTGCAGTTCTTTAGCGCCTCATCACCGGAGAAAAGCATACGGCCAAGGAATGAGCGGACATATGTGTCATCATCCTCCTTGCTGAACTGCTGAAGATAATCGGCAATGCTCTCATCATCCTTGAACATCCTGCTGTTATCTTTCGGGAAATATGACAGGGAGGTCGTAACACCCCAGCTGAACTCCCCTTCGTCAGGCTCAATCTCTCCGGAAAGTATCTGGAAGAGCACAGTCTTCGCATTATGATTCGGGCCTACGAAAGCGACCTTGTCCGTCGGATTTATCGTAAGTGTGAGATTGTCTATGATCTTTTCCCCATCGATGGTCTTTGAAAGGTTTTTAATCTCAAGGGCCATCTTTCCGATCTCTCTGTTCGGTTTGAAAGCGACATAAGGGAATCTTCTGCTGCTTGGTTTGATATCATCAATAGTGAGCTTATCAATGAGCTTCTTCCTGCTTGTAGCCTGTTTTGCCTTGGCCACATTCGAGCTGAAGCGCTGGATGAAGTCCTTGAGCTCCGCAATCTTCTCATCCCTTCTTTTCTTCTCATCCTTCATCTGTTTAAGAGCAAGCTGACTGGACATGTACCAGAAATCATAGTTTCCAACATAAAGCTGAATCTTGCCGAAATCTATATCGCAGATGTGTGTACATACAGTATTGAGGAAGTGTCTGTCATGGCTTACTACGATAACCGTGTTATTGAAATTCTCTAGATAATCCTCAAGCCAGTGAATTGACTCAAGATCAAGGTGGTTCGTAGGCTCGTCAAGAAGCAGAATGTCAGGATTGCCAAAGAGGGCCTGAGCAAGGAGGACGCGAACCTTGAGGTTATCCTCGATTTCATCCATCCTCTTATCATGGAGGCTCTGAGGAATTCCAAGACCGTCAAGCATCTGCCCAGCATCGCTCTCAGCTTCCCAGCCCCCGAGCTCGGCAAACTCCCCTTCAAGCTCTGCCGCTCTTATGCCATCTTCCTCACTGAATTCGGCCTTAGCGTAGATCTCATCACGCTCCTTCATCACATCGTACAGTTTCTTATAGCCCATGATGACCGTATCAAGCACTCGGTATTCATTGAATGCGAAGTGATCCTGGCGGAGAGTAGTAAGACGCTCTCCAGGAGTAACGACGACCTCTCCCGTATCCGGCTCAATCTCACCAGAGAGAATCTTAAGGAATGTCGACTTACCAGCTCCGTTGGCTCCTATGATGCCGTAGCAGTTGCCCGGAGTGAATTTTATATTTACTTCCTTGAAAAGTACCTGTGTTCCATATGAAAGACTGACGTTCGATGCTGTAATCATAGCGCTCACCTACATTTTAATTTATAGCCCTGTAAATACTATCAGAAATATCCGTATTTGTATATTCAGGCACAAAAAAAGCTTCCACGAAGGAAGCTTTATAGTTCCTAGGGGAGCATATTAACGTTTTCTTCCTTGTTTAATCAAGATATAGCATCCATAATCATCTAAATTTTCCATCTCATCCAAAGATAAATATGAAGATAAAACATATTTTGGTACAGAAATGGTACACCTGATACATAAGATATTTATTCGTGATTTGAGAGAATATAAGGTGCAGGTGGCTTCATGACTTTAATCAACAAGGAGGTTACTACCACCTGCACCAACGGTTAAAACATCCAGCCTATGCCAGCACGAAAAACAAGATCATCCATCGAAAAGCTCCTCAGATCGGCTAGACTGGAGCCTAGCATGTAATCCGCTCCTGCTTCCAACATCAATGAGTTGCCTACTCTCGATCCGATAGTTAACCCTACCCCGTATTCAGGTAAAGCATTTTCAAACCCCACAATTGCGTCTACCATCAGATAGGCTTTCGACCCGCTTTCATCCTTCATTCTGGAATTCTCTTCAGAGAGCGCATCGATAACGGCATCCTTCTCTATGGATGTCACTCTAAGAGCCTCGTAATCCTTCTTGGCAGCTAAAAGCTCACTCTTCAGAGCCTCCATCTCCTGAGCCGTCAACGATTCCGAGGGCTTTATCAAGATGCTCTCCAGCACTTTCCCAGAGTCTGTCCTCTGCCCTCCTTCCGGGGCTTCCGGAACCGACATACCTATAAGCGTTTTTTCCGGAGATCCTGTCGCACGCCCTGGAAAGGCCCAGAGCGAGAAGGACACCACCAGCAACACAAATAAGAATATCCCTGATTTTCTGCACATCACTTACCTCCTGTTATTCTGCGTATGTAGGCACGGCCGTCTTCAGCCTTGTCATTGGCCCCAGCCTTTTCCGCCTCCTCGACTGTCATGGCCGTACCTTTTACAAGACAGAGCGGAGAATCAAGATTTGGTGTGCCACCGAGCACATCATCAACAAACCTGTAACGCAGAGTACGTTCCAGGCTGGAAGAAGTCCTCTGTTTGGCAACCTCCTTACAAAACCTCGTACCGAAAGCCATGAGCAATCCAATACACATGACCGACAGCCATAAGGAGACCCATCCCCATGTGGTTGCTAAAACAGCACCTAGCCAGCCTCCCGCGGACAATGCTATGTAGATGGTTATCTGCCACATCTCAGGAGCATAGTCTTTCAATGAGAGATGATAGGCTACCCGTGCCAGCATTCCGGATACGGCCGCACCGAAAAATCCGAAGAAGATCGCATAAAGCAGACTCTCATCAAAAGCCAGTCCTGATACCATTGCCGCGATGAGGAATCCTGAAATTGCGGATAACAGATAGATTAGAACCTTCTTTTTCAATACGGACATCATGAAGCCTCCTTCTTCTTAGCCTTGGCTTTTTTGAAAGCACCATGGGCTATGTCGTAGATGATGAACGAGAATCCAGTGTATATGATTCCGTTCCCGATGCCATAGAGCAGGACTCTTACCAGTCCTCTCCATGATGCCACCTCGTACTGCAACCATCCGAAAATGAATCCGACAGCCATGTACATGGCAAGAAGCAGCACGGGAAGAGGTGGCAACCATTCCGGAAGCTGCATGCGTTTCAGCCAGTATCCAGCAGTCATGACAACAATGATCCATATTGCCATTGCCGGATCCAGATATGAAGCAAGAAGCTTAAGGATGGAAAAAATTGGTGCACCCATAAAACCCTCCTCCAACAGGATTTTTATGAACGTCAGAACAGCCGATATGAATGATAGTATGGGAGCGAACACTCCCTTATCCCTATTGTCCATGTCATCTTTTTCTCCGCTCATAAGCTCAAGTCTAGAGGTGCTCTCATATAATTGCATCTGCACTAGTGCGGGATTCGCACATGCTGAAAAGGAGCTATAACTATGGAGAAATTCAAAGCGTGGATGAGAAGAAACGGTCTCAGCCAATCAACAATATCAAGCTATATCAACACTCTGAAATTGTATGAACATGATAGTTTTAAATGGACCTTTGAGGATGCTTGCAGATGGAAGGAAATACAGATGAGAACTCATAAGCCGGGAACAGTCAATATCAGAATACATGCCTTAAACAAATACGCTGAATACAGCAAGACTAGATGGCGATTGAAACCTGTGAAAGTGCAGAATCAGCAGTATGTGGAAAACCAGCTTACCATGGCTCAGTACAACAAACTGCTATCATGTCTCTATGAGGATGGTAACCTGAGATGGTGGGTAGCTATAAAAGTGCTTGCATCTACAGGAGTCAGAATAAGCGAGTTTTTACAGATTAAGCTTGAGGATATTAAAAGAGGTTATGCGGATGTCTGCGGAAAAGGCACTAAGTATCGCCGGGTTTGGTTCCCGTCAAAGTTGCGGCAAGAGGTACTGTCTGAATATCACGAAGAGGGATATCTACTGCCCTATTCTGATGGTGTGATCCGTAAGAGATTGCATGCTTTCGCAAGAAAATACAAACTACCTAAGGAACCTTTGCACCCTCATGAGTTTCGTGCATTTTTCGCACGCAATGTATATGAGAGATGTAAGGATTTAAAGTTTCTCCAAGACTTACTCGGCCATGCAGATGTAAAAACTACGATGAGGTATCTGCGTAAAACCAGCAAAGGAATAAGTAGAAGGATAAGCAAAATAGTTACTTGGTAGAGACATTACTGGATACATAAAGGGAGACCGCATTAACAGAGGTTCCTCAAAAGCCTCCGGAGCATTTTCTAGCAGGTCAATAAGCGGTTCATCCGGAGGTGCTGGAGGTTCGACATATTGTTCTGATTCGACGACTAACTTCGATGCAAATGCTGGAGATGATACGACCAATCCGATGGCGGGTCACGCAACTGGAACAGACATACATCCATATAGCATCAGAGTGTTATATCTTATTGCCTATTAAATAGGGTTACTATAAGATTGAAATATCAAAGATGTTTTATGGAGGAGCAAAATGGAAGCTTATTATTATTCGGGAAAGACAGGCGAATATATTTGTGTACTCTATGCGATGGAAGATCCTGAAGTAGAAGGGAGAGTCATAATGCCACCAGACACAACATTGACACCGCCCCCGGAATGCGGAGAGAAACAGGTAGCTGTCTGGGATGGAGAAGCATGGGCAATCAAAGAGGACCACAGGCGGCATATGGATGCCACAGGGCATTACGTAGGAGGCACTCCATATTGGCTCCCCGGGGATACTTGGAAAGATGAGCCAAGATACATGACCACAATAGGGCCGCTGCCGGAAGGCGCCACTACTGTATGTCCAGAGAAAACTGAGCAGGAAATTCAGGCTGAAAACTTGCAGAACACAATATATGAGTCCGAGGCATATCTCAACTCCACAGATTATCGCGTGCTCAAATTTATGGACAAGTACATAAGTACACATCCCGAGGTCTTGGCTGAATTCGAAGCTGAATATCCTGATACGCTCGTCAAGAGGCAGGAGGCACGAGATAAAATCAATGGTGCTCAGGCTTCAGCGCAGATCGCTGGTATAAATCTTGACGAGCAATATCTGTTGGTTTAATATTAAGATAGAAAGAGGCACTGCCGATAGACGGCTGGCTTCTGAGACCGCTATTTCAAGCGGACATGTTTAAAAACTTAGAATCCGCCCTCAATGCTTGCCAGAGCCGGGGCGGTTATTTATGAACAGAAGAATTGCAGTAACAAGTGAGAGAACCTTAGAGGTCAAATCCACGAGTTGCAAAACAACATCCAAAACCATATAAGCTCCTTTAGATTAAGAATCCATGAAGCCTATACAGGCTCCAGTGTGTAACAACTGGAAGCCAACCGCCTACCGTTTATAGCAGTGCCGCTGATAGTATAGCTGAGAGTGGGAGGTGAGACAACAAGAGACATTACCGGACGATCTAAAGAACTAGAGTCGGAAAGAGGTGGAACAGGACGTGTTGGCGCAATAGAAACAA
>CALXKU010000007.1 GCA_944389025.1 uncultured Spirochaetaceae bacterium
TGCATCCATTCTCCAGCCACATCCGTATAATCCTTGTGATTCCTGCCCTGAAGAATTCCATATGATATTCGATAAATCTATTATCGAAGTATTTCTCTGCCGCTTTGGTATCGTAGCCGAATCCTTTCAGCTGATCATCATAACCGAGCTTGAAATATGTACGGTAGAAAATCTGATTGTCCTTTATATGGCGGAAAAGCCGGAGATAATCGCTCCTGCTCTGTCTGCTTTCAATTTCTTCCTGATACATTGCGATCATGTTATCTTCAAGCTCTCTGCGTATCGAATCCGCAATGTCATGGAGGTTATCATAGCAGGCATAGAAAGTTGTCCTGTTGATACCTGCTTTCTTGCACAGTTGGGATATTGAAATCTGATCAAGATCCTGGTTTTGTATCAACTCCACAAATGCCTTCTTTATTACCTCGAGTGTCTCTCTTCTTCTCTTATTGTTCGCTGTATTCATTTTTCTTTATCTCAACAAATGTACTGTTAATTGTCGTTGTACCTTTCCAGCAATTAAAAGTATAGTGCAGCCAGATTAAAACAACAATTGTTGAGTTATAGGAGTTCATCAAATTATGAAGAAAACTACTTTTATCACTATGGTGCTGACTACGATAAGCATCATATTCTTTGCACTTGGAATGTGTATGGCACTGATTCCGGAATGGAATGCATTCAGACAAGGGATCGTATTCGGTGTCATAGGTCTAGTTCTGGGATTGGTGACAATCATTGTCTACAGGAAAATGACGAATAAGACACCAATCGAGATTTCCGGACGTATGATTCTTACAGTCATCGCCGGCATTCTAGGAACCCTGATATTCGGCTGCGGCATGTGCTTCACGATGGTATGGAACAATATGGTTCCGGGCATCATCCTCGGCCTTGTCGGAATAATCATCCTGCTTATGCTCATTCCGCTTGTGAAAGGAATTGAAGACTGAGGCAAAGACATGTCGCTGGGAGAATCCTGGGGATGGCTAAAGATAGACAGGTTCAACAGGGATATCCTGAAAACCAGCCTTTCGTTGGTATTCAATGCCAGTTATGCAGTGTTCAACCTGGCTCTGGCATGGATTTATCAGTCTGAATGGTATCTGATGATGGCTGCATTCCTTGCACCGCTATGCATCATCCGGTTCCGGATTCTCATATTCTGGAAGAAAGATGGAGCTGCCCAAGATGGGCATGGAATACTGTTTTTCTCCGGCATTATCCTGCTTCTTCTGGATATGCAGATTGCTACAATCGTCTATGTCTCTTCAATACGACAGGTTACGAAGGGACACGGTGAGATCATCATGATAACCGTCGCTGCATATACCTTCACGAAGCTCGGATTCGCAATTGTCAGAGCAGTTAATGCCAGAAAGGACAGCAGGCCGATACCCAGAACAATCAGGTGTATCACCTATGCAGAGGTTGCTGCCTCGTTGCTCAACCTCCAGCGTTCGATGATAGTCTCATTCGGAAATGAAAATCATGAATGGGCATTACTGATGAATATTATCTGCGGAAGCACAGTATGCCTTTTCATAGCAGCTACAGGAATCTCAATGATTCTATATGGGAGGACTAATGAAATCAAAAATCGTAGAAGCAAATGAGAAGATTGCAGAGGATGTCCAGAAGATTCAGGATGGGGTCGTGAATGAATTCTCGAAAATAGAGGATTCATTCATCAGCCGCTACCTTTTGAGAGAAGGAGAGAGCCTTGATGAGGCTAAAGAGCGGCTCAAGAAAGAAGAACAGGAAATAAGAATCAAATAAATATACAGGAGTAAATAGAAAATGAAAAAGAGAATCTTGATTATCGCACTTCTCACAGTCGTGGCGGCCAGCTCAGCCTTCGCTTCCTTTGACGGGCTTACAAGCGTGGGTGTGAACTATGAGTTCAGAGATGGTGAGCACATGGGAGGTCTTTCATCTCTGACTTTCGGCTATGTCAATGACTGTCCAGTCGGCTATCTTATATCGGTGAATGCCGATTTCAATCTGGCAGACAAGGCGATGGCAATCGGAATGCTTGTCGGGCCGAGCTATCGTTACCTGCTCTCAAACGTGCCGATGTCAATTGATGTCGCCATCGGAGCATCTCTTGCTGGGCAGTATATCGGTACAGAAATATTCAATCTTGGAATCGGAGGATACATTGGTGCAACATATTATCTGAACAATGCCATTGCGCTACTCATCGGCTGTAATCTCGGATATGACATGCTTGGTGTTGATCTCGATACAGGAGACGTTGGATTTTCTGGTGATTTTTATGTTTCACCATCGCTTTCAATTGGAATCAGGTATTAACATAATTAAGAATACTCACATGGAGGCGGAGCACCTATCCCGTCTCTTTCCATCAAACATCTGTGAAGCTATATCAAAAGCTACTTATAATCAGTTGCAGAAAACATCATATCTCCTCCACAGAAAGATCGGAGGAGATTGTCTGAATTGTTTTTATCACATCAGCATGAGTAAGTTTTTTGACACTGCGAAGAGTACAGATAAACCCTTGTCTGTTCTCTGAAAGAGCCTCCTCCGGCTCAAACTGGACATTAGCAATAATTATCCCTCTAATCTTTGCTTCCGAAATAAAATAAGAAAAAGAAATAGAAGATGGAAGTTCTATGTAAGCTTCAAAATTCTTTGCTCTGTTGTGGATAAGATTATCCCAATGATTAAGGGAAGTAAGGACGATGAAAATAGCAAAACCACCTATTATTGCAACTTCATACAGCCCTATTCCTATTGCAAGTCCTATACAGGCAGAAGCCCAAAGTCCTGCAGCCGTTGTAAGTCCTTTTATTTGATTACGTTGGGTGACGATTATAGTACCAGCACCAAGAAACCCTATTCCACTAATAACCTGAGCCGCCATTCTAACGGGGTCTCCTGAACCATATGCTTGAAATACATACTGATTAGTCATCATGACAATGCATGATCCCATACAGACAAGTATATATGTTCTAAGGCCTGCAGGACGATTCTTAAGCCCTCTTTCAAAGCCGAGAATGCCTCCAAGAAAGAGGGAAAGAATAATCCTTATTACGATAGCAGAATCTGAAAGATACCTTATATCATCCATAATAAGTCATCTTGGAATTCTTTTTGTGCTGAAATAAAGCATGCTGTCAAAATATGTCATACTTGCTGGAGGGACTTTAAAGGAAAACCCTTCTTTTTTGCATTCATTATCGAACCTATTCTTTTCCATCTCAAGAAAGATCATATCATTTCCTTGAGGCATACTTATACCGTACCCAAGACTTATATGGAAATGATACCTGTCATGCCCAGGAAAACGAAGTCCCATTATGCGAGAGACCTCATCACGCCAATCCCGAATAAGAACATCGTCCTCATACGTATCTGGATAGAGTCCAATCAGTATGCCTGTATCAACCCAGAGTGTATCGAAACGCATATAGACGGAAGGAAATTCAGGAACGCTCTTCCATAGTTTCTCAAAGAGATCGTCAACTTCTACCAAAGGAGCATCGGTTGAGATTAACGATGTCCAATAATCTTTTTCTCTCACTAAATCGCACACTCCTTCGATTGCTGTCATATGAAGACTCTCATCAGGAAGAGGAGAGAAAACACTCTTTTCAAATTTTGAAGAGAGAATATCCCTCTCTTTTCTTACACGTTCAAAAACTTCACTGGCATGATCTAAAAGACAGATTATAGTATTCCCTTTGAAAATACGCGCACTGCCATCACTATTGAATTTCTTTCCAACACTCTGTCCAAAACTTATACTATCTTTCCACATATGCACCTCCATTATTTAACTGCACTGTCCATCGAACCTTTTACGAAATACTTCTGGAGACAAAGATAGATGATTGCAAGAGGTAACACAGATATGACTGTCGCAGCAGCTGCGGCCGGCATATTCGTATTTCCCTCAGAGAAGAATGATGATATTGCAAGTGTAATCGTTCTGAGCTTAGGTCGCTGAAGAACATAAAGCTGGAAGCTGTAATCATTCCATATAGAGACACCTGTAAGAATCAGGACAGAGGAAATTACAGGAGCCATGTTCGGTAGGATTATACGGGGGAATATCATGAACTGTGAACAACCATCTATCAGAGCGGCCTCATCAAGTTCTTTCGGAATTCCACCGATAAAGTTTGTGAACATGAATACGGAGGTAGGTAAACTGTAAGTCACCGTTACTAGAATGATACCCCAGAATGTATTTATACCACCCATCATTACAAGTTCTCTATAAATTGGAACAAGAACAGAGAGCGGAGGAACCATCATTACGCCGACAAATGCGGAGAGAATCAGCTTATTCATCCTTGTCTTATGTCTTGCAAGAGGATATGCCGCGATTGATCCAAGAACGAGAACAAGAACAACGGAGAACACAGTTACGATGAGGGTGTTGCAGATCGCAAGCCAGATATCCCCCTTATCCAAAGCATAAGCATAGGCATCGAATGTCGGATTCTCAGGAAACAGCCAATAACTGGTTCGATCCGCACGGGACTTAAAGGAAAGGGAAAGTATGATATAGAACGGTGCAAAGAAAAATAGAGATATCACTATCGCTATTATCGACTTAAGCCAGTTCCATCTCGTTTTAAGCTTACTTTTTTTCTTTTTGTCAACCATTGTATTGCGCCTCCTTCATTTCCAGATACCTTCTCAGAAGTATGCTGACAAGCACTATGAATATGAAGCTGAACATACCCACGGCAGCAGAGTATCCTGCCTGCTGGCCTCCAAAATATAGGGAGTTTATGAGGGAGGAAAGTGAATGGGAGGCATAACCCGGACCTCCATTCGTCATTGCTACTACAAGGCCGAACATCTTAAGTCCTCCGATTATGTTCAACACTAGAGAAGTAGTAAGGGCTGGAAGAAGCATTGGCATAGTTATATGCCTGAAAACCTGCCAAGCGTTAGCTCCATCAATGCTTGCAGCTTCATTATACATATTAGGAATTGATTCAAGACCTGCTATGAATATGATCATCGTTTTACCGCAATATGCGATCGCATTGATCATCATGATTATCATGACAGCCCTGAACCCCCGGCTCATCCAATCGACCTTATCAACGCCAAACAGAGCTACTATATCGTTAAGAGCGCCTCGCTCATATGTAACAATGAAATACCAGATGTATCCTATGATAAGCTGTGCAACCATTGCAGGAAGATAAATGATTGTTCTTGCAACGCCCCTGAAAAGGAACCTGTTAACAAGAAGCATTGCAAATGCTAATCCCAATATGGTTTGCACAAGAGTTGAGCCAAAACCATAAATCAGAGTGTTCCTGAATGCTGTCCAGACCTGGGGGTCAGTAAACATCTTCCTGTAATTATCAAACCCGACATATGAATATTCCTGAGAATAACCATTCCAGTTCGTAAACGATATATTGATTCCTGAAACTATTGGGAAAGCAACAAAAGTAATAAAAAGTAGGACAGCGGGTAGCGTAAGAAGTGATAATGCCCTTGGATCTGACTGTAAGAATTTCATAACAGAACGATTTCCGTTTTTCATTTAACCTCCGAATAAATGAAATGACTGCCTTGCGGCAGCCATTCTATCTTCAATTACTGCTGCGCCATAAGTGAGAGATAGCTATCCTGCATAGTCTTACAAGACTCCTCAATACTCATTTCCCCTGCAGTAAGGGCTCCTCCAATCGTCCTCATTGTTGCCCACATTCCGGAAGGAAGCCATTCTCTATCGAAATATGGATATGTCTTAAGATCTGAGAATGCTTCAAAATCAGGAGTGAGTCTAAGCTCAGGGCTTACATCAGCAAAACCGGAAGGCATCCCAGCGACCTCACATACATACTTCACGTTCTCTGGCCTTGCCATGAACTCAAGCAGTGCGATTGCAAGCTCCATATTCGGGGAATCCTTCCAGATCCCATAGCACTCCCTCTCACCACCAATCCAGATCTGCTCATCATCCTCATGAAGTCCGGGAACAGGCATCATTGAGAGCTCGGCATCCGGATTAAGTGTCCACGCATCCGCAATTGCCGCCTGATTGTTGTAATTGAACATAGCTTCGCCGAATGCGAGTTTTTCCGCAGTATAGATAGGATCGGCTGTTGTTGCATCGACGTTCGTATATCCACGCTTCACAAGCTCTGAAAGGAATGTGGAAACAGGTGCCCACTTGCTCCAGTCGAAGGTTCCATCATACAACCTATCAGCATTATCGCCGGAATCATTACAAGTAATGAGGAACGAAACAGCCATTATATCCATTAGATTTGCCTGATTTCTTGTATCTTTTCCAGTGATATAAACAGGTATCACGCCCAAAGCCTTAACATCCTCGCAGCACTGATAGAACTCATCGAGAGTTGCTGGCACATGATCCCATCCCGCCTTTGCTAGGATTTCCTTGTTATATATCATTCCACTCTGCTCTGAGGTGATAGGCATTGCTACAATATCACCGGAGTCAGTAGTAACGGTATCAACAATAGATGGTGATATCCTCTTTGAGAGTTCAAGATCATTCAACGGCCTAAGATATTCAGCATACCTGTTAACGGCCCAGCCATGAGTAGCAAATACATCAGGTAGATCATTTGCCGCCATTCTGGCCTTCATAAGATTCTCATAGTCGCTACCATACGTTGTATATTCGACCTCTACTCCAGGATTTTCTTCCATGAAAAGTTCCACAATATGTTCTACGGCATCATATGTTGGAGAAGCTGCGTTTGTCGCTACCGTAAGAGTCCCGGAAAGTCCCCCTTCCGCAGAGGTCTGATCCTCCTTAGCACCACCAGCGAAAACTGATGAAAGCATGAAAATACATGTAAAAAACAAAACTAATATGCGTCTCATTAAATCCTCCTTTTAATGTCTATGATTTAATTTTTCCAGCCCACGTTTTCGTTGTAAATGATACTTTTTTCACATACGATAACACTTTGTTATCATTGCCTTGAATTTAACAAATTCTTTACTGTAATTTAAATTATAAATATTAGATGGGAAGAAAAGTCAGTTATCATAATGATATAGTATCATGGCAAAGAGAGTAAAACTCATAAATAGGCTAACAAAATATTTCATCAGAAGCACTGCCCTCCCGTTTCTTTTGATTGTACTGCTGAGCGGGAGTATTTTTCAGAGTTATTACAACTGGCACATCCTGACTCTTACAGATGGGTATACGAAAAGTATGGCTCAGAATATATCAAGATATATAAAAGATCTTGAACAGGTGATTATCCTTCCGTTCTTTGATGACGAGGTAATGGCCCTTCTAAATAAATTCTCAAAACAGGATAATATTAACTTCTCAGACCAGATAATGTTCAACAATGAATTTGGGAATCTGATTTCATCGATAAGATATGTTAGAAATGATTTCTACAGTGCAATAATTGTAAGTGGAAACAAAACCATCTATGCCAGTTCAAACTTCACAACAGCAGAACCAGCTTTAAATCATAATTGGGAAAAAGAGGTCTGGTACAAGAAGGCATTGGAAGCAAATGGGAAGATCATATACATTCCTCCTCATATAACCGATTACTATAACCCTAAAGATGACAAGCTGAAAATATCCGTAGTTTGTTCCATAAATAATCTGATTACAAGAAAGCCGTATGCAGTAATAAAAATAGACATACTGCCAGAATCTTTTATCAACCTCTTTGATACCCTCGATTTCATTGTTCCCTTCAATCTTTACATGAGTGACGAAAATAACAATATCATATTCTGCTATCCATCAAATGCTACTATGCTTGAAAGGCTTGATATAAGAGAAGAGGGAGGACAAAAACATTCTGGTACTATAAACGAAACTCTATCAAATCATATTAAGCAGAAAATTCCAGGAACTCCGTACACTTTGAACATACTTTTGGATAAGACCGTTGTTTTCGCTTATACGCTTCTAATCTACGTGGCAGGGGTGCTCCTTTACCTCTTAGCATTCATAATAGCACTGCTTTTAAACAGAAGACTTACAAAACGGATATCAGAACCAATCAATGCCATAAACATTACCCTTAGGGCGGTGGAGAAAGGGAATTTCACCACAAGATATGAAAGCCAGCCAGGATGGGAACTTGAGGAAATCGGTGTAAGCCTCAATCACATGATTGAAGATCTCAAAGAAACCATAGAAAAAAAAATACATCGCTGAATTAGCAAAAGAGAAAGCAGAAAATAAGGCCCTACTTTCGCAGATCTCACCTCATTTCCTGTTCAATACCCTTAACAGTATGATAGCAATGCTCTATGACGGTAAATTTGAACAGATGGAAAAAGCCCTGTATAATCTTTCCGATTTATTGCACTACGTCCTACGAAAAGATGATTTTTCCAGAATTGAGGAAGAGCTTTCTTTTCTAAATGCTTATCTTATGCTACAGAAAGAAAGATTCACAGACCGACTCTCTTTCTCAATAGAAGCTGAAAAGGAAACTCTCTCAGCCTTAATTCCTCGCCTTCTGCTTCAGCCGTTTGTTGAGAATTCAGTAATCCATGGAATGGAGCCAATCAGCAATTACAAATGTTTCATCGCAATTAATACATCTATAAAGGATGGGAAGATTCTAATCCGCATAAAGGACGATGGTGCCGGATTTGATCTAAATAAAACCGATATTTCTTCCTCTATCGGGATTTCAAACAGCATAAACAGGGTAAGAATAATGGATCCTGAATCGTCAATTTCAATAACAAGTGCAGAAGGTCAAGGCTGTACTATAGACATTTCAATGAAAATACAGAAGGAGAAAAATGAAAATACTCATTGCTGATGATGAACAGGGAGTTAGAGCGCTTTTTACACATTTTTTAAAGAGGTATCCATCCCCTTACATTTCTTTCGAGATTCTGGATAACGGAGAACAGCTCAGAAACCGGTGCCTTATATCAAAACCTGACATTGTTTTCACAGATATAAGGATGCCAGGACTCTCAGGGCTTGAAGCAATATATGAGATACAGCAGGCTACTCAGTACGATGTGACCAACTACTACATCATATCTGGCTATGATGATTTCGAATATGCCAGGATGGCTCTTCGTCTCGGGATAAAGGACTATATATTAAAGCCTCTGAAATATACAGAGATATTAGCGATCCTTGAAAAGGAAGAAAGAAAACGTTTCACAGGAATCTCTATAGAAAAGGCATGGAAAATGGGAAATGAGGAGAAGGCCTTGAAGCTCTCCGCGCTCATACAGGATCTCGCATTGGCTTTTGAGAAAAAGGGTAAAACATATAATGATATGCTTTCAGACTGGAGCAGGACAGCAGAAGGAAATCCGATTGAGGAAAACTATTTTCTTGAGAAATTCGGGTTTAACTTATCATCTTTTCAGGAACAGAAGCAATTCCTTGAAAAGAATTCGAAAGAGAATTCTGAAGCGTATTCAAAAAATCTAGTAAAAATTATCAGCACGATGATTGAAAAAAACTACAGCAACCCTGCCTTGGGGCTTGATTCAATAGCAGAAGATCTCGGTTACAGTAAACAGTACCTCAGTGCTATATTTAAAAAGGAAAAGAAAATGCTTTTCTCCTCATACCTGACTAAAACACGTATGGAAAGTGCAACAAAATTGCTACATAACTCAAATATAAGAATCAAAGACATAGCAAGAATCTGCGGATACTCATACGTAAGCTATTTCATCAAGGTTTTCAGAAGGCATACAGGAAAATCTCCTGAGGAATGGAGAGAAGAAAACAACATCTCATAATTCTCCTATGCTTTCAATTGAAACTATAGTCAATATCTTGTCTTTGACACGGAATTTTATGTTGTATCCCGAATAAGAAATTCCGTATACCCTCTCATCATCATGATGGTACTGAGGACGGGGATCTTCCGAAAGAATCGCTTCAATATCCCCTCTTATCTCGCTTGGTATGATAACCCCATCTTCCGCTTCTATTCTTAGCTTTTCAAATTTCACATCATCGGTAAAGCCGCCCGTGGCATCTGGATGAGAGTCAGAGTATGAGATATACGGCTTTATGTCATATATCGGAGTTCCGCTCATCATATCCGCACCGCTTACAATAAGGACAGGGCCATCCTTCTTATCAAGGATAACGGACTCAAGGCGTACGCTTGAAAGCCCTATTGGATTGGGCCTGAAAGGGGACCTGGTCGCAAAGACTCCCACCCTCTTATTCCCACCAAGGCGTGGAGGGCGTACCGTGAGAGCCTCCTTATGGTCCATAAACTCTGAGAACTGCCATATGAGCCAGAGGTGGGAAAAACCTTCAAGTCCCCTTATGGCATCTGTATTCCTATACTCCTTTTCAAAAACTATACGGGATTTGATCTCGGGACAAATGAGACTCTGACGTGGAACTCCGAACTTGCTCTCAAACCCGTTGTAGATACGTGCTATTATCTTCATTGTTTGAATCTTAACTATATTCTTTTCAAAATGGAATAAAAAATTCCATTTTATCGCTAAAATTTGACATATTTCAAACTCGATAATATAGTTTATTTGAGGGATATGAATATGGATATCATGAGAATTGAGAAGATAACGCTAAGAAACTTCAAGAACGTCCGCTACGGTTCATTCACGATGCCTTCGTTTCTTAAAAAAGATGTGAAATGTGCGGACATTCTCGGAATATATGGACAGAACGGCTCTGGAAAGACTGCGATAATAGATGCTTTCGAAATACTGGAGAACATCATGAGCGGCTCAAGTCTCTCAGAAAAGAGCTGGAATCTGATAAACGTCGACAGCCCGGAGGCTTCCATAGAGCTCGGATTCACAATTCAGGAGGATGATGGATATCCCGACAAATACAGGTATACCCTTTCCTTTGCGAAAGGTGAGAAGAAAGGAGTATTGAAATCTGAGCTGCTTGAAGTGAGAAAGGCAAAGGAGGATGGAAGCTACGAGAGGGAGAAGGCGATTCTTGGCTATGATTATGAAAACCATGAAATAAGACCTGAAAGCACGTTTAAAAAGATTGTCAAAGCGAAACGGAATCTTGAGCTGGATCTCCTCGTTGCGGCACGCATGGCCGAAAAAAGCGAAAGCTCATTCCTCTTCTCCGAAGATGGTGCGTATGAGCTGCTATCCACGCTTGAAGCCCCGGACATATCGAAAACGGTCAAAAGGATAAGAGATTATGCAATGACAAGCCTGATCGTGTTCTCCACGCGTGAGATGGGTATGGACTCAAATCTTATGATGAACCTCACATACAGAAAAGAGGAGAAAGGGCATCTTGTAAAAGGGCAGATTCCTCTCAGCCTCGAAAGACCATCCGTAATAGGACCAGAGGACAAGAAGGTGCTTGAGAATATGATAAGGGAGATGAACACGGTCCTTGGAGCGATAGTCCCTCACCTTAAACTCGGAGTGTATACTACGGGAGAAGAGCTGACAAGTGAGGGAAAGAAAGGATTTCTTGTAGAGATAGTATCCCTGAAAAATGGAAAGGCAATACCTTTAAGGTATGAAAGCGAGGGAATAATAAAGATAATATCGATAACCAACGTGCTACTATGCGTGTACAACAACCCATCCGTCTGTCTCATAATTGATGAGTTCGACGCATCTGTTTTCGAATACCTTCTTGGAGAACTCATAAGCATCTTCAGCAAGGGTGCCCAAGGCCAGATGATATTCACAAGCCATAATCTCAGAATCCTGGAGATGATTGACAAGAACAGTGTCATATTCAGCACCTCCAACCCTGATAACCGATACATAAGGATGACTAATATCAAGAATACGAATAACCTGAGAGATGTCTACATACGCTCGATCCTGCTTGGAGGAACGAAAGAGAACATCTACGAAGAGACGGACAGCCAGGAAATCGGAATGGCGCTCAGGAGGGCGTGGAGAAATGCCGAAGAGTAAGAAGTTCGTTCTGATAATATGTGAAGGGCCAACGGATGAGAATGCCCTGTACAGGATCATGAAAGGCTTCTTCAATCCATGTGAGATAAGATTCCACATCTCACATGGCGATCCTTTGACATCCTGTCCAGAGAATAAGAGTCCGATGAGCGTAATCAGAGCGATAGTCGCACAGGAGAAAAAGAAATACGCACTGAGAGACAGCGACATACTCGCAGTAATACAAATCACGGACACGGACGGAGCATACATTCCACCAGAATGCGTAATTGAAGACCCAGAGGCAGGGAAAATCATATATAATGAGACGGAAATACGCACGAAGTTCCCTCATTCCATACTTTCAAGAAATGTGAAAAAACGGATAAACATCTCAAAGCTACTCGAATACAAGGGAATAAACGAAGAAATACCATACAGAATATACTATGTTTCCAGAAACCTTGAACATGCGCTATACGGAATAAGGGAAAATCTGACAGATAACAGGAAAAGCAACCTCTCTGATGATTTCTCAGAAAGGTTTGCAAAAGACTGGAGACGTTTTCTCTCATACATCATGAAGGAGTGCAATCCCATTGGTGGAAGCTACGAAGAGTCCTGGGCTCTTATAAAAAATGGTACGTCCTCACTGGAGCGACATACCAATCTGAATTTTCTTTTTGAAGAGTTCAGCTATATCCTTTACAGCTAAACCTCATACACCCGTGCCAGACCACCCATGCTCGTCTCCCTATAGAGGGATGGAAGTGCATGTCCGGTTTCCATCATGACCTCGACAACATCATCAAAACTGATCTTATGCCTCCCGTCTCCAACAAGGGCATAACTCGCATGGTCAACAGCTCTCATGCATGCAAATCCGTTACGCTCTATGCATGGAATCTGTACAAGCCCCTTAAGTGGATCGCATGTAAGACCAAGATGATGCTCAAGCCCCATTTCTGCAGCATATTCACACTGATAAATACTTCCCCCAAGAAGATAGCACACAGCTGCCCCTGCCATAGCACATGCAACCCCGACCTCTCCCTGGCAGCCGACTTCAGCCCCGCTTATTGAGCCGTTTGTCTTCACGATGTTTCCCACCATGCCTGCGGTAAGAAGGGCCCTGAGTATCCTGACCTCTGGTATCTTGTACTCCTCCTGTATGTAATAAAGGGCACCGGGAAGGACTCCGCAACTGCCACAGGTAGGAGCTGTCACAATCTTTCCCCCTCCTGCGTTCTCTTCGCTTACTGCGAGCGCATAGGAATGAGCGATCAGGGTATTTCCGAGGGCACCAGCCATTCCGAGAGCCTGCTCATGCACAAGGCATGCCTTACGGGCAAGCTTGAGGCCTCCGGGGAGAACCCCCTCGTTCTCAAGACCCCTCTTTATGGCATCTTTCATTACAGCCCATACATCCCTCATATAATCGAGAATACCATCGCCTTCCCTTTCTGTAGCAACCTCCCAGAAATGAAGCCCTTCCCTATCACAATAGGCTAAAAGCTTCTCCATGTTTCCAATATCATCATCAGAGTAGACCTCACTTTCTCCCTCACTCTCATCCCCTTCTCTTACGATCTTCCCCCCTCCTACGGAGTAATATGTCTCAGAAACGCTATCATCAGAAGAGGAGAGGGAAAGGCAGTTTGGATGAAACTTCTTAAATACATCCGGAAACCAGAAAATCTCAGCTTCTTTTCCTCGCTCCTTGAAAGCCTCCCTTATGGCCTTATCTGTAAGATGCCCCTTACCTGTTGCGGCAAGGGATCCGAAAAGTTCCGCTTTAACACTCTTGACATCCGGATGTCTATCTATAAAATCCTCACAGGCCTTACGGGGTCCCATCGTATGACTGCTAGATGGCCCGTACCCTATCCTGTACAGCTCTCTTAATGATTCCATGCCTCTGATTATAATTGAGGCAAAGGGCTCTCTCAATACCATGATGGAAATTGCGCTACCTTGCTTATTGAGCTTCCGTCTTCCAGTACAAGAATGTTCACTATCATGGACATATCCTCATGTATGAACACGTATGAGCCCTCATAAAGAGAGAGTGTAACCTCCCCTGAAGAGACGACCACATCGCTTATGTCATCACGATCAGAGGTCCACCTGCCATAAATAAGATTCTCAAGCCTTACTTCGAATAATTCTCCCTTAAGGTCGGAAGAGAGGGAAAGTTTACCGCTCTCAAGCAGGGAAAGAAACCTGTTTTTTGATATCTCATCACCGCTATAACAGCTCAAAAGTGTACTAAGGGAGAGGTTTCCAACAACCTCTGAGGAATAGAGAGCGATATCCATAAGGAATTCAATAAGAGATGAGGATGAAAAGCAAAAAGAAGAGACAGATCTGTCCATTCCAGGTTCATGATAGGACGAGAGCGGAGTAAAGCCCTCAGCAGGATATATTAGAAAAAGTGATAGCCGTCCTTTCTTAACGCTTATCTTTACCTTTCTCACATGAGAGGGAACATGCAGACTCCTTATACCCCCACCATCAAAATAGAACAGGGTATAATAAATACTCTCCCCACTCATCGCCTCAACAGGAATGGAGGAAGGAAGATACAGCGTTACCTCCTCCTCGGTAAGAAAAGAACAGGAGGTAAGAAAGAATACAGCACAAAGCAAAAAGATTAATTTCTTCATATTTAATAAAGAAAAGAAATTTCGATTATGTTAAATTCTCACCTATGGGAAGAAATCTTATTGTTGGGGACATACATGGCAGATATGAAAAGCTTACAAAAGTGCTTTCTCTCTCTTCTTTCGACATGGAAGATGACACTCTTTATGCTGTTGGAGATTTCACAGACAGGGGAAAAGATGCGTATCTAACATTAAGATTTCTGATGGATGTGAAAAACCTGAAAGCAGTTGTTGGCAATCATGATCTCTATCTTCAGAACTGGCTATACACAGGTGCCCCGGATGATAACTGGAAGCATTATCTTGGGGGAAATGCGACAATCAAGGATATAAAATACCATAATAGGATATCAAAAGCTGAATGTATCCTAATAGCAGATTGGTTAAGAAGTCTTCCTCTTATCCGCATTGAAGATGATTATATTGTCACACATGGTGGACCTGGACACTTTGAAGTAGAAGAGTTAGCAATGCTGGAGAGGAAGAAACGTAATGAGCTAAGCCTCTTTAAAGGGGAAGATATGATCACATGGGATCGCGATTACTTCTTATCCGCGTTCAAAGGAATATACAGGGATGAGCTTTTTTCTTTTGTGGAACCTTTAAAAACAGAAAAGACGATTTTCATAGGGCACACCCCGGTTCCATCCGGAAGACCTCTTTTTTCAGAGGAGTATCATCTTGTCGCCCTTGATACGGGAGCTGGACGCAACGGGCCTCTTACGCTGATGGACATGGACAGCAAAGAATACTGGCAGGCATGAAATGCGACTCTCGCGTATTAGCCTTCATACTCTTTAAACTTAGAAAGATACATCCTTCTCATCTCAAGAAGGATATCCTGCACTCCCCTGCTCTTATAGTCCGCATATGTCCAGGAAAAAGACTCATACCCTTTGTGGTGGTACATCAAAGTAACCTCGGCATAAAGATTGTTTCCTATTGCAATCCTGTGAGCCCTGTTCTTTGTTGTGGCAAGTACGATGTTTCCAATGCTCATCGTTCCTGGATCAAGGTTTATCATCCTCTTCCCATCACAACTCATACGGTTTTCCAGATTATTGGTAAAGACTTTCGCAGCAGAAAGCATGTCCGGTGTTATAAGTCGTTCAAATGAGATGAAAAACCTTTCTATCGGAGTTCCCATCTCCTCGTTGTAATAGTCTGTGAATGTAAAAGGGATTGAAGGAGATACGTAGTCAATCCTTCCAAACTCAGCTTCGAGAGAAGCCCTTACCTCCTCAGGAAATCCTATTGAAGAAAGTACTCCCGAAAACAGGAGTACCTTCTCGTACATCTTCTCTTTCACTAGTGTGCCGCCGTATAGGTTCCAAGAACGCGGAACGAGACCGTGTTCTCCTTCAAAGTCGGAACGAGGGAGCTTAAGTCATGCTCATCGTTCAATTCCGTCTCAACGAAGAACGAATACTCCCAAGGCTTACCGAGAATAGGACGGCTCTCCAGCTTTTTCAGGTTCATTCCATGCTTCTGGAGGATATCGAGGACGGCAAAGAGTGCACCGGGCTTATCTGGAACGCTGAATGTCATACTTGCCCTGTTTATCTTGGATGCACTTCTGAACAGTTCGGCGTTCTCCTCCCTGCTTATGATATAGAAACGCGTATAATTCTTCGGATTCGTCTCAATCGACTGTCTCAAAATCTCGCAGCCATAATGTTTAGCCGCTGGGCTTCCTGCGATTGCAGCCGCATCCATCAGGCCATTCTCCTTGATGTATTTGACGGATCCGGAAGTATCATAGAAAGGAATCTGCGCCGCAGAAGGCAGGTGCTCAGCAAGGAATTCCTTGCACTGGGCAAGACCCTGAGGATGGGAGTAAACCCTCTTTATATCCTCCATTTTGACTCCGGGGTTTACTATCAGATTGTGAATGACCCTGAGCTGCGCCTCTCCAACCACTGTTATGTTCTCTTCCACATTGAGAAGATCGAGGTTCTCAAAGATTGTTCCACCCAGCGTATTCTCAACAGGAATAACCCCGTACCTGGCTTTTCCCGACGCGACAGCATCAAATACTCCCTTGAATTCTTTGCACGGAAGTACCTTCTGATCCTCATTGAACGTCCTGCGGATTACCAGTTCACTGAAAGCTCCCCTCTCCCCCTGGAATGCGATGACATCATCGGCTGACGTATCCTCATCAGCACTCTTAGCCTTGATTGATTCAGGAACAACCCTTGGTATTTTCTCAACGGCCTTACCAACAACTGGAGCAAGGGCCTCTATATCCCTCATAAGGCGCTCAAACTGTTCTGGATACAAGGACTGCGGCCCATCTGAAAGAGCCTTCTCCGGATGGTCGTGAACCTCCACCATTATTCCGCTTGCCCCTCCTGCTATGAGAGCAAGAGCCATTGGAGATACCATGTCCCTGATTCCCGTTGCATGCGAAGGATCTCCGATTATAGGAAGGTGGGTAAGCTTCTGAACCACAGGAATTGCCGAGCAGTCCAGAGTGTTACGCGTCGCCTTCTCGTATGTCCTGATTCCCCTCTCACAGAGTACTATCTGGTCCGTTCCTGATGCCATGAGGTATTCGGCAGCCATGAGCCACTCCTCTATCGTTGCGGCAAGTCCTCTTTTTAGAAGAACCGGCATACCCGTCTTTCCAACCTCTTTCAGAAGCTCGAAGTTCTGCATGTTCCTAGCTCCGATCTGGAACATGTCGATATAAGCTGCCATCATCTGGACATCACGAGGAGAGACGACCTCTGTCGTCACAGGCATGTCAAAAGCATCTCCTGCTTTTCTGAGGTATTTAAGACCTTCCTCTCCAAGACCTTGGAAAGAATACGGGCTTGTACGGGGCTTGAAAGCACCTCCGCGCAGAATCACAGCACCGGCTTCCCTCACCTTCTCTGCGATTCTCATTATCTGATCCTCGCTCTCAACGGCACACGGACCTGCCATGACGGCAATTCTGCTCCCTCCGATTTTAACCTTACCTACGGAGACTATCGTATCTTCCTTTTTAAGCTCACGGGATGCAAGCTTATAAGGCTTTGAAATGGGGACGACGGATGAAACCCCGTCAAGAATCTCTATGCTTCTTGGATCTATGGAATTGGTACCGACCGCACCAAGGACGGTCTCCTCCTTTCCCACAATCTCTTTTACTATGAAACCCTTCTCTTTGAGGGTGTTTTTTATATTGTCTTTCTCGTCTGTACTGACACCTTGTTTTAAGATAATTATCATGATAAATACTTATCCGATATTTAAGATATTTGGTCAACAAAGGGAGATATCGTGTACGATAATATTTTCGATGAAATCTTCGTCACATTCAGTAGAGAGCTTGAAAGGCGTGGCATCGCACTACCTTCCGTCTCAGAGATAGCTGGAGAGGATAACGATCCATACAGGATACTGGTTTCCACGATACTTTCTCTCAGGACAAAGGACAAAGTGACAATTGAACGTTCAAAAGCCCTCTTTGAGAAAGCCAAGAATGTATATGAGCTCTATGCGATGGATAGTACAGAGCTTGCGGAGACGATAAAGCCGAGCGCATTCTATAAGAGGAAGGCCGAAAACCTTAAAGAGATAGCAAAGATAATAATAGAAAAATATGATGGAAAGATTCCTTCTACGATGGAAGATCTCCTGTCCCTTCCCGGAGTCGGAATGAAGACTGCATCCCTTACTTTAAATCTGGGATTCAATGAACTTGCAATCTGTGTTGACTGTCATGTGCATCAGATACTCAACAGAATAGGAATAATCAGCACTAAAAACCCTGACGAGTCGGAAAAAGAGCTTAGAAAGATTCTTCCAAAGAAATACTGGATACCGCTGAACGAGGTGCTTGTAAGCTATGGACAGGGCATATGCAAGAGTGTATCCCCGTTATGCTCCGAATGCCCATACGAGAAAAAATGTAAGAAAATCGGAGTTGATAAGCATAGATGATGAAAAAAAGAGCCCCTGGTGGGACAACCAGAGGCCAGTGCGCTTTCGTATAACGGATAGAGGATCTAAAGGCCACCGCAACTCCCTGCAACATAAAAAGAAATCAAAACGAAAGCCTTCCCCGGTGGCAAGATTATATTCTCCCTAATCACCAGTGCCTAAGATATATGTTAGTTGCAATTATCAAAGCTAGTCAAGAAAGAATAAATTTTTTTGTAACTTTTACTTCCGTTACGCATTATAATGGCCTCCCAATCTCAGGAGGCCGTTTCTGTCTTATTTTACAATTCCTTTCAGGGCACCTTTACTTGCCTTGAGAATAGAGAAGAGAATCAGCAGATGATAGATTAGATCCTCCAGCCATTCGAAGATCTCTGTTCCGCTGAAATTACCGAATCCGTATACGAAATCGGAGAACACAATCACGAGAATCCAGACGATTGATACGACAATCATCGAGTACTTCGTGAATACGGGTTTGATTCCCGTAATGAAGAGTGGAACTATTATGAGAAGACCGCAGACGATCAGAACTATTCCAAGGATGATATTGACAGTATCATTTCCTATAGCCCTATAAAGGTCATTGCCGCTCCCATTAGCAACCCCTTCGATTCCAATGCAGATGAAAAGAAGTCCAATAAGAAGTTTCAGACCTACATCACCTACAGTCTTGATTGTAGCTTTAGCCATGGTATTTCCTCCAGCTTGAATTAATTATTCACCAATGAGTATACTAACAAAATGATAAAACTTATAGCCTTTTTGGGAAATCCAGGGCAAGAATACAGAAATACAAGGCATAATATCGCATTCTCTCTTTTTGATGAAATCACCATAAATGATAGCCTTTCAAACAAATTTCACTCAATATTCGCACAGAATAACGGAATGAAGATGATCAAACCCATGACATATATGAATCTCTCAGGGACTGCCGTAAGTGAGGCGATGAGCTTTTATAAGCTGAAAAGGGATGAACTTCTTGTGGTTCATGATGACTCAGAGCTCAAAGTTGGAGAGGTAAAACTTCAGCAAGGTGGCGGTCTCAAAGGCCATAAAGGGCTTAAGAGCATAGCAGAGAGAATCGGCGGGGATGATTTCTTCCGTCTCAGAATCGGAATAGGAAGACCCAAATATGGAGATATGAGGATATACGTCCTCTCTCCTTTCTCAAAAAGTGAAGAACCTCTTATGAAAAATGCTCTGAAAGAAGCGGAAAATATAATCAAAAGCATAAATTGAACCTATTTCTACTACTTCCATTAATATTTTTCGTGATACACTATACAGAGCAAAGGAGGATATATTAATGGAAAAACGGGATTTCCGTATATCTGACATAGTAAGGGACGACTTACAGCTTTCCCAGCCGGTATTCAAAACAGATGAGAACATTTCAGAACTCTACAGAGAGGCTCTCAGCATATCATATAAATATAACCAGACGGAAAGGGAAAAAGGCAAATCAGATTACATATCAGCAGCGAAACTGCATGCCACAGCAGTTCTTCATCTTCTATACCAGATAGTGCTAAGCGCATGCATGAATGCGGGGCACGCGGACTTCTTCATGCGCAGACAGGCTGCAATAAGTGAGAACGATGAGCTGAGAAACGCTCTGAAGTTCTACTCTACACACTTTCCATCCCCTCTTCTTGATGAGGATAAGAGAAAGAATGAAGGAATAAGAAGAGAAGAGGATTCAAGGGCATTCTTCATTCACCAGGTTATGATAAACAACCCGGCTCTGGTGGAGGCATCAAGACCGTTCGTATACCCTGAGAATCTTCAGTATCCTAGTGGATTCTCTTCCCTTGCATCTCTTCTTTCCGCATACATAAAGGATGAGAGCAGGAACGGTAAGAGCCTTGAAGATGAGGATATATTCACACTCCTTACAAAACCTAGTAGGATCTACCCTAATTCACTGACAGATCAGATCAAATACATAATCAGGGAATGGGCATACCTTCTGCCAAAAGATCTCATAGAGCTTCTTCAGCTATCGATATCATACATCAAGGAAGAGGAGAAGGATCGCGGCATTCCTGGTCCTCCAGGGCCTATGCCCGTTACTGATTATTCTGATGAGTTATATGAATACGAAGCCTTCAGCGACGATTCCAATTGGATGCCACGTGTTGTGATGATTGCAAAATGCACCCTTGTATGGCTTGATCAGCTCTCAAAGGAATATAAGTGCGAGATAACAAGACTAGATCAGATTCCAGACAGGGAACTCGATCTTCTAAGGGAGAGGGGATTCACAGCCCTCTGGCTTATCGGACTATGGGAGAGAAGCAGTGCAAGTAAGAGGATAAAAAATCTCTGCGGAAACCCTGATGCCGAAGCCTCTGCATATTCATTGAAGGACTATGACATCTCTGATGCGATCGGAGGATGGCCTGCACTTGAGAATCTGCGAGAGCGTTGCAGCAAGAGGGGAATCCGTCTTGCATCCGATATGGTTCCAAACCATACCGGTCTTGATGGAAACTGGGTCTATGAACATCCTGACTACTATATCAGTCAGGACTGGCCACCTTTCCCGTCATATACCTATAACGGTCCGGATCTCTCATCCAATCCTGATTTCGAAGTGAAGATCGAGGACCATTATTATGACAGGACCGATGCAGCCGTCACATTCCGTCTCATAGATAAGAGAAACGGTAAGGTTCGCTATGTTTTCCATGGTAATGATGGAACAACGATGCCTTGGAATGATACTGCACAGCTTGATTACCTTAATCCTGTTACAAGAGAGGCTGTCATTCAGAAAATCATTCATGTTGCTAAGAATTTCCCTATCATACGATTCGATGCGGCAATGACGCTTGCAAAGAGACATATACAGAGACTCTGGTATCCAAAGCCGGGAGAAGCGGGAGATATCGCAGGACGAGCGGTACACAGCCTGAGCAATGATGAGTTCAACAGAAGAATACCGAATGAGTTCTGGAGAGAGGTTGTAGACAGAATTGCCGTCGAGGTTCCCGATACTCTGCTTCTGGCAGAGGCATTCTGGATGATGGAAGGCTACTTTGTAAGAACGCTCGGAATGCACAGGGTATACAACTCTGCATTCATGAACATGCTCAAGAACCAGGAGAATGAGAAATACAGGCTCGGAATAAAGAACACTCTCGTATTCGAACCTGAGATTCTTAAGCGTTACGTTAACTTCATGAACAACCCCGATGAAGAGACTGCGATAGCTCAGTTCGGAGACGGGGACAGGTATTTCGGCGTATGCACACTCATGGCAACACTTCCAGGTCTTCCGATGATCGGACATGGGCAGATTGAAGGCTATCATGAGAAATACGGAATGGAGTACAAGAGGGCATACTGGAACGAGAGGCCGAATGATTGGCTTATCGGGGAGCATTACAGAAGGATATTCCCGCTTTTCAGAAGAAGATATCTTTTCAGCAATGTCGATATCTTCAACCTCTACGACTGCTATGACAATGGACGAGTACAGGAAAGCGTTTACGCGTATGTTAACGGACATGGCAATGAAAGAACCCTGGTACTGTATAACAACCAGTATGAGAGAATATGGGGCAATATAAAGCAGAGTGTTCCCAAACTTGATAAAACCCATGGAGAGAAACACACTGTCACAGTCCAGCTTGCAGAGAACCTTGGTCTCTCTTTCAGAGGAAGACGTTATGCGATATTCGAATGCTTCTCCGACGGTCTGATGTACCTCTTGCCATCAATAAAGCTATTCGAGGAAGGATTTAACTTCTCTCTCAACGGATATGAGGCGAGGGTTTACTGGAACATAAGAGAAGTAGAAGACACCGATGGATCTTATGAAATTCTCTGGAACACATATGGGGAGAGGGGAATAAAGAACATCAAGACGGCTATCGGATTAATTCGTCTTAAGAGTCTTTTCAAGCTATATGAGCCGATAAGAACAAAGGAATTCTTAAAGACCCTCTCAGACATGGCAGAGGGTGAGAGCTCTGGAATAAAAGAGCGCCAGGCCCTCTTAACGATTGCCGAAGTCTATACTAAGCTTCCAGAACTCTATAAGAACTTCGATGATGTCGTCAAAGAGATGCTCGGTTCATTTGAAGAGATAGATCCTAAGAAGATGGTAGCTGAATTCAGGCTCCTTTCAACCCTCTTCAAGAGAAAGAAAAGCGTGGGCCTCTCAAGCTGGGGTGATATGGAGAAGGCTCTCGGACTGCTATTTGCAGAGGCGATTGCGCTGAAACCATTCAGCACAGAAAAGAGCATAAGAGAGTGCATGGAAACTGCGGATGAGATGCTTTTCGAGTTCATGTTCGAAGATGAGGTGAAACGCCTTGAACTCAGTGAGGAGGAGACAAGGCTCATCGGTCACGGAGCAGCCCTGTTCCTGAGAGCGGCATACATGCTTGATAAGGATGATATCAAAGAACCGGCAAAAGCTCTGGAGATTATTCTCAAGGATGAGGGAGCGGCAAACTTCGTTTCTCTTAATGAGTACCAGGGAATAACGTGGTATAACAAGGAGAAGATGCAGCTTCTCATTCTGATTATCACCCTTTCAATCGCTGTTCACTATGACAGGAAGGGGTTCAATGAGGATGAGTTCCTCAAAGAACTTCTTGAAAGGGAGATAAAAGCGGAATACAAGCTTGAGAACCTCCTGAAAAAGGATTAACTGGGACATGGCCATGGGAAATGAAACCATGGCCATAATATTTTAGAATCCTGTCATTTGTTGACTTGAAATCATGGCAGGCATTACAATTGTCATATGAAAACCTGGTTTACATATATCGCTTCAATCCTTTTTGCAGCGGCAACGGCATTTCTTTTCGCAGATTACGAGATGGCAGCAAATGCCTTCTCCATTGCCACAACATATCTCTTAAGGATTGGAACCCTTATAACCATTCCCCTGATAGTATTCTCCTTTCCAAGTGCGATAGCATCCATAAGGAAGGACAGGATGGGAGCGAAAGTATTCTCATCTTTGCTTTCATGGACACTTGCGACTTCGATATTATTACCAGTTGTCCCATCTGTCATATTCTACCTCTACCCCTCCGTTTTTCCAGTAACCAGCAGTGCAGGCTCTCAGGGTGATGTCGTAGGATATTTTGTAAACTATGCTGTAAGTTCAAATCTTAATGCGCTTAACATAACAAATCCGTTCAATGCGATTGCAACGGCATCCGGCATATTCATACCTCTTCTGATCCTCTCTTGGATATTCGGCCTGTTCTTAAAACCTTCATCAGATACGATAAGGCCGGCATATGCCGTAATGAATTCCTTTTCCGAGGTGATTCATAAAGCGGCAAGATTCTATACGGTTTATGGTTATGTAATAGCTTATTTCGCACTTACTGACCTCTTTCTCTCATCCTATGTAGAGAAAACGGTTATTGCAGTGCCCGAATTCCTATTAATGCTGCTAATAATCACGTCAGTCATAATTTTTGCCCTTCTTCCACTTCTTTTCGCAATTTTCACTAAATTCAAAAAGAATCCATACAAGGTGCTGTTCCTCAGCATATCTTCCATCATAATGGCACTGGGTGCGGGAAATACGATAAGCTCGATTGCTACGAACATCTCAACAGCAAGAGCTAGCCTCGGAGTACAGAAAAGAAATGCGGTGACGTCCACATTCTTCCTCACCGTCTTCGCAAAAGGGGGGAGCGCTTCAATCAGCACATTCATAGTCCTTACACTCATAACGGCTATGGGAGGAATTCTGGATCAGAATACGATAATATTCATAACCCTTGCCTCTATTGCCTCATCTTTCGTCTCTTTCATATCTTTCGGTATGGAAAGCGTGATCATAACATATATTGCACTGAAGATGCTGAATATAGATCTTTATGGAGCGGAATCCGCGATAATCTCCATACTGATGGTGACAAACGGCTTATCATCAATGATTGATGCCGCTATAATGGCAATGGGCTCAAAAGTGGTATCCGTACACACGAAAACGGATATCGAAATACCCTATAAGGACTATCTTTGATGAATAAGATAATATCGAGAGCAGTACTGATAATAGAAATACTTCTTGCGTTTTTCTTTTCTGCAATAATAATTGATACGGCAATCACATATTCAAACAGCACGGAGGCAATCAGCACAGAGAAGATCATCAACCTGATAGCCCTCCTTTCTGCTATCGTGTTCCCTCTTGCCGCCCATATAATGATAAGAATCAAGCACAGAAGCAATACGCCTGAGGGTGAGATTCTTCCGTTCCTTTTTCTATCAACCACATTAGAGTGCATTTCTTTCCTTCCAACATACTATATCGATACTGGAGTACTGCTACTCGATCCGATCCTGATAAATGTGCTAATAAGGTTCTCATTTCTATCAAATGCCCTTATATTCCTCTATGTGGCACTGCTTTTAATGGGTGTAAACAACAATAACTATTTAAGTTACTTCGTAATATCCATGCTTCTGGCCCTTATACTCTCGATAATCGCACCCAACTCCTCAGCCATACAGGCGGCAGGAAGCAATTTCGGCTCCGATTATGATGTCTATTTCAATTATGCGATCGCTCTTATTACGCTTGCATCCATAGTAACGTTCATAGGAGCTGCGACAAAAGACAAGATGAGACACAGCATAGAACGCTGTATAACATATGTTCTCATGGTAGTTGGAAATTATGGCATATTTACCAGAAGTCATATGGGTGCAACGGCTGCAGCGACAGTAATACTCATCATTGGATGCATCATGCTTATGATGACAAGTAAGGAATCGTTCTAAAAAAGGGCTCAGCCTAAGCCAAGCCCTTACATTCAGATTACATCAATCAGTTGAGATTGATTACGCTCTTATCATAATCAGATGGAGCATCATAGCCCAGGAGATTCATAAGCGTTGCAGGAATAGATGAGATACCAAGACCCGTATTAAGCTCCTTTGAATACTCTCCACCATAGCATGGATCGTAAATGATGCACGGAACAGGATTGAGAGAATGGCTTGTCTTTGCCTTCGGCTCACCATCTGCCTTTGTCTTGATATTCCCGCTCTTATCATGCTCATACATATCATCGGCATTTCCATGGTCAGCTGTTACGACCATAACACCACCGGCCTTCTCAATGGCATCCCTGAGTCTTCCAATCTGGAGGTCCATAGCTTCCATGGAGCATACAACAGCCTCAAACACACCTGTGTGTCCAACCATGTCCCCGTTAGGATAGTTGAGCTTGATAAGATCCCACTTACCGCTCTCAATCTCCTTTATGACGCGGTCCGTGATCTCAGCGCACTTCATCCATGGTCTCTGTTCGAATGGCACTATGTCGGAAGGAATCTCAACATAGTCCTCAAGCTTCTCATCGAACTTTCCACTTTTATTACCGTTGAAGAAGTAAGTAACATGTCCGAACTTCTGCGTTTCGGAGATGCTGAACTGCTTTAAGCCTGTTGCACAGAGGTACTCAGCCATGGTCCTGTCGATTGAAGGTGGTGATACCAGGTACTGATGAGGAACATGTAAATCTCCGTCATACTCCATCATTCCAGCATACTCGACCTTCGGATGCCTCTTTCTGTCAAACTCTGTGAGATTCTCCGCCTCGAATGCCTTGGTAATCTCAAGCGCCCTGTCTCCACGGAAATTGAAGAGAATAACACTGTCATTATCCTCTATTGTTCCAACAGGCTTTCCGTTCTCCGCAATTACGAAAGGAGGAAGGTCCTGATCTATGGCACCAGTTTCTTTTCTAAGTGTGACGATGGCATCATGAGCGCTATCGAAAGTCCTGCCCTCTCCAAGAACATGAGTCTCCCAACCCTTTCTCACCATGTCCCAGTTTGCATTGTAGCGGTCCATCGTGATAACCATTCTTCCACCGCCGGAAGCGATTCTGGCATCGAAAGTACCATCCTTTGAAAGGTCCTTGAGGAACTCTTCAAAAGGATCGAAATAATCGAGAGCACTCATCTCCCCGACATCCCTACCATCCAGAAGAGCGTGCACCCTTACTTTCTTTACACCTTCCTTCTTAGCTTCCTCAATCATGTGCTTAAGATTATCTATGTGCGAGTGAACGTTTCCATCGGAAAGAAGTCCGATGAAATGAAGCGTGCTTCCATGCTCCTTAACATTCGCAATGAGCTTCTTCCAAGTATCTCCCTTATACATCTCTCCGGAATTTATAGAGTTCGCAACAAGCTTCGCACCCTGTGCGAAAACCCTTCCGCAACCCATGGCATTATGTCCTACCTCACTGTTTCCCATATCGGCATCGCTTGGAAGACCTACAGCAAGGCCATGTGCCTTAAGCTTTGTATACGGACATGTCGCATAAAGGGAATCGAGATTCTTTGTCATAGCCTGGGCTACAGCATCTCCGTCCTTGTATTTTCCAAAACCTACACCATCCATGATGACCAGCATTACAGGTCCCTTTCTGGATATCTTACCGTTTTTCTTCAATGGATCTACCATCTTGTTCTCCTATATCGTTAAATATACCTATTTCTTTGCAATAGGTGAAGTAGCATTAATAAGGTATTGGACACTCTGGCTGTCAACCTTATCTTTGAGGGTGTCATAAATCCTCTTATGATAGCTGTTAATCTGATCTATCTCCTCATCACTGAGTAAAGAGGAATCTATGAGTGCTTTCTCATACGGCACCAGAGTTAGGACCTCGAAGGAATAGAACTTGCCGAACTCCGTGGTCTCATCATCCCTGACCATCAGAAGATTCTCAATTCTTATACCATGTCGACCTTCCTTATAAACTCCTGGTTCATCGGAGAGCACCATGCCTGGTAAAAGTGGAACATCTATAAGATGGGAGGATATCTTCATCGGTCCTTCATGAACATTGAGATGACAGCCGACTCCATGGCCTGTGCCATGAAAGAAACTCTCCCCACTCTGCCATAAGAACTGCTTTGCAAGCACATCAAGGTGAACCCCGCAAGTACCCTTTATGAAACGCTGTCTGGAGAGTGCCAGATGTCCTTTCAGAACAAGTGTGTAATCTTTTCTCTCCTCATCGCTTGCTTCTCCGAAAAGAAGGGTGCGCGTTATATCCGTCATACCGTATTCGAACTGGCTGCCAGTATCCAGAACGAGAAGTCCGTTCCCACTTACCTCAAGATTGCTCTCTTTAGTAGCACTGTAATGACACATCGCACCATGCTCTGAAAAGCCTGAGATAGGGACGAAAGAGGGACCAAGATAATCCTCTCTTCTCTCCCTTTCCTTCTCAAGGGCTGAAGATATTGCTATCTCATCGCTCTTTTTAGTTCTATCAAGTTTTGCAAGGAAGTTAACATATGCGATCGCATCCTCGACATGGCTTCTTCGCATACCTTCCCTTTCCGTTTCATTCTTAACAGCCTTAAGATCCGTTGTTATGTCCCGACCAGAAATGTCATCATCATCAAAACAGCTTATGAATGAAGCGCTTGTCTTATCGGGATTGTAGTACCCTATTCCATCTGTAAGATCTTTAAGCTCGTAAGCCTTATCATACTCCCGGATCTCAAACGGATAACCAGAAGCACTTTCGAAACGAGATTTCTGTGTGAAAAGGATAGCTTTATCAAGAGAGATGAACATGAAAGCGTAGAATACAGGATTGTAGGGGATATCATCAGCTCTCAAGTTAGTAAGCCATGCGATGTCATCCAATCCTGAAATGAAAGTCCAAAATGCACCTTTATCTCTAAGATTCTTCCTGACACGCTCAATTTTCTCCTCTGAGCTGAGGCCCGCATATTCTGCCCTCATCTTGCAAACCATAGACTCAGGGATTGCCGGCCTTTCCTTCCAGAGGGAAGAAAGAATTCCAGATGTTGGAACAAGCTCAATACCTTTCCTTTCAAGCTTCTTCTTCAGATTTTTAAATCGGGTTATTGAAATCTCGCTTTCCTCAACCCCAAGTCTCGCACCTTTTGCTAAATTGCCTGAAAGCCATGTATCCAGATCAGGATCCTCGGTATCAAGCCTCATCATTTCAAATTCGGTTCCGCTTATTTCCTTCTCTGCCTGGATGAAATATCTGCTATCAACCCAGAGGATGGCCTTATCCATTGTGACAACTATCTCACCGGCACTACCTGTGAAACCGGAAAGAAAAGCCCTTGTCCTCCAATGAGGTGCGACATATTCACTCTGATGGGCATCGGAACCTGTTACATAATATGCATCAAGATTATTTTCCCTTAGCTTTTCCCTTAATTTTCCTATCTTCTCTCCTACAGTCATATCTCTCTCCCTTTATATTTACAAATACCAGCAATAAAATGGCTGAAAGTATCATAAGAGCACAAAAAATCTGCCCCTTGCTTATATTCAGAACTGATGTGAAAAGAGCTATGTTATCGCTTCCCTTTCCAAGTGATATTACATAACCTATATTTGAATCCGGCTCTCTGAAGTACTCTATTACGAATCTGAAGAGCCCATAAAATAAGAGATATAGGGAAAAAAGTGTTCCGTGCTTTAAATGTTTTTTTATTTTCAATGGCCTGAAAATGAAGAAAAGTATCAAAAATAACACTATTCCTTCAAAAAAAGCCTCAAAAAGCTGTGTCGGATACCGCGGAAGGTTCACATAATCCCCAATAGAATAGCTAATACCAACCTTGTCTGCCGTATCCCTTACCCAGCCGATTGCCGTGGAGAATTTCTCAGCGTTTGGAAATATCATTCCGACAGGTGATGTTGTCACCCTTCCGTAAAGCTCACCGTTTATGAAGTTTCCAAGACGGCCGAACGTATAACCAAGCGGAAGACCTGCAATTATTATGTCGGTAACCTCGAGAATGCTTCGCTTATGCCTTCTAGTATAAATAAGACCGCCAATAAAACAGCCTACGACTCCCCCATGATAACTCATACCCGGTAGTCCGACGAAATGTCCGTTCTGGAATGGCCAGAACATCGCCCATGGATGCGTAAGATAATAAGTAGTATCGCTATAGAACAGGCAGCTGAAAACCCTGGCTCCTATTATGAGCCCGAGTATTGCGGAAAAGAAGAGAGACTGGCTTTCATCCGCACTCATTTCAATTATCCCATCATGTCTTACCTGGTATCTGAAAAGAACATATGTGATTACGAATGCGACTATGTACATCAGAGCATACCAGCGAATTGGAAGAAAGGAGAACACATATGGGTCAATCCATGACGGAAAATTCAGAAAAAGTGCCATAAACTGAGTATAGGTTCATCATAATCAATCGTCAATTCTACAAAATTAATCGATTTTGATTTATCATACAGGTGGATATGAAAAGAATTGTTATCACTCTCCTGATGATAGTTGCTGTAATACAGACCATTTTCTCAGGAGGTACGAGAGAGACGCAGAAAGTTGAAGCGGCCCTTAATCAGCCTGATGTGATGGATGAACGCAGTATAAGTGAGATTCTTTACTCTCTTTCCAACATCTATGCGCTTCTAGACAGGTATTACCTTTACGAAATTGACAATGAGGAGATGGCTGAAAACCTTATTTCAGCAATGATAGCATCCCTTGGAGATAAATACTCATATTACGTCAAGGCGGAAGATATGAGTGAATACGAGGAGCAGTATACCGGAGAGTATGTGGGTATCGGGACATATGTGGCAAAAATGAATCCCATATATGCTGAGTATGATGATCCTCTTTCATGGATGCTCCAGATTGTAAGCCCATTCCCTGGAGGTCCTGCTGACAGGGCAGGACTCAGGGCAAATGACCTTATAAGCAGGATAAATGATGAAAGCATGTTCTCATTAAATGCGACAGAGGCATCGAGAATGCTTAGAGGAAAAGAAGGGGAGCCTCTTACACTAACCGTATTCAGGGATGGAAATGAGTTTGAAGTAACTCTTATTCCGGAACATGTAATAACCCCTAACCTCTCATACAGCATATTGTATGATGATGTCGGTTACCTTCACATTTATACATTCAATGAAAGCAGTGCAAAAAGTGTTGAAGATGCCCTTAACAGCATGATAAAAGACGGCATAGCAAGCCTCATAATAGATCTCAGAAATAACGGTGGCGGTACCGTGGATACAAGTGAGATAATCTCCGACATGTTCTTAAGCGACGGGGTCATAATCAATGTCCATTTCAAGGATGGAAGTGGAATTGAGGATACCACATACTATGCTGACAGGAATACCATGATAGACGATGAGGTTCCTATTGTCATACTTGTAAACGGTGGAACAGCAAGTGCAAGTGAGATAATGACAGCAGCCCTCAAGGATAACGGACGAGCCACTGTGATAGGTAGTCAGACATTCGGAAAGGGCATAATACAGAGTGTGATTCCATATAACGGAGGTTTCATATGCTTTACGGATGCCAATTATTTCACCCCTGGCGGAGATAACATACATGAGATTGGCATAACACCTGATATCATAATAAATGAAAAGGAATACAGCGAGGAAGAGCTTAAGAGTTACGAGAATTTCCTCTCCGGGGACAGCATAGAGACATTCATTGAGAGTAATCCTGATTACAGCATAGAGAACATAGAAAGATTCGCAGATGAGAACTCAAATAGCGGTGTTCCACGAGATCTCCTCATCCTACTGATAAGAAATGAATACTATTACCGCATGGATTATGATGAGCGCCCAGCGGTTCTGGTTGACTACGATGATGTGCTCATTGAAGCACTCAGGTTCCTTGGAAAAGAGATATGAGAATTCTTCTTATCAGGAAAGAAAAGATAGAAGGCGGAGAATATGAGCTTTCTAAGAAAGAGAAAAACTATCTTAAGAATGTGCTCAGGCTCAAAGAAGACGATGCTTTCAAAGCAAAAGATGAGAGCGAAAAATTATACGATGCGGTTTTAAAAGATGATCACCTTATACTTAGCGAGAGCGAGGAAAGCGCACCATATCTGGATGTGATGCCATCATTTAACGGACACTTTCAGAGAATACATCTTTACCAGGCAATACTGAAAGGAAAGAAGAACGAACGCGTGGTGAGAGACAGCCAGGAAGCGGGAATAGAACGCCTTACATTCATTTCCACAGAGTTCACATCAACTGATTTCATAAAAGATCATGATAGAGAGCGTCTTGATGCCATAAGAAGGGAAGCGGTTCAACAGTCTGGTGCGAAAGTAATGGAGATATCCGATACTCTGGATTTTTCATATGCAATAAAAAGCGCTGAAGGAATAATACTGATTCTTCATCAGAGTCCCAGGGGCAATACAAAGAATATAAAAGAAGCTCTGGCAAATGCTGATAAAGACGATGTGATTTCTGTTTTCATAGGATCTGAAGGGGGGTTTTCAGACCGCGAATGCGATGAAGCTGAGAATAACGGTGCCATTCCAGTTCTGCTGAAGACGAACATACTTAGAGCGGAAAACGCATCAATTTATACCATATCCGCTATTCAGACGCTCTTAAATGAATGAAGAAAAGGAATTAAATGAAAAAAACATGTATATATAACGTACTAATACTGTTAGTATTTTAACAAACACTATATATAGCGTATTACTTTTTATTGTAGATATTCATTAAGTATAAGAAATATTAGGAATTAGCAAAAAATCATACAATTGTCTATTATTGTGGAAAACATGTGAAAAACTTGCTTTTAGAGGAGGTTTTTCACTTATAAATAACGATGCGATTATTATATGAATCTTATTAAAAAATAGTTATGTATTTACAATATATTTTATTATGTTATAAACAATTAACAATTATAACTTTTACGTACTTTCAGAACACTTAATTCTATCTTTTCCTCTGTTTTCACATATTTTCCACACCCCTGTGGAAAACCTGTGGAAAACTTGAAAAAAAACCATATATGGTGGTTCTATTTTTCTTCATGAAAACTGATAAAGCTGGTATAATTTTCTTATGGCCGTATATGGAATAGGAAACCCTTTAATAGACCTTTTATGCTTCGTAAAAGATGAGGACATAAGCGCACTCTCTCTTCATAAGGGATCGATGAATCTCATAGATGAGGACAAGAGGAAGGAAATTGTCGAATACATAAGAAAAAAAGAAATAATATACTCTTGCGGTGGATCCTGCCCTAATACGATGGTCACTCTTAAAAGTCTTGGAATAGATACGACTCTTGCAGGAGGAATAGGTTTTGACGAGCTTGGAGATATGTACAAGACTAGGCTTAACGAGCTTGGTGTTAAGGACGAGCTTATAAAGAATGCCTCCCCTACAGGAACATCTATCATACTTGTATCTGAAGACAGGGAAAGAACGATGTGTACTTATCTTGGAGCTAACAGGAACTTCTCGGACGATGATGTGAACCTGAATAGCGCGAAAGAAGCGGACATATTCTATTTCACAGGTTACATGTGGGATACTGAAAGTCAGCAGAAAGCTATAAGAAAAGTGCTCGAAAAAAAGAAAGAGTACGGATTCAAGGTTGCGTTCGACATAGCCGATCCATTCGCAGTCGGACGTTACAGACAGACGTTTTTGAACATATTAAAAGATTATGCGGACATAGTATTTGCAAACAGCGAGGAAGCACGCTCGCTTATAGATAACTACGATGCGTATGAATGTGCAAGAAGCATTGGAAAGATATGTCCCGTGGCAGTTGTTAAAAACGGTAAGAAAGGGTCATACATATCCGAAAAAGGTAAAATGTATGAGATACCGATTTATGGCTCTTCAAAACCAGTAGATACGACCGGTGCCGGTGATACATATGCCGCAGGATTCCTTTATGGACAGGAAAAAGGATATTCAATTGAGGATTCGGGAAAAATAGCTTCAATTCTTGCCGGAGAGATAATAAGCCAGACAGGGGCACAGTTCAGTAGGGATAAGAGCACGGAACTGAAGGAATATCTTGAGAATAATTTTCCATCAAATTATTGACAATTATTATCAATAAGATTATATTATTGATAATTAATATTAATAAATATGAAACAGATTAGACAGACTCTACAGAAAGAAGTTACATACAATGCAATAATGAACATGATGGGACATCCTACTGCAGAAGAAGTCTATAAGGCTGTACATGAGATATCACCACATATTTCAAAGGCGACAGTATACAGGAATCTCTCGGCTTTAGAGGATAAGGGAGTAATAAGGAGAATTCCAAAACTTGGTACCGGTTCTGATAGATACGACAAGAACATGGTTCCTCATTTTCACGCAAAATGCAAATTATGTGGTAAGATATTTGATGTGATGCTCCCACTTGATGGAGTATTGGAAAAAGCGAAAGTGATGGATGATGAGAACTTCAATCTCATCTCCTATCAGCTAATATTGGAAGGTACCTGCTCTGAATGCAGGTTAAAGGAGTAAAAATGGAACTAAAGGGATCAAAGACTGAAAAGAATCTTCAGACCGCGTTTGCTGGTGAGAGCCAGGCTAGAAACAAGTACACCTACTTCGCCTCAAAGGCAAAGAAGGAAGGTTATGAGCAGATTGCTGCTATCTTCTTAGAGACAGCAGACAACGAAAAGGAGCATGCTAAGCTCTGGTTCAAGCTTCTTCAGGAAGGTGGAGATATCGCAACAACAGCAGAGAACCTCAAGGAAGCTGCAGCTGGCGAGAACTATGAATGGACAGATATGTATGCAACTTTCGCAAAGGAAGCTGAGGAAGAAGGATTCACAAAGATCGCAGCACTCTTCAAGGGAGTTGCAAAGATTGAGAAAGAGCATGAGGAAAGATATCTCGCACTCCTTAAGAATGTCGAGGGCGGACTCGTATTCAGCAGGGACGGAGAGATGATCTGGAAGTGCAGAAACTGCGGACACATCCATGTAGGAAAGGCAGCTCCTGGAGTATGCCCAGTATGTGCTCATCCTCAGGCATATTTTGAGCTCGTAGGCAAGAACTACTAATAGATCTCAAAGAAAAATTTAAAGTCTTCCCAATCCAATGGGAAGATTTTTTATTTCATTAGCTTTTAAAGGGTACCTTCAGAAAACATGCTAGGCTTAGACTGCATTCGCAATTCTTCCTAATTCTCCCTACAGGGCAAGATGATCTTCGTACAGAAAAACATGCTTCCAGACGATATGACTGTTCTGCTGACCATCTCTTTGCAGATATCAGACAAGAAAGAAAAAGAATCTTACTATTAGAGGAAATTATAATTTTCTAATAATTTAATTGTCATAAAAAAATCTTTAATGTAGAATAACAATAATTAATTTTGGTTAAATTGATTTTTGTAAAATTAATTATTGTAAATTGAGGGTCATATGTTTTTAGGACGCGATAAGGAACTTGGAAAACTCAAAAAAGAACTAGAGAAGGAAGGTAAGAGCGCTGTATTGATTTACGGGAGGCGCAGGATCGGTAAGACAACTCTTATATCTGAATCTTTGAAATCTGTTTCTGGAAAAATCATCAGATTTACAGCCGTACCTGATGAACTTTCCGAGAATGCAAGAAGATTGTCCAGAGCCTTAGGTGAAGCATATGGTATGCCTGGGTTCCAGATTCCTGACTTTGAATCTCTACTGAGATATATAGGGACATTGAAAGAGAAAATTATATTGGAAATTGATGAATATCAGGATTTGAGAAAGAAAACTAATGGGGAACTTGTTGATGCTTATTTCAGAGATTTCATAGATTATGCTCCTGATAATATCAAAATAATCCTCTCTGGATCTGCTATACGGGTGATGAAAAACCTTTTACAGAAAGATAACCCATTATACAAAAGGTTTTCTCTTGAGATATCTTTAGGGGAATTGAATTATCTTGAGGCATCTCTTTTCTACCCTCAGCGCAGTATAAGGGAGAAGATTGCCTTGTATTCTGTTTTTGGAGGAATTCCAATGATTCTCTCCATGATAGATCCACAGTTATCTGTAGAAGAAAACATCAGATCCCTTTTATTGGAAAGGACGGGATTTGCCCGTTCTTATACGGAAGATGTTCTGTATGCAGAACTGAAAAACTCTGGTGGTGCTTATTCCGTGATTACACGTATTGGGAATGGAAGAAAGAGTTTTTCTCAGTTAAAGGCTTGTTTAGAGGATGAAGAAAGCAGGAACTCTCTTGATTACACGCTTGAACAGTTACAAAAATCCGATTTTATAGAAAAGAAACAGCCTATAAATATAAAAGATAGCAGGAGAAAGAGGTTCTACGAACTGAAATCGAACATGCTGCGCTTCCACTTGTCATACATTGAGAAGAATCCAGATGCAATCGCAACTCCGGCATTTTTAGAAAAATATATCATGCCATCTATTAATACTTTTGTTTCTTATAGATTTGAAGATATTGTACGTCAATGGTTTTTAATTCAAGTTGAAAGAGGAATTCGCAACGACATAATAAACATAGGCACGTATTGGTATGATGATGCCAAGACAAAAACCAATGGAGAGTTTGATGTTGCACTGGAAACGCTTGAAGGATATGAAATCTATGAAGTGAAATATCTGACATCGACAATGAAAGAAGAGCTTGTGAAAGAAGAAATGGATAAGATTATGAGGATAGAAGGTATCAAGATTTCTTCAATAGGTTTTGTATCTTCTTCCGGTTTTGAAATACCAGGAGAAAAACGGATTTCAGGAGAAGAACTCTATAATCTTTAACCTTAATTCATGAGAAGTCACCATCTTCAATTTCATAAGATGGTGATGAATCATGTAGGATCGCAGATTCTATATATATCAATAAGTATAGAGTTTTTATATATTTTCTTGCATTATAAGTATATATATTATACTCATGTCATGGCCGAATCAGTTGACGAGACGGGAGGGAGAAGAGATGGGAAAGTGACCGTCTCCAAGTGAATGGAGTTCAGGATAAACCCTACTATGGAGCAGAAGATCCTCATATGGAAGACCTTCGGCTGCTGCCGCTTCGTCTGGAAAAATCTGCTTGACGAGCGCATCAGCTATGAGAAGATGAATAAGGGAAAACTTCTCAATACAACACCAGCCCATCTGAAGAAGGACAATTCATTCCTTACCGAGGTTGATTCCCTCTCTCTTTCAAACACGCAGCTGAACCTGAACCAGGCATGTAAGAAGCTCTTCCCAAAAGGGAAAACTCCTAAGTTCAGGGCGAAGGAGAAGGACAAACGCTCATATACAACGAACTGGATAAACAACAACATTGAGATAATCCTCAAGAGTGATAGAGAGAACTATATCAAGCTGCCGAAACTCGGAAGAGTGCGCATCATACTCCACCGTAGCATACCGGATGGGTGGAGGATGAAGCATGCGACTATAAAGGAGACGGCAAGCGGGAAGTTCTATATATCTCTCACATTCGATGTGGATACAGAGCCAATAGAGACAAGGAAGAAGTTCGAGAAGGTCGAGACTTTCGACTACTCGATGCCATCCCTTGTCGTCTCCTCTTCCGGAGAGAACGACATCACGAAAGATGACATCCGCTGGTACCGCAATCTTGAGAAGAGGATTGCAAAGGAACAGAGGAGGCTCTCGAGGATGCGGTACGGCTCTGCTAATTACTGGGAGCAGAAACACAAAATCGGGAAGCTTCATGAGAAAGCAAGTGCAAGGAGGAATGACTTCCTGCATAAGCTCTCCAGGAAAGTCTCCGACACATTTGATGCCGTCGTAGTGGAGGACATGAACCTCCAGCACATGTCCAAAGCTCTGAATTTCGGCAAGAGCGCATACGACAACGGATATGGCATGCTGAGGAACATGCTTTCCTACAAGCTGAATAATCAGGGAAAGGTGCTTGTAAAGGTTGATAGGTTCTTCCCCTCGAGTAAACGATGCTCTGCTTGCCATGAGATAAACCACGAACTGAAGCTCTCGGATAGACAGTGGACGTGCAAGAGCTACGGTACACATCATGACAGAGACAAGAACAGTTGTAAGAACCTGCTGGATGAGGGAAAAGACATCCTTAACCGCTGGGCTAGCGGGGATAGCTCATTGATACTGGCACCATCAGGTGTCTTAAGTGAGAAGAAGCTCCATCCTCAGGCTCACAGTAATGTGAGACAGGATGGAGAGTAAGTCACCGCCTGAAATTTCATCTGATCTTATCACGTATAATGTACTTCTTAATTGTAGAAAAAAGGGCCACTCAGTAGCCCTTTCTTAAACTATCTATTTTTCTTAGCTGTAGGTATTATCCTTACCTGCTTGTAAACCCCTTCACCTTCGCTCTTGGTTTCAACTCCTTTGAAATCATTTAAAGCGGTATGAACAAGTCTTCTTTCAAAAGGATTCATTGGCTCAAGCAGCTTGCTTCTTCCACTGCGTCTTACGTATTCAGCACTTCTTACAGCATTCCTTACAATCTGATCCTCATGTCTCATCCTGTAATTTTCGCTGTCTATTACGATTTTGACATCCTCATCAATATTGGCAGCATAAACATTCGCAAGAAGCTGTATAGCATCAAGATTCTTTCCCTTCCTTCCAATCAGTATGCTGGAATTATCACTTTCGATATTCAGCGATATCTTGCTATCCCTTCTGGAAGATATGGTAACTGTTGCCTCATAACCCATCTTCTCTATCAAGGTGGTTATGAATTCGACAGTCTTTCTTTCGACATCGCTCTCGGCAGATAGACTTTCACCCTCCTTAGGAAGGACTTCGGACTCGGCTGCCTTTGCCATATCCTCTTTCTCTTCTTCACCATAATAGACGCGGATTTTAATATAACTCTTCTTGAAGAGTCCTTTCTTGGTTTCTTCAAGAACCTCTACATAAACATCATCATTTTTGAGATTGAGCTCTTCTCTTGCTTTCTGAAGAGCCTCAGCCTCGTTTTTTCCTTCAAAATCCTTATACATATATGTTATTTCCTTCTCTTTTTCTTTTTAGCCAGGGCCTTTTCCTCGTCCTCTTTCTGTATCTCAAGCTTGAACTGCGTCCCCTTCTTCTTGTTTACATAAACCTGACTTCCAATTGATATTATGTTGGTTGCGGACCAGTATACGAGAAGACCTGATGGTGCATTGTAGAGAATAAAGAAGAAGATCAGCGGCATTCCATATGTCATGAACTTCATCATTCCAGCCTGTCCGGAAGCAGCAGATGATGCACTCTGCGTAATCTTCATACTGAAAATCATGGTGAGAGTATAAAGAATAGGAAGCAGATGTATCTGATCTCCTAAGAAAGGAATCCTGAAAGGAAGTGTGAATATTGTCTCAGGAATGGAAAGGTCGGTGATCCATCCCGGAATGAACATTGCACCCCTAAGATCGATATTCTTATTAAGAAGTCCGTAGAACGCAATAAGAATAGGGAACTGTATGAGCATAGGCCAGCAGGAACTCATAGGATTTATACCCTCTTCCTTATAAAGCTTTGCCATAGCCGCGTTCTGGGCATTCGGATCATCAGGATATTTCTCTTTTATAGCATTGAGTTTCGGTGTTAAAGCGCTCATTTTAGCAGTAGATTCCGTTCCCTTCTTTGAAAGCGGATGCAAGAGCAGCTTGATAATTATCGTAAGAATTATGATTGCAACACCGTAGTTAGGTATTACACGGTAAATAAGGGAAAGACACCAGTTAAGAACTGTCTCAAGCCACCATAGCCAGGATGAATCCATGGCTTCTCTCAGCCTATGCTCCTCAAGCCCGAATACGTTATCACCGGCTCTTTCATAACGATCAAGCTCGGTCGCACTTTGTGGTCCGAGATAATATGAGTAGACATCTGTGATAGAAGAATCAACGGTTGCCTTTCTTGTAAAATAGAAATAATTCTCCTGAGATACACCGCTATCATAAACCATGTTTGTCGCAGTGTATTCACTTATGATATCCCTTGTCTCAGGAATACCGATTGCAACGAAATACTTACCGGTAAGACTCATCCAGTCGATAAACTCATCTGAATCAAAATCATCATAAGTAAATACATTATGAGAATAGTTCACATTGCTCTTTCCACCCCTGTCATCTCTGAGGTAGTTGATTCTTCTGTAATCATAACTCGAACTCATCGATTCGAACTCTGGTCCAACCTGAGGACCGAAACCGAGGGTGTAAGCCTCTCCATCGTAATTAAGAGGTATGCTGCTTCCATCTGAAGTTGTCATATTAACAACAAGCTGGATCATGTATTCATCATTCATAGGAACAGCATAAATCTTGTTGATTGTGAACACTTCTCCATCACTGGTCTCAAAATCACGGAAGAATCTTATCTGCGTTATGTTTCTGTCTGTAAGCTCATTTATGCTGTAGTTAAATACAGCATCTATAGGATTACTTCTATCATTTCCAGCATAAAGCATGAAAGGATTGATATCATCACTATCCTTGAATATGAGCTCACTTGGCTCCCCTTCGGTATGATGCTCTTTAAGTTTAACACTGCTTACAGTAGCACCTACTGGATCGAATGTGAAAGATGAAACCTCATTTTCTATTACGAATGGCAATGAATCGGGATTATCCCCTATTGCATAAAAATCATTACCATATGCGTCAGAGGCACCATATCTGATTGAGGAAGTACCATTCTCATCTACGCTTTCAACCGTTGTCTCCGTAACTACGGTACTAGGATCTGGAGCGAAAAACAACGACTGAACAGTAGTAGATACAATGATTACTATCGTACATAAAACTATTGCTAAAATAGTATTCCTATCCATTTAATCTCCTTTGAATGTTTTTCATTTATCCAGGGAAAGTAGGAATAGGAACTCTGCATGAAGAGAAAATAATAGGAGCTATTTCCGATTTAACCTGACCAACATGGATTTCATATCGGCCTCAAGCAAGGAGAAATCAGAAACCTTTCCAGGATAAACTACCAAGACAATATCAAGTCCAGAATTAGAATCACTTTCTATCAGACGTCCTTCCCAATTGCGGAAAATCTCTTTAATTCTGCGCCTGAGCTTATTTCTTTCAACGCTGTTTCCGAAATGTCTGGCTGGAATTACGATGATTCTATCGTAAGAAAGGTCATTAGACAGATATATTAATCGCATCTTCTCACACGAAACTTTCTTTCCATGTTTGAAAATGCGATCTATTTCATCTTTTTTTCTGATGAACTGTGTCTTAGTAAGGCTTCTTCTCATCGCTTACAGTGAGGCTGTGTCTGCCCTTAGCTCTTCTGCGTGCTAATACGAGACGTCCACCCTTTGTAGCCATTCTTGCACGGAAACCGAATTTCCTAGTTCTCTTTCTCTTACTTGGCTGATAAGTCCTTTTGCCTTTGTTACTCATGAGTAATCTCCAATATTCTTCGCTAAACTAGCTGTATTATTTTTAAATAAAGACACACGTGTCCGAATTTAGAATTTTATAGATACTTCAAATTATCGTCAAGTACCATTACCAGCTGTAATTAATAAGATTCTACTATTACCTTGATATACTTTATATCGTCTGATGGAAAAAAGCTGTTGTATTTATCTATGATTCTTTTTTTCTGAGCAAGAATGAGCGGAATATACCTGGTATCATCAGCAGCTATGAAAAGAGTTTTTTTCTCTATTCGTAAAAAAGAAGAATACTGACTTATTCTAGGACCTGATATCTCAGGCCATCTTTTTTTAATCTCCTCTGATTTAGAATCCCTAGTCTGAATGATTTTCTCAATTATGGGAGCAAGAACTTCCTTTGCATCCTTGTAATACTGACTCATAAACTGTATTTTCCGTCCATAACATTATAACACAGTGGTTTTCTATGATTATCATCGAAATAATTCTCACGAGGAAGAAATGTAAAGAATGCCTGACTGTATGAATCAATCTGATTAAGAAAGAGACTCCTTTTCCTATCATCAAGTTCAAGAAGAACATCATCAAATAAAAGTATAGGTTTTTTACCGGTACTTATCTCAAACATCCTAGCCTCAACTATGCGGAATATTAGAGAGCAGAGTCTGAGCTGACCTGTAGATCCGGTCTGATTGAATATTCCATTACCATCTTTCACTGAAAATCTGTCACGATGTATTCCACTTGTGGTTGTCTGCATCTTGATATCACGATCAAGACTATCGCTAAGAATCGATATTATGTACTCTTCGCTATCAGCATCAGCCCATGATTTCTGGTAATGAATGTAAAGATCATCCTTTCCTCCTGATACTACTGAAAAAAGGGATGGGAAAACGGAATTGAATTCATCAACCGCTTTCTCCCTTTCTCTCATTATTTCAAGTCCATACTTGGCAAGACGACCATCATAAAGGGTTATCATGCTTCTATCCCCTATTTTTATGGCAGCATTTCTTTTTGCAAGTATGTTCCTGTACAATCTCATATCATCGAGAAATGACGGATTGGAAAGACTCATCATCTGATCAAAGAATTTTCTCCTAGTCTCCGGTTCCCCTTTTAAAAACTCTATATCCTCATGAGAGAAAACTATGCAAGGAAACTGATAGATAAGTTCTTTTCTATCCTGAATTCTCTTACCATCTATCTCAATGTTTCTTTTACCGTTCTCAAAAGAGAACATGACATACTGCCTCTCTTCATAATCATTAATAAATGTGGCTTCGAGCAGAAAGGACTGTTCCCCATGTCTTATGGCTTCTCTTAGATTAGGTGTTTTGAATGATGATCCATAACAAAGGGTATATAGTGCCTCAAGAAAGTTTGTCTTTCCCTGAGCATTATCACCGATAAGAACAATATCCTCCGCATCTATATCAACGACTTGGGAGGATATGTTCCTGAAATTGCTGATTCTTATTTTTTCGAATCTCATCTTAAGCCTGCATAGGCATTATTATGAAGATGTAATCTGATTCCGGTTCACTTACAAGTCCTATTGCTGTGCTTGAGCTGTTGAAACAGATAGAGAAATTATCACTCTCTATTTTCTTTATAGCATCAAGAAGGAAATTGTAATTGAAGGAAAGTCTCATCTCTGGACCGTCATAATCGCATTTGATTACATTCTTACTGTTTCCATCGGAATCCTCTCCGCTTATCATTATGCCATCACCGTTGATTTCAAATATGATCTTCTTACTCTTCATCTCAATTGTGACAGAAATAAGATTAATAGCATTTAGCATCTCAGCGGTATTTACAACAGCCTTGTATTCGAATGACTTTGGAATGACACGCTCATAATTAGGGTAGTTTCCAGTAATGAGAAGTGAATACATGTATCTTCCTTCAATATTTGCAAATGCATAGCCGTCCTTGAAAGAAAGACTGAGAACACCGTCCCCTGATCCAACCATTTTAAGGTTACTAAGGAAGTTTACAGGAACTATGGAAGGGATGAAAGTGTCAATCTCATGTTCAAAACTTCTCTTAACACAATTCAGTCTCTTTCCATCGGTTGCTACCATTACAAGCTTATCATTCTTGTATTCGACATATACTCCCGTAAGGAAGAATCTTGATTCCTCATGACCTACCGCATAACTGGTCTTATCAACCATATCGAAGAAAAGATTCTGCCCAACAGTGAAATAATCTTCCTCAGGATATTCAATCATCTCAGGGAACTTATCGGAATCAACAGTTCTGATATTTACGATGAATTTTGATTCTTTAGAATTCTTTATTGATAGATTGTCATTTTCCTGGCTTATTTCGAGCTCTGTATCCGAGTTTATGTTCTTAAGCACATCAAGGAATTTCTCACAGAGAACAGTTGTACTTCCCGGTACTATCGTATTTACCTCAATTGAAGATATGAATCCATTCTTTGAGTCTGTTGCCTTTATTGTCAGTGTATTGTTCTTGTTTTCAAGTAAAACGTTGCTTGTTATTGATAGTGCGTTCCTCTTGGTTGTGAAATTAGATGCGTAAGATATTTCTTTTCTTAGAGTTTCGCATGAACAGATGAATTTCATTTTTCCTCCTGATGAATTACTGCTTTATTATAACATATTTAAAGGTAGTAGCAGTATTAGTATATGTGAAAAACGTGGAAAACTCATTTATTTTATTATATATGATTAAATTATTATGTGGAAAACTATGTTGAAAAAGTATCCTCTTTTCCACAGCTTTTCACAGTTGGATTAGCCAAATGAATTTTTTTTATCAAAAATGGCGTAAGAAAATTCAAGATTATTAACAGGTTTTTACCTTGTTTTTACCTACTTTTCCACAGGTTTTCCACAGAAATTGTGGAAAACTCTGCTTAAGAAATGAAGAATTTAAGCTGAGAATATTCACTTTTTAAGGTTGTTTGTTATGCTCTCAATAGCTCTTTTTATGCTCTCATCACTTTCTTCTATACTTTTTATCTTGTTGATTGCATAACTTACAGTAGTATGGTCCTTACTATCGAAATACTTTCCTATTTCAGTAAGAGAGAGATTTGTCATTGTACTTGAAAGATACATTGATATGTGTCTTGCAAGGGATACGTTCTTATTCCTGCTCTTTCCCCTGATATCGAATGATGATACGTTGAAATAAGATGCGGTCTGCCCTATTATCTGGTCAATCGTTATCTCTGTGTTTTTTATCATCTGAGTAGGAATGAAGTTCTTTATATGCTCCATGGCTATCTCTTTTGTTATCTCACGTCCTACCAGTTCGGAGAATGAATAGAGGGTCGTAAGAGCACCTTCGAGATCCCTGACATTAGTTTTAATGTTCATGCAGATATATTCCAGAACATCCTGCGAAATCTTGAAATTGAGGTCCTTGCATTTTTTCAGTGCTATGGCCATCCTTGTCTCGTACTGTGGTGGCTGAAGGTCAACATTAGCACCCTTTCTGAATCTCGTTATAAGTCTTTCGTTTATTCCTGTAAGCTCTGTTAGAGGTCGGTCGCATGTGAATACGATCTGCTTATTTTTCTCCGTCAGTTCATTGAACGTATGGAATATTTCTTCCTGTGTGCTTACCTTGTCTGCGATGAAATGGATATCATCGATAAGCAGAACATCCGCTGTTCTATACTTATTTTTGAACTTTGCATTCGCGGTCCTGTTTGAAATCGCATTTATAAGTTCATTAGTGAATGTTTCTGCTGTCACATATATGACCTTCATTTTCGGATTATGATCATAAATGTAGTTTCCAATTGCCTGAATGAGGTGAGTCTTTCCTAGTCCAACGCCACCGTAAATTAGGCATGGGTTGAAACTGGTTCCTGGGTTATTAGAAATTACCTTGGCCACGTTGCAGGCAAATAGGTTGTTCTCTCCTATTATGAAATTATCGAACGTATATTCGCTGTTAAGGGTCTCATTAACAGCTTTCTTTTTCTCAGAAAGTTTTGTTATCTTTTTCTCTTGTGGTTTTTCTTCTTTTATCTGATCATCCACTACGAGATTTATGCTTATATCGGTACCTGCGAAATCGGAAAGAACGTTTAAGGCCTGATCAAGACATTTTTTCTTGAATGAGTCGAGATAGAAAAGAGAGGAGAAAGATAATGTTATTCCGGTGGCGCTTTCATCCTTGAAATGAGCGTTTCTAAGCCACATCTGACCCGATGAGGGCATCGTTTGATTTAATCTTTCTACCGCTTGTTCCCAAAGTTCTTTCAACATTTATTATATCCCGTGTCAATTATGTTAACTGCCTGAGCCTCTTTCTTCAAGTCCAATTTTCCAGCCTCTTTATTTTTACAATTTAATTCTTTTTCTCGCATATAGTTATATTGAGTTCTTGTATGGTATCAGTTATTGCAATAATTAAGATAAATATATATACTATATTTTAAGCGGAATTTTTTTGTTTAAATATTTTTAAGGTGTTTCATTGTTATAAAAAAGGAAAGATATGAGCGAAGAAATCGAAAAAAAAGAAGAGGCTAGCAAGCATTATACCAGCGATGAGATCAAAGTTCTCAAAGGCCTTGAACCCGTCAGAGAGCGTCCGGGAATGTACATAGGCAGCACCGGTATCGACGGACTTCATCATCTTGTGTATGAGGTTGTTGATAACTCGATAGACGAGGCTATGGCTGGCTATTGCGATACTATCGTGGTTAAGCTTGAGAAGGATGAGGATGGAAATGAATACTGTTCCGTTCTCGACAATGGAAGGGGAATTCCTGTTGACTTCCACCCTACGGAGAAGAAGAGCACTCTCGAAGTTGTTCTCACGCAGCTTCATGCCGGTGGTAAGTTCGATGACAATGCTTATAAGGTATCCGGTGGGCTTCATGGCGTAGGTGTTTCCTGTGTGAACGCCCTTTCAGATACTCTTGAGGTAGTTGTATATAGAGCTCCAAAGGCATACAGGCAAGTTTATCATAAGGGTATACCTGAAAAGGATGTCGAGGTTATCGGGGAAACCGATAAGACGGGAACCCTTGTCAGATTCACCCCTGATTTCTCCATTATGGAGAGAAATAGCTTTAATTATGATACCTTATTAAATCGTTTCAGGGAACTTTCATACCTTAACAAGGGTATAAAGATTGAATTTGAGGATGACAGAGGTGAACTCGTAAGAAAGGATACTCTGCATGCCGAGGGTGGTCTTTCATCGTTTGTTAAATACCTTAACGAATATAAGACAACTCTTTTCGAACCTATCTCTTTTGAAGGTATCAGGAAAATAGAGCAGAATAAGGATGTCTCTGTTGAGGTCGCCCTTCAGTACAATGACAAATATGATGAGAAGATTTACACATTCGTAAACAACATCAATACAAGGGAAGGTGGAACTCATCTTGTAGGATTCAGAACTGCTCTTTCAAGATGTCTGAACAATCAGCTTAAAAAGAGTCCGAAGTATCTCAAAAAGTATTCTGAAAGCCTTGAGGCTTCAGATATTTCAGAAGGTCTTACTGCTATTGTCTCCGTCAAAATTCCAGAGCCTCAGTTTGAAGGCCAGACAAAGATGAAACTTGGAAACTCCTCTGTAAGGGGTGTTGTCGATTCACTTGTTTATGAAAACCTTACGAATTATTTCGATGAGTTTCCAGATGCTATAGATAAGCTTCTGGATAAGGTGACAAATGCAGCACTTGGACGTGTTGCTGCCAGAAAAGCACGTGAGAACATCCGCAAGAAGAATGAGGGTGGCGGACTTCCTGGAAAACTTGCAGACTGCTCGGAAAAGGATCCAGCTAAGTGTGAGGTGTTCATCGTTGAGGGTGATTCTGCTGGTGGAACAGCAAAACAGGGAAGGGACAGCCGATTCCAAGCCATTCTTCCTCTATGGGGAAAAATGCTCAATGTTGAGAAGGCTCAGGAGGCGAAAGTCCTCAATAACGATAAGCTGCATCCTGTTATCCAGACTATCGGAGCCGGTATAACACGATATAACGAAAGTCAGGCTGACCATGATGCAAAAGAAGCCTCTGGAGAGGAGATTACGTTCGATTTGAGCAAAGTACGCTATCATAAGGTCATCATTATGGCTGATGCTGATGTTGATGGATCTCATATCAGAACGCTTCTCCTGACATTCTTCTTCAGATATATGAAACCTCTTATCGAGGCTGGATACGTATATTTCGCAATGCCTCCCCTATATAAGATCACAATAGGAAAGAAGGTTTTCTATGCCTATATGGAAGAGGAGAAGAAGAAAATCATAGATGAGTATGCTCAGGGTGATGAGGGAAAGGTAATCGCTCAGAGGTACAAAGGTCTTGGTGAGATGGAGAAAGAGGAGCTCTGGGAGACTACCATGAATCCGGAAACCAGGATGATAGGCCAGGTTACACTCTCTGATGCTGAGGAGGCTGACAGGGTATTTTCGATGCTCATGGGAGAGGATGTTGAGCCTAGGCGTGAATTTATTGAACAGAATGCTACATATGTAAGCATGCTTGACATATAAGGAAGGAAAAATGGACGAGAATATTCAGGAAGAACACTTAGGTAAGGTCATAAAATCAGATCTCAGCACGGAGATGAAGACCAGTTACCTTAACTATGCTATGTCGGTTATCGTCTCAAGGGCCCTTCCGGATGTCAGAGACGGTCTTAAGCCCGTACATAGAAGAATTCTTTACGATATGTGGGATATCGGGCTTAAATCCACGAGTCAGACCAAGAAATGTGCACGTGTGGTTGGTGATGTGCTCGGTAAGTATCATCCACATGGAGATGCCTCGGTATATGATGCACTTGTGCGTCTTGGACAGGATTTCTCACTTCGCTATCCTGTTGTAAAACCGCAGGGTAACTTCGGTTCGATAGATGGTGATCCACCTGCTGCAATGAGGTATACGGAGGCTAAGCTCAGTAAGCTTGGAGAAGAGATGCTCACGGATATCAACAAAGATACCGTGGATTTCACTCCAAACTATGATGAGTCTCTCAAGGAGCCATCAGTACTGCCATCGGCCTTCCCTTTCCTTCTTGTAAACGGTTCATCCGGTATTGCAGTAGGTATGGCTACAAATCTAGCGCCACATAACCTTGCAGAGGTTGTAAATGGTATTTCAGCTCTAATTGATAATCCTGATATTACTATTCCTGAGTTAATGGAATACATAAAGGGACCCGACTTCCCTTCTTATGGTATCATATGTGGTAAAAAGGGTATAATGGATGCATATACGACCGGAAAAGGTAAGGTTGTTATTCGTAGCCGCTATGAAATTGAAGAAAGTGAAAGAGGTCACGATAAGATTGTCTTTACTGAAATTCCTTACCAGGTTAACAAGAGTGAACTTGTTAAGAAAATTGATGAACTCAGGAAAGATGAGATCATCAAGGGAATTGCAGCGGTTCGTGATGAATCTGGACGTGATGGCATAAGAATCGTAATTGAGCTCAAGCAGGATGCTGTTGCCAACATTGTACTCAACATGCTTTTCGGCAGGACTGCCCTACAATCCAATTTCAATATCTATAATCTAGCCCTTCAGAACGGTGCTCCGAAGCTGTTCGATCTCAAGGAAATGCTCGTTGCGTATGTGGATCACAGGAAAGAGGTTGTTGAGAGAAGGACGAGATATGATCTTAAGAAGGCTGAGGAAAGGGCCCATATCCTTGAAGGTTTGAAGATAGGCCTAGATAACATAGATGAGGTTATCAGGATCATCAAGGAAAGCGAGGATAATGATGTTGCCTCCCTTGAACTCCAGAAGAGATTCGGTCTTACGCAGGTTCAGGCAGATGCTATCATCGATATGAGGCTCGGCCGTCTTTCTCATCTTGAGACTGAGAAGATTCTCCAGGAGTTGGCGGATCTTGAAGTGAAAATCGAATACTATAAGGAACTCCTTGCAGATGAGCATAAGATTCTTGGTGTCGTAAAAGATGAGCTTATAAAGATCGGTGAGACCTATGGAGACAGAAGAAGAACTGAGATTAATGAGAGAGAGCTCGAAGACACTTCCCCTGAGGATTTCATCAAGAAGGAGGAAGTCGTAGTATCCATTACGAACAAGGGATTTGCAAAGAGGATTCCTATCGATGAGTACAGGGCTCAGAAGAGAGGTGGTAAGGGTACAATCGGTGCTAAGCTTGTTGATAACGATTTCGTGCAGCATCTCTTCATCTGCAACAGCCATGATTATATCCTCTTCGTATCAAACCTCGGTAAAGCTTATTATGTCAGAGCTTTCGATATTCCAGAGAATGCTAAGACAGCAAAGGGAACAAGCCTTAAGAGCATAATACAGCTTGATAACAACGAGAAAGTTACGTCCATAATCAGCTTCTCCGAATTTAGTGAAGACCGCTACATTCTCATGGGAACACGTTTTGGAGTTACGAAGAAAGTTCGTCTTAATGACTTTATTAATGCTAAGGTCAGAGGCGTTAAGGCCATTATTCTTGACGAAGGAGATGATCTTGCGCAGTCCATCTTCGTTAATGAAGAAGATGATGTGATGCTTGTTACAAGAGAAGGAAAAGGTCTGAGGACGGATGCTGCAAGCATAAGAACAATGGGTAGGAGTACTCATGGTGTAAGAGGCATCAAACTTATTGGAAGCGATGAACTCGTAGGTCTTGTGAAGGTTGAGAATGACAAGGAAATACTCATGATCACCGAACAGGGAAAAGGCAAGAAGGTAAGATTTGATGAGTTCATGAACCATGGAAGAGGAACCATGGGGCAGAAGATCTACACTATCGAGAAAGGTGAGAACGGTATTGTGGACGCATTTGCTGTTGATGATGATACAGATGTAATCTTCATGACAAAGAAAGGACAGGCAATCCGCGTTCATACCAAGGATATCTCAACGCAGGGAAGAAGTGCCCGTGGTGTAAAAGTTGCTGCTTTCAAGAAGAGTGGCGATTCTATAAATGCCATGGCGATTACTTCCTATCAGGAGGAGGATCCTGAGGATTCTGAGTCTGAGAGTGTTGATGAAACTCCGACTAATGAGGAGTAATCTGTCTAAAATCAATCAAAGGCCGGTGTATTCAGATGCATCGGCTTTTTTTATGCTAAAAATCATTAAAATTACTTCCCTATTTAATAGGGAAAAATGAGGAAAATAAGTACACATATTCTGTACTTATACATAGAAACATATATAAAAAACCTATCAATTATGGCCGTTTTTAAGGGTTTTTAGGTCTCTTAGCTGTCTTAGTGTAAGAAAACCAGCCTGGTGCATTTTCAGTAGGATAAAAGCCAATAATGTTGTTTTATAAACTGTCCCTTATTAGAGCTTTCTCTCTCCGTTTATTATCTCGGAAATGTTTCACGTGAAACATTGAAAAAAATATCCAGCTTTGTTAGAGCTGGATATGTAAATTAGAATGTTGCATTAATGATGTTAAGGTTCTGATCTACTGTTTCTCTTACGTATCTCTGTACGCCGTTTGAAAGTGTTAGCTGACTCATAGGGCAGCCTGCGCATGCTCCGACAAGTTTGACGTAGACATCATTTCCTTCCATCTTTACGAATTCTATATCTCCTCCATCGTTCTGGAGTGCTGGTCGGATAGCATCGATAGCTTCCTTTACTTTTTCTTCCATATGTGTTTCCTCCGTAGCTTCAATATACTTTTTCGTATTATTGCGGTCAAGTTCAAAATAATTTTATCGACAATTATATTTTAATTTCATATAGTAAATATATGAGAGCACATAGAATCATCTTCTTTAATCAGAAAGGAGGTGTCGGTAAGACAACTACCTGTGTTAATTTAGGGGCAGCACTTGGAACCATGGGGTACAAGGTGTTATTAGTGGACTTTGATTCGCAGGCAAATCTCACTGGCGCCGTTTCCGGTGATGGCAGGAAAAGTACCATCTATCAGGTTGTTTCTGGGCAGAAATCTGCTATTGATGCTGTTCAGAAAACTATATTTGAAAACCTAAGTCTTATCGCAGGGTCTGTCGATACCGCAGGTTTAACTGTTGAACTTGTGGATGAGAATGAACGTGAGTTCTATCTCAGGCATGCATTGCGGGATCTTGATGATATGTTTGATTACATTCTTCTTGATTGTCCTCCTTCCATAGGACTTGAAACTATGAATGCTCTTGCCTGGGCAGATTATGTAATAATTCCTCTCCAGTGTGAGTATTTGGCAATGGAGGGACTCAATCTCATCATGCGCACAATTACAAATGTGAAGAAATCACTAAATCCTGAGCTTAAAATCATGGGTATTCTCTTTACAATGTACAGTAAGAGGGTTCTTCTTAATCAGGATGTTGTGGATGATGTAAGTGAGTATTTCAAAGATTTGGTTTTCAAAACGATTATTCCTCGATCTGTCCGTCTTTCCGAGGCTCCAAGTCACGGAATGCCAATAAATGTTTATGATAAGAACAATGTTGGTACAAAGGCGTATAACGCATTGGCTAAGGAGGTAGTTGAACGTGCCTGGTGATAAGAAACATGGACTGGGAAAAGGTATGGGCTCTCTTCTTTCCGGTTTTGATTACGATGCCCAGATAGAGAATGTTGTCTTAAAGGAAGATGAGAGGGAAGAAGCTCCTGTAATCCCACCTTCTTTTGATCCGGAGAAGAAAGATGATGGTGAGAAAGTTCTTTATATTCCTCTTTCTTCTATAACGCCCAATCCGAATCAGCCGAGAAAATCCTTTGATGAGGATGCTTTGAATGAACTTGCTGAGTCGATCAGGAGTCAGGGGGTGATTCAGCCAATAATAATAGAAGAATACGCTCCTAGTAAATATTCGATCATCGCGGGTGAAAGGAGATTCAGAGCCGCTCAGATTGCCGGACTGAAAAGCATTCCATCGATTATAAAGAGTTTTGGTGAGATACAGAGGATGGAAGTCTCTCTTATCGAGAATGTGCAGAGAGAGAATCTCAATCCGATTGAAGAGGCTTTTGCCTATCAGTACCTTATTCAGAAATCGGGATACACCCAGGAAGAGGTTGCAAACAAGGTTGGTAAATCGCGATCCGCTGTAACGAATTCGATAAGACTTCTGAATCTTCCTGACATTGTTAAGGACGATCTCATTTCCGGAATGATGACAAGCGGACATGCCCGTGCCATCCTTTCCCTAGTTAATCCTGCAGATCAGATTCTTCTTAGAAACAAGATAATAGAGGGAGATCTTTCCGTCCGTGAGGCTGAAGCGCTTGCGGATGAGTACAATAAGGGACGTAAGATCGTGCAGAAGAAGAAGGAAAAGGGTAAAGATCCTGACATCCTTTTTGCTGAGGAGAAATTCATAAACGCGATCGGAGCGAAAGTTGAGATAAAGGGAACTCTTAACAGGGGAAGACTTATGGTCCGCTTCAGGACTCAGAAGGAATTGGAGAGAATCTATTCCTATTTGAGTAATGGAGAAGATCTTTTTGATGAATAATTAATTATATTATAAGGAATTATTATGGATTTAACAAAACTTGAAGATGGGCTTTATGCTCTTATGACAACGTCAAAGGGAGAGATTCTTCTCTCTTTGGAATATAAGAAGTGTCCAATGACCGTTTGCAATTTCGTCGGTCTTGCTGAGGGTAATCTGAACCTTGATAACATGGGCACCCCGTTTTATGATGGTCTGACATTCCACCGTGTTATAAAGGATTTCATGATTCAGGGTGGTTGTCCAAAGGGTAATGGCACGGGTGGTCCGGGCTATAGATTCCCAGATGAGTTCGATCCTTCTCTCAAGCATACAGGTCCTGGTGTTCTTTCTATGGCCAATGCCGGTCCTAATACGAATGGAAGTCAGTTCTTCATCACGCATGTTCCAACTCCATGGCTCGATGGTAAGCACTCCATTTTCGGCCATGTTGTTGTTGGGCAGGATGTTGTTAACAGCATAGAGCAGGGAGATAAGATAAAGAGTGTTAAAATAATCCGTGTCGGTGAGGATGCGAAAGCTTTCGATACCTCCGGAGTTGCTTTCGACCAGTATGTTCAGGATGCGGAGACGAAGATTGCAGAGAAAACGGCTAAGGAGAGGGAAGCCGTACTTAATGAGATAAAGAACCGTTATCCAGACGCGAAGACTACGAAGTCTGGCCTCATGTATGTGATAGACAAGGAAGGTATTGGAACGGAGAGTCCGCAATACGGAGAGAATGTTACTGTGCACTATGAGGGATCTCTTCTTAACGGAAAGGTATTTGATTCCTCCATCGCTCGCAGAGAGCCTGCCACATTCAGAATCGGGCAGGTAATAGAGGGCTGGAATGAGGCGTTGCAGATGATGAAGAAAGGAGAGAAGCGCACTCTCATCATTCCTCCAGAGCTCGGATATGGTGAGTATGGATATCCAGGGGTGATCCCTCCGAATGCCTATTTAATCTTCAGTGTTGAACTGTTGAGTTTCTAGAGGTTGTTTTGAAAGAGGTTCAGAAGAGGTATGTCTGCTCTGAGTGCGGGCATACCGAATCAAAATGGATGGGACGTTGTCCCGAGTGTAACAGCTGGAATTCGTTTGAAGAAGAGATAGTTAGTGCTACTAATAAATCTAAGGCATCTCCGCCTTCACTCTCTCTTGATAACCGTGTCGTAAAGCTATCAGAGATAAGATCGGATGAGGCGGTACGTCTTTCAACAGGTTTTGATGAGCTTGACAGGGTTCTTGGTGGTGGTGTGATGCTTCCATCCTCCGTGCTTATCGGAGGTGAGCCCGGGATAGGGAAGTCGACGCTGATGCTTGAGATGCTGTCTTTTCTTTCTACAGCCAATGATGTGCTGTACGTATCAGGGGAGGAATCGCCATCCCAGGTCAAACTAAGAGGGGAAAGGCTTTCGTTAAACCTTTCAAACATCTCAATATTCTGTGATACGAGGCTTGAGGTTCTTGAACAGACGATTGAAAAGCTTGAGCCGAAGATTATCATAGTGGACAGCCTTCAGACTCTTTATTCGTCCTCTGTGACGTCCATACAGGGCTCTCCAAATCAGATAAGAACCTGCTGTCTCGTGCTTTCAAATGTGGCAAAGCGTCTGGGATGCTCCATTTTCTTCGTCGGACATGTCACGAAGGATGGGAGCATAGCAGGACCGAAGATTGTTGAGCACATGGTGGATACGGTGCTTTATTTTGAAAGTGCTGAAAACGGGATAAGACTATTAAGAGCGGCGAAAAACAGATTCGGTTCCGTAGACGAGATTGGGCTGTTCGAGATGGATGACAAGGGGCTTCACGGATTAAAAGATCCTACGGAAGTCTTTCTTTCAAGCAGGGCGGATGAGAGCCTTCCTCCGGGAATCGCGTTCACCTCCATCGTCGAGGGATCCAGGGCTTTCGTTGTCGAGCTTCAAGCTCTTGTAGTCCCTGCAAAAAGCGGTCTGCAGCGAATATATTCTGACAAAGTTGATATCGCAAGGGTGTCCAGGGTTGCGGCCATACTTGAACGTCATACGGATTTAAAGCTATCAGATCAGGACATCTATGTGAATGTGGCAGGGGGAATGAAACTTAGCGATGTTTCAATAGAACTGCCACTTGCCTTGGCTCTTTACAGTTCGAAGATAAACCGCAGTCTGCCAGCAAAGCTGGTATCATTCGGAGAACTTTCTCTTGCTGGAGAGGTGAGGAATGTAGTGTACCTCGAGCGAAAGCTGAAGGCCTCCTCAGAGCTTGGATTCGATTTAGTTATCTCTCCTTACATTAAAGGTCGGAGTAGCTCCGAGGCCATGATTCATGTCAAGAGTGTGAAGAGTGCGATAATAAGCGCCTTCGGACTAAAGGGTTAACTCGTCAATCGCATCCAGTGCGTTCAGTACCTTGGGATATCCAACATACGGGACGCATTCGGAAGCGGCGGCGATAAGATCCTTTCTTGTCCTTCCCAGATTCAAATTCCCCTGTATATGGCTCTTAAGCTGCTTTGGAGTACAGCCAAGGGATAGGAGCAGGATGAATGTTATCATCTCCCTGTCTTTTAGGCTGAGTCCGCTTCTTGTGTAATAGTCCCCGAAACAGTTCTCGCTCAGCCATCTGTTTATGTGCCTTCTATCCTCTCTTCCCTGTTTTGAGAAATCTTTCATTCCCTCTCCAAAGATTTCAATCTGAATTTCTTCTCCCTTTTCCCCTCTCTCCTCTTCTTTCACTGTGGTTCTCTTTGTGTGTGCAAAATCATGTCCGCACCTGTCAAGTTCTTTGTTAGTCTCACTAAGAAAATAGAGGATCTGGGAAAGACCGACATACGCCGTAGCCTGGTATATGAGCTCTTTTATCTCCTCTTCCTTCATGCCGGCCTTGAGGGCTCCGCGCAGGACCATTCTGAATGCTTCCCGTCCATTTGTCGCGATTACGGCTGATAACGCGATTATGACCCTTTCCCTTGTCTCAAGTTCTCCGAACTGTGTTACCTCACCAAAGGCGAAACGTGCGATTATCGTGGCGAATTCCGGGTCTGTCACATCAAGGGATAGCAGTGCAGGGCTGAAAAGTCTTGCTTTTTCCCTTCTCATATCTGAAATGTTCATACTCTTACATCCTCCTCTCTGACAAGTTCTTCCTCGCTTATGCAGTGGATACTGATTTCATCTTCGCTGTAGTATTCCTCACTGCTGCTGAAATATTTCTCCGCTTTTTTCCTCGCTTCGCTTATGTTTGAGGCCTGAAAATATGCTGTCTCATGTTCCCGTCTGATATGCTCCGCCCTGAATGTTGTTTCCGGATTCGCGTATCTGGTTTTAAGATTCAGCTTGTCGTTTACAAGGCTTTCAATAGTGTCATCAAGAATGATAGGATCGTCCATACGGGTAAGGGCTGCTGTATGCCTTGCTATGAAGCTTATATCCGATTTTGACGCTTCTATGCCGTTATCTTTGCAGAAAGCATTTACCCTTTCCCTTATCTTTCTTAGCTTTTCATCCTCGTCTTCACTTCTCTTTTCCTCATTTCCGATGCTCTCTGTCTTTCTTTCATCGTAATGGTGTTGCAGAATGGCGGGAGTTCCATCAACTATTATCACATCCGATACTGGGAACCAGTCTATAGTATGCTCTTTCAGACTTTTAAAGTAGAGGGCCTCCATACCATTTTTTCTGATGGCATAGTCGATGAACGGCTCTGAGTACCTTTTGCCGTGGAAGGCGATGTATTCGTAGCCGGGAGTCCCGTAATCCATGAAGGCGATGGTATCCTCTTCCAAGTATGTGTCGATTTTAGAGAGGATCTCGCCATCCTCGAAGTCGTGAAGAATCTTCCATCCTGCCTTCTCCATTTCACGGCAAAGCATATACCCTTCATCTCTGGAGAACTCTATTACTTCTTTGTTAACGCTAATTCCGAACATATTACGATTATAGCACAATACTAGTCTTTTTACCTTTTCCTGCAGAGGGTTGCATTTACCTTTTCAATCGACCTATTATTCTGTTGCTATGAAAGATGGAACATTGCCAAGTCAGCGCTATCATACATTCGTACTGCTTATGCTCTCGGGTGGTTTTATGGGGGCATACTCGTATTTCTTGAAGGGTGGGGTTTTCGCCAATGCGGAGACGGCGAATCTTCTTATTTTAGCCTTTAACATAGCAGAGCTGAATACGGAGGGTATCATATCCGTGCTATATCCGATCTCTGCGTTCTTCATCGGGACTTTCTTTTCTCAGATGTTCATTGAAAAGCTAGGAAGAAGATGGATACCTACACTTCTTATTGTCGAGATAATGGCACTCATTTCGCTTTCTCTTCTTCCCTCTGAGACACCAGACAGGGTATTCCATGTTGTGATAGCTGTTTTAAGCAGCATGCAGTTCAATACGTTCAGAAAAGCGCGTGGAGTTGCCATGTCAACGCTGTTCTGCACCGCCCACCTCAGAGGATTTGGCGCATCGCTTTACTCCGCCATTGCAGACAGAAAAGGGGAGGAACTTAAGAAGTCCCTTTACCATGGCGGTCTTATAATGACATTCCTTGCCGGTGGGATATCATGTTCCCTTATTTCAAAGAGCCTTGGAGGCTACACGATAGCATTGTCCTCTCTTCCCCTTCTGTTCGTACTTCAGGAAGTGCTCAGAAAAGAGAGATGATCTCATAGGTTCGCAATAAGCATCGGGAATGCTACGAATGTGCCTATCATGCTACCGACTGAGGAGAGGAAAAACGCGAGAAGTGCGTGCAGTATCCTGTTCTTGTACCATCCTTTGAGCTTTCCGGCATCATCGGTCATCCTTTCGAAATCCATGACCTTCGGTTTTCTGAATGTTGCTTCGAGAACGCCTGATAGCATTCCGACGCCGAGAACCGGGTTGAGTGCGAAAAACGGAGCCGTTATGGCAGAAAGCAGTGCGTTGAGCGGATGGGCAAAGGCTATGATGGATGCGATAAGTGTGCATCCAGCACAGGCAATCATCCAGTAAAGGAACATCCTGAGCCCCTGGTCCCAGCCGTTAAGGAATATTCCCAGAATGACGAGAAGGACAATAAGAGTAGGGACTATGTAAGGCAGCGCCTTGCTTCCCTTTTTCTTTGGTGGAACCTCTGCTATTGAGCTTATATCGGATGAAATCTCATTCTTCTCAAGCTTTTCAAGGGTTTTAAGCACCCCTCCCATGTGTCCTGCCCCTATGATTGCGACCTTCTTTTTTCCTTCACTCTTATATATGCTTGTGGCAAGGTATCTGTCCCTTTCGTCTATGAGAACCTCTTTTACCGTTGGAAGCTCTTTCGCAATCTCGTTAAGCATTGACTCAAGGGTATCCTGCTTTTTGAGCTCCTCTATATCCTCTTCCGTTATCTTCTCATCAGAGAATGCTGCGGATATTAGGGAGGAAAGCAGCTTGCACTTGTTCCAGAGAGAGGATTTTGCCCAGGCTCTCTTGAATGTTACCTGTATCTCCCTGTCGCAGAGTGATAGGGGAATACCCTTTTCATTTGCTATCTTCGCAGCAGTCAGTATCTCCTCTCCGGGCTTTATTCCGGTCTGCTCTCCCATTCTCTTCTGAAAGGAGGCTAGGGCTGTGTTGGCAAGCAGGAAGAAGCCTTTTCCTTCCCTGAACACCTTTCTTATGTCCATGTTCTCCCAGCTCTGCTTCTCGCTCTTGCTCTTCATCCTGCTTTCGTCAAGCTCGATGCATACCCTGTCTGGAGACTCTTCCTCTATGATTCTCTCTACCTGCTCCACGCTTCCGCTGGATATATGTGCTGTTCCTATGAGGATTATCTCGTTTCCGTTATCAAATGTCACCCTGTTGAGGCTTGGCCCCATATTTTCAATGCGCATAAAATGAATATACCTAAAACGCTCAGTGGCTACAAGGGCGGAATGCCTGCATCACGCATTCGAGCTCGTTTTCCTTATAAAGGCGCACATAGAGAAGGTTGCTATCTCCTTTTGCCGCAGTTATGGCGGCAAATGTTGTTGCAAGGAGCTCCTCTTCGCTTAAATCCGGGTACTGCTCGAAAAGATATGAGCCTGCAGGAATAGAAGTGTTATCATCATCTCTGACTATTGGCGAAAGTCCTCTCTCTATTCTTTCTTTCTCTTCTTTCGTAAGAGGTGATTTCATCCCCGAATCAACTCTTGTGAATTTGCATCCAGAATCATCGAATGCGTAACTGTAAAGGATGAAGCTGTCACTTCCCTTTGGGGAGAGAAGCATTTTCAGCATCAGTTCATTAAAAGATATTTCAACCCTTTTGAAAGTAAGGGGATTGATCAGATTAAGTTTCTGCATTCTATTGTTTCTCCAGAAAAGATGTGAAGAGGGAAAAGAGTCTCATTGAGTTCTCTTCCCCTCTCATAAGAAGGGCCTCCGGGTGCCACTGAACAGCAATTATGTTATGCTCTCTGCTTTCAAGAGCTTCTATAATGCCATCAGGGCTATGTGCTGCTGGAAACAGGCCGTCCCCTGGTTTTCTTACTCCTTGATGATGGATGGAGTTCACCATGATTTCCTTCTTTTCAAATATGTCATAAAGAAGACTGGTTTTTTCTATGCATACAGGGTGTATGAAGTCTTCCGGGCTGCCCGGGGCGCTGTGCTGAAGACTCTGAGGTCTTTCCTTTTCAATATCCTGATAGAGCGTGCCACCGAAGAAGACATTGATAATCTGCATTCCACGGCATATCCCCATCACAGGCTTTCCCTCTTTTATGGCCTCCTCTAGCATGCATAGCTGGAAATAATCGTTCTCCCTGTCATACTTATCGGCAAATGTCACGCTCTCCCCGTACAGGAAAGGATCGATGTCGTTTCCTCCGGGAATCAGGATACCATCCACCTTCTGCACTGTGTTTCTGATAATGTCAGGGTCCTTGGTTGAAGGAACGAGGAAAGGCAGTGCACCGGCTTTTATTATTGATGACGCATACCCTGCGTTTATTGTATCAACAGGGTATGTGAAAGTGCTTTCCTGCCTCTTTTTCCCGTAGCCGAGGACCGCGACAATCTTTCGCATCACCTCATCCTTGATACCATCTCCTTCAAAAGAGAGGAGATGCGTTCCGCGGACTGGGCGACGATGTGTTCATTTACCGAATGAACGTCAAAGAGGTCTGGCCCGAGGGAGAGCGAATCCATGCCTTTAATGCGTTTGTTTATGATTCCGCACTCAAGGCCTGCATGTATTGCAGTGACTTTTGGCTTTTTGCCTGTTATCTCCTTGTAGAGCTTCTCAACCTCTTTTAAAAGAGGGGATGAAAGATTCGGTTCCCATTCCGGGTAGCCGTCGCTTGCCTTGTTTTTGAAGCCGAAAGCGGAATATAGCGTTTTCAGCGTCTCAAGGTGGTTTTCCTTGCTTGAGCCTATGTTGCTTCTTATCGAGTTAGTCACTGTAATGGACTCTTCCGAGGTTCTTACTATCGCAAGGTTGTTCGAGGTCTCCACGATGCCCTTGATGCTCGTGCTCATCGTTCTTACGCCATGAGGAGCAGAGAAGAGTGCGTCGATAATCCTCTTTTTCGCCCTGTTCGGGATTATGAGAGCGGGTTTTTCTGTCGGTGTGACCGTAATTCTTACATTTGGATCGGCGTTCTTGAGCTCGTTTCTGACCTCTTTCTCCACTTTCTCGATCTTTTTCATGATAGCGGAATCGGTAGCTACGATGGCATAGGCATATGAAGGGATTACATTCTTTTTCGTTCCTCCCTCTATCTCTGAAAAAGAGAATTTACCAAGGCTCTTGAGAGCTCTGGCGAGAATCTTTATGGCATTGCCCCTTTCCTTGTCTATCTCTCCACCACTGTGCCCTCCAAGAAGGCCTGAGACTTCTATTCTGTATGCTTTCGTGTACTGATTCTCCTCCTTTTTGAAAGAGAGTGTGGAATCGAGATCGACTCCTCCAGCACATCCTATGTAGAGTATTCCATCCTCCTCGCTGTCGAGGTTTATCATCCTCTTTGCTCTAACCTTCTCGGGATCGATGTTGAAAGCCCCGGTAAGGCCGGTTTCTTCACTTATCGTAAGGATTATCTCAATCGGGCCATGATGACACTCCGGGTCGCTTATCAGGGCAAGAGACATCGCAATCGCTATGCCGTTGTCCGCACCGAGAGTCGTATCCTTTGCTTTTATGAACTTCCCGTCGTATTCGATTTCTATGGGATCCTTTGTGAAGTCATGGCTGCTTCCATCTTTTTTAACGCATACCATGTCCATGTGTCCCTGAAGTGCGATAGGCGGAACGTTCTCGTATCCCTCGCTCGCATTCGCATAGATGAACACGTTTCCAATCTCATCCCGCTCTGCTCTGAAACCGTTCTCTTTTGCCCATGAGAGAAGGAAATTCCTGATTCCTTCTTCGTTTCCGCTTTCTCTGGGAACCCTCGATATCTCCTCGAAGATGCTCCACATCCTCTTATCATTCAATCCGTCGCACCACATATTATCCTCTTATTACCTCATTTATTGTATTGTCCGCATTCAGCAATACGATATCCGCCTTCTTTCCTACCTCTATTCTTCCCACATCGTCAAGTGCGTAAAGTCTCGCGGCATTCTCCGAAGTGAGCGCGACAGCATCTTCGATTTCCACTCCCCAATCAAGCAGGTTGTGGAAGGCTTTCAGCATCGTAAGGGACGAACCCTGGATCAGATCCTCGTGCCCTTTTGTCACCCACAGCCCGTTTCTAAGTACTACGGGAACCCCGTTGGCAAGCCTCTCCCCATCCTCCTGCTCTGTCGGTCTTAAGGAATCGGTGATGGCTACGACCTTGTCGTATCCTTTTATTTTCAGTGTGAGCTTTACCACCTCTGGATGAACGTGCAGACCGTCGGTTATTATCTCCGTATTCATGTCTGAGAAGGAGAAGATGGCACCAACTGCTCCTGGTTCTCTGTGATGAAGCCCTTTCATCGCATTGAAAAGGTGAGTAGCATGTGAGAGTCCTCCTTCATGGGCTCTTTTCATATCCTCAAAACATGCATCGGTGTGCCCGGCAAGGATGACAACCCCGTTTTCCTTGGCCGTTTCAAGCAACTCGTCAAAGCCTTCAAGCTCCGGGGCTGCAGTCATAGCCTTCAGCAGACCGCCAGAGATTTCTATGAAATGTTTGAACAGCTTCACATCAGGGTTTCTCTGTCCATCGGGATTCTGCGCTCCGATCCTTTTAGGACTGATGAACGGGCCTTCAAGGTGGATGCCCATGATCCTAGCCCCTTCTTCCTTACCTTTCGCTTTTCTTATTGCGGCGATATCGTTTTCGATTCTCTCAAGGGTGTCGGTGTAGATAGTTGGAAAGAATGACGTGATTCCATGCTTTAATAGCTCTTTACTCATTTTAAGGATGGATTGCTCACTCGTATCCTCCGTACCACAGCCAGCAAAGCCATGGATGTGGGTGTCTATGAAGCCTGGAACGGCGGTCAGAGAGGCTCTCTCTTCACTCTTTTCCATACCTGTTATGATTCCATCCTCGATAAGGATGTCCACTACGCTGCTCTTTCCTGGTATTATGGCTTTCACGCCATGCAAGACTCTTTTACTCATGAGATGAAATTATAACATAAAGGGCTGTGCTTTGCTTTCTGTTTTTCTTTTCATTTGCCCACATTATCGCTCTTGTAATACAATAAACGCATGTCGGAGTATCTGTTAATCATCAATCCAAACTCTTCAAAAGGAAAGGGTAGGGCAAAGGCTGAGAGAATCAGAAAGCTTTTCCAGGAGATGGGTAAGGATGTCGATATCGCATACACAGAAAGGGAGGGGCATGCCCAATCCCTTGCCCTTAAAGGTGCCAGGAAAGGATATTCGGCAATAATCGCATGTGGCGGAGATGGTGCTGTAAACGAGGTCGCGAACGGGATCATGCTCAGTCAAAAGGATGTCAGGATGGGGATAATCCCTATCGGGCGTGGAAACGATATCGCGTGGAACTATGGCATAAGGGGAGGGCTTAGCGACTCTGTTTCCAGAATAGTCAGCGGGAGAGGGAAGAGAGTGGATGTCGGACTCGTAAAGGGTGGAAGATATCCCTGTGGGCGTTTCTTCCTCAATGGCAACGGATATGGCTTCGAGCCTCTTGTCACGTTCCTTGCCGCTGAGCTTAAACATGTGAACGGCATAATAAGTTACATTCTCGCCTTCATCAGGATAATGCTATCTCCACCCAAACCCTATGATGTCACAATCATAACCGAAAAAGAGACGAGAAGGATTCTAACGCAGCAGATTTCCGTAAGCATCGGAGTGAGAATGGGCTCAACTTTCATACTTGCTCCAAATGCACTGGTCGATGATGGATACTTTGATCTTATGTACACCACCCATCCTTTCTCACGCTTTTCACTTTTTGCCGCAGTACTGCGTTTTCTCAGGGGAACCCATCTTAGTGATAAGAAGGATTTTGCGGGCTACAGGGTTAAAGAGGTTAAAATAGAGGGCAGGGAAGCTGTGCTTTCCAGCCATGTGGATGGGGAGCTCGTCAGCTATGGGGACGGGAAGGATTTCTCCGTAAGCATTTTGGAGAGAGGTCTCTTCATATTCTGTTAGCTGTGTCAATAGCTATTTTTTTTAGATAATTCGTATAATTCTTTTTATTAGAAGAAAAAGACGGCAAAAAAAATTATTTGACTTTCCCTAATTAATGAATTATTCTATATAATGAGTTATAAGGTCAAAAATTGCTAGTTTTAGCGGTTGAAAGGAAGAAATAAGTGGTTAAAGATTTTGTGCCGAGAATACATTTCTACGATCAGGATTTTGTTGATATGTACGACAGGACCTGGGTGTGGATAGATGAGCTTTGGAAGACGAAGGAAGATAACGCTGCCTTTGAAGAAGGATTCTATACGCATGAATCTGGATCCACGATCAATCTGTTCGATGTGATGCTTTCTTCCCTCTTTCTTGTGTATAGCAACCAGACATACAGTCCATATTCGATGGTTGATTTCTTCTACTCAAGACAGGCTGAAGATGGGGCTATCGCATCCAGCTATGATATAAACACCCTCGAGCCCGTATATAGCGAGGGCAATCCTCTTGGACTTACACTGCCTCTCTTTCCGTATGTGGAGTATGTTTTCTACCACAAGATCGGAAACAAGAAAAGGCTTAAAGATGTGGTTCCCTTTATAGAGAAATATTTTGAGTGGCTGAAGAACAATTTCCAGGCACCCAACGGGCTATTCTCCGTTCCATACGAGGCGACAGAGATGCATGATCTCGAGAGAGAGGGTGCAAAGTACACCGTTGACTTCAACTCAATGGTTGCCCTTGCCGCACTTTATATGGCGAATATCGGGGATATCCTGAATGATAAGGAACTTGCGTTCAAATACAAGAGGATTTATTTTTCTCTCAAGACGAGAATCAACGGGATGATGTGGGACAGTGAGAGCAAGTTCTACTATGACCTTGATGAGAATGAGCAGATAATAAGAAATCCCCATATCGGTGGTTTCTATACCATGCTTGCCGAGATTCCTAACGATGAGTACGCCTCCTTCCTCATTGAGGATCTGAAGGATGATTCCCTATTTGGTACCGATAACCCGTTCCCGACAGTTCCGAAGAGCAGCAAATACTTCGATGCCAAAGGTAACGGTTACAGGTGTGGTGTCGTGCCGTTCTGTACATATATCGTGATCAGAGGGCTCATGAACTACAATTCGTTCATATTCGCCCGTGAGTGTGCAATAAGGCATATGTACTATATCCTTGACACCCTTCATCCGGATCAGGAGGTTATGGGGGATACGTATGAGATTTATAGGCCAACGGGAGAAGGTGCCGCAGCCACTTCGGTTGCGAACAGGAAGCGCTATCTTCCGATGCTCGGTCTTGTCACTATAACTTTGGTTATTGAGAATATAGTTGGTCTTGATATCTCTCTGCCGAGAAAGACCGTTTACTGGACGATGCAGGCTCTTGAGGAGATGGGAATCGAGAAACTCTCCCTCAAGAAGAATAACATAACGATTCTATCCAATAAGAATGCCAGAGGCTGGGAGATAAGGCTTGAGAGTGAGAAACTCTATTATTTCACGATTCACATTCTTGATGAGGATAAGAAGAAGACACTTCCGATTCCAAGCGGAAAGTGTTCGATGCTTATAGATAAGCTATGATAGGTGGGGGCCATCATCCGATGGCCTTGTTTTATGAGAAAAGCGGTTATCTTTCTATTTATCTCCCTTTTCCTTGTTGTCTCATGTGGCAGAGAAAGGGAAAGCGGTAATCTTAATATAGCAGTCTCCCAGGATATCGACTCGCTGGATGCGATGAAATCCACGAGCCGTGTTCTTCGCGATATCCTCATCGGTTCGGTTTATGAGCGGCTCTTCGTACTGGAAGATGGAAAAATTAAAAATGAGCTAGCCTCATCTTATGAGATAAGCGAGGATGGGCATCATCTGAGAATAAGCATAAGGGATGGTGTTGCCATGCATGACGGGAGCCTGTTGGATGAGTGCGATGTTGCCGATTCCCTGAACAGATACATCGAATCGTATGAGCCTGCCCGTGAGATGGTTGGCTCTGCCAGGTTCACTCCTTCAGATGGTGGAGTTGAGATAACATCTGAAAATCCTCTTTACATGTTCGTATATCTCATGTCTTCTGGGCCTCAGAGTGCCGTGATCGCATCATCCGAGTCGTTAAAGGAAAATGAATACGGCCTCATTACCGAGATTGTCGGAACAGGCCCTTACAGGCTTCTGTCCTTTACTCCGGGCTCTAATATCATTTTAGAACGTTTTCCTTCTTATAGCAGTTATGGAAATGAATATGATGGCCTTGCTGGGATTAAACATGCATATTTTGATACAATAACCTTCAACGTAGTCCCTGATTCCTCAACACGTAGGTTAGGGCTGGAGAAGGAGGAATATGATTTCATCAACGATGTGATGAGCTACGACGTGCCGGGCTTGGAAAAGAATGAGGATATAAGGCTCCTTGGAGGGGATGAAAGCGGATCTATCGCACTCGTGTTCAATAAGAAAAGTCCTCTGGGCTCGTCCTCTTCATTCAGACGTGCTGTTGCGTACGCACTCGATTATGACGGGCTGATGAAAGCCTGTTATGGGGAGCTGGGATACAGCATCCATTCCGATTACATGGAAAAGGAGCAGGTCGCATTCTCCGTTTCCGGAGATCCGTATCTTAAAGAGGATCTTGATGCGGCAAGAAAGGCCCTTATGGAGAGCGGATACGATGGAGAGACTTTCAGAATTCTGACATCGAATCTTTCAAACCTGGATAAGATCGCCGTTGCCGCCGAAGGCATGCTTAGCCGCATAGGGATAAGGAGTAAGATAATCGTTACGGACTGGGTCGGTTTCCTTGATGCCAGAAATGATGAGACCTCTTACGATATGTTCATTTCTGCATTCTCCTCCGTTCCCCTTCCTTCGATGAAGCTGTATCTCTCCTCCTCTTATCCTGGATGGTATGAAAGTGAGAGGAAGGATGAGATAATGAGCACCCTTATAAAAGCGGAAAGCGTGGATGAGGCATCCTCAATCTGGAAGGAAGCTCAGCTTTTTTTCTGGTCCGACCTTCCTGTGATAGTCCCGGGACACTATAGCACCATAAACGCCTCTTCAGCTACAATAGAGGGGATAATAACGGAGGACGGCAACCATTTCTGGAATGCGAAGAGAAAAGAGATTTAGGGTAATTGGGCAGGTGGGGCTTCTTCTGCTATCCCTTCTGCTGATTTCTTTTGCCGTATTTGTGCTATCGGCATACTCCTCCGGTGACATGTCATTATACATTCTTGGAGAGAATGCAAGAGCTGAAAATCATGAGAGGCTTTCAGCAGAGCTCGGGTATGAGAGGCCGCTTATTCTGAGGTACATTGAGTTTCTGAGAGATTTCATCACTTTAAATTGGGGGGCTACGATTCATGGTTATGACTTGAGAAGCCTGATAGTCTCACGCATATTTGTGACTCTGGAGATAATGCTGTTCACACTTCTTCTCTCAATTCCGTTCTCCTATGCTCTCTCATGCCTTGCTGTCGGAAAAAGAGGTGGCTTGATAGATAGGCTGAGCAGGCTTTTCATCATCATCTTTTTCTCAATGCCCTCTTTCGCAATAGCCATAATGCTGATGCTTATCTTCTCTTTCCATCTTTCCATTTTTCCTATAAGCGGGTTTACTCCCCTTGGCATATCAATTGCAGAGAACCTCTCCTCGATATTCCTTCCATCCCTTACCCTTGCTTTGATGCACTCATCTCTTTTCATACGCGTCCTTAAAAAAAGTCTTTCAAGGGAGATTGCTAGCGTTTATGCCACATCGGCCAGAGCAAGGGGGGAAAGCGAGCTTGAAATTATTCTCCATGAGGCTTTAAAGCCGGCATCATTCCCTCTAATCGCACTCTCTTCTTCTGCAGCTGCATCTCTTTTTGCCGGATCTGCGGTTGTAGAGACCGTCTTCTCAATTCCCGGGCTGGGAAGCCTTGCAGTCTCAGCATCTCTTGAGCGTGATACCTATACGCTTTCAATCATAATAATGATGATAGCATTTTTCACTTTCCTTACATCCGCTTCATCAAGGATCCTGCTTTCTTTTCTTGATCCCATGAAAGGGAGGGGGCATGGATAAGAGAAAATTCATATTCGGTCTGGCTTTGTTTTCAGTTCTTATCATTGTGTTTACTTTCAATGCGGGTCTCTCGTCCGTTGACATGCCATCCGCATTGGAGTCTTTCTCTTCTCAGCATCCGCTGGGAACGGATACGTTCGGCCGTGATATCCTCTCCCGCCTCTCTCTCGGGGCTCTGATCTCGATCGCACTGGCTTTCATCATTACCATCATTTCCACCTCGGCAGGTCTCGTTCTTTCCTTTTTTATGGATGAGAGGAACTTGTTATCTTCAGTAGCGTGGTTTTTCTCGGATTCCATAAAGAGTCTTGGTAGCGTCATCCTCGCTCTTTTTCTCTCCTCCGTGTTCTCTCCGGGCTTTGCCGTGATCATAGTGTCTATCAGTCTGTCCCAGATTCCATCAATTGCCAGAACAAGCTACTCACGGCTTGTAATAGTCAGAAATGAGGAGTTCGTAACCTATGCAGAAAGTGAGGGCATGGGAAAACTTGCAATAGCAATGCGGCATCTTATCCCGCATGTGATGGGAGAGGTCTCATCGCAGGCTCTCGGTGTCTTTTCATCTTCAATTCTTACCGAGTCCGCACTCTCTTTTCTTGGTACTGGGATTCCTGTGCTCTATCCTTCCCTTGGTTCTATGATGAATGAGGGAAGGACTCTTATGCTATCGCGCCCTTCCCTCGTTGTTATTCCTGCTCTGACCCTTTTCCTGATAACTCTTTCTCTTAACCTGATGTATGAGGCATCAGAGTCTTATTCTTGATTTAAGAGAGCGCATTAGCGTTGTCTTATCTGCATAGCCCAGATCCCCTCCAATCGGGAGTCCTGATGCCAGACGCGTTACCGGTATGTTCTTCTCCTCCAGAAGTCTTTTTATGTAGAGTGCGGTGGTATCTCCCTCCTCTGTCGGATTCGTGGCTATTATTATCTCTTTGAAATCGCCTTTATCAACTCTCTCCATGAGCTCTCTTATCCTGAGCTTATCAGGGCCGATACCGTTTAACGGGTTTATCGCGCCACCAAGCACATGGAACAGCCCGTTATAGATTCCAGCCTGGTTGATCGTCACGGTATCCTGGCTTTCTTCCACTATCATCAGAAGCGAGCGGTCCCTTTTATCTGATGAGCAGAATTCACATATATCATCTTCAGTGTAGCTTCCGCAGATGGGGCAGGGGTGTATCTTCTCCTGTATTGTGGAAATCCTCTCTCCAAGAGCCCTGTTGAATGTGCTGTCCGTCTTTAGAAGATGATAAGAGAGGCGTAGCGCGGACTTCTCACCCATTCCGGGAAGTTTTTTTATCAGACGTGCAAGATCCTCTATCGCGTTCAATTCCTTGCCCCGCCTATGCCGCTTTTCTGGAGTTCCCTGATGGTATACTCCTCCGTGAGCTTTCTTATCTTCTGGGAAGCGTCATTGAAAGCGCTCTGTATGAGCACTTCCATTGTATCTTTCTCGCTCTTTTCGATTATCACCGGGTTTATTGAGAATTTCAGTACCTGATAGTCTCCGTTGAGCGTCACTTCAACGAGTCCCGCTCCTGAGGATCCATCAGCCGTTATCTTCGAAATCTCCTCCTTCATCCCCTTCATCCTGCTCTCTATAGTGCCCAGCTGTTTCATCATCTCGAACGGGTTTAGATTCATGTCTTATCGTCTCCTCTTTAATCTCGTATGGTTCGGTGTTCCTGAAAAATGATCTCAGATATTCAACTTCCGCCGAGTATTTCTTTTCCTCTTCCCTGTATGTGCTTACATTCAGGACCGTCTGCTCTCCCAGTAGGGAGGAGAGGATCCTCTCAATCCTGCCCTTCGACCGGGAAATCATATCGGTGGCCAGTTTTGTCGTCATTAACAATGTAAGAACATTGTTCTCAAAAGTAAAGCTTCTGACTCCCGAATCGATATACCTGGCCTCGCTTGAAAGCCCTTCTGCTCTTAACGCTCTCGATAAATCCTTCAGATCACCGAGTTGTTTTTTTTTCTGCTCAGCAGGTTGCACCGTAGTCTGTGGAGCGCTATAAGGCTGAGTATTATCTGCGGCAAGGGTTATATCTTCTGCTTTTTTCTGAGGGATTGTCATACCGATGCTGAGTGGTATGCTCACATTCTTTCTTTCGATCTCGAATTTCCCGCTTTCTATCGCTTTCTCTATCGTGGAGAGCTTTTCGGAAATTGATGCAGGACTTGAGAGGAATCTTATGAAGGAGAGCCTTGATATCAGCAGTTCCAACTCAAAGCGTGGAGAGATTGAATATCGCATGTCCCTGTAAAGATCCAAGAAGGCTTTGAGCATCGTTTCAAGCATGTCCTTCGAGTAAAGGCTTATAAGGTCTTTGGGCAGATCACTTTCATCAAATCCGAGAAGTTCTTTCCTCCTGATTCCTTCCTTATATAAGAGCATGGTGCGTATGAATGAGGCGAACTCCTTGACTATCTGGTTCTCGTTTGAACCCTTCATGAAAAGATCGTCAAGAGCTTCCACCGCTTCTTTTGAATTTCCACTATAACAGTATCTCAGTATTGTCGATATCGCATCTGCGCTTGCAAGCCCGAGTTTCTCCCTTATCTTTTCAAGGGTTATGTGCCCTTCGCTGAATGCTGCGACCTGGTCGAAGAGGGTATATGAATCCCTCATCGATCCAGCAGCCTCCTTTGCTATCCAGTACAGGGCGTTCTCATCGGCTTCAATCGATAAGTCCTCCGCTGCGCTCTTAAGGCATTTTACGATGTTTTCCTGGCTTATCAGCTGGAAGTGAAACTGCTGGCAGCGGCTTCTTATCGTCTGCGGTACTTTCTGAATCTCTGTTGTTGCAAAGATGAAGATGACATACTCCGGTGGCTCCTCAATCGTCTTTAGAAGGGCATTGAAGGCACTTATGCTGAGCATGTGCACCTCATCGATGATGTATATCTTGTATCTTGAGCTCTGTGGTGGGAATGCGACCTCTTCTTTTATTGCACGTACGGCATCGACACCATTATTGCTCGCTCCATCAATTTCTATCACATCGACGCTGGAGCCTTTTGTTATGTTGACGCAGGATTCACATTTTCCGCAAGGGTGTGCCGTTGGACCGTTTTCGCAGTTAAGCGCTTTTGCAAGGAGGCGTGCCGAGCTCGTCTTTCCAACCCCGCGGGGGCCGGAGAAGAGATAGGCATGTGCTATCTTTCCTTCTTTAATGGCGTTCTCAAGGGTCGATACCACGAACTCCTGCCCGATCAGAGCCTCAAAATCCTGTGGCCTTTTTCTCGTAGCTGTTACTTCGTAGGGCAAACTTTCCTCCTCCTGTTGAGTATAGCACACGGCAGAAAAAAAGGCGACAAATGGTCCGAGTCTCACGTGAAATCCACTTACCGCTGCTATCTTCCGATCCTGACGGGGTTGGGCGGCACACGTAGCTTGGGATCTGTCGCCTAGCGGAGAGGGGGGGATTCGAACCCCCGGTAGCTTTTGACCACACACGACTTCCAATCGTGCACCTTAGACCACTCGGACACCTCTCCATGAAGTTGTTGCTATACAATTAGAATTTAAAAACTTGCCTTTTGTCAAGTAAGGATGGACGTAAAAAAATAAGCACCATGAGGTGCTTACTCTTCGGAAAGAGAGGGATTCGAACCCTCGGTAACCAAAAAGGCTACAACGGATTTCGAGTCCGTCTCCTTCGACCACTCGGACATCTTTCCATCCTTTCGAGACCAAGAGGATTCGAACCTCCGACCCTCAGTTCCGCAAACTGATGCTCTATCCAGCTGAGCTATGGTCTCATTTCGGAAAGGGGGGGATTCGAACCCCCGGACCCGTTACCAGGTCAACTCCTTAGCAGGGAGCCCGATTCGGCCACTCTCGCACCTTTCCAAAAGCTCCGGAGAGAGAGGGATTCGAACCCCCGGTGAGTTTCCCCACAGCAGTTTTCAAGACTGCCACCATCGACCACTCGGACATCTCTCCAGCAAATCAGCTCTATCAATATAAGAAAGTGTATGGCGTTTGTCAATATGGGTAAAGAAAATATCTAATGGAATTTGGGGAGAAAGTGTTTGTCTATGGGCCCCCTATCTGCTAGAATGGTATCATCCGGGGAGGGGAAGATGCAGCAAAGAAGTGTAAACTATGCGAAAAAGCTTTTGGGAGACGGTTATGATTATTCTGGATTCGAAATCGTCTCTGCCGTCTATGATAATCTGTACGAGGGCTTCGACCTTGAGAACGATAAGAAATTCATAGACAAGTTTCATCGTGGTTTCTCCGATCGCCCTTCGGCAAAGGAGGCCCTTCCTACGCGTACGGTTCCCGATTATTCCACAGATGCGATTTTATGTGCCCTTGTTGATAACCTCGATGAGAATATGTTGTCTCTCATCCGATATGCACATAGGATTTCTATGGCGGCAGATAGCATGATAGGTGTCATGCTTGATGAATACATTCACGAGAGGCTAAGACCCATGGGGTGGGCATGCTGCTGGGGGAATTCTCTCCAAGGGATAGATTTCTGTTCCTCTGATGGCATATTGCTGCATGTGAGGAACAAAAGTAATACTGAAGTCAGTTCAAACGACCGAAACAGGATTAAGAACAAGGTGTACAAATGGTTCCGCCTTAACGCGTATACCGGTAAGACCAAATGGGAGGAGCTGAACAGGATTGTTGGAAAAGAAGGACTCTTTTCCGAGGATGGGTTCAGGGATTTCGCGTACAACGTTACTAAGAAAAATCCAGGATGCCTATATACGGGAGAGGATGATATAGCATCATTTGCATCCCTCATAGAAGAATTCAGAAAATGAGGATCAGACTCCCTTTTTTCAGGAAGAAAGAGAAAAAAGAGAAGACGGAGGAGAAACCCGTCTATGTTTTCGATGACAGCTTGAGTGCGAACTCACTGGCTAACAGGGCCTATTGTCATATCGAGGAACTCTCTCAGATCGGGCCGAGGAAAGCAGGAAGCGTATCTTCGAGGATGGCTGCAAACAATATAGCAGCCAAACTTGAAGAGCATAGCGGGGATGTATCCGTCATGCCGTTATCCATTGATAGCTCATCTATGCTTATATGGCCTAAGGTGGTGGCACTCCTTATTCCCCTCTCCGTTGTTTTTCTCTTTGTTGGATTGCCTTATGTCGCACTTATACCTGAGATCATGGCATTTGCCCTGATTTATCTTGCCGGTATAGAGGGGAAGGCGGTTTTCTCACGGTTTATAAAAAAGAGTGATGGAGAGAATGTCAGGGCAAGAATCGAGGCGGAGACGGAGGAGGCAAGGCGTGTCGTCATAACAGCACATCATGATTCCGCCGTGCTTTATAGAAGGAAGGAGCATGCTCTGGATCTTTATATTCCGCTCTTATCCATATCATTCATATTCGTACTGACCATGTTTCTTCTGCTTCATGAAGGACTGTCTAATAATCTGTTATCACTTAATCTTCCATCCGTTTTCCCTCTCATATTCATTCTTATCTCAGCTGTCCTTTCCGCCCTTTCTTTGAGGCTTTTCTCCCTTTTCTCTACCGATGTCAGTCCAGGATGCGGAGATAACCTCTCTGGGGTAGGTGTTCTGATTTCCCTTGCAGAGTACTTTTCCAAGAGGAGGCTGAAAAGCGTATCTCTTGATTTCATTTCCTTCGATGCTGAGGAGTTCGGATGTCAGGGGTCTCAGGATTATTTCTCAAAGAACAGATATCCGGAGGGAACTATTGTTATTAACATCGATGGCCTTTATTCTGCAGATAAGCTTGCAATACTCTTAAGTGACGGGAACGGGCTTGTTCCTCTTTCGGAAAACCTTGCTTTGTCCCTTGCCTCTATGGCGAAGGGTATGGGCTATAAGATGAAGAGTGGACACTTATCCCTCTTCTCAGGATCAACGGATGCGAGAAGCGCTGCAAGGTGTGGGCTGTCTGCCACATGTATTACTGGCATGGCTCCTGGGGATGCCGATTATGCCCATAGCACGGATGATACTGTTGATAAGATAGGCCTGGATGCTCTCGAAGCGGTAATTGCACTCATCGTTAAGTATGTCGAATCCCTTGATGGAAAGGTTTCTCCTACCGAGGAGTCGCATGAAAGCCTTCTTGCTGGTAAGAAATACAGGCTGAGCCTTTACTGAGTCTGTTTTTTTCTGAATAGCAGGATCTCGGGGGAACCTGAGAATAAGGCGTCAAGCCCCTCTTGTGTTCCAAACTGCAGTGCTACCCGGTCTCCTTCCTTAACTTTGAAAATCTTAAGCTGGTGAAGCTCTGCCCCTGTCGCTTTTGAAACGCACCTGTCGTTTATAAGCAGAGATGCCGATACGGGTCCTCTTACCTCATACTCTGATGAAAAGTGAATTGATGATACCCTCTCAATCCCTTCTTTTATTATATAAGTCTCGGTCTCCCCATGATCTTCGAGGGATATCGCAGAGGCTTTAATGGGCTCGTAGCTGTGCGTCTCTATCTCGTATCCGGCTCTCTCATATGAGGAAATGAGCGCTTCTGATGACTCATCCAGTATGCTCTTATACAGCCTCTCGCTTCTCTCTTTCCCCGTTGATGCATAGTGCATGATTGCAAATACAAGGGAAAGGATTATTCCTGAGGCAATCATCTTGGCACCCCTGTCGTAGCTCACGTACTCCATGAAATCCCCGATTTCAATGTGGGCTGAAAAATAAGACAAAAGCAGAATCGCGGAAATTATGATAGGGGATGCAATCAGTTCCTTCTCGCTTTTTTTTCTTATTCTCAGAATCATTATTATCGAGATGAAGAATGAGAGAAGGAGCAGTACCGATGATACTATGATGGGTAGAGGACCTTCTTCAAGTGAGTACTGGACTATCTCAGGGCCGGAGAAACCGCAGGCAACAGGCTGGAAGAAGCCTATTATGACAAGAAGGATGGAAAGTCTTGATAGTATTCTGAATATTCTGCAATTTCTCATGTTGCAACCTCTTTGTTTCATGATATATGGAAAGCTTAGTTGTTTCCATATCCCTTATCGTATCTGAATATATGGATCGATGTCCCTCGCCTTGAGGATAAACATGTCTTTTTTATCTTTATCAATTGAGAGAGCTATTCTTATCTCAGTACTGAAATCTTCGCTAACGACATTGACGCTGTACTGTTCGAACAGACGCTTTAAAAGGGTGTAATATTCATATTGGAATGCGAGGGTAAGATTTTCCTTCTCCCTCATTTCTTCGGTTTTAACAATTTCAAGCACACTCTTTACAGCATCGCCGTATGCCTTTACAAGACCTCCGGTCCCTAGCAGCGTTCCTCCGAAATATCTGACGATGCAGACTGTTATGTTCGTTATCCCGGAGCCTTTCAGTACCTCCAGGGCAGGGCGGCCTGCCGTATTCTTCGGTTCTTTGTCATCCGATGATGAGTAGAGGCTTCCGCTCTTTCCTATCACCGCGGCATGTACGACATGATTCGCCTTAGGATGCTTATCCCTTACGGCCCTCACTATCTCCTTGACCTCTTCAAGGCTTTCACTTTTCACAGCTATGGCTATGAATCTCGATTTTTTCACTATGATTTCGCTTTCAGCGTTCTCTAGCAGTACTCTCATCCCTTTCTCCAGTTATGTGAGAAGATATTATCGCTTTTGAGGAAGCTCTGAATCTCTTTTCCCTTCTGAGCGATTCTCTCATAACTCTCGCTATCAAGGTCAGCTGTTTTGGGTATATCAATCTGATCCTCTCTTCTTGCTCCGATTATCACACGGTACGGCCTATCGTATATTGCAAAGGAGAAAAGCAAGTCTTTCTCACTTACCCCTTTTTCTTCTGCCAACCTCTCAAGCTCTCTTCTGAGTGCAATAAAATGGGGATAGGCTTCTTTCTCGTAATAATACAGCTTTCCTCTCTCACCGTCGGGTTTTTCATCTTTCAGAAGGGAGCCGAAAGAGTAAATACCGTATTTAATATTTCTCATGCCTTCAATCGGAGACTGAAGCATTGTGGGAGAGGAGAAATATTCGTTATAGCTGATTGGAAAATCTTTAGCGATAGAAATGGCTAACTCTGGTGGGAAATTGCTAATTCCGATAGCATTGAATTTTTTCTCATCCATGAGCTTTTCTGCTTCTCTCAGTGCCTGAAAAAGCTCTTCTTCCCGAGGCCAGTGAATGATGAGAGCGTCAACGCAATCCCTTTTCAGAGCTCTGAGGCTTGCCTCCGCTTTTCTCCTCAAGGATCTGAAAGGCATTATCTTCTCAAAGATCTCAACCTCGTCACTTCTTACTCCCAGTTCCCTGAGTGCGGCGTAAAGCAGGCTGTCAGAGCCATAAGAGAAAGCACTGTCAAAGGAGCGTATTCCCTTCTTATATGCTGTTTTTATAAGATTCTTGGCACTTCTCGCATCAATTGGGGCATGAAAGCCTGCACTGTTTCCCACAGCCCATAGCCCCAGTGTGATATCATTCCTCTTCTCGCTCCACATCCTCGAATTCCAGTTTGTAGTCAAGCATGTTGTTATCGTTATCGAATATGAATGAGCCGTCGACTATGCTTCCTTCAAGCATCTTTGCCAGCCATAGCCTGTCATCCTCCCACATTCTAGAGTAGTCGAGACCTTCGAGATCGTACCATCCGGGCTTTGCCTCATCACATTCTTTCAGCTCTCCTGAGAAGCTTTCCGTATAGAAGATGTAGCCGACCATCGATGTACCGCCTTTGAACTGGAAGCGCAGTATCCCCCTGAACTGAAGGTCGCTGACGGAAAGGCCTGTCTCTTCTTTCGTTTCCCTTATAGCCGCTTCAGTGCTTGTCTCCTCAAGCTCTATGTGTCCGCCAGGTCCGTTCAGATAACCCGTTCCCATACCCCTCTTCTTTTCTATGAGAAGGATCTTGTTCCTGCTTTTATCAACGACATAGCAGAGTGTACATCTCTCTTCTGCTTCCCAGAGGTCCCAGTCGATTTGATCAACCTTGTCCGCCTCTGCCATCTCCTCTCTTTTCTTATCTTCACTCTTGGGCTTTTTCTCTTCTTCCTTCTTCTTTTCCTCAGGATGCTTCTCGTAGTAGCAGTCCATGCAGATGTTATCATCCATTCCAAGCCATTCATCGAAGGTGAGCTTCTTCCCACAGTTTTGACACTTTCTTTTAAACGGGAAGCATGTCTTTCTGAATATTATGAATAGAATGAGGCCTATCGCAAGTGCGATCCACTCCGTCCATGCGGGCAGTCCCGTGGTTCCTGTAAGAATTACGAGAATATATATTGTGAGATAGAGGGAACCGATAACAAGTACGGCTTTCTTCTTCCTGTTTCCGTGGCGGTATTTTCTCTGCTGCATGTTAACAAGCAGTATGAGAATCATGACCCATGTGAATGATTCGTTGAAAAAATTCAGTAACATGAGAGTAGATTATTAGGAATAGGGAGGATAATCAATCGGAAAAAATTCCCTCCCTCTGTTTTTGTGCTATCATATGTGAGGTCTGAAAGGAGGGGAAATGAATATTGCGGAATCTGTTCTTCACGAGGATGGGTGTGATTATCAGATGCTGTATTTCACATCATCATCCCTCTCTTCTGATGATTCGATCCTTTACGGAATGAGCAACAGAAATGGATATGAGAATATATTCTCTTATGATTTGAAGAAAAAGGAATTCAGAATCCTGAGTGATAACATAGATGGGATTCTTCGTAGCTATGTGTATTTCTCTGGCACTTGGAACAGGGGGCTTGGAAAGGCGAGTGCCTCTCTCGATTCTGAGAGAAATTCGATATACTACATTCAGGGGAATGAGATAAGACGTATCAGAAATAGTGAAATTAAGATGCTGAATCATATCTCTCCGGACAGGGTCACCGCATTCACCTACGTCTCTCATGACGGTAAGATTCTCGCAGTTCCCACTACAGATAAGAGAGCCCTTGATTATGATCTGGAGAAAGAGGGGATTGATAGCGACAGAAAGCCCTGTTTTTCAATCGATGAGCGTTGCCGTAAGGAAAGAAAGACTTTCTTCCTACATCTCATTCTATGATACTGAAAGTGGAAATCTCATGAATGAGATAAGAGTTCCCTCATGTTGTGTTACACATGTTGTTTTCTCTCCCGTGGATTCAAGATACATGCTGTTTAACAATGAGTGGACGAGTGAAAATCCCGGGCTGAGGAGGATCTGGCTTTATGACGGGGAGACTTATCGGCAGCTCAGAAGAGAAGGGGAAGGCAGGAGCAAGGATGACTGGGTGTGCCACGAGGTCTGGAGTCCAGACGGGAAATATGTCATTTATCATGGAACCAGAGCAGATGGTCCCTTTGTCGGTCGCATCGATCCACTCTCCGGAGAGTGCATCGAAATCCCGCTCGACAGCTCTTACACCTCGCATGGCCATTTCACAGTCGATGGAAACGGCGATCTCATCTGTGACGGGTACTATCATGAAAAAGGGGAGGATGATGGAGGGAAAGGAAGGTATATCAGTCTTATTCATCCCGACTGGGAAAATGGGAGTCTCGGATGGTATCCGCTCTGCCGTCATTGCTCAGACTGGTCTTCTCAGGATTCGCATCCGCATCCTGTCGCATCTCATGACTCGAAGTATGTCTACTTTACATCCAGAGTTGGTGGAAGGCTTGGAATCTTCAGAGTCAGTTACTGATTTCTCTTTTGTTGTCAGGCCTGTTAATCTTAGGCTATTATAGTAGGACGGAGGATTTTCATGGATCTAGCAAAATACATCGATCACACGCAGCTTGCCGCAGATGCGACAAAGGACAAGATAGAGAAGCTCTGCAGGGAGGCTTCGGAGGCGGGATTCGCATCCGTATGCGTAAACAGCTGCTGGGTGTCATTAGCAAAAAAACTGCTTGAAAACAGTGGAGTGAATGTCTGTACCGTTATCGGATTTCCTCTAGGGGCAGCATCAAGTGCAGCAAAGGCCGCTGAGACAGAGATTGCAATCAGGGATGGAGCTGACGAGGTTGATATGGTAATCAATATCGGATGGCTGAAAAGCGGGATGTATGATGAGTGCCTTGCCGATATCAAAGCGGTCAGGGAAGCATCAAAAGGAAAAGTTCTGAAAGTGATCATTGAAACCTGTCTCCTAACTGATGAGGAGAAGGTGAAGGCATGTGAGCTTTCAAGCAAAGCTGGAGCCGATTTCGTAAAGACCAGTACCGGTTTCTCGAAGTGGGGGGCTAAGAAGGAAGATGTCGCGCTTATGAGAAAGAGCATACCTGATACCATGAAAGTCAAAGCATCCGGTGGAATCAGGGATTATGAGAGTGCGATGGAGATGATAGCAGCTGGGGCTGAGAGGCTTGGTTGCAGCAGCGGAATGGCAATCATAAACGGGGAAAAGAGCAATGCCTCGTATTGAGAAGAAGCCGGAAGGCGAGGATTTTCTCAAAAGCCTCGGGTTCCCTACAATTACAGTGCATGACACGTTCACCCATTTCGATTTCCTCTCCCCCGGACGCAGGGTTCTTCTAATTGGGCCTATGGGGTCTGGAAAGACCGAGTTCGCCGCACGTGTGTGGCGTGATGCGGCAATCGCACAGAAGAAGAGCGGAAAGGTAAGAATGCTGACAAGTACGGGAAATCTGGACAGGCGCAATGTGTTCTTCATACGCAATGAAATCGATTCCTCTCGTTTCTCAGACTACCCTGATGATGCGCTCTGTTACAGGGGAGGATATGTACGCTGTGGGGAGAATATAGCGAAAATAAGGGACTCATTCGGGCTTGAAGAGGTCCTTAAGGATAACCCGGAGGTTGGAACATACATCATAGATGAGGCTTCATTTTTTGATGAGAGGCTTGCCTATGTCGTACGGAACTACTCCCTTGAAAAAGGGTGCATGTTCATATTCCCGACTCTCATTCTCAATTTCAGAAGGGATATATTCAATTCCACAGCGCGCCTCATGTTGGATATCGCAACCGACGTGATTCCTCTTACGGCGTACTGTGAGCATCCAGACTGCATGGATTCTGCGTTCTACACATACAGGTATTACCAGGTTGATGGAAGGGAGTGTCCTGCACTTTATTTCGATCCCCTTATCGTTGTCGGTGGGGATAGGATGAAGGACGGCTCTCTGGAGCCGAATTACGCCTCACGCTGCGACCGCCATCATTTCCTTCCTGCTAAGGAATACACTTTCTTTACTCTGAAACCTTTGGGCGAGGAGGCAGGAAAGGGGAATATAGAACCCCTTTATAAGGAAATAAGGGCGCTTCACGAGGATAAGGAGCACAGTGAGCTCTATCGCAACCTGATGCTACGCTACGCTGAGGATCCTGATGGTGAGATATATACCAATGCGATAAGGCCGAGCCATATCGCAGAAAAGGCCCTTTGCTATCTCTTCTCGGAGCAGAACATGATCGGTGAGAGCCTGCTTTTGAAAATGGCGAAAGATCTGGAGCTTGATACCGCGTACATGAGCCATACTCTCTCTGATAACAGGCATCCGGTCTCGTTTGAGCAGGGTGCGCTGCTTTAATTGGTTTAAAAAATGGGGGAGTTCAGCGCTCCCCCAATATCTCAGTTTAGTATTTTTACTTTACAAGATGGAATGCGAATCCACCAATCTCCTCATTGAAGTATGCTACTTTCATAGCACCCTTGGCATCGTACTTAACTGTGCTTTCGTTGACTGTGAAGCCCTTCTGCTTGAGGAAGTATACGGTTCTGTCCACATCATAGCACTTGAATGCGAGGTGTCCGTTCTTTCCAAGGTACATGCTCTTCATGATTTCGATATCCTTGCCCATGAATACCGATGAGTTGCCAGGAAGTGTCTCATAGCCAAGCTTTGCGAAACCTTCTGCGACTGAGAAAGCGTCCTTTTCGCTTGGCGTGTTGATTCCGACATGAACAAGCTGGATTCCCTGGAGCTTGATTACAGCTTCTTTGCAGAGTCTTGTGATCTCATCCCACTGGTCGTTTGCGATGAGGTCTGCCTTTACCATCCAGCTTCCTCCGATTGCGAGTACGTTCTGAGCTTTTGCATAATCTGGAAGGTTATTTATGTTGATACCTCCTGTTGTCATGAACTTGACCTGGCTGAAAGGACCTGAGAGGTCTTTGAGCATCGCAACTCCGCCGGATGCCTCTGATGGGAAGAACTTGAGGACGTTAAGGCCGTAGCTGAGTCCCCTCTCGATTTCGCTAGGTGTTGCAACTCCTGGAACAACAGGAACGTCGTGTGCGATACACCACTCAACGGTCTCTGGGTTGAAGCCCGGGCTTACAATGAATTTAGCTCCAGCGTTGACAGCCTTCTCCGCAAGCTTTGCATTGATGACTGTACCTGCACCGATAAGCATCTCTGGGTATGCTGCACTCATCTTCTTGATAGCCTCTTCTGCTGCATCAGTTCTGAAAGTTACCTCTGCGCATGGAATTCCGCCATCAATCATTGCTTTTGCAAGCTTCTCAGCCTTTGAGGCATCATCAATCTTCACTACTGGAACGAGTCCGATATCATGGAACGTCTTGAAAAGTTCTTCCTTTGTCATTTCATACTCCTTAGTTTTTATCCGGATTATCTCCGTATGCTGTAATGAAGTATATCACGGGTTTTGTGAGAATGGAATAGTTATTTTTCAAAAAATGAAACATTGTTTCGAAAATTCTTGACTAATGTGCATTCACCACTTAGAATGGATTATAATTCAATAGGAGGAAATGTTTCCATGGCAAACAAGTACGTAACATTTGGTGAGATTATGCTTCGTCTCAGAAGCAATGAAAGAGAAAGACTGTTCCAGAAGCCAGAGCTTGAGGCGACATTCGGTGGTGGAGAGGCTAACGTAGCTGTTTCTCTCTCTATTTTCGGTGAGAACGCTGAGTTCGTTTCTGCACTCCCTGACAACGCAGTAGGTGAGGCGGCTGAGAGGGAACTCATGAAATATGGTGTTCATACAGAGCACATCAACAAGGTCAAGGGATCAAGACTCGGTATCTATTTCCTTGAGACAGGTGCCAACCAGAGACCAAGCCTTGTTGTATACGACAGAGCAAATTCCGCAATCGCAGAGGCAAAGCCATCAGATTTCAATTTCGAAGAGATCATGAAGGGTGCCACATGGTTCCACACGACGGGTATCACACCGGCTATCAGCCAGGGTGCTGCTGACTGCGCTCTTGAGGCTATGAAGGCTGCTAAGAAGGCGGGAGCTACTGTCTCTATCGATCTTAACTACCGCAAGAAGCTCTGGAACTATGGAAAGAAGGCACCAGAGGTGATGAGAGAGCTTGCAAAGTATGCAGATGTCATCATCGCTAACGAGGAAGATATCCAGATGTGTCTCGGAATCGAGGCTGACAGCGATGTTACCAAGGGCGAGCTGAATACAAAGGTTTACGAGGATCTCTGCGCTGAGGTTAAGAAGCAGTTCCCGAACGTTAAGTATGTTGCTGTAACTCTTCGCGAAAGCAAGAGCGCAGACCACAACGGCTGGTCAGCAGCACTTTCCGGAACAAAGGGATTCTACCTCTCCAAGCACTATGAGATTCACAACATCGTTGACCGCGTAGGTGGTGGAGACAGCTTCGCAGCTGGAATCATCTACGGTCTCAGCCACTATGAGGATGAGGAGTTCGCAATCAACTACGCAGTTGCTGCATCCTGCCTCAAGCACTCAATCAGCGGAGATTTTAACCTTACAAGAAAGAGCGAGGTTGAGGCTCTTGCAAAGGGTGATGGAAGCGGAAGAGTACAGCGCTAAGCACTGTTCCGATAGTATTGAAAGGCTGTCCTGTTGGATGGCCTTTTTTGTTTCTCAAGATAAGAGAAGCTACGAAAGAGACAGAGCTTATACTTTCGTACTAATGCACTGGCTTGCCGAAACGAGCGACAAATCCAATGGAGCGTTGCTCAGGCGCTGTCTTCCCTGCTTCCCCTGGGATGAAGTAGGTATGATCGGGTGTGTACTGTATGCGCTTGGCCTGATCTGGTGTGAAGCCAGTCATGAAGGACGGATCATATTCCATATTGGGAGAGTTAATCCATTGATTCAAGAAAGGATGTTTCAGATAATCGAAGTATGAACAAAGCAAGGATGATCTTCTCTGTACTGGTGATGTCTCTTTTTTTCTCCTGCAGCATGCCTCATCATGGGACAGAAGGCGGAAGCGGATTGCTGCCATTGCAGCTTACCGAAATGCATGATGGAATGAACAGCCTCTTTAAGCCAGCTGAGTACTCTATTGTATTCTCGGTTCCGGAAACGCCCAGCGATTATGGCCTAGGAGAAACAGAAGGAGGCTGGGCTAGCTTTGAGGAAGCTGATTATGGTTATTTCAGCCTTGATGGCAACAGCATTCCAATAAGGGATCGGAAAACTCCTCACAGTCAGGCTTATGACGGAATGCTCCTTCTTGATCGCATCTTCAGCTGCCCGGCGAGCCCATCTGATGTGCAACTGCAAAGAAAGACACGCGCCGGGGAGAACTTGGCATGGAATGTCTTCGAGGAGGGAGAGATCTGGGAAGATGTCATCTATATGTCTGGCAATGAGCTTAAGCCGAATAAGAAGGACCTTAAGTGCGTGATGATAACGGATTTTGCGTATGTCATGGCAGATCCTTCTACGACTTCCGCAGAGCTTGAGAAGATGAAAGAGATTTCGGATTTCTTCGAGGATAAATACGACTGGATGGTTTCCCTGTTCTGCGAGCCGTTTGATCTCGATGGCAACGGCAAGCTCATCATCGCGTTTGTCCCGATAGGCGATACATTCGGAGGTTATTTCAATTCCAGTGATTTATATGAAGATATATATTCTAATAATGGGGACATCATATATCTTAATCAGGACTACCTCCTGACAGATTCATTCGAATTAATAAAGCTCGGCGGAATCCATGAGCTACAGCACCTGATGAACTTCAGCAATGACGTATACAAGCAAAAAGACTACGCAATGCCAGCATGGATAAACGAAGGGCTATCAATGCTTACAGAATACCTCTCAGGCGATGATTATGCCAAGGAAAGGGCCTGGGAATTCTCCGCCTCCGGGCTTGCGGCAAGTGGCGAGAAATCGCTTATCGAATTCAATAACGAGTCTGTAGATTACGGCCAGTCTCTGCTTTTCATCCAGTACCTTCGCTTGCGCTTCGGCGATAAGGTCATAAAGGGCATATATGATTCTTATGCCAATGATGGTTATCAGATAATCGAAGATGCTACAGGAGTTGATTTCAACACACTCTACAGGGATTTCTGCATAATGCTTATGATGACAGGGCGTGGCCTTACGACAGACCCGAGGTATGAGATTCCTGCATTCAGTGCATCCCCCGGCGATCCTGATTATACAGGAATCAATATCAGAAAGCTGATAGATGATTGCATTCCCGGGACTTCCCCATCGCTTACGGACCACAGGATGGCCCCATACAGCTTCGTACTTGTTCCATGGAATGGCAATGTGACAGAGATTGAATATGAGAACACCAGTGCAGAGCTGTCATGCTTTACGCTCTGAAGATGAAGCATCCAAATGTTCTTCTGTTTTTCTGTGTAACGGAAAGAATCATCTTCATAATTGATTCTTTTCATAGCGTCTTTCTCGTATGCTACCAAGCAATCACAGTCGGCAATGCGGTAACGGCAATCGATAAAGTTTAAGATAAAACATAAGATGGGAATAATGAAGACAGATTTGAAAGCAGAAAACAATACCCATTGTTTTAGTTTCGGACGAGGGGATTATTCAGACTAAAAGAGACGATAAAATTCTTAACTTATTGCCAGTGGTCCGGTTGAATATCTTTTTGGGAGTTTTTACCCTCTATATACCCACAGGCTTTTGTTTTTCTTTAGTCAGAATCGCTATCGATATCGTTAAAATTTACACCTTGGTGGCTTGCGTGTATTTCTTTATGACATTCTTTGATTTGAATCGTTTCAATGAATCATTGGAACAGAAGGTTTGAATATATGTAGACAATATATGTATTCATAAAATGTATGTATACAGTTATGTATACAATTTTATCTCAAGAAAATTTTTACATTTCTTTATTATACAAGTATTTATTTGAATAGATTTTTATTGACAGCATTGAAATTTCAATGAAACAATATAAGATATGAAAGGAGAAAAAAATATGAAAAAAGGATTGTCGTTGTTGTTAGTTTGTTTATGTATTTTTGCTTCTGTTTTTGCTAATGGCGCGAAAGAAGATGTATTTCCTTCAAAGGATATAACTCTTATTGTTCCTTGGGGTGCTGGAGGATCTTCAGATCTCGTTGGAAGGATTATTACAGATGATATGGCAAAGACATTGGGAGTCAACATAAGCGTTGTTAATACTCCGGGCGCAACAGGAACCGTGGGAATGAATGATTGCCTTTTACAGAAGCATGATGGGTATACTCTGATTGCTAATGCTACTCCTCATACGCATTATGTAATGGGTCTTGCGGAATGGTCTCCTAAAGACTGGGATTATATGGCGGCATACTATGTTCCATGTATAATCGCAGTCAGCAAGAATAGTCCATATAAGACATTTGAGGATCTTTATGAGGCATTGGAAAATAATCCTCCAGAGACATTGAAAAATTCTATAGCTGGAATAGGCTCTTCTGGGTATAACGCCGTCATGGTTCTTTCTGCAACTGATGCGACGATGGGCAAGGGTTTGAATACCCCATATTCTGGTGGAGCTGATGCAATTAAAGCACTGTTGGCAGGAGAAGTTGATTTTACATCCCAGCTATCAAATGAAATGATTGATTATCTCAGGTCTGGTGATCTTGTTGCTCTCTGTGCAATGACAGAAGAGGACCTCGTACTTGAAGGTGTTGATTATGCAATTCCTTCAATTGGTAAATTCATTCCAGCTCTTCAGTCATCTCTTCCAATCGGGGATGCTTTCGGCCTTATGTTCCCGTCAGATGTCCCAGATTCAACAAAAGCGATCCTTGAGGATGCTTTTATAAAAGCATGCAAGTCGGATGCTGCTGTTGAGTTTGCGGAAACCAAGGGCATGGTTAATCTTGGAGGTATGACGATAGAGGAATCCAATGCGTTGAAAGATGCAGATGCTTCAAAGGTTGGATACGTTCTTTATGATTTGGGAGAAGCAAAACACTCTCCTGCAGATTTAGGTTATCAGCGTTAGTTTCAGGTTGGGAGGCATTTGCCTCCCACTATAGTTAGGAGCTAAGAATGAGTGAAGAAAAAAATACGAGACCTGATGCAAGGTGTGGTGCAGAATTCCTTGCTGGAGCTGTATGCTGGGTTCTTTCCATATATGTAATGTTCAAAGCTATCACATTCTGGAAGGAAGATTATGTTGAGGAATTCTATTACTCTTCTGGCCTCATGCCAATGATAATAGGTATCGCTCTTTTTATTATCTCTATAAGTTATCTGATAAGGACGTTAAAAGAGCATCCACTGAAAGAGTGTCTTTCCGATGTCAAGAATTTCGCCGTTGAACTTGTAAAAAGCAAGTATGTACATAAGGCGATAATTGGATTGATTATCATGGGTATCTACATATATCTGTTCCTTGGAAATACCCCTTTCTGGATTGGAACCTTCATAACTTTGTCAGCTTTGCTGTTATTTATGAACTGGTCTAAGCCGATGTCGATTAAAAATATTGCAAAATTCTTGCTTATTTCTGCCTGTGGAACCGCTGCTATCATAATCGTTTTCGAAGTTATTTTCCGTGTTCCTCTGCCATAAAAGGAGGCTTATAGGATGATTGGTACTTATTTGAGTTTTGTTGGGGAAGCTTTTGCTATTGCATTATCTCCTCAAGGGTTGCTATGCATGGTCCTTTCGACATTCGTTGGTTTGATTTTCGGCATGCTTCCCGGTCTTACTTCTACAATGGCTGTTGCCTTGCTTACAGGACTTACTTACCACTTTGATGGTTCGTTGGCCATTCTTTCTCTTCTAGCAATTTACATCGGAGCAATTTCCGGCGGAAACCAGAGTGCGATTCTTTTGAATATCCCAGGGACTCCTGCTTCTGCAGCTACCGCTATGGATGGTTATCCTCTTGCTTTGAAGGGAAGAGCCGGACATGCGATATTCTGTGCAACCGGGGCTTCATTTTTTGGAACTATAATAAGCATAGTCTGTGTGGCTTTCTTCACACCGATTCTTACTGTATTCGCTCTTAAGTTCATGTCGCACGAGATGTTCCTGCTTGCGGTATTTGGTGTCGTTATCTGTGGAAACATTACCAGTAACGGAGATCCTCTGAAAGGTTGGTTAAGTGGTTTTATCGGGTTGCTTATGTCTCAGGTCGGCATGGATACGATTTATTCTTACAGACGTTTTACCTTTGGTAACATTAACCTTTCAGCAGGAATCACTTTGCTTCCTGTAATGATTGGTCTTTTTGGTTTCCCTGAGGTGATAAAAGCTTTTGGAGCCCAAAAAGCTAAGATGCAGAAAAATACAAAATACAGTATTCGCGAGGGGCTTAGAGATTTAAGGAGAAACTGGCTTAACATTCTCAGATCTGGAATATTGGGAATGATAATGGGGGCGATTCCAGGAGTAGGCGAGGATACAGGAGGCTGGATTAGCTATTGGTCAGAAAAGAAAGCTTCAAAACATCCAGAAGAATTTGGAAAAGGCTGTATAGATGGAGTCATCGCAGCTGAGACAGGAAATAACAGTGCAATTGGAGGAGCGATAATTCCAGTTCTTTCCCTTGCTATCCCGGGAAGTACGTCTGCGGCTGTTCTTCTGGCTGCATTCTGGATGCACGGTTATCGACCTGGACCGTTATTGATGAATGAGACACCTGAGTTCTTGTATTACATCGTTGTTTTTATGGTGCTTTCTTCAATCTGCATGTGGTTGCTTGCCATGTTGATTGCGAAGTTCTCGGTAAAGGTTCTTTCTGTGGATGCCAAGACATTGATGCCTATTGTTTTCATCTGTTGCGTCATCGGTTCATTCGTAACAAGCAATCGTCTTTTCGATATAAAGATTATGTTTGTTTTCGGGCTTCTTGGAATAATCATGAGTTACCTTCATATACCGGGCGCACCATTCCTCCTTGGAATTATTCTTGGAAACATGGCGGATGAGAACCTGAGAAGGGCACTGCTGCTTACACATGGAGATGTATCGATTTTCTTTACAAGACCGATTTCCATATTCTTCATGCTTCTGATTGCTTATATGATTCTGATTCAGCTTCCATTTTATAAGAGATGGAAAGAAAACAGAAAGGCGAAAAAGAAGGCATAGATTGAAAAATAAAGGGGTTTCTATGTTTACGATAACTGGTTTTGCTGATGAGCTTTGTTCTGATTTCGAAAAACAGATGAAATTATGGCGTGAAATGCAAATAGATTGGTTAGAATTGCGTTCTGCCTGGGGTGTGAATGTTATGGACCTTACAGATAAGCAGCTGGAAGAAATAAAGAATATTTCTTCTGCTGCTGGCGTGAGAGTATCATGCATCGGCTCTCCAATAGGAAAGACATACATAGAAGATTCCTTTGAATTTGAGATGAAAAGGCTCCAGAGGGCTTGTGATATCGCGGTATACCTTAATACTGACAGAGTGAGGGTTTTCTCCTTTTATAGTAGGACGGGTAACATACTTGATTTCAAGGAATCCGTCTTATGCAGGCTGAGGGAGATGGCAGATTATGCGAGACAAAGGAATATAGTGTTGCTTCATGAGAATGAAGCAAATGTGTATGGAGAGCACAGTGCGCAATCTGCAGAAATAGCGAGGGAATTGAAAACGGAATATTTTGGCCTTGTTTTTGATCCTGCAAACTATTCGGTATCTGGAGAGAATGCTTTGATTTCGGAAGAAACCATGCATCCCTATATCTCTTATATGCATGTGAAAGACTATTCAGGTCATGATCTGACAATGAGCATACCAGGAGAGGGGGTATCTGGAATAGCAGAAATATTCAACAGGTTGCGTGACAGGGACATGTTCATTTCTATGGAACCGCATTTGTCCGTTGCTGGGCAGTTTGGAGGGGAAACATCCCCTGAGCAATACATGTGTGCAGTTGAATCTGTACGGAGAATACTACGAGAAGAGGAAATTCCATTCAGGTGAGAAAATGAGATACGGATACTGTACAGGATTCTCAACAAAGCCTCATTTCAGGTTAGGAAGAGACCTGCTTCCTATGATTCATAGGACTGGATTTGATTATGTTGAGTTTCCACTGATGAATTTTCATGCTATGAATGATTCTGAAATCACATCTTTGTGTGACTATTTAGAAGCAAATGACCTAGAGAGTCCTATTGCGTGTAATTTTTTCCCTCCTTCGATCAAACTCGTGGGTCAAAGCCTGAATGTTCCTCAATTACGGGAATATCTTGGGGTTGTTTTACCGCGATGTGCTCGACTTGGGATAAAAAAGTTAATTTTAGGCAGTGGCCCTTCCCGAAACTTTCCCGCTGAAATGACACGAGAAGAAGCTTTTGATCAGTTTTCAAATGTCATTTCATCCGAAATTCTACCTGCGGTTAAAGAATATTCGATGCATATATGCATCGAACCTTTCGAGAGGCAATCCTGTAATCTGATTGTATCGATTATAGAGGGAAAGGAACTTGTAGAAAGAATAAATGATTCTAATTTTTCCCTAATGATTGATATATATCATATGCTTTGCAATCGAGAGGATTTATCAGATATTGAAACATGTTTCAAATATATCTCGCATGTGCATGTTGCTGGCATGGATCGATGTTTGCCAGGCAAGGAAGAATCATATGTTCATGAAGCTTTAAGCATACTTGCAACTTTAGGCTATGAGGGTTCCGTTTCTCTTGAGACGGAATTACCTGCTTCAGAGGTTGTGTTGGAAGAATATCTAACCCAACTTAAAGGAGTGTTTTCCATAAGGGAGAAGGAGGAAAAGAATGAAGGCTAAAGGCTTTGGAATTATAGGATTAGGTATGATTGCGGAATTTCATGCCTCTGCAATTGAACATATGGTCAATGCTTATGTTGTTGCAGGGTTTGATCCCGTGAAAGAAAAAGTGGAACATTTCTCAAAAAAACATAACTGCTTAGGATATTCTTCTCTTGATGAGTTTTTGAGCAATCCGGACATTGAAATATGTACAATTGCTACTCCTAGTGGCCTTCACTTGGAGGGGGCTGTTGCAGCTGCAAGGAAAGGGAAACATGTAATAGTTGAGAAACCCCTTGAAATCACACCGGAACGATGCAGAGAGATAATATCCGAATGCAATAAGAATCATGTTCTGCTATCAGGTATTTTCCCTTCGAGATATCATGAAGCTGCGAAGCTAGTAAAAGAGGCTATTAACGAAGGACGGTTTGGTCGTATTACTTTTGCTGATGCTCAGATAAAATGGTACAGGAGTCAGGAATATTACGATAGTGGAGCTTGGCGTGGAACCTGGAGCATGGATGGAGGTGGCTGTCTTATGAATCAGGGTATTCATGCAATTGACCTACTACAGTGGTTCATGGGGCCGGTTAAAGAAGTAAGTGCTTTCTATTCGACGCAAGGACATGAGAGGATTGAGGTTGAGGATAACGCAGCAGTGATTTTGCGTTTTGGCTCTGGGGCAATTGGAACGATAGAGGGAACAACCTGTGCTTATCCTGGCTTTCTTAAGAGAATAGAGATTCTCGGAACGGAAGGCAGTGCGATTATTGAGGAAGAGAGCATTATAGAGTGGAAATTCAAGAAAGAGAAAGAAGGAGATGAGCTGATCAGAAAAAGATTCCGTAATTCTACGGAAACGGGTGGTGGAGCAGCCGATCCCTCCGCAATCAGTTATATTGCTCATCAGCGCCTGTTCGAAGCTTTTGTCGATTCGCTTGAAAATGGTCGACTTCCCGATATTTCAGGCGAAAGTGCAAGTAAATCTGTTGAAATTATTTGTGCTGCTTATGAGAGTGCAAGGACAGGAAAGGTAGTAAAATTATAACTATCTGACCAAGGGGGATGAGAATGAGCGAAAGTGTGAGTCAAGTTCAAAGATCCTATGATTTGATTTCCAGAATGATTTTCAGCTATCAATTACCACCAGGTGCCGTGGTCTCTGATTTTGCTTTAAGCAGGAAATTTGGGATAAGCCGGACGCCGATACGCTCTGCGATAATGATGCTGGTCCGTGATGGAATTGTAGAGCAGCAGGGAAACGGCTTCAGGGTCATAAAGATTACAAAGGAAAGCATTGATAGCCTCTATGAAGCCAGGCTGTGTCTTGAGGTAGGGATTCTTTCTTTAGCGATGAAGAAAGGAATATCAGCTGAGACAATAAATGAGCTTCGAAGCATTGTTATGGAGGAAGAGGAGTTCCTTAAGGAAAAGAAATACATCCCTGCACTGGATAAGGACATAGCATTCCATGAAAAACTGTCCAGCCTTTCTAACAATAAAAGCTTGGAGAGAAGCTATAGAAGGCTATCTTTGCAAATGAGGATTTTAACAGTCTTTTCCCTTGCATCGCCCAATGATGATGCAGCAAAAGAGTATTTCCAGATCGTAGATTTCATAGAGTCTTGCGATTTAGATAAAGCAAAAGCTTTACTCGAAGAAAACATTGAACAGGGACATCGGCAGAAAATAAAAGCAGTGGGAATGTTTGGAATGTCAGGGTTGGAAGGAATGTTCAATTTCATTTCAGCGTACTTTAAAGAAAACCAGGGAGGAGATTCAGAAGATGGTTATAAAGAATGCTGACATCGTTTTGGAAAATGAGGTGTGGCAGAAGTCCTGTTTACGTATTAGTAATGATAGGATTACTGAAATCGGAGCTACGGTTTCCTTAAATAAGGGAGAAGATATTTATGATGCGCAGGGTGCATATGTCTGTCCAGGATTTATTGATCTTCATACCCACGGATGCGGGGGTGCAGACTTTATGGATGGCTCTACTTCCGATATAATCACAGCGGCAAGTGCTCATGCCAGACATGGCTCGACAACAATCCTTCCCACTACAGTCATATGTAAAAGAGAAAACCTTGATCTCTTCATAGAAAACATGAAAAGACTTCGAGATGAAGGAATCCTTGATGGGAAAGACGAAGATGGCAGAATCATTTCGAAAATGCCTGGCATACATTTTGAGGGGCCTTTTATTTCTCCTTTCCAAGTTGGTGCGCTGAATAAAAACTATATAGAGCTTCCAACGAGAAAGCGATACATGGAAATATACGATAAATGTGATGGTCTCATGAAAAGGTATTCTCTTGCTCCAGAAATTGATGGGGCGCAGGATATGATTAGGGAGTTATCTTCTCGTGGAGTACTCATATCTGCGGCACACACATCTGCAACATATGATGATATTTCCAAAGCATATGATAATGGGCTGATGATGCTTACGCATTTTTACAGTGCCATGTCGTCGATTTCCAGAAAGGAGGGGTTTCGAATTCTAGGTGTCATTGAGTGTGGTTATCTAATGGATGATTTGTATGTGGAAATCATTGCGGATGGAAAACATCTTCCAGAGAACCTTTTGCATCTGATTTTTAAATGCAAGAACCATAATAGGATTACTGCCTGTTCTGATAGTATGAGAGGTGCTGGTATGCCTGATGGTTTATCGGTTATAGGGCCAAGGTCTGATGGAATAGCTTGTATTATTGAGGACGGAGTCGCAAAGGTGATGGACAAAAGCTGTTTCGCAGGAAGTATAGCAACAGGCGATGTACTTGCTAGGACGTTGATTAATATTGTTGGTCTTTCTTTACCTGAAATGTCACGAATTTTGTCGCTTCAACCTGCAAATCTTATCGGAATGGGAAATGAAATCGGGTCCATTTGTGTTGGCAAGAAAGCGGATCTTGTCATTTTGGATAAGGAAATGAATGTTATTGATGTTTTTATCAATGGAAAGAGGTTGGAAATGGAGGTTTGAATATGACTCAATTCACAAAGGATAATCTTCTTGTTCATATTGCTGAAAACGAGATCGAGATGGGGCAGAAGGCCGCCTCTGATATCGCACAGGAAATAATGCGTTTGTCAGAGAGACAGGAAGAGATAAGAATGATGTTTGCAGCCGCTCCTTCTCAGGATTCGACACTGAAAGCACTTCTTTCCTATGATTTGCCGTGGGATAGGATTGTTGCTTTTCACATGGATGAGTATGTCGGAATCTCTCCAGATGAGCCGCAATCTTTTAGAAATTATCTTACTAGGACCATTTTTGGCAAAGTAAGGCTGAGAGCGGTCAATCTTATCAGAGGGGATGCCGGCGATATCGAGGCTGAGCGCCTCAGGTATGAGAAGCTTTTAAGAGAGAGGAAAATGGATCTGATCGTTCTTGGAATCGGAGAGAACGGACATATCGCCTTCAATGATCCTCCGGATGCGGATTTCAATGATGATAAATATGTGAAAATAATAAGGCTCAGTGAGCGCTCAAGACAGCAACAGGTCAATGACGGGTGTTTTTTTAAAATAGACGATGTTCCTCTCATGGCTTTGACTGTGACAATACCAGTATTCAGGGAGGCTGGTGCCCTTTTCTGCTCCGTCCCTAACAGGAGAAAGGCTGATGCCATAAAAAGAACTTTGGAAGGGAGTATCTCTGATGAATGCCCCGCATCCATTCTGAGAGTGCATGGCAATGCCCGCCTCTATCTCGACAAGGGGAGTTCCTGCCTTCTTTGAGAGGGGAGAACTATATCTTCACTTGAAGCGGTTCCGGGTATGTTCCGTTCTGCCATTTATATACAAGGACTTTGCAGAGCCTCTCTCCAAGTACCTTGAATGAGGGGCCGACGGCTTTTATCGGGGGAAGGTAGCTTGCTTTGAAATATTCCGTGTCCGTGTCATAAATGAGGATGTTTTTCGGTTTGAAGTTCTGTCTCATGCACAGCGAGTCGATCACGTACGCCGATGAGTAGTCTCCTATGAAGAGCCCTGTGTCTTCCGAACAGTTTCTGAGAATCTCCGCTGTCTCCGTTATTCCCGATATCGAAGTAATCTCCACGTATTTTGCCTTGAGTCCAACCGTCTTCACGGCATCTGCAAAACCTAGGAAGCGTTTGTTCTGCTTTCTGTAATAACCGAAGACATAGAACTCCGTGCATCCTTTTCTGACGAGCTCCATCCCGGCATCGAAGGAGTGCATGTAATTGTTTGTCTGAACTGCGGGGAGGGTTGGCAGATTGTCAAGTATTATATCCGAGACTATATCCACACCTTCTCTCATCGCATGGTAGAAAGGAAGCTCAGAGTTCGGGAAAGACAGCATCACCAGTCCGTCCGCCTTGAGTTCGGTGAGGTATTCTCCGAATTCCAGCGAACTCGTGTTCTTTATTGTATTGAGCTTGAATTCCGTTTTGATTCCAAATGTTGTAGCATAATCGCGAACTCCATCGAAAAAGGATGAGAAGAAATGGCCATCCTGCATGTTTGATATCACAAAGATGGTTTTTCCTTCCATTTTCTTCATGTTGTAGCTTTGAGAGGTCACCGTAATGCCTGAGTTCGGTTTGCATCTTAACAGTCCGCTGTCCCTCAGTTCGCTGATGCCTTTCTGTGCAGTCTGAAGAGATACGGAGAATTTCTCGCTTACCCCTCTCACGCTCAGATACTTGTCCCCGCTTGAGTAGTTTGTTATAACATCCCGACTCAGGGCACGTATGAATTCATCATATACTTTCTTCGGCATATATAATTATTATGATATGAAATATCATCTGTCAATTAAATATTGTGATATATGGGTTATTTATTATGATAACTGTAATGAAATAAAGAAATTCATATTCTTATAACATAATATTTTGCTTTACAGCTGAAAAAATCCATACCTATACTGAAATTGTTCTAAAGGAGGAACCTATGAAGAAATTATTGGCAATTTGTTTGATGATTCTTTCCGTTTCATTCGTTTTTGCCGGTGGCGCATCCGAAAAAGATGACCAGATTACTCTTGTCTGGTATCAGTGGTTCGATGCGGAGACTCATGAGAATGAGTTAACACCGATTATCGAAGCTTTCGAGGAGACGCATCCGAATGTCCATATCGAGCTTGCGGCATTCTCTTCAGAAGCTTATTGGGATCGCTTATCCCTTGATATCGCAAGCGGTGTTGAAGGCGATATAATAACCCTCGATACTGGAGCAGGCCTTGAAGGCTATTATGCCCAGAGGGAAGGAGGCGCTTTCATTCCTCTTGATGATTATATCAAAGGATATGTGCTTGAAGATGGGACAAGCCTTGAAGAGGACATCTATCTTATCGATTCCGTAAAGAAAAATGGTCATATCGTTGCTCTTCCTTACATCATGTTCACAGCTCCTATGACCGCTTACAACAAGGCATATCTGGAAGAAGCGGGAATCGATCCGTCAGAGCTTTCAACATGGGAAGGCTATCTTGCAGCGGCTAAGGCTCTTACCAAGGATACGAATGGAGATGGAACCGTTGATGTCTATGGATGGGGACATCCTACATATGTTGAGACTCTTTCCAGATGGTGGCATATGCACTGGCTCTGGACAGCTGGCGGCGGAATATTCCCTAACGAGGAAGGTCCATACACGGCTGACCGCCTGATCTTCAACAGCGAGGAGAACGTACGTGCCGTCAAGTTCCTCAAAGAGATGCTTGATGCTACAGCTCCAACCGGACTCAGGACTGTAAGTGATATCCACGCCATGTTCGCAAACGGCTCAATTGCTACCTGCCAGGCTGCAATCTGGACTCTTGCAAACTTCCAGGCGATGATGGACCTAATTATGCAGACGAGGTCGGCTTTGTACCATTCCCTGCCGATGGGGATAACGAACCTGTTCTCGTAAGCTGGGGCAACCCTGTAGCGATCTCTTCAAAATGTGAGCATCCAGATGAAGCATTCGAGTTCATCGCATTCCTCCATTCTGAATTCGCACAGAAGCTTGCAATGAGAAGAGCAGCTCCTACGAATAAGAATGTATATGACGATTATGCAGTAAGCAATCCAAACGAGGCTGCGTTCGTACAGAACTGCCAGGAATTCGAGATGAGGATTGTTCCGGATATCGTCGAGTGGAATGAGATTGACCATATCGTACAGCAGTCCATTTCCGATGCTCTTCTTGGCACCCGCACTGTTGAGGATGCCCTTAACTGGGGACAGGCTGAGATGGAGAGGATTCTTGCCGACTGAGAAGGCTGAATCGCGTTTTATGTGCCAGGAGCATATCCTGGCACGATTTCAAAAAGAGGAGGAATAATGGCTAAAACAATCTCTCCTAAGATGAGACAGCGGATAATAATCGCCGAGTTCGCACTTCCTGCTGTCATAATTCTTGCCGTCCTGGTATTTTTCCCCATTGTCAAGACCGTCATCATGTCTTTCCAGGAATGGCAGCTTACTTCCCCATCTGCAGATCATCCCTTTCTGGGACTGAAGAATTACAAGGATGTGATGTCCCTTTCGCATTTCTCACAGATGGTGGGTACGACACTCATATATACGTTTTTCAGTGTAGCAGGAAAAATGTTGATAGGTCTTCTTGTCGCACTGCTTTTCAACAGACCGTTCAAGGGTAGGGCGGTTGCCAGGGGGCTGATGCTGATTCCATGGGCTATGCCTACGGTAGTCGCTTGTAACGTCTTCCTGATTTCCCTTGATCCCAACTATGGAATACTCACTGCGTTCATTGAGGCGGTTTTCCACGTTACAGGACTGGATGTGTTCTCATCCACCACAAGCAGCCTTGTTGCTGTCATATTAATAGGAATATGGAAGAACTTCCCATTCATATCCCTCATGCTGCTTGCTGCCCTCAGTGGAATACCGCAGGATTATTACGATGCGGCAAGCATCGATGGAGCCAATGCCTTCGTGAAGTTCAGAAGTGTCACATGGCCGCAGATAAAACCGATCTGGAACACCCTTCTGGTCCTTCAGTTTCTCTGGACGGTGAAGGAGTTCGAACTTATTTACCTCATTACCCGTGGCGGTCCGAACAATGCTACGAACGTAATGGGTATCGACATCTATCTCAATGCTTTCAGGTATTACCATGTTGGCGTTGCGAGTGCAGAGGGTGTGATACTTCTTCTGATCTGTATCGTATTCTCACTCATCTATTTCCGCGGACTTAACAAGGAGGAGCAGGCATGACAATAAAAAGAAGGATAAACCGTGTTATATTCTACCTTGCAGTCATTCTTGTCTGCATCGTGGTTGCCACGCCGTTCGTAATCATGATTTCCTATTCTCTGCGTTCGACTCAGGAGATCTTCTCCCTCTCGCAGAGCATTATTCCGGCTAATGTCACTCTTGAGGCTTACAGGAATGCACTCTACGACTATTCATATAGCGGTGTCGGATTCGGTACATGGTCCATCAACAGCATATGGGTCTGCGGTATCGCGACGTTCCTTGCAATCTTTTTCTCTGCGATGCTTGGTTACGCCATCTCCCGCTTCAAGTTCACAGGAAGGAAGTCCCTGCTATTCATGATCGCACTGACTCAGACGATTCCATGGATCATCATTTTGATACCTTATTATATGACGATATCCAAGTTTGGAATGACGAACAATCTCTGGGTCCTCATGATCACTTACATGGCTGTCTTCATTCCGACAAGCGCATGGCTTTTCGTCGGATTCTTCAACAAGATAGGAATCGAGGTGGAGGAGGCTGCAAAGATCGACGGCTGCTCCCACTGGGGTGTGTTCTTCAGAATAATAATACCTCTTTCCATCTCCTCAATTTCCGCCATCGCCCTTGTAGCATTCGTAACAGGCTGGGGGGATTACCTTTTCTCCTCTACGTTCATAAGGCGCGCAGCTCTCTGGACCCTTCCTCTTGGACTCACGAGTTTCAGGGGCGAGTTCTTCATCCAGTGGGCGGAAATCATGGCTATGAGTGCTATAGTAACCGTACCAATTGTCGCACTTTTCATATTCCTACAGAGGTATCTTGTTGATATGATGAGTGGAAGTGTGAAACAGTAAGGGGGTTTTATGGAATTCAAGAATCTATCGAATATAGCGGTAATAGAGAAAAGGGATTCGAGATCTATAACGGCTGAGAATCCTACTGGAGAGAAGGGAAAGGGAGGCATGGCCTCAGGAGAGCTCGGACCGGGTAGGAAGGGCAAGGCCTTCCTTGATCTTGAGCCGGGTGTGGAGACCGTTCTTGCCGATATCCACGGAATGGGAATCATTAACCATATATGGATAACCGTGCAGGACAGTAGCGACAAGGGTGAGTTTGTCCTCCGCGATCTCGTTCTGAGAATGTACTGGGATGGATCTGAAATCCCATCGGTAGAGGTTCCTCTCGGAGATTTCTTCTGCTGCGGCTTCTCTGCGAAGTGTCAGGTCAACTCTCTTCCAATAGTCGTGGCTCCTTATGGTGGATTCAACTCGTTTTTCCAGATGCCGTTCAAGACAGAGGCTAAAATCACGGTGGAAAACCAGCATGGTGGTCTTATCCATGCCTTCTTCTATACAGTGAACTATGCTCTTCTTGATTCTCTGCCTGAAAACATTGGCTACTTCCATGCCCAGTGGAGAAGGACCAAGTATGCCCGCATCCGTGAGGACCATGTGATACTCGACGGTGTTGATGGTGAGGGCTACTATGTAGGGACATACCTTGCCTGGAGTGCTCTTGAGCGCTACTGGTACGGAGAGGGCGAGATCAAGATGTTCATCGACGATGACGAGAAGTATCCTACAATCTGCGGAACCGGAGTAGAGGATTATGTAGGTGGCGCATGGGGCTTCTATGAGAAGGACGAGTACGGTAATGTGGCAAGGAAGGAGACTACGTACTCCACAGCCTATATGGGCTATCCGTATAACTGTCATCATAGCGGAACCGTATCGATATATGGATATGATGCCATTCCGATGCATGGACTTTACAGGTGGCATATCGTCGATCCGATATACTTTAAGAACAGGATAAAGGTGACGGTTCAGCAGATAGGTCATAACGGGGATCACCTTTTCGAGAGGGCTGATGATGTGGCCTCTGTCGCTTACTGGTATCAGAAAAGCATCAATCAGAAGCTTCCAGAGCTGCCCGATAGGGTCGCTAGGCAGCCAAGATAGAGGCTAGGCGTCTTTTCAATTTTAAGAGTAGATTTTGTTTTTATCTATCATTGCCGGGCTTCACGTCCTAATCGTGAGGTCCGGTTAATTTTACAGAACATATTCATAGCAAAGTGATTTTAATGTGATTTCAGACTCTCTTCGAAATTTGAAACACGATTTTAGTTTTTCTTTCCATATATGAATTTAATAAGATTAAACCGATGTTTTATATAACAAAAGAGACTTTGAAAAAAGCTTTAAAAACATGTCATCTGGAAGAAAAATTACGTAAAAAAGATTCAATTTATCAATTGTGATTTTCGTAATTCTTTCTGCTGTTATGCTTTCCATTATTTAAACAATTTTTAAAAGGCTTTAAAAAAGTTTGAAAATTTTTCTTGCTTTTTACCAGATATTAGGTACGATTAAAAATAAGACTTACTCTTAGAAAAGGAGACGCAATGAAAAAAATCTTTGTTTTATTTGCTGTGCTACTTGCCTTGATGCCGGTAGCAGTATTTGCAGGTGGATCAAGTGAGAGTTCTTCTTCTGACGGTCCTGTAACTATTAAATACTATACATGGGAAGACGCTGCCCATAAGCCACTTATCGATGCATTCAATGCGACACATGATGACATCCAGGTAGATGCTGAAATCCTGCCTTCCGCAAACTATGAGGCAAGACTCAACACACTGCTTGCTGGACGCGTTGAGATGGATGCTTTCATGGAAAAGAGGCAGACCGACATGTTCGTACAGTACAACAACGGATATATCGAGCCACTTAACGATTATATCATAGAAGGATCTCCTGCTGACGGTGCTGTAAAGGCGTATGAGTCACAGATGGTCTACAACGGTGACATCCTCGGTATCCCATGGCGCGGTGGTGCATACTATGTATACTACAACAAGAAGGTATTCGATGCTTGCGGCGTTCCTTATCCAAGTGAATACATCGAGAACGGCGAGTGGACATGGGACAAATTCGTAGAGGTATCAAAGGCTCTCACGAATCCTGAGCTCGGAACAGTCGGATCATGTATCTACATCTGGGCAAACGGAACAATGTTCATCGAAGCACAGAATCATAAGCCAATCATCGATGCTGATGGAAACATCGATTTCGATGACGGATTCCTCAGAATGCTCCAGATCAAGAAGGAGCTAGAGGGTGCTGGAGCAATGGTTCCACTTACAGACATGAAGGTAACAGGAACTCACTATTCTAACCTCTTCTACAATGGTAACCTCGGCATGCTCATCATCGGCGAGTGGTTCCCAGGACAGATGACGACAGGTGAGAGGGACGGACTTCTCAACGGCTTCACAGCTTCCGATTATGGTATCTGCCGTCTCCCGTGCGATCAGGCTGAGTACACGACGCTCGGTGCTTCCACGAACAACCACGTTACTTCCTACTCAAAGAACAAGGAAGCAGCTTATGAGTTCATCTCCTGGATGGCTGGCCCAGAAGCAGCAGCTATCGCAGCAGGACTCGGAGTTCTTCCAGCTGTAGCAACGGATGAGGTAAGGGAAATTCTTTCTCAGAGCATCCCAGACGATGGCTCATCTCTCAACTACTTCCTCGAGGACAAGGTCAACTTTACACCTAACTTTGGACCTTACGGCTCTGCAACTGAGTCCATGATCGACACATTCCAGGAGAGCTACCTCCTTGGTAACATCCCAGACGATCAGGTCAACGCACAGTTCCAGGCTAACCTCGAACAGATTGTTGCGACGAACTGACGCAACAGGTAATGCGACACGCCTCACTGCCGAGAGCGTGAGGTGTGTCGTTTTTTTATTTGATTTTCCTTAACTTGAAAGGCAGTTGCTTGATAAAAAAAGGAGAAGATATGGCAACAATTAAAACAGCCCAACTGGGAAAGAAGCCTATCAACTGGGTAAAATGGGTGACGATTCTTTCATTCCTGCTACCGAGTTTCGTAGGTTTCGTCGTATTTGTCCTTGCCCCTATGATCTGGTCCGTGTTCCTTTCTTTCACGAACTACAGGGGAGGCCCGAATTATAAATTTATCGGAGTCGAGAACTATGTGAACGCGTTCTCGGATCCTAACTTCTGGTCGTATCTCTGGATAACGGCTAAATACATGGTAATCACCGTGGTCTTCCAGATTGTTTTAGGTCTGGCATTCGCAATCCTCCTGCAGCATCAGTTCAAAGGTTGTGGATTCTTCCGCGGCGTATACTATCTTCCGAACATCCTCGCATCCGTTGCTGTCGGTATCGCGTTCATGACGATGTTCCGCCCTGTAAGTGAGGCAGCCGGTGCTCCTAACGGAGGTATCATAAATGCTTTCCTCATTAGTATGGGACTAGAGCCTTCGCAGTTCCTTGCTGGCCAGGAAACGGCACTGACGGTAATCATTATCGTTTCCATCTGGCAGAATTTCGGATATTACATGGTTCTCTTCATCGGAAGCCTTCAGAACGTCAACACCTCGCTTTATGAGGCTGCGGACATGGATGGAGCCGGCTGGTGGAAGAAATTCACGACGGTCACGATTCCGGGAATCTCCCCGATACTTTTCTATGGTATCACGATTGCTATCATCCGCGGTTTCCAGATGTTCGACTACGTCTACGTAATGACTGGCGGACAGTTCGGAGGCGGACCTGCGGGATCGACGAACGTTCTTGCATTCGACATCTATAAGATGTTCACGCAGTCAAGGTATGGATATGCATCAGCAGAAGCCGTAATACTGATGGTTATTATCCTCGCTCTTACGGTAATCCAGCAGGAAGGACAGAAGAAGTGGGTGGTGTATGACGTCGTATAGAACAAAACAGCTTGTATTTAACATATTGAAATATATCCTTCTGATCATCGTTGCGATTGTGATGCTCTTTCCTCTCATCGTTGTACTGAGCTCTTCTTTCAAGATGGAGACTGAGATTTTCGCATTCCCGTTCACCATCTTCCCGAAGAATCCGATACTCTCGAACTTCGAGCAGCTTGCTGACAACTTCCCGATGTATACGTGGAACTCGGTGAAGGTCACCTTCATCACTACCATTGTTCAGCTTGTCACAGCTTCAACCGGTGCTTACGTTTTCTCGAAGATTCAGTGGAAGGGACGCAATGCGCTCTTCATGCTCTATGTCATGTCCATGATGATCCCGTCTCAGGCGGTGACCGTTCCACAGTTTATCATCGTAAGGAACCTCGGACTCTTTGACACTCATACGGCAATCGTGCTTCTGGGAGCGTTCACAGCTGTTGGTACGTTCCTTATCAGACAGTACATGCTCTCGATTCCTGAGACGTACAACGAGGCGGCACGAATAGATGGAGCAAGGGAGTGGGTGATCTTCGGAAGAATCATCCTTCCGATGACGAAGCCGGTTCTCATAACGCAGGCGATCTTCAGCTTCCGTTATTTCTGGAACGACTTCTATACTCCTCTCCTTTACATCATCACGCCGGAGCTTAAGACGCTTCCTCTCGGAATGACTGACTTCACAACCGAGCAGTACGTCTACTACGGTCCGCAGATGGCGGCAGCCTTGATTTCAATCATCCCTGTTCTCATCATCTTCCTGATAGGACAGAAGTACTTCATCCAGGGCGTTTCCGCTGCGGGTATCAAGGGTTGATTTTCTTAGGAAGGCGCCATGCCTTCCTTATTTTATGGAGGATAGAAAACTATGAGCACAAAGCCCGGTAACTTTAATCCTGAAATCCATGTCACGGATTACAGGAAGGAGTTTGAGGCGAAGAGGGTGGGCAGGGACTGCCTGATCTCCATCGACGGCAGAGCGACCGAATCGCTGAATGGAAAGTGGAATTTCTACGCGGATCCAATCGAATATCTTCTCCGTGGTGCCTGGTACAAGGAATCACGTTATGACGCGGAGGGCAGGGAGAAGCCGTGTGATTATGATTTTGAAGAGATGGATGAGATTTGCGTCCCATCCTGCTGGAATATGGCACGCCCGGACCTTTTCCTCTATGAGAACATGGGTGTTTATTTCAGGACCTTCAAATATAAGAAGCATGAGAAAGGTGAGAGGCTCTTTTTACATTTCGAGGGAGTCGCTTACAGGGCTTATGTCTTTTTAAACGGGGAATGCATCGCCATGCATGATGGTGCATCCACACCTTTCTCCGTTGAGATTACGGATAAGGTAAAGGACGTTAACCGCATCCTGATCGGAGTTGATGCGAAGAGGGAGGATGAGAGGGTTCCTATGACGAACACCGACTGGTTCAACTATGGTGGCATCTACCGTGATGTCCTGGTTGTAAGAACACCATCGGCTTTCCTTTCAGACTGGTTCGTACGTCTTGCCCCTGGCTCTTCATACTCTGAGATAGCTCTCGATTTCTCAGTCGACGGCAAAGACAGCGGAGAGGCTGAGTTCACTATTGATGAGCTTGGAATAAAAGAGAAGGTCTCTTTCAAAGGTGGAAAAGGCAGTGCCGTAATAAAGGCAAAGCCGGAACTCTGGAGTCCTGAGAATCCGAAACTTTATGATGTTTCCCTATCCATCGATGGAGACAGACTCTCAGACAGGATCGGTTTCAGGGAGTTCCGCGTTGAGGGAAACAGGATACTTCTCAACGGAAAAGAGAGGTTCATGAAGGGTATCTGCGTTCATGAGGATCACATAGATCTTGGAAAGAGTACCAATGAGAGCGTCATAAGAGATACGATCAGAACCGTTAAAGAAGAGCTTAACGGCGTCTTTATCCGTCTTGCCCATTACCCGCACTCAAGACTTTTTTCAAAGATTGCCGATGAGATGGGTGTGATGCTCTGGGAGGAGATTCCGGTATACTGGTCGATCGCATTCAATAATGAGAAGACCTACCAGGATGCTGAGAATCAGCTTGGTGAGCTCATGAAGAGGGATAAGAACAGGGCGAGTGTCGTCATCTGGTCTGTTGGTAATGAGAACCCTGATACGGATGAGCGCTTTACATTCATGTCAAATCTCGCTTCCTATGCCAAGGGAAATGATCCTACAAGGGCTGTCGGTGCGGCATGTCTCGTTGATGAGGTCGGGGAGAAGATAGACGACCGTCTTGCTGAGAAGCTCGATATCATAGGAATCAATGAGTACTACGGATGGTATAATCCTGATTTCTCGAAACTGGGAAGGGTCCTTAAGAATTCAAATCCTTCAAAGCCTGTGATTATAACAGAGGTCGGCGCTGGAGCTCGTGCTGGAAATCATGGTACCAGTGACATGCTCTGGAGCGAGGAATTCCAGGAGGCTCTTTATAAAAAGCAGGTTAAGGAAATCGGAGCCTGTCCGTTTATCAATGGCGTATCCCCATGGATACTCTATGATTTCAGGGCTCAGAGAAGATATAACCGCTATCAGCAGGGATTTAACCGCAAGGGTCTTATCGATTCTGACAGAAAGACCAAGAAGCTTGCATTCAAGGTTCTCTCAGATTTCTATAAGACAAAATAAACAATTCAGGGCCTCGCTCTGGGGCCCGTAATTTAAGAAAAGAGATGTTGAAAAAATGGACAAGAAGATGTTGGGAGCTGTTCTTCCAGGAAACAGCACTGTTGAACTTAAGGAATTTGATATCCCTGAGCCGGGATATGGTCAGGTTCTTGTAAAGACGAAATGTACGACCATATGTGGCAGCGATATCAGGTGCATATATCATGAGCATACGGGAAAAGGTCCTGAGGGCTATCAGGGGGTAATCGCAGGACATGAGCCTTGCGGTCAGATCGTAAAAGAAGGACCTGGACTCAAGAGATTTAAAAATGGGGACAGGGTAATCGTCTACCATATTTCCGGCTGTGGCGTTTGCCATGACTGCCGCATGGGGTACATGATCAGCTGCAAGAGCGAGAAGAGGGCCGCATATGGCTGGCAGAGGGATGGAGGAATGGCAGAGTACATCCTTTGCGATGAGAAGGATCTCGTAGCTCTTCCAGATGAGCTTTCTTATGCTGACGGTGCCCAGGTTGCATGTGGCTTCGGTACAGTGTATGAGGCGATTGAGAAGGTCGGAGTATCCGGCGATGATGCTGTTCTCGTTGTAGGACTTGGTCCTGTAGGTCTTGCCTGTCTCATGCTCTGCAAGGCTCTGGGAGCCAACAAACTCATCGGAATCGAAGGAAAGGATGAGAGAATCGAACTTGCTAAGAAACTCGGACTTGCAGACTATGTTTTCAAGCCTTCTGATAAGAATGTTGAAGAAGTTCTTTCCGTAACGGGAGGAAAGGGTGTTGAGCGTGCTTTCGACTGTTCTGCTAACGACAAGGGAAGGGCGACCGCTATCAGAGCCACACGCGAGTGGGGCAAGATTGCATTTGTCGGCGAGGGAGGAACTGTAAACTTCAATCCTTCTCCGGATATCATCCATGGACAGAAGACAATCTACGGAAGCTGGGTAACAAGCATCTGGAAGATGGAAGATCTTGTCGAGCGCCTCGTAAGATGGGGTATCCATCCGGATGTTCTCATCACCGACCGCTTCGCTCTCAAGGATGCTGACAAGGCTTATGCCCTCATGGCCTCAGGTGCATGTGGAAAGGTCGCAGTATGCTTCGATGAGGAGTTGAAGTAAGAAAAGGAGAGATTATGAAGTCTTTTGATCTGCCTATAACCCACAATCCTCTTAGAACCAGGGATGATGTTGCAAACGCTCTGCTTGAAATGCTAAGGCCATGTAAGGAGCAGCTTGTCCTTGAAGGTGGTGGACTTTTCGTAGGTAACAGCGATGCCCATTACAGCTCCCGCGTAGCCCTGATGGAGGGCTGGAGCAGGCTTCTCTGGGGTATCGGACCCTTGATGAAAGGTGGGTTCGAGTTTGAGGATTTTCCCGCTTTCTTCGATGGTTTCAGGCATGGCCCTGACCCTGAAAGTGACGGCTACTGGGGACATATCCCACCTCATGACCAGAGAATGGTCGAGGAGGCTGCGATCTCCCTCTGCCTGCTGCTTAAGAAGGAAGTGTTTTTCGAACCACTTTCAGATAAGGAAAAGGAGAATCTGGCAGTATGGCTCAGAGAGATCAACCGTAAGCCGCTGAGCGATAACAACTGGCATTTCTTCCGTGTTCTTGTCAATCTCGCACTCAAGAGGCTTGGCCTTGAATTCGATGCTGAGCAGATGGAGGAGGATCTCATATTCCTTGAGAGCCTCTATGCGGACGACGGATGGTATCATGATGCCATCCCGTTCGATAACTACAATCCGTTCGCGTTCCATTTCTACTCGATGATTTACTACGTCTATAACAGGGAAGACGATCCTGAGAGATGTGCAAGGTTCAAGAAGAGGGCGGAGCTTTTTGCGAAGCAGTACGTTACATATTTCACGGATAAGGGAAACAGCGTACCATACGGGCGCTCGCTCACATACCGTTTCGCAGTCTCTTCGTTCTTCGCTGCCTGTGCTTTTGCAGACATCGAGGTGCTGCCATGGGGAGTGCTGAAAGGCATAGTGCTCAGAAACCTGAGATGGTGGTTCAGTCAGCCCATTTTTGACAGCAAGGGACTTCTTACGATAGGATATGCCTACTCATCGCTCTTGATGGCGGAGGAGTATAACGCTCCAGGCTCCCCGTACTGGTCTTTCAAGACCTTCATCATCCTTGCCTTGGGCGAGGATCATCCGTTCTGGGCTTCCGAAGAGCTTCCGATGCCCAAACTTGATAAGGTCACATACCTCAGGATGCCTGGTACTCTCATGTGCCGCACCAGTGATGACGACGTGGTGATGCTTAATGCCGGACAGTACCCTGCGTTTGAGATGAATCAGCTTGCGGAGAAATACTGCAAATTCGCATACAGCGCGGATTACGGGTTCTCAGCTTCCATAAGCAACTGGGGATTCGAGTTCACAGGGTGCGACAGCATGCTCTTCATCTCCGAAGGGGATAACTACTGGAGACCGAGGCGTGAGGTTAAGGATGTCCTAGGATGCAAGGACATGGTAAGAAGCACATGGACGCCGTTCAGCGATAAGGATCTCGTGATAACCACATGGCTCATCCCTGCAGGGGATTATCATGTCAGGATTCATAAGATCGTAAGCAGGAAGGAGTATGTGACAAGGGAGGGAGGATTCGGTATCCTTCACTTCAAGGAGCATGAGCTCGAGCCCGCTGTCGACTTCCATGAGGAGAAGGATCTCTATGGCATAAGCGTGCCTTGGGCGTCCAGTACGATCAAGGACATAGTCGGAGGGAGAAAGCCGTTCTGGGCAAAGCCGAGGCCGAATCTTAATCTTCTTGCATCGACAACCATGGTTCCATGCCTTGAGGGCAGGATTGAAAAAGGTGAGCAGTGGTACGGATGCCTTGTCGGAGCTTCTAAGAGTGAGAGAAACTGGAAGAAGATGCCGAAAGTGAGCTTTAAGAATGAAATCGTGACAATAGACGGCAAGGAATACGAGCTTATTTAGGAGAGGTTATGGATTACAAGAAATACGCAGATGAGACACTTGAGAAAGTAAAAGTGAAGATGAAGGAAGTTGCAAAACGCAACGCGCACCGTGTCCCTTACATCACGACGGACGGAAAGTATGACGACCGCGATGGGGATCAGATCAGCTGGTGGACCAATGGTTTCTGGGGCGGCTTGATGTGGGAGATGGAGAAGCTTACAGGGGATAAGTTCTATGCGGATCTTGCAAGCGAGCTTGAAGAGAAGCAGGATGCTAATCTGATGGACTATGACGGTCTTGACCATGACAACGGGTTCAAGTGGCTTCTGACATCTGTTTATCACTACAAGAAGGACGGAAACAAGGCCTCAAGGAACAGAGGACTTCTTGCCGCTACCAATCTCGCAGGAAGATACAATGTCGCAGGGCATTTCATCAGGGCATGGAATGATCATGTGAGAAAGGATGACGACGACAGGGGCTGGGCAATCATCGACTGCATGATGAACCTTCCTCTCCTTTACTGGGCTTATGAGGAGATCAAGGACCCGAGATTCCTTCATATAGCACGAAGCCATGCGGATAGAACGATTGAATGCTTCATCCGTGATGATGGCTCGGTATGCCATATCGTAAAGTTCGATCCGTTCACAGGTGAGCGTGTCGAGTCATATGGCGGACAGGGATATGGTCATGGCTCATCCTGGACACGTGGGCAGTCCTGGGCTGTATATGGATTCACTCTCAGCTACATGCACACAGGGGATGTGAAGTATCTCAACACGGCAAAGAAGGTTGCAAACTACTTCATTGCCAACACACCGGAGAGTGGGCTGATTCCTTGTGATTTCAGGCAGCCGGAGAGTCCGAACTATGAGGATACGACAGCAGCGGCTATCGCAGCCTGCGGCATGATCGAGATTGCAAAACACTCTGAGGGCAGGGATAGGGATGTCTATCTGAATGCCGCTCTCAAGATGCTGAAAGCAATTGACGAGAAGAGTGCGGACTGGGATCCAAAGACCGATAATATTACGACAAAGGGAACCGTCGCCTACCATGATGGCGAAAAGGAGACGGGAATCCTTTACGGAGACTATTTCTACATCGAGGCTCTCATGAAGCTCAGTGGAATAGATTTCTTCCAGTGGTAATTCGAACTACGAGATCTTTCCCCTGCAGAAATGCAGGGGAATCTTTTGCCTCTTTTCTTGATAAGTTGATGCTGGAAAATCGAATCAACTTTTTAATTACTTATATTATAAGGAAAAGTTTATTTGATTGTTATTTGATTGTTTCTTGACTATTATTTGAAAATAAGGAGGAGCGCTTTGCTCCTCCTCGTTTATCACTCCTGGTAGCCAAGGATCTCAGAAATCTTGTTTGCGGTTTTCCTTATCAGACGTACCGTGTTCTCAAAATCATCACGGTCAAAGCGGAAAACAGGCCAGGATACGCTAATAGCAGCGACTACCTTGTTCTCGTAATCCTTTATCGGGCATGCGATGCACATCACCTGCTCCTCATGTTCCTCGTCATCTACCGAGTATCCTCTTCTCTTGACCCTCTCTAGCTCTTCCCTGAGAGCTTCCTCACTTCTTATGGACTTTGCCGTGTAAGGTTTGAGAGGATTCCTTTCAAGATAGCCCCTTAGTTCCTCGTCGCCCATCTCTGCAAGGAAGATCTTACCGATTGCGGTACAGTAAAGGGGAATCACCTTGCCGATTCTGGAGTACATTCTCAGCGTGTACGATGACTCCTCCTTCAGTACGTATACGGCGTAATCATCCTGAGGGATGCCCATGTGGACTGTCTCTCCAAGAGTCTTGCAGAGTTCCAGTGCGAACGGGCGTGCGGTGCTTACGAGGTCTATGTATTTCAGCGACCGCGATCCGACGGAGAACATCTTCAGCGTCAGATGATAGCGGTCTGCTGAATCACGGTAGACGTAACCGAGGTTTGCCAAGGATGAGAGAAAGCGAAGAAGGGTAGCCTTAGGAAGTTCTGTCTCCCTGCTAAGGTTCTCCAGATTGCTTGATTCGCATTCAGATAGCGTCTCAAGGATGTTGATGGTGCGCAGTACCGCACTCATCTGCTTTTCATCATCCTTCTCCCTGGTCATAATCAGCCCTCAAAGTATTTTTGCGCGTTATTGAATGAGATGTCCTCTACAATCTTTCCGAGCATTTCCTCATCATACGGGATTTCTCCGTTTTCCGCCCATGTTCCGATGACGTTGCAGAGTATCCTTCTGAAATACTCATGTCTCGGATAAGAGAGGAAGCTTCTGGAATCGGTGAGCATTCCGATGAACTTCGGAAGTGTTCCGAGGTTTGCGAATGCCTTGATCTGCTCTTCCATTCCATCCTTGTGATCGCAGAACCACCATGCAGAGCCCATCTGAAGCTTTCCTGCAATTCCTCCTCCCTGATAGCATCCGATGAGAGTCATGATCGTATAATAGTCCTTCGGATTGAGAGAATAAAGGATGGTCTTTGGAACGCTGTCACTGTCTGTCAGGCGGCTGAAGAAGATTGAAATACCCTCTGCAAGCTCCTTGTCGTGAACTCCGTCATAGCCTGTGTCTGGTCCGAGCTTCTTGAACATGAGCGCATTGTTGTCCCTGATTGATGCGAAATGGAACTGCATTGCAATGTTCTTATCGTGATATGCCTTTGCAAGTGCGAAGAGAACGTATGTCCTGTATGCATCGATTTCCTCTGCGGTGAGAGCCTCCCCGTTCATCTTCTTCTCGAATACGAGGTTTACGTTCTTCTCTTCCCAGAATGTATGCGGGCATGTTACGAGTGCGTGGTCGCTTGCTCTGCAGCCAAGGCTAGCAAAGAAGTCAAGTCTGCTGATGAGAGCCGCTACGACATCGGAAGCACTCTTAATTTCCATTCCTGCAGCCTTTGCAAGCTTTGCGATATAATCAGCATAATCTGGCTTATCGATGTTGATAGCCTTGTCCGGGCGGTATGAAGGAATGACCTTTGCCGGGCACTTTCCATCCTTCCTGATTCTCTCATGCATCGCAAGGTCGTCCGCAGGATCGTCAGTCGTACCAACGGCATAGACCTTGAATTTCTTCATGATGCCGAATACTGAGAGCTCCGGGTCTGTGGCGAACTTCTCGTTAGCCTCGTCATAGATCTTTTTCGCCGTCTTTCTTGAGAAGACGTCTGTAATGCCGAAATATCTCTGAAGCTCAAGGTGTGTCCAGTGATAGAGAGGGTTGCCGATAAGGTTCTCCATCGTCTCAGCCCATGCCATGAACTTGTCGAACGGATCCGCATCCCCTGTGATAAGATTCTCATCGAATCCCATCCATCTCATCTGTCTCCATTTGTAATGGTCTCCACCGAGCCATGCGTCGGTAATGGTTGTGAATCTCTTATCTTCCGCAATCTGTGACGGAATAAGATGACAGTGGTAATCGAAAATAGGCATCTTGGCTGCATGCTCGTGGAAAAGCTTTTCAGCCATCTTGTTCTCTAAAAGAAAGTTCTCATCCATGAATTTCTTCATTGTTTCCTCCTTATGCAATAAAGGGGAGAAAATCCTCTCCCCTGAATTCATGTCTTATTATAGCACGACTCCATCTTTGAAAATCGATATCTCTGAGTAGCCGTTTATCTCGTTCTTTGTCTTTTTCTCACCGTTCGCGATATCGATGATGAGATGCATCAGATCGGATAGCACCTTCTCCGGATCCTCCTCAAGCATCGCTCCTGCATTGAAATCGATCCAGTTGGCTTTCTTTTCTGCAAGAGTAGGATTGGTTGCAATCTTGACGGTCGGAACAGGAGATCCAAGTGGAGTTCCCCTTCCTGTCGTAAAGAGGATCATATGTGCTCCTGCCGCGCTCTGCACTGTTGTCGATACGATGTCGTTTCCCGGCCCGGTTAGCAGGTTCATGCCGTTTTGCGATACCCTTTCGCCGTACTTGAGCACTGCTGATACAGGAGCTCTTCCTCCCTTCTGAATGCATCCAAGACTCTTATCCTCAAGTGTCGTGATACCACCGGCTTTGTTTCCCGGACTTGGATTCTCATATACGACCTGGTTGTGAGAGGTGAAATAGTGCTTGAAGCCATTTATCATGTTGACGATGTCGTTGAAAACGTCCCTGTTCACAGCCCGGTTCATCAGGATCTGCTCGGCTCCGAACATCTCCGGCACTTCTGTCAGAATAGCCGTGCCTCCCATCGCCACAAGCTCGTTCGTGAATCTTCCTACGAGCGGATTTGCCGTGATTCCTGAGAAGCCATCAGAGCCTCCGCACTTCATGCCGACAACAAGGCGGGACAGTGGTACGCTTACCCTCTTGTCCTTCTTCATTGCCGATGCAATCTCACTCATGAGCTTTTTCGCCTCTTCAAGCTCATCCTCGTAATCCTGACAGACCATGAAACGCACTCTTTCAGGATCAACATCTCCACATAATGCCTTGAACTCGGGCATCGTGTTGTTCTCGCATCCGAGTCCGATTACCAGAACTCCTCCAGCATTCGGATGGTTGACAAGATCTGCAAGGATGATTCTCGTGTTCTCATGATCCCCTCCCATCTGGGAGCATCCGAACGGATGGGTCCATGCATGCACCCCGTCCTCAAGTCCGAGATTCTCATTTCCCCATGCCTCGAGAGTCTTTGAAATCTGGTTCACACAACCGACTGTCGGTACGATCCAGAGTGAGTTGCGGATACCGATCTTGCCGTTCTTTCTCTCATAGGCGTTGATCCTGGGAACTCTCTGTGCGGTGTACATGTTTTTCTTTGCATCCATCTCTAGGACGCATTCTTTTGCCGCACTCTCGTCATATTCATATTCGGCCCCTTCACTCAGCCCTGTTCTGACGTTGAAGGTGTGGACCGCGCTTCCGACGGGAATGTCATCTTTGGCATATCCGATAGGGTATCCGTATTTGATGACGGCCTCTCCCTTTTTTATGTCGGAGAGTGCGATCTTGTGCCCCGCTGTGATATCCATCGTGGCGGTGATCGTAAGGTTGTCGATGTTGAGCACATCGCCCTTTACTATGGGCGACAGTGCTACTGCGACATTGTCCTTATCGGTGATCCTAATAAGTTTTTTCGCCATCTTAGTTCTCCATGAGCTTCACGATTGCCTTTTCCATGCCGCAGCTCCAGATGCTCTCAAGATCTGATGCGATCACACTTTCAAGGCCTTCGATCTTTGTCAGGTCCTGACCCCACCATGAATCCATGGAGAGAACGGCCTTAGCAATCTTCTCACTCTTCTCCTTCACAGAGGAATAGCTTGCACTGTAGAGCTCCTGGAACTTCTTGAGTACGTCCATGCTGTCCTTGATCTGGTATGTCTCTCCATTTCTGGTTCCCTTGAGGTAATCAGCCTCTATCTCTGTTCCCTCATAGAATGAGATGAGAGCAGCAAGGCTGAATGGGAGGATCTTTGGCAGAGCTTTCTTCTTCTCGATGTAGCCAAGGAGGCTTGGAAGATCCCTTGTCTTGAACTTTGATGTGCTGTTAAGGCTGATTGAGAGGAGAAGATGTACGATGTACGGGTTCTGGAATCTCTCAAGAACATCACCAGCATATGAGGTCAGCAGACTCTTGTCCCCGTCCATGCTCTCGATGATCTCATCAAAAAGTCCCTTCTTCATGAAGGACGAGATGAGAGGCGAGTGCATGCATTCCTCAACAGTGTTGAGTCCTGTCTGGTATGCTGCGAGCACGCTCATGGTATGCGCTCCGTTGAGTATGCGCACCTTTCTCGTGCGGAAGAATGTCATATCATCGGTCCATACGACATTAAGACCTGCCTTTCCGGTAGGAAGCTCGTCCTCGTGGCTCTTCGTCTTGTACTCTATCGCCCAGAAGAGGAAGCTCTCTGCGGCATCGAGGAGGTTGTCGGAGTAGCCGAGCTTTTCCTGGATCTTCTCTGCCTCTGCTCTCGGGTATCCCGGAACGATCCTGTCAACCAGACTGTTGCAGAAGTCGCAGGCATTGTTTACCCAGTCCGTGAATTCCTTCTCAAGCTTCCAGTCGGCAGCATGCTGGAGAACATATTTCTTCAGTGTCTCTCCGTTTTTGTCGATAAGTTCGCATGGGATGAAGATGAGACCCTTTTCCTTTGCTCCGTTGAATGTCTTGAACCTTCTATAAAGGAAAGCGGTTACCTTTCCTGGGAATGATTTCTGAGGCTTGTCCTCAAGGCGTACGCTCGCATCATAGGCGATACCTGCCTCTGTGGTGTTGGAGAATACGAATCTGAGATCAGGATTGTCCGCCTGCACGATGTAGTTGTCATAGTCTGTATATGCATTGAGGCATCCGCGTACGGATGTGATTTTCCTGTAGTCCTCGATTTCCTTTCCATTCTCAATTCCCCTGAGAACTGTTGTATAGAAACCGTTCTGGGCATTGATCATGTCCGCCATACCCCTTTCGAGAGGCTGGACCATTATCACATCACCATTGAAATCGGTCTTCTCGTTGAGAATATCGATCTGCCAATCGATGAAAGCTCTAAGAAAATTTCCTTCTCCAAACTGAATCGCCTTGATTGGACGCTCAGGGCGTGTTGTGATTTCCTGAATTGCCTGCATTTTCCTTTTCTCCTTGTTTTCTGAACTTTTATATTTGCATTATTCCGCTCTTCTTAAGTAATGTGGAACATAGTTTCATTTTAGTTTTACAACATAATAACTGTCAATTAAAAAGAATTGTATTTTGCCGTATCGTTTTGTCCTTTTGAGTCATTTTTTTCCTAAGGGAAAAGAGTTCATAGGAATAGTCCTCAGCTCTCAGCGCTCTTGCAACAGTTCATGATTATGAATAATCTTCTTTTTCTGTAATGAGAGAAGATATCATAGAAAGGCTTGAGGCTCTGGATAGGCTCAGTCATGTTGACATTGTACACATATTGAAAAGAGGCACTGCTAACGTGCTTTTCTATGATGAGAATGTCGGGCTCGCACTCGAGCATGACTGCGGTACCGTTTTTTCCGTCCCTTTCAGAGAGCGTGGGCTTGAGACTCTTTATGACGCGATTGGAAGCCGGAGACTGATCTGCGTTCACTCAGATGTCATGTACTCTCATTACCTTGCCTCAGGATACAGGTCGAACGGTCCATGCTATACGTTTTCTTATTATGGTGAAAAGCTCTCCGAGGGTCCTTATCCTTTTAGGAAAATGAGGCTCTCTGAAATCCCTTTCATCTTGAAGTATTATGATTCTGATGCGCAGAGTCTTGAATATGATATCGAGAGGGGAAACCTTTTCTGTATTGAGGAGGATGGGGTTGTGATGGGATTCTGCGGTTTCCATTCTGAGGAGGCGATGGGCCTTCTCGTGATCCTTCCCGAGCACAGGAGAAAGGGGCTGGGAGCATATATGGAGAGCCATGTCATAAACGAGGCGCTCAGTAGGGGATGGACACCGTTTTGCAACGTCTATACTACAAACAAGGCAAGCATAGCGTTGCAACAGAAGCTCGCTCTTGTTGCAGGAAATGTGCTTTCCTACTGGGTATGGACACCGAAGAGTGAGTAATCCTGTTCAATTTGTTGTTTTTACGTCTGTTCTTTAAAAAATATCAAAAAAATTAATTTCTTTTTGCAACAGATTTTATTGTGCATTCTGCCTCCTTTGACCAATCTATTTTATTTGACAGTGTCTATTTTGACTTATACAATTATCACAACAACTCTATTAAGGAGAGACACAATGAAAAAAATCTTAGCAGTTTTAATGATGGTTGCTCTGTCATTCTCTGTTTTCGCTCAGGGTGCGAACGAGAGTGCAGGATCTGATGCCTTGATGCTTGGCATGGTAACAGACTCCGGTACGATCGATGACCGCTCGTTCAACCAGGGAACATGGGAAGGTGTTGCCCGTGCAGCGGAGGAGCTCGGCCTTCAGTGCACATATCTTCGCCCGTCAGGAACGACGACAACCGATTATCTTACAGCTATTTCCGATCTCTATGACCAGGGATACCGCTTCATCGCATGCCCGGGATATCTTTTCGCAGAAGCAGTTGCTCAGGCTCAGGCGATGTATGAGGACCTCATGATCATCATCATCGATGATGCTCTTGCAGCAGGAATCGGAGAGAACACTGTTGCTATTACATTCCGTGAGAACGAGGCCGGATTCCTAGCTGGAATCGCTACGGCTCTCAAGCTCCAGGAGGGAGAGGTCGGCTTTGTAGGCGGACTCGAGATTCCATCTGTTCAGAAGTTCAACTGGGGTTTCCAGCAGGGTGTCACATATGCAAACGAGAACATGGGAACGAACGTTACGATGAATGCTAACAATTTCGTATACTCAGGATCTTTCGCAGACCTTGCTCTCGGACAGCAGCTTGCAACAGCAATGTATGATGCAGGTGTTGATGCGATTTTCGCAGCAGCTGGTGGAACCGGAGTTGGTGTTATCAACGAGGCTAAGAACAGAAGGCTCTCTGGCGAGGATGTATGGGCGGTCGGCGTTGACGTAGACCAGTACTCAGTTGGAGATATGGGCAATGGTGAGTCCTGTATCCTTACAAGTGCTATGAAGGATGTCGCAGGTGTTGCATACGACCAGGCGATGGCTGCTGCCAACGGAACATACGAGGGTGGACGCCACATCGAGCTCGGTATCGCAGAGGACAGGGCTGGAATCCCGGCAAGCAATCCTAATCTCACACCTGAAATCGAGGCTCAGGTCCAGCAGGTAGTTGATCTCATCAAGGCTGGAAAGGTTACCGTTCAGGCAACCGGAGATGGCCTCATCAAATAAGATAGATTCTTAAAGCATAGGCCGCCCGGAAAAAGGCGGCCTTTTTACCTTCTCTTGTGTCCTAAGGACACCCTCATTAGGAGAAATAATGAGTCACGTAATCGAGATGATCGGAATTCGCAAGGAATTCCCCGGAATAGTAGCAAATGATGATATAACCCTGCAGGTGGAAGAGGGCGAAATTCACGCGATACTCGGAGAGAACGGTGCTGGAAAAAGTACTCTCATGAGTATTCTCTTCGGTCTCTATCATGCGGACAGGGGTGTGATAAAGGTGAGGGGCAAGGAAGTCCATATAAACAGCCCCAACGATGCCTTTGATCTCGGAATCGGAATGGTTCACCAGCATTTCCAGCTTGTCCATAATTTCACAGTTGCCGAGAATATCATACTTGGAAAGGAAGGTGGCTTTGTTTACGATATAAAGTCCGCCAGCAAGAAAATCAAGGAAATATCAGACCGATATGGTCTTTCAATAGATCCGGACATGATTATAGAGGAGATAACGGTTGGCATGCAGCAGAGGGTCGAGATCCTCAAAATGCTCTACCGTGATGCCGATATCCTCATATTCGACGAACCTACGGCAGTACTGACCCCTCAGGAGATTGATGAGCTGATGCAGATCATGAGGAATCTCGCTAAGGAAGGGAAGTCCATCATACTCATCACACATAAGCTTGATGAGATCAAGGCCGTTGCGGAGCGCTGTACCATAATAAGGCGTGGTAAGCTCATAGACGTGGTGGATGTGAAGAGCACATCAGCGGAGAAAATGGCTGCCCTGATGGTCGGTCGCCCTGTTAACTTCAAAGTCGATAAGAAGGAAGCCCATCCTACCGGTGTCGTTCTTGATATAAGGAATCTCAATGTCATGAATAACAAGAACGTTCTCGGTGTCAAGGATTTCTCACTCTCCATAGAAGGCGGCGAGATCGTTGGTATCGCAGGTGTTGATGGAAATGGGCAGAGCGAGCTTGTCGAAGCCATCAGCGGGCTCAGGAAGGTTGAGAGCGGAAGCATTTTCTTCAAAGGGAAGGATATCACGCACTCTTCCATTGAGGATAGAAATGAGATGGGGCTTGGACATATTCCTGAGGACAGGCAGAAGAGGGGACTTATCCTTTCTGCACCTCTTTCAACCAATTTTGTTATCAAGGAATTCTACAAGGAGCCATATTCTAAGAACGGAATCCTTAACAGCGAGGCGATAGAGGAGTATGGGCAGAGGATAATCGACAAGTTCGATGTCAGAAGCGGTGAGGGGATTCACTCTCTTGCGGGAAAGCTTTCAGGAGGAAACCAGCAGAAGGCGATAATCGGACGAGAGATCGAAGCCGATCCTGAGCTCCTGATCGCCGTACAGCCTACCAGAGGTCTCGATGTAGGTGCCATCGAATTCATCCATAATGAGATTGTCAAGGAAAGAGACAGGGGTAAGGCCGTGCTTCTCGTTTCCTTCGAACTTGATGAGATTTTCAATCTTTCAGACAGAATTGCGGTAATGAACGCAGGACGCCTGATCGATATCGTGAATACCAAGGATACCGATGAGCATGCTGTCGGACTCATGATGGCAGGAATCAAGAAGGAGGAGAGAAGTGAAGTCTAAAGTAATCAACAAACCGCTTGAGGCTAGGAAGGCATCCCCTCTTCTCGTCAGCCTTTCCGCGGTATTCCTGGGAATAATAGCAGGTGCGATTCTCATCGCCCTGATAGGAAAGAATCCGATAGCCGGATTTGACAGGATTCTCTTCGGAGCCCTTTCGAACGTGAGGAGAATCGGAAACACGCTTGGAATGTCCACACAGCTTATCCTGATAGGACTTTCGGTTGCATTCGCATTCAAGACAGGTCTTTTCAACATCGGAGCCTCGGGGCAGATGCTGATGGGTGGAATCACAGGAAGCATTCTGGCTTTCTACCTTCCTCTAGGCATGCCAAGGCCGATATATCTGTTAATAATAATTGTCGCATCGGCACTTGTCGGCGCTCTCTGGGGTTTCATCTCCGGTTTCCTTAAGGCCAAGTTCAATGTTCATGAGGTTGTTTCAACAATCATGCTCAACTGGACGGCCTATTGGCTCGTATATGACTGGATTCAGCGTTTCATCGTCGATCCTACGATCGTCGTTAAATCAAAACCGATAGAGACGGTTCATACGCTCAGGGCCGACTGGCTGACCGATCTTACCAAGTTCTCGACTCTCAATTACGGCTTTTTCCTCGCGATAATCGCCTGTATCGTAATCTGGTTCATCCTTGATAAAACGAATCTCGGCTTCCGCCTAAAGGCTGTTGGAAGCAACAGGTTCTGCGCTGAGTATGCTGGCATCAAGGTAAACCGCTCAATCATGATCTCCATGGCCGTCGCCGGGGCTCTTGCTGGACTTGCTGGACTCACATACTACTGCGGCTATTCGAACATAATGGAGATGGGAAAGATGCCTAACGAGGGTTTTGACGGCATTGCCGTAGCCCTTCTTGGAAACTGCTCCCCTGTAGGAGTTTTCTTCTCCGCCGTATTCTTCGGAATACTCAAGATGGGACGAGGATCCCTTGCCGCAACGGGAATCCCGACTGAGATCGCTGATACCATCATCGCGACGATCATCTACTTTACCGCTACAAATGTGATACTTGCAAACTTCTGGAACGGTATCTTTAAAAGGAACTTCGAGAAAAAGGAAGAGGCCATCTCCCTCGCTTTAGAGAGTGAAGGCAGGAGTGTTGACATCCAGAGTCTCTCAAAGGATGAGAGGAAGGCGTTGATTAAGAAGGGAATGCCTATGCTCAAAGAGAAAAAAGCGGAAGAGAAGGAGGCAAAGTAATGGAAATCTGGTCAGTTATAACAAGTATCATTCCGGCGGCCATCGCTTATACGATGCCCCTTCTGATGGGAGCTCTCGGAGGACTGTACTCAGAGCGTAGCGGTGTTACGAACCTCTGTATAGAAGGTTTGATGCTCACAGGATGCTTCGCTTCCGCTACAGTCACTTTCCTCATGCAGAGTGCTGGGTTCAACTACACCCTTGCAATCGCCATGGGAATTCTGGCTGCAATGCTTGCCGGAGCGCTTCTCTCGCTTCTTCATGCCATTGCCGCAATCAATTTGAAGAGCAATCAGGTAATCTCCGGTACGGCGATCAACATGCTTGCCACGGCGCTCACCCTTTTCCTTGCTCAGACGATAACCGGAAGCGGAAACGTCACAGTGCTGCGAGGAATCGTCCGTCAGGACATTCCTATCCTCTCGAAGATCCCTGTCATAGGTCCGCTTCTCTTTACGAGGACCTACTGGACGACATGGATCTGTCTTCTGATATGGGCAGTCTCGTTCTTCCTTCTTTATAAGACGAGCTTCGGCCTCAGACTCAGAGCCTGTGGTGAGCATCCATCGGCTGTCGCATCTGCCGGCATAAACGTTCATAAGATGCGTTATATCGGAGTTCTGCTCTCCGGTCTGCTCTCCGGTCTTGGTGGAGCATGCATTCTCGCTACCTATGCTGGAGAATACAACTCGACAAGTGGAATAAACGGGCTTGGATTCCTTGCAATCGCTGCTCTCATATTCGGACAGTGGAAACCTCTTGGAATCCTTGCATCCACGTTCTTCTTCGGAATTTGTATGACGATTGCAAACATGGGGCGTGTTATCCCTGTATTCCAGGGTATCCCCACTGGCTATCTTGGACTTTTCCCGTATGTCGCCACCCTGATAGCTCTCGTGCTCTCAAGTAAGAAGAGCGCAGCCCCGATCGCATCGGGAGAACCATTCTAAGGAGGAAGGAAATGATAATAGACAATCTGAAAGACAGTGCCGCCTATATCAAAAAGAAGCTTGGAGATGTGAAGTACGAATACGCTCTCGTTCTCGGTTCGGGACTTGGAGATCTTGCAGATGAGATCGAAGATGCTGTGATAATCGATTATCATGCGATACCTCATTTCCCTGTTTCCACGGTTCCAGGACACAAGGGGAGGCTCGTTGCAGGAAAACTCGAGGGAAAATACGTCATAGCGATGCAGGGACGATTCCATTTCTATGAGGGCTGGAGCATGAATGAGGTCGTATATCCGATCAGGGTGTTCAAGCTCCTTGGAATAGAGAAGCTCATCCTCACCAATGCCGCGGGATGTGTAAACAAGGAATGGAAGCCCGGCTCTCTCATGCTTATAACAGACCATATAAAGCTTATGGCGGAGTGCCCGAATCTTGGGCCGAACATTGATGAGCTTGGACCACGCTTCTTCGATATGAGCGAAGCCTACTCGAAAGAGGGCAGGGCTAAGGCTTTGGAAGCCGCGGAGCATATCGCTCTTGATCTTAAGCAGGGTGTTTACATGATGTTCGCCGGTCCGAATTTCGAAACCCCTGCGGAGGTACGTTTTGCCCGCATCGCAGGTGCGGACGCGGTTGGTATGTCCACGGTTCCAGAAGCAATCGCTGCTTCCCATATGGGAATGAAGTGTATAGGCATCAGCTGCATGACGAACATGGCTGCCGGCATCCTGGACCAGAAACTGAACCATGAGGAGGTCCTCGAGACGGGAGAACGTGTCAAGAAAAGCTTCCAGGCTCTTGTAAGAGAGACAGTAAGAATCTGGTAGTAATTGTTTTTCACAGCTCCTGGAGGACCCAGGGGCTTTTTCTTTGGAGATGTCCAAGCTCCTTCGCAAAGCATCTGCATCTCCAGGTTTGGTAAAATATCATCTTCCCTGTTTCATAAGTTAATAAAAGAACCTGAATTCATAGGACTATAGAAAAATACGTTTGGAACGGCCATTTGTTGGCCGTTTCCTGCATTCTT
>CALXKU010000008.1 GCA_944389025.1 uncultured Spirochaetaceae bacterium
ATGTCGATGTAAAACCTGATAATGTCGATGTAAAACCTGATAATGTCGATGTAAAACCTGATAATGTCGATGTAAAACCTGATAATGTCGATGTTGGGCCTTTAGATAAACCTACGAATAAGAGAGAACGCAGGATGTATATCATGAATCGGATGATGAACAAACCAGAGATAACAGCGGATATGCTATCCACCATTTTTTCTATTTCAAAAAGAACAATTGATAGGGATATTCTATGGCTCAGAGAGAATGGCTATATAAGCAGACAAGGTTCTGATAAACATGGCAGATGGGTTGTATTGAAGGAGCTTGAAGAGAATGAATGACACACTGCTGAACAATCTTGCAAAACAATTTGAATCATATAAAGTCGTCTTTTGGTATGATTCATCTTCTGAGTTCTCCGACCAGCTTGATATAATGCCGGATGACGTAACTCTCATCAGGGCTTCTGAATATAACGATTTTGTAATCAAGTACAGGCTTCTTTCAGTAGATCCTGAAAAGAAGTTTCTGGTCTATTATGAAAAGGATGAACCTGAATATGAGGACAACTGGCTTCTCGACATACAGCTGGCAAACACCGTGTTCAGGACGGACAAGGAGTCCATACTCCTTTCAGACCTGAATCTGCCTCACTCATTCATAGGAATTCTCAGAAAACATCTTTCTTTCTTCAACAACAAAAGATGTGTAAAGAAGCTTGGTACATTGGTAAGCAATGATATGAGCGAAGAGGCCTTTGAACACCTGCTTCTTGCGATTACAGCCGGAGAAGACTCATTCAATCTCCAGATGATCATTGATTCCCTTGTAGCCGACTATGCTGATGATGGAGAGCTCTATGAGACGGTAAAGGAATACGGCCTTGATCAGCTCTTATGGAATGATATTGCTTCTCTCTACGGCTATTCGAAGGAAAATCCGAGCATTGAAGATTTCTATCTTTCTGTATTTGAAACTTCGCTTCAGCACTTCCTTGGAACTGAGACGACATTACAGGCAGATGCATATGGCCTTCTGAAACACTGGAAGGATTCGGGGAAATTCAAAGATTCTGGACTATATAAAGAACTCTCAGATAAAGCAGCTGAAGAACTTTCTGTACCTAAGCATCTGGCAGATATCCCCATCGAGACTCTATCTACATTTGATGATTATTCATTCGTCGAAGAGGAAATCGTCACAAGACTTACATCCGGTGCACTTAATCAGACGATGGGACTTGAGGCTATCAAACAGATTTCAGAGAAAAGAGAAGTTCTTTCTGGTATAGTGAATATAGCGCAGCTTATCAGAGCATAGTGCTGGCAAAGACAATGCTGGATGCTGTGAAGAGCACTTACTTCACAATGAAAAGTCCTGATGCCGGAATCAACAAATATGTCAAAGAGTGGTCTCACATAGATAACGCATACAGAAACTTCAGCTACGAAGAAGATCGGAGCGGAGTATCTTACGAGAAGCTCTTTGGAGAATATCTTGAAGGAGCTCCTCGGATTGAGATTCAGGATCCATACATCATCAAGCCTTACCAGACAAGGAATCTGATGGAATTCCTGGAGGTCGTATATCATCATAAGAAACCAGAGGATGAAGTATCTGTAACACTTCTTACAACGGCTGACAGAGATTACTTCGAAGATCAGGACATGAGACTGTCAAGAATCAAAGATAGCGCTGCTCTAATCGGCATTGATTTTGAGTACTCATATGATGGTACTGACACAATCCATGACAGGAACATCATCCTAAATAATTGTTGGAAGATTATTCTTGGTCGAGGGCTAGATATCTACCAAGTATTTGACACAGACATGCTTTCATTTACTTCAAGGGTGCAGGAAATTATGAAATGTAAGGCATTTGAAATAACATATGTGAGGAATTAGGCGTGGAATATATGCCAACTGAAGAACAAAACTATAATCTATTCAGAGCTAGAAACATTATTGATATTTTGATTGGAGATGAAACAGGAGAGACTGTAAAGCTTCCGAGAAATAATCAAGAGTATACGCTATCCATGCCTTATCTTAGTGGCTCAAAAATCCAATCATTAGCAGCAAATTTTGGGGTTAGCATAACAACTGGTGGAAGCAGATGGCAACAATTTCAAGAGTTGGTTGATTTCTGTATTCGGAAAGGAAAAGTCAGGACATTAATCAATTTTCTTTTAACTAAACCACATTTTATGGATATGTGGAAAAACATTACCGTAGATGACGCCGACTATCTTTATGAAAGGACAATATCGTATGTTCTTGGAGCGATTAATCTGAAACTTCATTTCTCTGGAATGCGATTAAAGCAAAATGGCAATTCATTTGACCTGCTTCCTGAGAATAAGTTGAATATCGAAGTTCCTACTGTAAAGATAAAAACAATTGACAGAGATTATGTCGGTCAGAAAATTACCCAAGCGAGGATAGATATCCAAAACGGGAATTTTGATAGCGCCCTAACAAAAGCGAGAACAGTACTAGAAGAAGTATTGATACTAATGCTTGAAAAGAAAAATCTAAAAGACTCGATTTCAAAAGCTAAAGGAGATTTGAATGAACTCTTCAAAGAAGTTCGAGATAATTACAACATAAAAACAGGCCACAATATTGATAAAAACATTAATGACCTTGTTAATGGATTAAATAAAATCGTGACCGCCATTGGGAATATAAGAAACATAAGTAGTGATTCTCATGGATTAGGACAAGCTCGATATAACATATCTGACTATCATGCATTATTGGTAGTTAACTCATCTATTGCTGTTTGTGAATTCTTAATCAGCGTAATGGAACGAAATATACTTGCAAAATAGATTCACGCTCACTAAAGAAACCTCAAATCGCGGGACTATAGCCTAATCCTCAATCTTCTTCTTGGGGCCTGACCCTCTTCTTCGGAGCAGGCTTTGGCACTGGAAGGGAAAGGCCCATCGCCTCAAGCTCGGGGAATATACCTTCGCTTACATGCACCCAATATCCATCATCGCTATGAGCCTCCCTGCATCAGTGAGGTCCTCCATCAGCTCCTAGTATGTCACCTTTTTCAGGAGCTCAGTCTTTTTCATTCTTTCTACGGTACGGCAGGTTATAAGTGTGGAGATGAAGTTCACGAACTCGCTTCCTATGAGCGTGAAATGGAGCAGATTGACGGGATGATCCTCGAAGATACAGGAAACGGCCAACAAAAGGCCGTTTCAAGCTTATTTCCTATAGTCCTATGAATTCAGGTTCTTTTAATCAATCAATCCTATATTAATCCTGATTAATGGCTTGTAGCCCAAGAAACTTGTATTTCCCTTTCCCGAAACCTTTAACTTCTTCTATCGGACCAGAATCTTTTAATTTAACAATCAATTCTACTGCCGATGGTAGCAATATCATTTCGTCCAAAAAACACCTTCATTGCCATATGCTTTGAACAGCGTTATTGCTTTATTTCTCGTATTTTTGTTTACATTCATTTTGCTGATAGCAGTCTTAATAGCCTGATTTTGGGAGTCAATAGCCGGGTTTTCAGCCTCAATAGCCTGCTTTTTTTTGAGTCAATCACCAGATTCTCAATGGATTTTCCATAATTCAGATTCTCGAGGATTACAGAGAAATGGGACGAGTCAGAGAAAAACTCTGGCTTCAGATCTTCGCATTAATTCACTTCTAATTTATAGTTCTCTATGTTCATTTTGATGCTGTTTCCTTGGCGTTCCATGTAGCCGAGCCTTGCAAATACATCAGCAAGCACAGGATTACTGCTCTTTGAGATTATGCATCATGCAGATGTTTGTTCGAAAAAATCAGTCAGCCTGAAAGCATTCTCCAAAGCGTGGTTCTGCTTATATCCAATCTTTTAGCTGTCGCGCTCTGATTACCTCCTTCCTCTTCTAACACTTTGCGTGCGATCTCTTTTTCTATTTCTTTCAGACTCTTATTTAGAGATAAGGGGAAATCATTTTCACGGCCTGAAGTCAGGAAAACGGTGTGTTCCTCCTTGTCCAGCACGGCTTTGACGCTTTCCTTGTCTGCAAGCGGACCTTTTGTAATGATGATCAGCTCTTTTACAAGGCGCTCGAATTGCGTGAAATTGTTCGGCCATGGGTAATTCATAAGCATTTCAAGTGCATCATCCTGCACACCGAGCATGCTATGAGGTATTGTGGCATTAAGAGATGAAAGCAGTCTTTTTAAAAGGATTGATATGTTACTTCTCTGGTTTCTAAGTTCCAGGGTTTTTATACTGACTGCGCCTAGAGTGTCAAGGAATGTTCTTTCCGTCTCTCCGAAAGTTGTTGTAGCTGAAGAGAAGATTATCTTTATCCTTCCCTCGTCTCCGATATCCTTAAGCGCTGTAATCAGGGGCATTATCCGGTTTTTTCCAAGCTTGCCAAGGTTTGAGAAATATATCGTCTGGTCCAAAGAGGAGAGTGGTGAGTTTGTTGAATTCATCAGGAAATCCCAGCTCTTATCATTCACCATTGAGCAGTCTATCTGTATGAACGGATTGCTTTTCAGTTTACTCATAAGGTATATCGCATGTGCCATGCTCTGTTTTCCCGTTCCGCTCTCTCCATAAATGAGAACAGGGCAGGGGATTCGGACAGACTTTGCAATCTGCTCTCTTATCATTTTGAGCGTATCTGCCATGAAGAAGAGGCTTGAATAGTACCGCTGTTCAACTTCGCTTGGGGATAGGAATTCTATACCGCTTCTTTCCGGTTGTAGCGCGTTCTTCCTCTCTGTGTAGAAGAATGCATGATATATTCTTCCTCCCATTTCTATGTTTTTTATCCTGATTGAATATATTATGCCGTTGCGTATTCTGACTACCTTGCTCTCTCCTTCATCCCTTACCTCAGCTCTGAGCATCTCAAGCACGCTTGAATCGATTTCCTCCGCAGATGAGAGAAATAGTCTTTTCTCATCATCGAGTACGACGGTCTTTCCTATCTGGCTGAGGAAAAGAGTTCTTAGAAGCGCGTTCTCACTCCTCAGGTCATCCATTGCCTTCGCCAGTCTCAGAATCTCCTTGAATGCGTTTATTATGCTGCTCTCCCCTGACGTGATGAGAAAAGAGTTCAAGCCTAACTCTTTTGCTATCCTGTCTGCGATCATATCGCATAGGACTGTCTTGTAACCTTTTCTCTTGCATTCGATCAGGACGGATCTGGCATCCTTTGCTTCCGGAATAATGAAACAGTCAAGTCGGTATTCAGTCAGTGTGCTGAGTGTACGCACATTGTCCCTCAGGTCTGCAAACGATACTATCGCAGTCTCATCGGTATCGGCATCACTGAGGCGAAGGGCGAAAAGTATATCATAAATGGATATGTCTATGCCCACAACGGGGATTGAAAGCTTGGCTCTGAGCAGTTCTGCTGTCGCACCGCGGGATAGCACGATGTCGAAGTTGCCATGGAAATTCGCCTCCGCTATCTCCAGGCCTTCTTCAAGGTCCCCCACGAAAGGGGTTATCTCAATCTCGTCAAATCCTTCCGCCAGCGCAAGGATCTGCGTCTTAAGCGCTTCATACGGGGCGATTGCCAGCACTCTTATCTTTCTCATTTTCTTTCCTCTGAGCATAAGTTTAGCATAAAACAATAGGAAAACAAGGAATTTCGTTTCAAAAATGAACAATAATGTATGAGATATTTTGTTGTTTTGTTAAAAATCAGCTTTTATTATGAGTTTAGAACACGAGTATGTTCATTTTGGAAACAAGGAGAGGCCATGGAGAAGCTGTTGATAATCGCAGATGATTTTACAGGTTCACTTGATACAGGCGTACAGTTCGCCGGCTATGATGCGAGAATCAAGATCCTGACCAGACCTCTTTATGACTTCTCTTCAATAGAGAGGGACGTGTCCGTTCTTGTCGTAAATGCCAACACGAGGCATCTTTCCCCTGAAAAGGCGTACGAGACCGTGTATTCAATCGTGAAAGGTGCACTTGCTGCGGGCTTCTCCCATGTCTATAAGAAGGTCGACTCAGGTCTTCGAGGAAACATCGGCTCTGAGCTTGCAGCGGTCATGGATGCAGCATCTCTTGACAACATACATTTCGTCCCGTCATTTCCAAAGCTTGGGCGCTTTGTCTCCGGAGGCAGGCTGTTCATCGACGGAAAACCGCTTACGGAGAGCATTTTTGCAAAGGATCCGTTCAATCCTGCACATTCTGACAGTGTTCTGGATATCATCTCCTCCTCTACGGATAAGAATGTCATTCTCAACAGTTTTGAAGGAAATGGCATACACGTCTATGATGCCGTCACAGAGGAGGATCTCGAGAGACTTGGCAGGGCTATTGATGAGAAATGCGATTTATCTGCGAGTGCAGGTTGTGCCGGATTCGCACCGTATCTGGCAAAGGCACTCGGATATGAAGGCTCCAGGAAGAAGAGTTGTGTCCTTCACAATAAGCTGCTTATAATCTGCGGCAGCATAAATCCCGTATCGTTCAGGCAGATGGAGATTGCGTTCAGCTCGGGAATAAGGAAATTCCCGATTACAACGTCAGAGAAAATCAATCTATCATGGCCCAATAGTCGAAGTTTCAATGATTATATCTCAGCTGTTCAAATGGAACTTGAGAAGAACGGGATTGCGATAATCGATGTGAACACCGATGGAAGATTGATAGAAGAGGATGATGATGTGAAAGCTTTGGGGCTCTCCGTCGAGACGATAAGAGTTCGTATTGCCGGTCTGCTTGGTGAGATAGCGAAACGGTTCCTAGACTCAGATATGCCTCTGACCGTGTTCTCCATCGGAGGAGATACTCTCAAGGCGATAATCGATAGTCTTGGGTGCACGGAGATCGTACCCGTATGTGAACTTGATGCGGGAGTTGTTCTGAACCAGATCGTTTACAGGGACAGAGAAATTCCAGTCATCTCGAAATCAGGCGGTTTCGGTGATGATATGACGGTCATGAGAATAATTAGCAAGGTAAAGTAAAGGAGAATAAATAGATGATGGATGAATTCAGTCTGCTGCTTCCTAGGAGGGTTTACGCTGGCTTCTCTTCGCTTAGCCATATTGATGGAATCATAAAGGAGACTGGAGCCCCAAAAGTCGCGATTTTCACCGATAAGGGCATAGAGAAAGCAGGCCTAGTGGATATTGTTCTTAAAAACATCTTGGTAGAATACAGGATTTTTGACGATCTTCCCGCAGAACCGACATACTTGGAGGCTCAGGCCCTGGTAGATGAAGCCGGAGCATATGGCGCCGATCTCATAATAGCCGTTGGCGGGGGAAGTGTAATGGATACCGCTAAACTTGCAAGTCTCCTTCAAGGTGGGCAGATCAGGGTGAAAGATCTTCTTGACAGCCCTCTTATTGCGAAGAAGAGGGTCCGCACTCTCATGATTCCGACAACAGCTGGAACTGGTGCTGAGGCTACGCTCAACGCGATTGTCGCCGTCCCTGAGCAGAAGCTGAAAGTCGGTATAGTTAATCCTGAGATGATGAGCGACTATGTCATCCTCGATCCTGAGATGATAAGAAAACTACCCATGAAGATAAGTGCGTCCACTGGCGTTGATGCGCTCTGTCATGCGATAGAGTGTTACACGGGTAACAAGGCAAATTACTTTTCAGACATTTTCGCTCTTGAGGCGCTTTCATTGATCATGAACAACATAGAGAAGGCAGTGAAGGATCCTGATGCGATGGATGCGAAGGTGAAGATGCAGATAGCAAGTTTTTATGCAGGAATCGCAATCACCAGCTCCGGTACCACCGCTGTGCATGCTCTCAGCTATCCTCTAGGAGGAAGATACCATATAGCACATGGGGTATCGAACGCAATTTTGCTCGTGCCGGTCATGAAGTTCAACGAGGATGCGATCTCATCCCGTCTCGCCTCTGGCTATGACAGATGCTATGGCCATTCAGACCTTTCCGAGAGGGAAAAGAGCAAAGCCATGATTGAAAGGATGGAGGAGATAGTGAAGAGTTTGGAGATACCTTCAAATCTAGCCACTTTCAACGTGGGACTTGGCGATCTTGATGATCTCGTGGAAGCGGGTATGAAGGTGACAAGGCTCTTAAACAACAACATGAAGACAGTTACGAAAGAGGATGCCAGAAGAATCTATTCACAGATTCTCTGCTGATGGAGGAAACAGGATGAAGAAAGTCGAGATATCAGGAATCATCGTTCCGATTCTTACACCTTTCAAAGATGATGAGAGTCTCAATATCGATGAATTCAGGAGCCAGATAGATAGGCTCATTGAAGCCGGGGTACATGGAATATTCGTCGGGGGGACGAATGGTGAGGCATACGCGCTCTCTCAGGATGAGAAGCTTGAACTTTTTGATGTGGCTCTGGACCAGATTGGAGGAAGAGTTCCGTTCTATGCCGGCACGGGATGTATAACGACGAGGGATACGATTGCACTCAGCAGAAAGGCCCTTGAGATGGGTGCGGATGTCCTTTCCATCATCACTCCGTCTTTCGCGGCTGCAAACCAGAATGAGCTTTACAGGCATTACAGGAGTGTGGCAGAGGCAGTCGATGCTCCAATCGTCCTTTACAACATTCCCGCAAGGACGGGTAACGCTCTTTCTCCCGATACTGTGAGACGGCTTGCCGTGGACTGCCCGAACATCGTGGGTGCCAAGGACTCGAGCGGTAATTTTGACAACATGAAGCAGTACATAGAACTGACAAGCGCAATCGGTAAGGATTTTTCAGTTCTTTCCGGTAACGACCAGCTCATCCTTCCATCCCTTGTCTTCGGTGGAAAGGGAGGGATCGCAGGGTGTGCGAACGTATTCCCACGTACCTTGGTATCTATTTATGAGAACTTCAAGAATGGGGATTTCAACGATGCATGGAAGGCGCAGGATTCGATAAGGGCGCTCAGAAACTGTTTCAAATATGGAAATCCGAACACCATAGTGAAAGAGGCGACAAGACTTCTCGGCTATCCGGTTGGCTCATGCCGTTCTCCTTTCAACGATATATCGCCAGATTGCGCTAAGGCTCTCTCCAATGCTCTGAAACAGAGCAGGGAAGCAGGGCTCTGTTAGGAGGAAATATGTTACCGATCATAGGAATCAGCATGGGTGATCCGTATGGGAACGGGCCGGAGATCACAGTGAAGGCATTATCATGCAAAGAGATATATGACCGTTCAAGACCGATTGTCATCGGAGACAGGGCGAGCATGGAATATGCCATCAGCGTCCAGAAAAATCTTACGGGGAAAGAATTGGCTCTCAATGTCGTGGATGCTGTGAAGGATGCGAGATTCGAGTACGGAACGATAGACCTTCTGGATCTCGGCCTTGTAAAGAGAGAGGACATTCCAGGCGATCCTGATAACCCGCGACCATTTAAGGTTGGTGTTTCAAAACTTGGAGGAGAGGCCTCTTTCCAGTATGTTGTGAAAGTAATCGAGCTAGCGATGAAAGGGGAGATCGATGCTACTGTGACAAATGCTCTGAGCAAGGAATCGATCAATCTTGCCGGACATCATTACAGCGGACATACGGAGATCTATGCCGACTATACGAAGACTGACAAGTATTCGATGATGCTTGCATATAAGGATTTAAGAGTCGTGCATGTATCTACCCATGTATCGCTGCGTGAGGCGTGTGACAGGGTAAAGAAAGATAGGGTTCTTGATGTCATAAGGATTGCGGATGGTGCTTGTAAGGCTCTTGGAATCGAGAATCCCAAGATAGCTGTTGCGGGACTCAATCCACACTGTGGCGAGAATGGGATGTTCGGCAGAGAGGAGATAGATGAAATCCAGCCGGCAATCGATGAGGCTCTGAAAGAGGGGATAAACATTGTCGATAAAAAGCCCACTCCTGCAGACACCGTTTTCTCAAAAGCCCTCGGAGGATGGTATGACATCGTCGTTGTCATGTATCACGATCAGGGGCATATCCCTCTGAAGGTGAAAGGTTTCGTATATAATAGGGAATGTGGCAAGTGGGACGCCGTTGAAGGTGTCAACGTCACGCTCGGACTTCCGATCATAAGGGCCTCCGTCGATCATGGGACAGGATTCGGCCATGCGGGGGACGGCAGGGCTAACGAGCTCAGCCTCACTAACGCAATTGATTACGCCATACGGATGGCCAACGCGAGAAAAGCAACTAATGCCTGATGGCAAAAAAATAAAAGGAGATAATATGAAGAAAATCGCAAGTTTACTACTAATGGTTCTGCTTTCGATGGCTCTTGTCTTCGCAGGAGGATCCTCCGAGTCTGCAGACGGTGATGGACCTGTCGATCTGATGTTCATCTCGATGGGATCATCAACAAGCATCTACACATATTCGACAACAATTGCCAATATGCTGCTTGAAGTGCTTCCTGCAGGTTCGACGATCGACGTTCCTGAGACAAGTCCTGGTGGACTCACAGCTCAGTACAGCATCGTGAACGGGGATACGGATCTCGTCATCATGAACGGTGTTTCAGTCACATGGTCGATGGAGAACGAGGACGGAGTCATGGGTCTTGGTCAGGTCACAGAAGGGGTATCCAGCCTTGTAAACGGACTTGACATGCCACATGTCGCCATCATTTTCACAGAGGATTTCATCAACAAGACAGGATGCTCGACGATGGAGGAGCTTATTGAGAAAAAGGTTCCAGCAAGATTCTTCATAAAGAAGAAAGGAAATCTTGGAGAGGATGCTTTCACTCAGCTTCTTGACTGCCTAGGGACAAGCGAGGAAGAGATCACATCCTGGGGTTGCACGGTATCAAGAGATACTGCTGGAAACATCGCAACAGCTTTCCAGGATGGTCTTGCAGATGTGACGGTCGACCATGTTCCAGATGGCCAGGCCAATACGGTACAGCTTACTACAAACGTAAAGTGCAAGGTTGTTGGAATGAGCCAAGAGACAGCAGAGAGGATGGCTGACAAGGGATGGACGATCACCAACTGGCCTGCCGGTCAGTCAAGATTCCAGGGCCATGACGAGGATCTGCTCACAGTAGGTGCTCCTAACTGCCTTATCTGCCGATCTGATCTCGACGAGGATACAGCATATCTGATCACGAAGACAGTATGTGAGAACAAGGACAGGCTTGCAGCAGCAAGCGCGGCTCTTGAAATCTTCGATCCTACAAAAGCTGCAGGTATCCTTACAGACATCCTCCATCCGGGTGCTCTTAGATACTACCAGGAGATGGGATACATCGACTGAGTGTTCCGTATTTTGAAAAAAGGGCTGGAGATCTTGCCATCTCCATGCCCTAATAATCAATCAGAGAATAATTGTTTATCAACAATATAATAAATGGAAACTACTATGAACAGTATTGAAACTAAAGAAAAACAAAGCATACGCACGATAGCGACCATCGTCATAAGCGTGCTATTCCTGCTTTTCCAGGTATACATAGTCATAAGGGGAACGATTTCCTATATCGTCGGAATTCCTACCCATCTCTGTTTTGCTTTAGCTTTGACATTTCTCTACAATCCGATAGATAAGAAAAATGAGAAGCTTAAGCCTCTTAAATTCATTGATTATATACTTTTCGCGTGTATCATAGCCGTCTTCGTCTATTTCGTAACTAATGGCGAGAGACTTGAGAACAGGATGGCTTACCTTGATCCTGTATACACTCTGGATATCGTGATGTGCCTCATACTGATGGTTGCATTGCTGGAAGCGACAAGACGAACACTTGGAATGGTCTTCCTCATCTTCATATTCATCTGTATCGCATATCTCTGGCTTGGAAAGTTCCTGCCTCGTGGTACCGGATTGAGACATTCTGGAACAACGCTGAAGAAGTTCGTTGAGATGATGACGATGTCAACAAGCGGAATCTTCGGCACGCCTTTGAACACGTCCGAGTCTTACCTCTTCTACTTCATGGTCTTCGGAGCCCTCTTCGCAACATGTGGAGGCGGTCAGCTTCTTATCGAGATTGGACTTAAGTTCGGAAAAGGAACAGGAGGACCTGCAAAGGCTGCGGTTGTTTCATCAGGCTTGATGGGTATGATAAGCGGAGCAGCGGTTGCGAACGTTACGACGACCGGATGTATGACGATCCCGATGATGAAGAAGACCGGTTATACACCGGAGCAGGCTGGAGCCGTTGAGGCTGTCGCATCAACTGGAGGACAGATAATGCCTCCTGTCATGGGAATCGGCGCATTCGTCATGGCGGAGATGCTCGGTATAGAATACAGCAGGATCTGCGGAGCTGCAGCCCTTCCTGCTATTGCATACTATCTCTCGATCTTCCTTGTTGTTCACTTCATTGCGAAGCAGACGAATCAGGGTAATCTTTCTCAGGGATTTAAGACCGATCCGATTCTGCCACGTGTGTATCTGCTTCTTCCTGCAGTGCTTCTCATCGCGATGATCATCTCAGGAGCGACGCTCATGAGAAGTGCTCTCTATGCATCTCTGCTCATCGTAGTTGTGAACATTTTCTATCCGAAAAAAGCGTCTTGGAAGAAGGTTTTCGAAGCTTTGATCCGTGGCTGTAAGCAGGCTGCGAACATCGCAATCCCAACTGCGGCATCTGGAATCGTAATCGCATGCGTCATCAACTCAGGGCTTGCAAACAAGCTGGCAGCTCTCATGGTAAGCATCGGAGGAGATTATCTTCTGCTCGCACTCATAATAGCGATGCTTGGCTGTATGCTTTTCGGTATGGCTCTGCCAACTGTTGCAGCTTACCTGCTTGCGTCCATACTTTTCTGCCCGGCGCTGATCGAGCTTGGAATCGGAAGGCTTCCTGCGAACATGTTCGTATTCTATTTCGGCATTTTCGCTCAGATAACACCTCCTGTATGTCTCGCATCGTTCACTGCCGCAAGTCTGGCTAACGGAAACCCGTGGAAGACTGGATGGCTGGCTCTCCGATGGTCACTGGTCGCATTCCTCGCTGCATTCGCCTTCGTATACAATCCGGCATTGCTGCTTGAGGGAACACTGCCAGAAATCATACAGTCCGCCGCATATCTCTTCCTCGGAACGTTCTTCCTTGCAGCCGGTCTTGAGCATTACGTCGGAGTTCCTGTAAAGAACATAGTTCTCCGTATCTTGGTAATGGCCGCGGGAATCGCAGTTATAATCCCTGAAACTACTTCCAGCGTAATCGGCTATGTAGTCGGCATGGGAATACTCGTATTCCTCAACCTGACAAGGAAGAGGGATGATGAGAAGAGTGAGGAGGAGAGGAAGAATGAGAGAATTTCCGATATCCTTCTCGTGGTTATCGCGGTTGCCGGTTTCCTCATGATGCTTCCAGAGTTCTACACGACAGCAATCGGTCTTGTAATCATGATTGCCACTTTCGTGGTGAGAATGAAATTCAAGCCTTCGATCGCACCTGTAGCAACTGCTGACGGAGTTGTAGGTGAGGTGATCATCAATGAGATCGACAAGGAAGAGGACGATATCGAACTCAGCTGATTATGAGAATAGGAATCTGTACGAATTTCCTGACTGAAGACAGGTACTCCATGCATGAGGAACTGTGGGAGAAGATAAGAAGTCATGCTGATTTCATTGAATTTCCCGCATTTCCTCTGATGGAGATGTCAGATGATGAATTTATCCTTTTCAGGGAGAAGCTTGAGGAGAAAGGTCTCAGAGCTGATGTTCTGACGAATATATTCCCCCCTTATCTTCACCTGATGAGCGACCCGTTTCATAAGATTGCCAGATATTCAGAGCGCCTTGTAAGTCGTTCTGAAATGCTCGGCGTCTCACGTCTGGTACTTGGTAGCGGACCTGCAAGAAGGCTTGATGACGGAATGGATGAAAGCAGGGCTGATTCGATCATCTCATCGATCGTGCTGAATCTTCTTGTTCCTTCCGGTTGTGAGATCCTGATTGAACCGCTGAGAGCATCAAGTACGAATTACATAAACAGCGTGAAGGATGCCGTGCGCATCTGCAGGCTTTGCAACACGGGGAAGGTCAACATCGTCGCAGACTCTTATAATCTGATGGAGGGAGATTTCAGGACGGACATGATTCAGGCTTCAGCCTATATAACGCATGTCCATATCTCTGATGATGAGAGGAAGATAGACTGTGGAGCGCTATCTGAGAGGCTGATGGACTTTCTTATGGTTCTGAAAGCTATCAGGTATGATGGGACGCTGAGTTTTGAATGTGCTCTTAATCTTGATTCCTCATTTGAAGAGCTTAAGAAGAAGATTTGCAATGCAATTGATAAGGAATGAAAAATGAGTAAGAAATACGCGATAGCAGGTGCTTCATCAAGGGCACTGAACATGTATATACAGCCAATCACTTCGACTCCTGAGTTCGGAGAGATTGTAGCTCTGTTTTCCAGACATCCAAATTCTGCAAAGAACCTGCTCAAGGATGTCGAGAACGCCGATTTCCCGATTTATGGGGATTTTGACCAGATGATCAGGGAGACTCATCCTGATACGGTAATCGTCACTACAATCGATTCGATGCATCATGAATACATCATAAGAGCGATGGAGCTCGGATGCGATGTAATAACGGAAAAACCGCTGACAGTCGATGAGGAGAAGACCAATGCCATACTCAGAACGAAAAATGCAACGGGAAAGAATCTCACAATTACATTCAACTTCCGTTTTATTCCGTACAATCAGAAGATAAAGGAGATTATAAAGGGTGGGGCGATAGGAAAACCGCTTTTCGCTAACCTGGAATATTACAACGACTATACTCATGGATCTTCCTATTTCAGAAGATGGCATGGGCAGCTCAAGCAGTCTGGAAGTCTTCTGATTACCAAAGGAACACATTATTTCGATCTTGTAAGCTGGTGGCTTGATCAGGATCCAGTGTCCGTATCTGCAATGGGTACTCAGAAGTTCTTTGGACCTGTCAGAGAAGAGAGGGGAGAAAGATGCATGGGATGCAAATACGCCTCCACATGCGATTTCTACTGGGATATCACGAAGGATGAGTTCTCAAAGAATCTCTATCTTAACACGGAGAAGGATACCGGGTACGTCAGGGATAAGTGCGTATATTCCGATTCGAATGACATCTGGGATGCCATGAGCCTCAGTGTGATGTATGACAAGGGCGCTCTGATGGCCATGACCATCTGCGTGTATGCTCCTTATGAGGGATGGAGGATTTCCATTACCGGAACTGAGGGCAGGCTTGAGGCCGAGGAGATAAGAACCGGTGCAGGCTCAGAGAAGGCCGAAGAGGTGATAAGGGTTATTCATAAGGATGGAAAGGTTGATGAGTACACAATAAAGAAGGGTGAGGTCAAGCTTAAGAACGATACCGGAATCGCAAACTATACCCTGATAGGTCATAATGGTGGTGATCAGGTGCTTAGAAGAATGCTTTTTGTCGGGGACCTTCCAGATACGCTTTCTCAGATGGCAGGAACAAAAGCTGCTGTCAATTCAGTGCTTTTAGGAGCGGCTGCAGTAAAGTCTATAGAAGAGCATAAGGAGATTAAACTTGCGGATCTTCTGACAGAAAATATCTGACTTGTAGTCCGTTTCAAATCCCTTCTCCCGTTTCCATTTCGGAGGCGGGAGTTCTTTTTCCCTCGTCCTTCAACTTCTGCAAGCAGACTAGAATCTTTCAATTTGACAATCAACTCCTCTGCGTTTTGGGATTATTGCCTTGCTCGTGGCAATATCCTGAATACTCTTTCCTCATACCATGCTACAGGGGGATGTGGCCTCAATCCTCTTATATTCCGAAAAAAGTGTAAAATGTCCGAAATTTCGGAGTGGTGTTTCCCTGTTGATGTGGCGAATGCCGTTGAATTTTCTATGTTCTTATTATTTCAAGATGATTTTCAGTCCTGTTTTCCCATTTATGAAAATATCTTAGATAAGATGAGCGTAGGTAGTGACAGATCTCATCATCAGTAGCAGGCCTGGTGTTGAAATCATATTTCACGTTCACCCTCCATCCATCAAGTATTGATATTCTTATTGCATCCTTTGGACAGGTGAAAGCACAGCCCATACACCCTGAGCAGTCATTGCCGAAAACGGGTTTTCCGTTGGAAATTCTGATGTTATGCTCTGGACAGTTTTTCTCACATAAACCGCAGCCTATGCAATCATTTGTCACCTTATAGTGCCTTCCTATCCAGGGCATAGCAGGATGTTCGATTCTCAGTATGGCGGAAACGATGCGTTTGAAAGCACCTATTCTTACTGCATTTTCTCCAAAGTTTGCTATTGTCGCTGCATCGCTTTCTATTCTTCTTTTCGCAACAGACAGCATTCTGCTTGCCATGCCATCAGAGTGGGGGAATATGATGTTGTAAGGCATCACGTATGAAAAGAATCCCCTGACATCATATCCTTTCTTCTCTAGCAATTTCCTTGGCTTGAGAAATGCTGCATCATTAAGGCCTAGCGGTTCACCTGAGGTCTCTATGAGATAAGCGGCCGGCCTCTTTTCACTTTTCTTAATTCTTCTTATGAAACTCAGAACAGGGGCTGGAGCATTGAAGGCGTGAACCGGATATGCTATTACCAGGCATTCGGGCTCAGCTGTAATGAGTGTATCTTTCTTTATTCTTTCAATACTGGCTTTATTTCCCATTCCATTGAGTTTCTCTGCAAAAAGAGAGCAGATTAGCTTTGTGTTGCCAGTACCTGAAAATACGAAAAAAGAAATATCCAAAATGCCATGCTCCTTATTCTTTTCGGATTATAAGGTTTTTTAGGCGATTGAAACAGAAGGCTAGGGTGATTATCATATGCCTGATTTTAAAAGGTGATAGCATGAAGAGCTCTGTTATTGATATGACTCGGGAGCCGTTCGGGCGCAACATAATAAGGTTCACAATCCCCCTTGTTCTGATGTCGATGCTTCAGATCCTTTTCATGGCATGTGATGATATGCTGATTCTAGGCCTTTTCGTCGGAAGCGAGGCTCTTGCCGCCGTCGGAGCCACTACATACATCGTAAACCTTTTCATCAATGGTTTCGCAGGTCTTGCAGTGGGGGTGAATGTTGTCGTTGCACAGGCAATCGGAGCTAAGAATGAGGATGCTGTAAGAAAGGCCGTTCATACTGCGATTCTCTCAAGCGTGGCTCTTGGAATTGCTGTAACATTTATCGGAGAGGCACTTGGCCCCCTTTCTCTTGAGGCTCTCAATACTCCGGATGATATCATAGCTGAGTCGGCTCTCTATCTCAGGATATATTTCATCAGCGCACCGTTTAACCTGATTTTCAATTTCGCCTCAGCCATAATGAGAGCAAAAGGGGATTCTAAACACCCGTTCTGCTACCTTACACTCTCAGGCATTGCGGATATCATACTATGTACAGGATTCGTACTCGTTTTTGATATGGGGGTAGGCGGGGTAGCTCTTGGCACCCTTCTAAGCCAGGTCCTTGCTGCCGTTCTTTCCGTGCTTCATCTTGTCAGATGTGAGGATGAGACCCGACTAATGCTTGGACGGCTGAGAATTGATCTGAGGATTTTCAAAAGGATACTTCTGGTCGGTATCCCAACAGGGCTGAATAACATGGCATTCTCTTTTTCAAACATGCAGATGCAGAGTGCGATAAACATCTTCGGCTCAGCAGCCGTTGCCGGGTGTTCAGTCTCTACGACAATGGAGAATTTCATCTATGCGGCGACTAATTCCATAATGCAGGCAGTAATAAGCTTCACAGGTCAGAATACCGGAGCAGGTAAGCTTGAGAATGTTCCCAAGATTGTCCGCCTTTCTCTCATATTCACTTTCTTAACCGGTAGCCTCCTCGGTTCTCTTGTCTATGTCTTAGGCTATCCGATGCTACCTTTCTTCATAAACCAGGAAGCCGTAGGTTATGCGATGTCAAGGAATCTTGTCGTGATGCTTCCCTATGGGATATGTGGTGTTATGGAGGTCTATGCCGGTGTTCAGCGTGGCCTCGGGAAAGGACTTTCTCCCACTATAATCACACTTCTCGGGGTATGCCTTTTCCGCATCCTATGGGTCCATACCGCCTTCCGGGCTGTGATGACGATTGAGATGCTATTCTTAAGCTATCTGATATCATGGAGTGCGACAGCACTGGCTCATTACATTTGTTACAGGTACTATCTGGGAAAGATGATGAAGAGGCGGGAGAAAATCAGAACGGTAGCCTGATAGTGTGAATATGTTTCCTTTTCTTGCGGGATAGGGGCGAAAAGGAAAAGAATTATTGACAAGTACGAATATTGGATACATTATTTTATCTATGAAAGATTATTTCTGTGCGGAATGCACTCAACACGAATGCAGCAAGAAAGAGAAAGGTGAGCTTCCCTCTAGGTGTCCAATGCGAGATGATGAGCTCATGAAATCCTCCTTTGCGGAATATGAGAAGAGTGATAACCATGATTTTTATGTCAATTGCAGTGAGATAGAGGCGATAGGGTACTGCCAGTGGACGAGGCTGAGGGAGATAATGGAGTTCTCCAGACGCATGGGCTATCGTCGCCTCGGTCTGGCTTTCTGCCGTGGACTGAGGAATGAAGCCCGTATAACGGCAAGGATCCTCAGAGAAAACGGTTTCACAGTCATAAGCGTAATCTGCAAGACCGGAGGTATCGACAAGGACCAGGTTGGGATAAAGCGGAAGGTTCACCCTTCAGAGTACGAACCGATGTGCAATCCTGTTGCTCAGGCAATGGCTCTTGAGAGGGCGGAAACGGAATTCAATATCGTGCTCGGACTCTGTGTCGGGCATGACAGCATGTTTTTCAAGTACACCCATACAATGACAACTGTGCTTGCAGTCAAGGACAGGGTAACCGGGCATAACCCCCTTGCAGCCATTTACAACTGTGATGGATATTTCAAGACGCGTTTAAAGGTGGACGATGGAAAAACTGATTAAACTTACGACCAAGGAAGAAATTGCAAGCCAGCTTAGGGCCCTGATATTCTCCGGTGAGCTTTCAGACGGGGAGGAGGTCACGCAGAATGAGGTTGCTGAGAGCCTCTCCCTTTCAAGAATGCCTGTTCGTGAGGCTTTCCTGCTGTTAACGGAAGAAGGTCTTCTTACCAGGCTTGCCAATCGCCACATCGCTGTGAACGGGATGACTTTTAACCGTGCATCAGCCTACTTCAAGAGGCTCATAGCATCTGATTGCATTGCGCTTGATTATATTAAGAGCTTTGAGAATGCGGAAGATGAGATAAGTTGGCATAAGACTCTTCTTTCATCCAGCGATGATGCTTTAATCTCCTCCATATGTACATCCGCCCTATGCGGATATATAGAGTATTTCTTTTTAAAGAAAAGAGATGAGAATAGATTCTCTGTTTTAAGAAGAATAGGGGATGATCTTCTTAATGGGAAAATGGAAGAAGCTAAGAAGAGCTTGAATGGAGTTTATCTCGATATGCTTATCACACAACTGGAGGTGGAATTTGCTTAAAAGCCTGAGACCCATAGAGATGCTTCCTGCAAGAGAAAGAGTAGCCTCTGCTCTGAGGAAAGCCATTATGAGCCGTTATTTCAAGAAAGGGGAGGAGCTGAGTATAGATAAGGTTGCCGCAATGCTTGGCGTATCTGCCACCCCTGTAAGAGAAGCTTATCAGATACTTTCATCAGAAGGGCTTATCAAGCTTAGGCCGAATAAAGGTGCAATAGTAATAGGAATGAATGAGAAATGGGTGCGCGACCATTTCGGGGTGCGTGCGGTCCTGGAGGCGGAGGCCGCACGACTTACGGCAATAAACGCGGCAGACACGTCCGCACTTGAACAGATAGTCACCCAATCCGGTAATCTGATTGAAAATGGGGACTATTCCTCGTATGCAGATTTAAATCAGGCCTTCCACCTTGCTATATGGAATCTCTGCGGCAATGAGAAACTGAAATCTATGGTATCGAATCTATGGAACGGGCTTTCTCTTGGTGCACGTGTGACGGTAGAGGAATATGCGAGGATATCGATCACGGAGCATATCGAGATTTTCCATAGGATAGAGGAGAGGGATGGCGATGGGGCTTACAGGCTCATGTATAAGCATATAATCAGAAGCATGGAGAGCATGCTTACCCACCTTGCGGAAGATGACAGCTAAAAAAAGAAATTTTTTCTTGACAACCCGGAATAATGGTATATTATCGTAAATAAATGGATACAATATCAAAAATCAGATATTGAATTTAAGGAGGGATATATGAGTTCTGCTGTTATTACACTGCTATTTCTAGTTTTTGCAGTAGTGATGTTCGTATGGGAAAAGATTCCTCTCGCACTTACCAGCATGATCGTATGTATTGGTCTTGTGCTTACGGGAGTTCTTGAACCGGCTGCCGCATTCTCTGGCTTTGTGGACACGAACGTAATTCTTTTTGTCGCCATGTTCATTGTCGGCGGTGCGTTCTTCGAGACCGGTATGGCAGACAGGGTAGGAGGTCTTGTCACAAGGTTTGCAAAGACGGAAAGACAGACTATTGTCGCTGTAATGCTCGTAACAGGTCTTATGAGTGGTTTCCTTTCAAACACGGGAACGGCTGCCGTTCTGATTCCTGTTGTTATCGGTATCGCATCAAAGTCCGGCTATTCAAGATCCAGACTTCTTCTTCCCCTTGTTTTCGCTGCGGCAATGGGTGGGAACCTGTCACTCATCGGAGCTCCTGGAAGTATGATCGCCCAGAGTGCTCTTCAGGATGTGGGGCTCAAGTTTGGATTCTTTGAATATGCGTTCACAGGGCTTCCTCTCCTCATTTGCGGTATAGTATACTTCGCACTTTTCGGCTACAAGCTTCTTCCGGATGCTTCAAAATGTGTTCCTACCGATACAATCTTTGATGAGAAACCGCAGACTAAGGATGTTCCCGCATGGAAGCAGTGGGCAAGTCTTATAATTCTTGTCCTCACGGTTCTTGCCATGATTTTTGAGGACTTCATTGGGATACCACTCTACGTTTCCGGATGTATTGGTGCAATTCTCCTTGTACTTACTGGCGTAATGTCAGAGAAGCAGGCTTATAAGAGTATCGACATGCAGACGATATTCCTCTTCGGCGGAACTCTCGCACTTGCTGAGGCTCTTGAGACCAGTGGGGCTGGTGCGATGGTTGCGGATGCTGTTATCGGACTTTGCGGTTCGAACCCGTCTCCGTTTGTCCTTACGTTTGTAATCTTCATGATTGCATGTGTGCTTACAAACTTCATGAGCAACACAGCTACTACAGCACTTCTCGTTCCAATTGCACTTAGTATCGCAACAGAGCTCGGTGCGGATCCTAAGGCTGTTTTAATGGCGACCGTCATTGGTGGAAGCTGCGCTTACGCAACTCCTATCGGAATGCCTGCAAACACGATGGTTATCGGAGCAGGTGGATACCGCTTCATGGATTATGTCAAGGCTGGTCTTCCTTTGATCGTTATTGCGATAGTCGTAAACATGATTCTTCTTCCTATTTTCTTCCCGTTCTTCCCGGGTTGATTGATATAAGCGAGGTTTTATATGGAAAACAAAACAGAAAGAGAAAAGATGACACATTTGATGGCTTCATTCATCTCATATGTTTCAAAAAAGCTTCCTGATGATGTCGAGAAGAAACTTGCAGAGCTCAGGAAAATTGAGACAGGGGATTTGGCAAGCACAATTTATGATACCATGGCAAAGAATCAGAAGCTTGCATGGGATCTAGATCGCCCTTGCTGCCAGGATACTGGAGTGTTGCAGTTCTGGGTAAAGTGTGGAACGAAGTTCCCCCTTATCGATGAGCTTGAAAGCCTTTTGAAGGATGCTGTTGTCGAATCCACATTCTCAATGCCCCTCAGGCATAACAGTGTTGAGACTTTCGATGAGTACAATACGGGTCGCAATGTTGGAAAAGGCACTCCTACAGTATTCTGGGATATAGTTCCAAATTCTGATAAGGTCGAAATTTATACTTACATGGCTGGTGGCGGATGCACACTCCCGGGAAAGGCTGGAGTTCTCATGCCGGGAATGGGCTATGAAGGGGTCACGAAATTCGTTCTGGATGTCATGACCAGCTATGGACTCAATGCTTGTCCTCCTCTTTTGGTCGGAGTTGGTGTCGCGACAAGTGTTGAAACCGCGGCACTACTATCCAAGAAGGCACTTATGAGACCTATCGGAAGCCATAACAGCAACGAACGTGCCGCAGCTATGGAGAAGCTCTTGGAAGATGGAATAAACTCAATCGGTCTCGGTCCTCAGGGCATGGGTGGAAAGATGTCCGTGATGGGTGTGAATATCGAGAATACGGCACGCCATCCATCTACGATTGGAGTAGCTGTTAATGTTGGCTGTTGGTCACATCGCCGTGGTCATATCATTTTCGATAAGAATCTCAACTACGAGATTACGACACATTCAGGAGTTACATTATGAGTGAGAAGAAAATATTGACAACCCCAATAAAAGATGAAGATTTGAAGGATATTCATGTAGGAGACATAATCTACCTTACCGGTCATATCGTAACATGCAGGGATGTGGCACATCGTCGTCTCATTGAAGAAAAGATGCCTCTTCCCGTCGATATAAAGGGAGGTGCTATCCTTCACGCAGGTCCTATTATTAAGCCGCTTGAGAACGATAAGTTCCAGATGGTATCCGTCGGTCCTACTACGAGTATGAGAATGGAGAAGTTCGAATATGAGTTCATCAAAGAAACTGGTGTGAAACTCGTGGTTGGAAAAGGTGGAATGGGTGAGGGCACTCAGAGAGGATGCAAGGAGTTCAAAGCACTTCATTGCGTATTCCCCGCAGGATGTGCCGTTCTTGCTGCGACAGAGGTAGAGGAGATTGAGGATGCCCAGTGGAGGGATCTTGGAATGCCTGAAACACTTTGGGTATGCAGGGTCAAGGAATTCGGACCTCTTATCGTATCGATCGACACTGATGGACGCAACATGTTCGAGGAGAAGAAGGTCGAGTACAACAGGAGGAAGGATGAGGCTTATGAAGAGATTTGTAAGCACGTGAAATTCATCAAATAAGCGTAAAGAATCATAATTATCTGATTTCTTCTAAGGGGTTTGCTCATGCAGGCTCCTTAGTCTTTTTAAGATAGGTCTGTGATTTCCAGGATGTAATCATATCCGAGATCCATTCCCGTTCTATAGCTTGAAATCCTCATTTTCTCTTCTCTTGTGTGCTGCCCATGGAATTCGACAATGCCGATGCATATTGCCGGGATTCCAAGGGACAGGGGGATGTTCGCATCCGTGGATGATGCCTTTCTCTCTGTTTTAAGCCCATAGTTTTTCATGACTTTCTCTGCCGATTTTTCCATCCATGAGATATCGACATCGCTTGAGCATGGCCTTATTCCGATACACTCATAACTGATTGAAGCATCGCTGAGAGAAGAGAAAGAGCCGATGACGCTTTTAAAAGCAGAATGCATTCTCTCTAGCGCTTTCTTTTCTGTGGATCTGAACTCATAAGTGCACTCGGCATATTCCGCGATAGTGTTTACGCTGGTTCCTCCACTTATCGTACCGACATTGTATGTCGTTTTTCCAAGAGATGAGACATCCTGCTTGTAAAGCTCTGCAATTATCTCTGAAAGGAGTGCAATCGCATTACGTTTACCATAGTCTTTGAATGAATGCCCGCCTTCGGTCTTGACTTTGATAAGATATCTCTCGCTTCCGACGGCAGTGTTTACGATGCCGTTTCCCAAGCATTCATCAAATGTCGTAAAACTTCTGATCCTTGCTCCATAGGTCTCAAAGAGCTTTATTACTCCCTTGAGATTTCCAAGCCCCTCTTCCGAAGCGTTGCATACGAATAGGATGCCTCTTTCTGTTTCGGGTTTTGTCTTGAAAAAATGAAGTGCATACATCAAAAGTGCGACGAATGATGCCGTGTCATCCCCGCATCCTGGGGAGTATATGTAGTCTCCTTCCTCTATGAAAGGTAGAGGAGCTGTATCGGGGAAGACCACATCCGTGTGGGCTGCAAACACATCAAGCTCTACAGAGCCATCATCGTTATAAGGGATTATCACATTATTAGCATCATCGATGAATGCGGATGAGATTTCATCCCCTTTAAGATAATTTAAAATGAACTCCGCTCTCTTTTCCTCGTTTAATGATGGAGCGGGAATAGGGCAGACTGTCCTCAGCAGGGACATTGCCTTATCGAAATAAAGTGTTGAGAATTCACCTTTCTTAAGCATGTATTTCATTATATTAACAAGCTAAGAAAGAGTGCAACGACAGCTAAAAGAAAACATATTGATAATATTAAGATTGACAATGTTAACATTGACAATTTTAAAATTATCAAAATATAATATAGGCATGAGTACTTTTGTTGCCAGAGATAAGGATCTGTTCCGTCTAGAGTCTTTATGGAATAAGGATGAATTCAATTTTGTTGCAGTTTATGGAAGGAGAAGGGTCGGTAAAACGGCATTAATCCGTGAATTTGTAAAGAACAAACCTCATCTGTATTTTCAAGCAACAAAAGATAAGCAATTCAATCTTGTAAATTTTTCCGCCTCCATCGGGAAAACTTTTTTCGGCTCTGCTGATATTCCTCCTTTTACTTCGTTTGCATCTGCGTTATCTGTTTTTTTTACCCATCTTGATAAGAGTACTGGATTTGTCTTGATTTTGGATGAAGTTTCATATCTCGCAGAATCTGATGATACCTTTTTAAGCGTATTGCAAAGCTTTGTAGATAATGAGTTTCCTTCTTCAAAACTGATGCTTATTCTTTGTGGTTCAAATTCGACATTCATGGAAGAGAATGTTCTAGGTTTGAAAAGTCCTGTATATGGCAGACGGGCTTTTCCGATGAAGGTAATACCATTTTCTCTAAGCGAGACCGCTTTGATGCTGCCCTCATGGACACTGGAGGAAATAGCTCAAGCTCATGCAATAACAGGGGGAATTCCCTATTATCTTTCATTTTTGAAAGAGCATGAAAATATAAGGGAAGCAATAAAAGAAGAATTCTTTACACCAGGGGGAAGACTTCTTACCGAGGCAAGACTGTTATTGATGATGGAACTGAGAGCCGTGGATATGTACGAGAGTATTCTCTACCTCATTGCTCGTGGGAACAATGAAGTATCGAATATTTCTTCTAAAAGTGGAAAGGACAAAGCTGTGGTAAGCCAAGCTCTTGCGAATCTAGCTCGTCTTGGAATCACAAAAAGAAGAGAGCCTTTTGAGGGTGTAGGTGTTGCAAGAGGATGGAATATAGAAGATGGATATTTCCTTTTTTTCTATAAATATGTTTTTCCATATATATCTTCTATTGAGTTCGATGCTGGGGATGCTGCTTTCAATTCAGCTGTTTCAGATATCGATACTTTTACAGGAAGGGAAATGGAGAAAGTGTTCAGAAGATATATCCTGACTTCTTATATAAGACCTGTGAGTAAGATAGCAGGAATAGAGTTTCCTAATCCAAAATCAAAACAAAATGAAGAGATTGATTTAGTAGCTCTGATTCCCCCTGATGCAATGCTTTTCGGCGAGTGCAAGTGGAAAAGAGCAAAAGTAGATATAAGTGTATATAATCTGCTCCAAAGAAGGGCTGAGATGGCATATCCAAAAGTTAAAAACAAGTTTTACTCTATACTTTCCCGTTCTGGATATGAAGATAATCTTATAAAGCTTGCAGATACAATTGATAATCTTCTGCTTCTTACCCCTGAAGATATCTTAAGAAAAACGTAAACTTTGTTAGATTATTTTGAATTTAGATACCTGTTGCTAAAGTTTGGAATCATCGCTTACTTTATCGCTTGAATTGCCGCTTATGGGTATAAAAATATCTATATAATACGTTTGTGTATTCTTGGTTTTTCCAGTTTAAAGCCGTAAATAAACTTCAAATTTAAAACATATCTGGTTGTTCTTAGGTGGGAACTGATTTAAAAAAGAATAGCGCTCTTTGCGGAGAGTGCCTTCGAATCCCTTTTAACATCTTTCTAGGCATGATAAGGACCTACTTTCTTCTCTTTTTTCTTTGCAATATAATCTCATCCATGGCAGATAAGATTCTTGTCCGTGGTGCGAAAGTTCATAATCTGAAGAACATAGATGTTGATATCCCCCTAAATAAAATCGTGGGAATCGCCGGTGTCTCCGGCTCCGGTAAGTCATCCCTTGCCTTGGGTGTTCTTTATTCAGAGGGCTCCAGAAGGTATCTGGAAGCGCTATCCACATATACCCGTCGACGTATGAGTCAGGCTGAGAAAGCGGTAGTCGACGATGTCCTATATATCCCTGCGGCTCTGGCTCTCCGTCAGCGTCCGGGAGTCCCCGGAATCAGGAGTACTTTCGGCACTGGAAGCGAACTTCTCAATTCCCTTCGTCTCATGTACTCACGTCTTGCAAGCCACAGGTGTCCAAATGGTCATTACCATGAGCCGACACTTGATGTTGCCGCGGGAAACAGTCTGAAGTGTCCCGTCTGTGGTGCTGTGTTCGATCCTCCAAGTGCTGAAGAACTCGCATTCAATAGCGAAGGGGCTTGTCCTGAATGCGACGGAACAGGAATCGTAAGGACCATTGACAGGTCGAAACTTGTTCCAGATGAATCACTTACGATAGAGGAGGGGGCTGTAGCACCGTGGAACTCGCTCATGTGGTCACTGATGGTGGATGTGTGCAGAGCGATGGGGGTAAGAACAAACGTCCCGTTCTCGGAACTCAGTGAGCACGAGCGATGGATAGTCTTCGATGGACCGGCTGAGAAGAAGCATATCTTTTATAAGGCGAAAAACACTAATCAGGCAGGAGAGCTCGATTTCACATATTTTAATGCGGTTTACACGGTGGAGAACGCTCTCAAGAAGGTCAAGGATGAGCAGGGGATGAAAAGGGTTGAGAAATTCCTGAAAGAGGAGATCTGCCCGGCATGTCATGGTACAAGACTTTCAGAAAAAGCCAGAGATCCTCTGATAAAAGGAATAGGTCTTGATACTGCCACAGCCATGACTCTCAGTGATCTTATTGAATGGGTGAAAAGCGTTCCATCCTCACTTCCTTCTCCAATGCGTCCGATGGCGGAGAGCATCACGGACTCATTCCTTTCCACTGCCAGGCGCCTAATAGACCTTGGTCTTGGGTATTTGAGTCTCGACAGAGCCTCTTCAACCCTTTCTACCGGAGAGAGGCAGAGAATGCAGCTTGCACGTGCGGTTAGAAACCGTACGACAGGGGTATTATATGTGCTTGATGAACCTTCAATCGGTCTTCATCCTTCGAATATTGAAGGACTCAAGGGTGTCATGCATGACCTTGTGGATGATGGGAACTCCGTTATCCTCGTGGATCATGATACCCAGATCCTCTCTGAGGCCGACTGGATTATCGAGATGGGACCGGATGCCGGAGCAAAGGGGGGATGCGTGATAGCAGAGGGTAGAATAAGCGAGATAGAGGCAAATCCCGTATCCAGAATAGGCTCTTTCCTCTCCGGCAAAGCCGATGTGCACGTAAGGGAAAGTGCGGCATTTGACACCATGTTTACAGATGGTGTAATCGAGTTGGAGACGGGTGCAATACATACGGTGAAACCTCTTTCTGTGAGAATTCCGAAAGGACGGCTTACAGTGGTCACCGGTGTTTCCGGTTCAGGAAAGACCACTCTTGTCCTTGAGAGCCTTGTTCCTGCCTTGAGTGCCATGATTTCCTCCAGCACTCTGCCTTCTCATGTCCGCTCAATTCACGCTGACGGCATAGCACAGGTCAAGCTCATAGATGCAACCCCGATTGGAATAAACGTGCGCTCCACCGTTGCAACCTATGCCAATGTGCATGATGAGCTGAGAAAGGTGTTCTCTAAAACGGAGGTGGCAAGATCTAAAGGTCTCAAGGCCGGCGCTTTCTCGTACAATACAGGCTCCCTCCGCTGCCCTGTCTGTGATGGAACCGGTGAGATAAGCCTTGATGTACAGTTTCTTCCCGATGTGGACATTCCCTGTCCAGAGTGCCATGGCTCAAGATATTCAAAAGAAGCGGATGACATCCGTCTTGGAGGCTTCTCGATTTCCGATTTAATGGCTATGGATATAAACACGGCGATTGAACATCTTAAAGGCTATAAGCTCATTTACCAGAGGCTAAAAACATTGCAGGATCTGGGGCTTGGGTATCTTACGCTGGGAGAGGAGACGCCTAGTCTTTCGGGTGGAGAGGCCCAGCGCCTAAAGCTTGCAAGTGAGATGGGCAGGAGACAGAGCGATTCGCTTTTCGTATTCGATGAGCCAACCATCGGTCTTCATCCTCTGGATGTGCAGAGCCTGCTCAGGGTATTTCAGACCCTTATTAATTCGGGTGCGACCGTTATAGTGATTGAGCATGATTTGGATGTCATAAGGAATGCCGACTATGTGATAGACATGGGTCCTGGCGGTGGCAATGATGGAGGGCGCATAGTTGCAACCGGAACTCCGGATATGATCAAGGCTTCTTCAGAAAGTGTTACTGGAAGGTATATCTGATATGATTGAGAAGAGAATAGAGGGGAAAAAAGTGGAGATTTTCAAAGCACGGGAATTCTCTTCCCCAGCCGTTTTCCTCAATACCTTTTCTGATAATTCAAAAGAGATATATGGGCACCTTCTTTCTTTGACCGATCGTCCATTTTCCCTTATCGCGATAAGCTCTCTTGATTGGAACCGAGATATGTCCCCTTGGACATGTGCTAGCATCTCCAGAAATTCGGAGCCGCTCTCCGGTGGTGCTGATAGCTATCTGGATCTTCTTTTGAGCAGAATTGTCCCAGATTCGGAGATGATACTCGGCCCAGTATCAAAGCGCATTATAGCAGGTTATTCGCTTGCAGGCCTCTTTGCCGTATATTCACTCTATCGCACAGATGCCTTTTCTCGCTTAGCAGTAGCATCTGCATCACTCTGGTTTCCCGGTTTCAGGGATTTCGTGCTTTCAAACGAGATGAAAGCTGCTGTGGATAAGATGTATTTTTCCCTTGGGGACAGGGAAAGACTTACCTCAAATCCATATCTGAGAACGGTGGAGGATGTGACGAGGGAGATTGTGGAGCACTACCGCGAACTGGGAATTGATACGGAATTCACTCTGAATCCTGGCAATCACTATAAAGATGCCACTGGACGGATGGCAAGGGCTATTCTCTCCTCTCTTGAATGATTTTCATCTTTTCTGTTGTATGAAATCTTTTTCCCATTATAATGGGGCTATCTTATTATAAGGAGAGAAAAAAATGAAAAAAGCTTTTGTTGCTCTGATGGTACTTTTTGTACTTACTTCAGCTACAACGCTCTTTGCCTCATCCTATGCATACGAGTACACAGAGGAAGATCTCATGATCGATGCTGGGGACCATATGATTCCTGCAACACTGACCATTCCTGTTGGCTCTGAGGGTGAGACATTCCCCGCTGTAGTGATGCTCCATGGTAATGGATCGACACGCCATGAGGCTGGAAACGCTTACGATTACACGGCCCCTGAGATGGCGAAAGCGGGAATCGCAACCATCCGCTTCGACTATATCGGCAATGGGGACTCGGAGGAGGACTACATCGATTTCACGTATGACAAGGGAATCGAGGATGCCCTAACATGCTATGAGTACCTCAAAGGTGTCAGTGCTGTTGACATTGAAAGGGTTGGCATCATGGGTTGGAGCCAAGGTGGAAGGCTTACACTCCTTACCGCAGCAAGAAGCGATGTTTTTAAATCTGCTCTCACATGGGCTGGCGCTTTCGAGCAGAAGGACGAGAGTGAAGAGTATGAGATAGCTCTTGAAAATGGGTACTATGAGGTGACTTATGACTGGAGAGAGCCTTTAAAGCAGTCTCCAGCGTATTATGAGTGCGCAATGGGAATTGACTATCATGCTGAGGCTGCGAATATCAGTATTCCTTACATGATAATCCAGGGAACGGAGGATACGACGGTTGTTCCAGAGACCGCACTTGCTATTGAGAGCGCGTTGGTGAACTCTCCGAATGCTCCGATTTACTGGGTGGAGAATTGCGATCATACGTTCAATGTATTTACAGGAGATACTTCAGCCCTAGAGGAGACTACGACGGCGACAACCGTATGGTTCCTCGCAACCCTTTAAGCATATGATTTGCTTGTTTCGGCCTGCCTTGTGCAGGCTTTTTTCATACTGCAAGGGAAAAGAGTGCAAGAGCCAGTAGAAGCGCGAAGTTCCAGAGCAGGAACAGGAGCATGTATCTCTCTTTCTTTCCACCTTTTCTTTTCATGTAGAACTTGAGGGATATCAGGGAGGCAAGGGATGCTATCGGGGTACCGAGTCCTCCGATATCAGTTCCGATGAGAACACCTTCAAAACTATCGGAAAACGGGGATAGCAGTATCGCGGCAGGCACGTTGCTTATCACCTGGGATACGAGAGCACTGGTTGCTATCGGGTGGCTTTCCATCGGGGATGAAAGCAGATTCCTTACCGCCTCAATGTTGCCCATGTTCTCACTGAATATGAAGAAACATACGAATGTAAGAAGAAGTATGTAATCAATCTTCAGAAGTATCTTCCTATCCCAGATAAGCAGTATGATAGCCTCCGCGAAGAACAGCATTCTCCAATCTATCACTCTGAATACGGCAAGAAGGGCCACAATAAGAAGAGCGATGTATAATGCAGTCTTTTTACTATCCACGCTTATACCCTCATTCTGGCTCTCAAGAGCATGGCTTCTTCTCAGAAGGATGAATGAGAGTGCCAGAACAAGGATGAGCGAGATGGCAGAGTAGGGAAGAATGGTCCTGAAGAACGGAGCGGCATCCACATTGAAGAATGAGCAGATATACAGGTTCTGCGGATTGCCTACAGGGGTTGTCATGGAGCCAAGGTTCGCACTTATGGTCTCAAGCACTACAACTTTTGCCACATGCTCCTCATCCACTCTCGCCATATCGAGAATCATCATCGAGAATGGTACGAATATAAGCAGTGATACATCGTTGGTAAAGAACATCGAAGAGATGAAAACAATCATGACAAGAAGGATTGATAGCCTTCTTGTATTGCCAGCCTTCCTTTCAATCGAGTAGGCAACGGAATCAAAGAAATGCGAGGCTTTAAGCCCTTCTGATATCCCCATCAGAGAAAATAGGAGTGCCAGCGTCCTGAAATCTATCGCATCAAGCCAAGCCTTGGATGGTGGATTGAAGAGTGCTGAGATTAAAGCGGCTATTAGGGCTATGACGAAGGTTGTCTCATTCTTTATAAATCTTACCATTTCAAGTGGAAAATGGTATTTTCTTTACTTCACAGCGTCAAGACTTACGCATCATCAACTTTCTCTTTTCCCTCATTATCACGATTTCCCCTGCTACGAGAGCCATTATTCCGACTGCCGAGTTGCTTATCGCCATCGTGTATCCTACAGCCTCGTATCCCATTGCAGTGAAGTGCTGGAAGAAGAAGATAACTGGAAGACGGAAGATGAATATGCGTGAGAAATTGATCAGGAGCATTATCTTCGTCTTTCCCAGTCCAAGAAGCAGGGTGAAACTCGAATATGCGAAAGAAAGGAGAATGCATCCGAAAAGCTCATAATTGAATATTTCACATATCGTCTGATGGAAAACAGGGTCATAACCACCACGTGAGAGTGAGAAAAGATGCGCTATGGGACTTGTAAGGATTCTCATGATGAAGAAACCGAGAAAGCCTATTGCAAAAACAGCAAGCTGAAGATGCCTGTATACTTTCACCGTTCTTTCAAAGTTTCCATTCCCATAAAGCTGTCCTTCGATGGTCGCTCCTCCATCTTCGAATCCTGTCTGAATCCCCGTCAGCAGGCCCGACATGTTGTTAGATATCCCTGCAGCCCCTACTATCTCAGTCCCGTATCCTGCGGCCATCTTGTTCACCATCGCCTTTCCTGCTGCGAATGCTATCTTCTCCACCATTGAAGGGATTGAAAGTCTGAATATTGGAGCAAGAGTGCCCTTGAATTTAACGTAATGTATGGAGTAGGAGAAGGCATCATCCTTTTTCAGCAGTGATGAGAGTGCGAAGAGGAACAGGACGAGATAGCTGATCAGTGATGCAACTGCGATGGAGACGATGTTTCCGTTCATCACGTATACGAACAGTGCTGTGAGAAGGAGTTTGATGATGACTGTGGCAAGATTTAAAAAGAGTATTTTCCTGCTTCTTCCACGGCAGCGCTCGTTCGATATGTATATCGTATTGAAGAACTGTATGATTATTCCCAGCAGCGTTATTACGAAATATGTTGAGCCGAGGCTGATGAAGACCTCAGGCGTTCCCGCGAGACGCAGAATCATGGGTGTAAAGGGAAGTATCAGGAGAATGAGGGCTGAGAGGATCATGCATAGCGTGACTGTCGTCGAGAGTATCGTCCTTATTCTCTCTCCATCCCCGCTACCGTAGGCATGGGCGATGAGAATACCACCTCCCACGCTGAGTCCGCCTCCGATTGCCAGCACTATGTGCTGAAGCTGCACCATGTATACGACTGTTGATACCGCATCCGAGGAGATCGAACTTGCCATGAGCGTGTCCAGCACTGCAAAAAGCATGCTCATCCATGAGTATAAGGCGAGGGGAAGGCATACCTTGAATACAACCTTCCAGATATTTCCTTCCTGAACCTCTTTCCTGAAACTTTCATCTTTAGCTGTTATGGAAATCATAGGTGTGTTATATCTTAAAATTCCAGTTAAAATGAAGGTAAATAATTAAGTTTTTGCTTTAAACTGCTGTTTTCTTATGATAGAACATTCATATGAATGAGATTTTTACGTGCACGTTCAGAAAAGGGGATGCGTTCGATGCCATGCCCGAGCTTCATAGTCATTCATCCTATGAGCTGTATTATCTCGTCTCTGGAGAGAGAAGGTATTTCATACAGGATACGGTGTTCACCGTTCATGCAAAGGGCTTCGTATTCATAAAACCTGGGCTCTATCATAAGACTTCATTCTCCGGGCATGGAATACATATGCGTTATTTCGCGCTTGTTCCTGAATCGTGGTTTTCCAAGTGGGATGAAGCTCTTCCTCCGTTCTTTCTTTCTGAGAACATGGCAGAACTCGAGTATGCCTTCTCTCGTCTTCAGAAGGAGAGTGAGGAAGATGGAAAGCTTAATAGCATGATGTGCCGTGCAATCTCTATGGAGATACTCGCTCAGGCATTCAGGGCTTATCAAAGAGGGCAGGGTGGGACAGATGAGCTTATCAGGGCTGTAAGCACGTATGTGAGGGAAAACATACGCTCTTCCCTCTCCCTTGATGATATTGCGAAGCATATCGGGCTCAGTGCACCGTATCTTTCGTCGCTTTTTCATCAAAAATCCGGCATGAGGCTTTCCGATTTCATACGTTCGACGCGGATTTCCGTTGCCGCCGATATCCTTCGCTCCGGTGGCAAGGTGGCAGATGCCTCCGATGAGGCGGGATTCTCCGATCCCTCATATTTCAAAGATGTTTTCAGAGCTGTAATGAAGATAAGCCCCTCCGCATACCGTAAGACTTTCAGGAACGGTATCAATAGAGAAGGGTGAGTATCCTTTCAACCGCTCTTTGGGGAAGAAGGCGAAGAAGCAGCATAAGAGCTGAGTATTCAAGACCTATCGGTTTTCTTACTGGAGGTCTTCTCATACTGGCAACCTTGAGTGCCGCTTTAGCGACTGTCATTGGGCTTTTCCCGCTCCTCTCGTCCCTCTCCATCTTTCTTATTGCTTTAAACGCATCATCTTTGTAAACGGAGTTCTCTGGAATGTACGTCTTCCTTTTTGCAGTGAAATCGGTCTTCGTGTCTCCAGGCTCCAATAGCACCGTGTGTACTCCATGTTTTCTTCCTTCCATCCTAAGGGCCTCCGAATATGCTTCAAGGGCGTACTTGCTTGAAGAGTAGTGGCTCTGGTAGGGGATGGGAACGCGGCCTGCTATGCTTGAGATGAATATTACTAGAGATCGCTCATTTTCTCTCAGCATTGGAAGAAAGACCTGATTGACCATCATCGGTCCGAAATAGTTCACATCAAGCTGCTTTTTTGCCAAAGCGATATCCATCTCTTCCGCACTTCCCGCGATACCGAAACCGGCGGCATGGATGATGATTGAAAGTCTGTCTATTTTCCCTTTGAGAGAAAGAAGAGAGTTTTCATCCGTTACATCCGCTCTCAGTGATATAATCCTTCCTGAGCCTATCCTCTCATCTTTTTCCTCAATGCTTCTGCTTACCGCATAAACCGTATATCCGTTTCTTGCAAACAGGGTGGTAATCTCACGACCTATGCCGCTTGATGCCCCCGTTACGAGTACGTTTTCTCCGTAAATCTTATTCATCAGGTGAATGTTAGCTTTTTCCGCCGTATCGGAAAAGAGGTCAATGCGTTTTCCCGTAGTCGGCGATTATCCTTTCATATCTCTCTCGGACATCCTTCGCTGCATCCTCCTTGCTCCGGTAGATGCTCTTCTGGGCATTCTTTCCAACCTCTTCTCTCATTCCAGCATCGGAGAGGATTCTTCTCATCTCCTTCGCATATGTTTTCTCATCCTCTTTTGTCAGGAACGCGTTGTAGCCATCCTTTGTTCCTTCTGAACACACGGCCCCTTCTATAAGCAGGGAGGGAAGGCGTAGTGCGGCTGCCTCTATGAGGACTATGCTCGCATTGTCATAAAGGGATGGGAATGTCATGAGATCAGAGGCGGCATAAACCTTTTTAAGAAGATCCCTGTCGTGAATTTGACCTGTGAATATCACATTATCCTGAATCTGGTACTCCCTTACCATTTTCTGATATTTCTCACTGTCTGGCCCCGATCCGACAGAAATGAGCGTGCACTCGAAACCTTCCTCCTTTAGAATCCTCATTGCTGCAAGAACCAGATCAAGGTTCTTCTCCTTTCTCTGCTGCCCTATGAACATCGCGACAGGGCCGTCCTTGATTCCAAGATACTCCCGTCCTTCTTTCCTCAGCTTCTGATATTCCTCATCATCAGGTTTATTAAAATTGCAGAAATTGCGTACAGTCTCGATCTCTCCCTTATAACCGTAGCTTCTAAGTACTCGACCACTAGCATCGTTTACAGCCCAAACATAATCTGCCATTTCAAAGCTGTGTATGACATATTTGAGTACGAGGCTGGTGATGAACTCGCTTTTTACTACTCTTTTTATGTCTTTCTTGAACTGTGAGTGGAATGTCATTACGACAGGTATGTTCTTCTTCCTGGCTGTCTTTATCGCGTAGCGTCCCATCATGAAAGGGGAGTGGGCATGTACTATGTCGAAATCGAGCGAATTGACTTTATCTTTAACTTCTTTCCTTATTTTCGTGTATCCGTATGGGGAGATCATAGGAATGACATGCATTATGCTCCTTAGTACTTTCTCATCGCCTTTCTTCTTATCGTAATCAAGCGATCCCCCCCCCCAGCCCGAAACAATGGCATAACAGTCATCGCCAAGACGCCTGAGCTCATGCACATAATCGAATACGACTTCGCCAACCCCGTCAAGTACGGGTGGATATGATTCACTGAACTGTCCAATTAGCATATTATCTTCCTCTTTTTGCTGATTATATACGAAAAAATGCCCCCACAAAAGCGGAGGCATTGCTAAAAAATGAATAAGCCTTAAGCGGTCTTCACATCGCTTTCCTTCTTTTTCATTCCATATTCGTACACGGCTACGAGTACGAGGACAACAAGACCGATGAGGTCCGTAATCGTCCCTGGAATAACCATGCAGAGTCCGGCAGCTGCAAGAATGATTCTTACGAACGGGTTGAGGTCTCGTCCAAGGTATCCGTTGAGTGCTGCTGCGATTCCGAATATTCCAAGAAGTGCGGTGATACAGATTTGGACAATCTCAAACACGCTCTGCACGTTAACAAAGAGCATTGCAGGATTAAGGGCGAAAACGTACGGAACGACGAATGCTGCGATTGCCAGCTTTGTGGCGACAAGGCCTGTCTTCATCGGATCGGACTTGGCAATAGCTGAACCTGCATATGCGGCAAGAGCGACCGGTGGTGTGATATCGGCAACTATTCCGAAATAGAACACGAAGAAGTGTGCTGCAACAGTCTCGACGTTAAGTGCGATGAGAATCGGTGCACATACTCCTGCCATGATACAGTAGTTGGCAGTGGTTGGCACTCCCATTCCGAGCACGATGCAGCAGAGCATCGTAAGAAGAAGGGCTATCATGACGATTCCGTGTGAGAGCGATACGATGGTTCCAAGAAGGATGGATGCCAGTCCAGTTACCGTGATGCATCCGGAGATTATACCTGCGATTCCGCATGCGACTACGACCGTGATCGAGCTTCTTGCTCCGTTCTCGAACGCATCGAGTATCCATCTGAATGAGAGGCTCGGTTTCTCACCTTCCTCCTCCTCTTCTTTTCCATCTTTTGACAGTCCGATATGAGGGATTATCTTATGGATGACTCCGACAATCATCGCAACGAGGATGGAAAGTGTTGCGGAGTAGGCCATCGTATAGGTGTTGGAACCGACGAGGTAGATCAGAGCGATGAGAGGCAGAAGCAGATAGAGTTCTTTCAGAAGTTCCTTCGGCTTTGGAAGATCTTCCTTAGGAATTCCGCTCATGCCCATTTTCTTAGCTTCAAGGTGTACCGCAATGAATATTCCCGTGAAATAGAGGACAGCTGGAAGAATCGCCATGACAGCGATGCGTCCGTACGGAACACCCGTGAATTCGGCCATGAGGAATGCGGCAGCCCCCATGATGGGTGGCATGATCTGTCCACCTGTTGAGGCTGCAGCCTCGACCGCTGCTGCGAACTCAGGGCGGTATCCCATCTTCTTCATCATCGGAATCGTGATGGAGCCGGAACCTACAGTATTGGCAACAGAGGATCCTGAAGCCATGCCCTCAAGGGCTGATGCGACAACTGCAACCTTCGCCGGTCCACCTGTAAAGCGTCCTACAGCCGCGTTGGCAAAGCGGATGAAGAAATCGGCTACTCCTGTACGCTCAAGGAAGGCTCCGAAGATGATGAAAATTACTATGTATTTCACACATACTCCGACTGGAGTGGAGAAGATTCCGTTTGCTGTGTAGAAGAGTGTCCTTATGAGCTGAGGCAGTGAGATTCCACTTACCAGTGTGTAGATTACGAGCACACCGGCAACGCAGAGGATCGGAAGTCCGACACAGCGTCTGCAGAGCTCAACAAGAGCGAGTATACCGATTGCACCTACAATCATGAACATCGGATTCGCCATGATTCTCGCAGAGAGCCTGATAACAGTCATTGAGTTGATAGCATAGAAGAAATACGCACCTGAGCCGACAATCATGATTATGATATCGTACCATGGCATGTGATTAACTCTTTCATAACCTTTCTTCACGGGGAATGTTAAAAAGCCTAGGAAGATTATCATACCCATGAAAACCGAGTAACGTACCTCCTGAAGAGTGGTGAGAAAGATCGCATCAATGATGCAGTAGATTGCGAAAGCGGCCATGATGTAATGAATGACCTTTTTAGGCAGGCCTTCCCAGATCCTGACATTGGACTCCCTGTCATATTTCTTCATTACCGCTTCTACATCAGCCATCGTTCCGACAGAATCGTCGTGATGGTGAAGATGAAAGTGTTTTTCCTTTGTCTTATCTTTCAAATAATTACTCCTTATTAATTGATAAAAGGGCTGTTTTACAACAGCCCTGTGACATTAAAAGCCGTTATTATTTTGTTGGAACCTCGATTCCCTGTTCAGCGAAATACTTCGCAGAGCCCGGATGATATGGGACTGTCGTAATCGATGTTGCGAATGCGAGGTCGAGCTCTCTACCTTTGTCATGGCTCTGAGATATCGCATCCTTATCATTGAAGATTGTAGATACGACATCATAAACCGCATCCTCTGAGACATCGTCACGTGCGATTACAACAGCACCAACTGCTACTGTCTGGCAATCCTCAGGTGTTCCGTATACATCCGCTTTGATCGTATAGGGGCTGTAGTAAGGGGATGATGAGAGGAGAGTGTCAAGGTGCTCCTGGTCAATTGATACGAGATATACCTGGTGTGTCGTTGCAAGTGTTGAGACAGCTACTGTAGGAGCTCCTGCAACTACGAATGCTGCATCAATCTTTCCATCCTGAAGGGCATCGACGCTGTCTCCGAAACTCTGATATGTCGGCTTGATATCGCTTTCCGTTATGCCGTACGCTCCAAGGATGTCGAGTGCGTTGTAATATACTCCGGATCCTGATGAGCCGATTGATACAGTCTTACCTTTGAGATCGGCAACTGTCTTGATATTAGGATCGAGCGTTACGATCTGGACCTGCTCCATATAAAGGGCTGCAACCGTTGAGAAATCGGAAATTGCTCCGGTCTCCGCGAAGAGGTTCGTACCGTTATATGCATAGCTCATGACGTCCGTCTGTACGAAGCCGAGCTGATAGCTTCCCATATCCATCATCTCGATGTTGTCCTGGCTACCTGCACTTACAACCGCTACTACGGAAGTGTCTGTCTCAGAAGAGATTCTCTGGGCAATCACGTTTCCGAATCCGTAATATGTTCCCTGATCTCCTCCGGTTCCGAAGCGCAGGGAACCTGAATCGCTTCCACCCTGAGCCATGAGCGGCATGAGAGCAAGGGCGACAAGAGCGATGATAGCAATTAATTTTTTCATATTTTACCTCCTCAAAGAAATTAGGAATAAGCTCAATACTGATACTATAGAACTAACTATTAAGGAAAATAATGCGCGTGTCAATGCTTTGAATGTGTTGATATGCGAAACAATGAATAATTATGCAGAATTTTTTGGAATAATTCGGAAAAATATTCATATTGATGAAAAAAAAGAAAAATATATTTGCTTTCGAAATCTGATAGATGTTGTATTTTGCATCTTTAAAATATTCTGATATCATACGTTCTATGCGGATTTTAGTGATAGATGCCCAGGGCGGCGGGTTAGGTAAGGCGGTCATAACGGCACTCAGGCAAAGGGATTGCAATGCTCATATCGTAGCGGTTGGAACTAACTCCAATGCGACGAGTGCGATGCTTAAAGCCGGTGCTGCTGAGGCGGCAACAGGAGAAAACTCCATTATTGTCACAGCCAGGAAGGCCGATGTCATCATCTGCCCGATCGGCCTTGTGATCGCGGATAGTATGCTCGGTGAGGTGACAGAGGGGATGGCACTTGCAATAGCAAGAAGTGATGCGAAAAAGATCCTGATTCCTTCCAAGGGCTGCAACAACTATGTCGCAGGGGTGAAGAAGATCGGTCTTAAAGAGATTATCGACGACGTTGTTGAGTGCGCCCTTTGCTAAGAGATATTTTTCTGCTATCTTAATTCTGACGTCATGAAGACGGCATATTGCCATGAATGGCAGAAAACAGATGCCACATAGGGACCGTTTTAAGCGGTCATCTTCCGCAGAAGCGGAGGAGAGGGGATTTCCTGTTAATCGAATGTGAGAATCTTTCCTTCTCATATGATGGAAAGAGGGATGCGATAAGTGATATTTCACTTACCCTTGAAAAGGGTGAGTATCTATCTCTGCTTGGAGCTAACGGCTCCGGTAAGAGCACTTTGCTTAAAGTTCTTGATCTCATCCTTCCGTATAGCCGCGGGAGGCTTAGCATACTCGGCATGGATGCCCGTGATAAGAATGCCAGAAAGATAATAAGGCGGAATATCGGATTTGTCTTTCAGAATCCAGAGGCGGCATTCATTTCAAGAACTGTGCTAGATGAGGTGATGTTCTCTCCCCTCAATTTTGGCTTTTCAAAAGATGAGGCAAGGGCAATGGCCCTATCTGCGCTTTCCGAATTCGGCCTAGACGGATACGATAATGCTCTTCTTAAAGAACTTTCCGGAGGAGAGAAGCAGCGCCTTATGCTCGCTTCAGTGTTCGTAATGGAGAGCGAGATCATAATACTCGATGAGGCTTTCTCCTTCCTTGACATGCCATCAAAAGCCCTGCTTACCTCGGCTATCGGGAAGAGAAAAAGAAAAGGGGCGGGGATAATAAGTGTCACTCATGATGCTGAGGTGGCATCATCATCGGACAGACTGGTACTTCTTGAGAATGGAAGAGTCCGAGCTGAAGGCCGGAGTGAGGAACTGCTTAAGGATGTTGAGCTTCTAATATCATCTGATATAAGAGCTAGGGATGAGGACCTTTTCAATTATGTTATGAGTGGAGGCTCCTATGATTTCTCTTGATTGCGTCACACTTGAAAGGAGGCATTTCTCTTTCGGCCCTGTCTCAAGGACATTTAAAGAGGGGGAATGCGTAGCAATCATGGGGGAGAACGGGGCGGGAAAGACAACACTGCTTGATCTCATCTCGAGGCTTGAAACACCATCTTCAGGGACTGTCGATTCATCTTCCAAGGTATCTTACGCACCGCAGGAGAGTGATGATTCATTCTTCCTTCCGACCGTTCTTGATGAGTTCTCCTATTCTCTCCGTTGCGTTAGGAGAGGCCTCGGCGTAAGGGAGGAGGCAGAGAGACTGCTGGTAGCAGTTGGCCTTGACTCTTCATATTTAAGCCAATCTCCATTTTCTCTCTCAGGAGGGGAGAAAAGACTTCTATCCATAGCACTTGCTCTCGCTATGAGCCCCGATATCATATTACTTGATGAGAGCCTTTCTGGACTGGACTGGAAGGGTTACAGAGCGTTCAGGGCTTTAGTTTCCAGCCTTAAGAACAGTGGTATCGGAATTATTTTCATCAGCCATGATCCGTCAATCCTTGATCTTGCCGATGCTCTTATCGTTCTCAAGGATGGGAAAATCGTATTCGATGGGAATCCAGTGACCGCAATGGAAGATGGCCTTATTAAGAAGAGTTTCGCCTATTCAAAATCAATGGAGCTTCTTGGCACTCCGGTACTCTCTCTGAAGGAAATTATTAGGAGGGTGGAAAATGAATAGGTTAAGTCCGTTCTGCCGTCTTATTTTCTTTATATTGCTGATGTCCTCTGCAATATTATCAGAAATGGTTTCTTCCATTCTTCCGGCTCTTTTCTTTGTGTCTCTTGTCGCACTTTCTTCGGGGTGCCGCCTCAAGGACCTGATTCAGCCGGTTTTCAAGCTCAGATATTTTCTCCTCTTTGTCTTCCTACTTAACGCGCTATTCTCGGATGAGGGGACTCTTTTTTCCCTCTTATTCATCAGGGTCTCGAAAGTTGGAATCATAAGGGCTTTTCTCATAGTTTACAGAGTTTCTATTGTGACGCTCATTGCTTATCTTTACACTTCATGCTCTGATATCAGCGAGATAAATGATAGCCTTTACATACTCCTATCCCCCCTGAAACTCATATTCATTCCTGTTGATACACTCTCATCATCGCTTTCGATCGCACTTTCCATGATTGACGGTCTCATGTATGAGAGCGAAAGGCTTAAGAAGGTGAGAAAGCTCAGAAGGCTTGGGACTCCCGAAGGTCTGAGAGAGAAAATACTGGATTACAAGGCAATCGTTATCCCTATATTCCTCATTGCTTTCAAAAGGGCTGATGAACTCTCATTCGCATTGGAATCACGTGGCTATAGTACGAAGATGAAAGTGAAGTGGGAGTATCTGAAAATAGGGAAGTGGGAACTCTTTTCACTTCTTTCCGTCTTACTTTTGCTAATTATTATCGTCAGAGGAGGTACAATATGATGACGAATATAAAGAAAACCGTTATAGCTGCCATTCTTACGGCACTTTGCGTGATTCTTCCAATGGCTTTCCATGCCATACCGAATGCGGGAATTCTCATAAGCCCGATGCATATTCCCGCCTTCATTGCAGGCCTTACCATAGGCCCTCTTTATGGCCTGATCGTAGGACTCTTAGGACCTTTTTTATCATCCATGCTTACAGGTATGCCTGCCGTATCCGTCATGCCCCAGATGATGATAGAACTTGCCTCTTATGCTTTCTTTGCCGGTCTCTTCATGCGCCTGATCAGAACTTACAACTATATGGCAGACATCTATCTCTCACTCTCTCTCAGCATGATTGCAGGACGTGCTGTTGCCGGCATATGCAGGGCTCTGATATTCTCATCCGGCTCATACTCTTTTAACGCATGGCTTGCATCCTACTTTGTCTCAACCTGGCCGGCCATCATAGTACAGCTTGCCATAATCCCGGCCATCGTGTTCGCTCTTGAGAAGGCTAATCTGATCGAGAAGCGGTATTAGGTTTTAAGTCGAGCTGGGCAAGCAGTACGGCACCGAATACGAGAGCGCATCCTATGAGCTCGTTCATACTGAGTCTTTCAGATAGGAGCAATGCTCCCCCGATTGCTGCCCAGACGCTCTCAAGCGATAGCGCGAGGGTTGCTTTCGAAGCCTGTACGTATTTCTGTGCGACCGTCTGCAGAGTATATGCGACCCCGCATGAAAGGAGTCCCGCATACGCTATAGGGATGGAGGCATCCATGATACTGCTGATATCAGGTTTCTCAAAGACCAGCATGCCAAGAGAGCAGAGTATTCCTCCAAAGAGGAACTGGAATAGTGAGAGCTCGACGCCATCAGAGTCTTTTGAAACCTTCTCAATTACGAGTATGTGACATGAAAAGAGCAAGGCGCAGATGAGAAGATACACATCTCCACGCCCCATGCTCATCCCCCCTGATAGGCAGAGCATGTACATCCCAAGAAGGGCGATTATGGCGCATAACCAGATCTTCTTTTCAATCTTCTTACCAAAAAGGCGGGATATGAAGGGCACTATTATCATATAGAGACTTGTCATGAATGCGGCCTTTCCCGCATCGGTGGTCTCTATTCCGAGCTGTTGGAACATCGAGGCTGAGGCAAGGAAGAGACCCATGAGGGCTCCACCCTTCAGAGTTCTTATCATGTATCGCCTATCTTTGAGATGAATTCTCAGACTCTTGTAAGAGACCGGGATGAGGACAATGGCTCCAAGAAGCATCCTTATTCCGTTGAATGTGAATGCACCGATGCTTTCGGTTGATACGCTCTGGGCTACAAAACTCAAGCCCCAGATCAGTGATGTGAGCAGTAGTAAAAGAACAGCGTTTCTCTCTTTCATGGAGAGTATAGTAGAGCTAGAAGGGTGGAAAATACTAGAGAGTTTGCCAATTTTTCTCCCTCTTTTTCTTTTCTTAACATTCCTGTTAAGTTTATAATCGTTCTCATGATTGTACGTTTGATTGGTTGTGGTGCGGTCGGTACCGTTGTCGCCGATAAGCTGAGCCAGGTCTCCGATTTCGCACTTATTGTCGATGAGAGGAGAAGAAAGAGCTACGGGAGCGGGATCTATCTGAATGAAAGAAGACTGGACCTTTTCATGGAAGAGCCATCGCATGCTGCGAAAGCAGACCTTGTAATAGTCGCTGTGAAGAATTTCAGCCTGTATGATTCCCTTCCAATGATAGAGCCTTTCGTTAAAGATGATACTGTAATAATGAGTCTTCTTAACGGCATAGATGCAGAGGGCATACTTTCTGAGAGATTTGGAGAAGAGAAAGTGCTTCCCTCGTTCATAACGGACCTCTCAAGCAATCATAGTGGCAATGAGACCGTCTGCTTCTCAGGAGGAGGTACGATTGTTTTCGGAGAGAGAAGCGGCATTGTCTCGGATCGCGTGAAGAAGATAAAGGTTCTCTTTGAAGAGGCTGGACAGCGTTACATTGTTCCAGATGACATCATGCATGAGAAATGGTGGAAGTTCATGCTCAACACCTGTTATAACACACTCTCGGCAATTCTTGATGCCGACTATGCGGCCATATGCGATAATCAGGATTTCATACGTGCTGTACGCATTATAGCCAAGGAGGTCCAGCAGGTTGCCCGCGCGGAGGGTGTTACCATTACTCAGGATGACATAGAGCTCATGATAAGAAGGATGGCAAGTCACAGGGATCACGGGAAGACGAGCATGCTTCAGGATGTGGAAGCAGGAAGGGAAAGTGAGAATGCGTTCTTCTCAGGTACAGTCTCACGACTGGCCCATCAGCATGGTATAGATGCCCCGAATACTGATCTGATCTACATACTTCTTGAGGCCAGGAGGTCCGTCATTGCAAAACATTAATGAGAGCATGACATATGAGACGGTACTTTCCCTGTTCTCTGAAAACTACTCAAAGGCATTCTCTTTCTTTTCAAAGCTTAGAGAGTCTTTTGACCTATCTGATCCTCTTCCCTCCTTCGCGGGAAGAATATCCTCTGCAATCGGTAGGGCAGAGGAGGAAATAGATGAGGCATGGCGGAGGATAAGGGCGTCTTATCAGGCGGTCAGGGCAGGCTATGAGATAATAGATCAGAGAAGTCCGTTTTTTCCAGAAAGTCTGCTTGAGAGCGAATACCCCGTCCCTTTCCTTTACGCTCTAGGAAATCTTAGACTGCTTGAGAAGGAGAGGCTTACGGTAATCGGAAGTCTTGGACCATCGCAAGAGGGTGCGAGAATCGCAGAGGATACCGCTTCTTTCATCAATTCGAACAGTCTGGTACTGCTTACCCCTCTCCGTCTTGGAGTCTCCAGTCTGGCAATTGCCGACACACTGCGCGGCAGCGGTAGCGTAATCGCTTTCTCTTCCTCTTTCGTGACAAAGGCTCCGAATGAGAGGCTGAGGGACCAGATGTCTGATATTTACAGGAGAGGAGGGCTTATTCTGAGCGCCAGCGGTCCTGCTCTCAGGGAGAACAAATGGCATCAGGTTATAAGAAACAGGGCACTCTCAGCTCTCTCCGATTCAGTCTTCATGATAGAAGAGAAGGATGGGGGACCGGCCTGGAAAATCTTCGATGCTGTCTCCCCATCTTCAAAGAGAATGGTAAGCTCCCATTTTATCGGAAGAGAGGGCTATTCGTTTATCTCCCATCATCTTGAATCGGGGTCAATGGAGTACAGGAGCCAGAAGGATCTCAAAAAGCTTATAAGCAAGAAGGAAAGGAGGGTAAGGATAAAGATCGACTTGAGCCTTACTCCGGACCTTTTCTGATTGACCAATACAGGATAAAGAATTAGGATAGTGCACGCTATGAAAAATATTACGGCAGATGATTTAAGAAAGATGTATATCGATTTCTTCGTTTCAAAGGGACACAGGCAGATCAGTGGTGCCTCTCTAATCCCTGAAAACGATCCGACAGTGCTTTTCACTACGGCGGGAATGCACCCGCTCGTACCGTATATACTGGGAGCTGAGCACCCTCAGGGAAAGAGGCTCACGGACTACCAGAAATGCATACGCACGGGAGATATTGACAGCGTAGGAGACCCGCATCATCTGACATTCTTCGAGATGCTCGGTAACTGGTCCCTTGGAGATTATTTCAAAGAGGAAGCTATCGAATACTCCTACGAGTTTTTAACAAAAGTGCTTGAGATAGATCCTGAGAGAATCAGCGTCACTGTTTTCGCAGGTGATGACGAGGTCCCACGCGATGAGATTGCTGCGGCAAAGTGGAAATCCCTTGGAATTCCAGCAGAGAGAATCTATTACAAGGGAAGGGAAGATAACTGGTGGGGACCGGCAGGAGAGACGGGACCGTGCGGTCCGGACAGTGAGATGTTCTATGATACCGGACGCCCTGCATGTGGCCCGGACTGCGCACCAGGATGCTCATGCGGAAAGTATTTTGAAATCTGGAACGATGTCTTCATGGGCTACAGGAAGGAAGCAGACGGCACTTACCACGAGATGGAAAGGAAGTGCATCGACACCGGAATGGGAATCGAGCGTACGGTTGCCGTCCTTAACGGTAAGAAGAGCGTTTATGAGACTGAGATCTTCTCAGGCCTTCTGAGGGGAATCGAGGCCCTTTGCGGTAAGAAATACGGAGAGTGCGAGGAAGACGATAAGTCCATGCGCATCATCGCCGATCATACCAGAACCAGCGTGTTCATCCTCGGCGACCAGAAAGGAATAGCACCTTCAAATGTCGGACAGGGCTATATCCTGCGCCGTCTTATAAGAAGAGCGGTACGCCACGCGAAAAAGCTCGGTATCGATAAGCCATTCCTCTCAGATCTTTCAAAGATAGTGATCGCACAGTATGAGAAGCCATATCCTGAGCTTGCAGAGCACAGGGACTTCATAGATCATGAGCTCATAAAGGAGGAGGAGAAGTTCTCCGATACCCTCGTAAAGGGTGAGAGGGAGTTTGACAAGATGCTTCCTAACCTCATGAAAGGAAACAGCCGTGTAATTTCCGGCCGTCTTGCTTTCAAGCTTTACGATACGTACGGTTTCCCGATTGAGCTTACGGAGGAGCTTGCGAAGGAAAACGGATTCTCTGTTGATATCGATGGCTTCAATGCGGCGTTCCAGAAACATCAGGAGCTCTCAAGAGCCGGTGCTGAGCAGCAGTTCAAAGGCGGTCTTGCGGATCATAGCGAACAGACGACTGCACTTCATACCGCCACCCATCTTCTCCATGCTGCCCTTAGAAAGGTTCTGGGCACTCATGTTGGACAGAAGGGAAGTAATATCACAGCCGAGCGCCTGAGATTCGATTTCACACATCCAGAGCCCATGACAAAGGAGCAGGTTAAAGAGGTCGAGGATCTTGTTAACGAGCAGATTCAGAGAGACCTTCCTGTCACTGTAGAGACCATGACCCTTGAAGAGGCAAGGGAGGCGGGAGCAATAGCCTTCTTCGACTCGAAATACGGTGAAAAGGTAACCGTATATACGATAGGAGATTTCTCAAAAGAGGTATGTGGGGGGCCACATGTTACACACACGGGAGACATGGGACACTTCAGGATTCTCAAAGAGCAGTCTTCATCTGCAGGAGTAAGAAGAATCAAGGCAGTTCTTGAGAAATAGTGATAGGGCACCTCCGGGTGCCTTATTTGTTTGTCGCTTTTCTTATCATGGCCTCAAGATCCCCGCTTTTAAGTCTGGCTATCGCATGCAGCTCCAGAAGTATCTTCTCATCCATACCGCTCTCAAGCCATAGCGAGACAAGGCCGTAGAGTATAGCCTTCAGGTATTCGATAATCATTTTCCTCTCTTCCTCAGAGAGTCTACTGGTGTCATCAAGGGAATCAAGATACGATGAGACTACAGCTTTGCATACCCTCCAGAGGTATTGCTCGAATATGCTTCTCTTGGATGATGCGTAGATGTTTTTTACCGCGCTCTTATGCCTGATGGCAAAATTGATCGCCTCTTCAAGGCAGCTTTCTATAGTTCTTGAACTTCCATCACCTTCGATGATCATATCGGCATCCTCCCTGACTATCTCCTCAAGTAGGGACGGAATGTCCGTGTAGTGGTAGTAGAACGTGTTCCTGTTGATACCGCAACCATTTGCGATATCACGCACTGTTATATCCTCAATCGGTTTTTTCTCAAGCAGACCTAGAAATGTCCGTCGTATCTCTTTCCTTGTGAAATCCGTCATACTTCATCCTTATTACTGATGATAGGAAAGAAAAGAGGACAAAGCAAATGAAAACCGCAAGGGAGGCAAGGCCTCCGATGCGCAATAGGGAGATCAAATGACACTATATTCTTTCAGCAGCTTCTCGATATCCGTTCCTTTGATCTTATCGAGGGCGAGCTTAAGGGCCATCTTTTCGTGAAGTGAGAGTTCCATGTCTGTAATCGGACGGCCGTCCCTGATAGAGACCGTGGCATTCAGCAGGTCCCTAACATCATAAGTGCTGCCCCATACCTCAGGAACACCCCTGTCGATATCAAGGAGGGTGTATACAGCTTCCATACCGGTTCTCATGGAGTACTCCGTCGTGAATATTGTGTCACGCGGGGTCTCTGCGAACTGCCCGAGGAATGCGAAATTGAGCGCACCCTCTGGTACTACATCGGGTCTGTCACCCGCGCACCGTGGCATGAAGAACGCTGTGATGTAAGGCATCATCACAGGAACGGTGTTGGCACTGTTTTTCGCATAGTCCTCAACCAGGGACTCCGGAACCCCGATGTGGTAGAGCCATTCCTGGCAGATTTCCTCCCCTGTGCAGTCCTTCATGGCCTTTTTGACATAGTCCCCCTCTTTATCGAAGAAGAGACCGTAAAGCCATATGACGCACTCTCCATCCTTCTGAGCCCTGAACTGCGGCTGACGGTTTATAGTCCAGCTTAATAGCCATGATGAGTCCTTTGCTGTGACTATGCCTCCTGTAACAACACCCCCTGTGAAAGGATCTCTTTTCGAGATCTTGGTGATGTAGGGGATGATTCTCTCATCAAGGGTTGTAACAGTCGCACTCATCCAGGTGGTCTTTTCGGGTTCTGAACAGAACTTTTCCGGTCTTCCGAATGCGGAATCCTGACTTGCAATCCTCTTCCACATGTCCCAGCCTCCACCGGGCTTTAAAGCGGTGTTCCATTCCGCTTTGCTCTTCTGGCTTCCATAGCTTGAGTTCTCTATGCAGCCTCCGAGTGTGATGAAGACAAGATCATCCTCACATAGCATTACCGAATCCTCTTCCCCCTCTTTGCTGAGCACTATCTCTTTTGCCACTTTCTTTTCCCCTTTTTTCTCAAAGAGTACGTTCTCAACCTTCACTCCATACTGAAAGTTCACACCATGACTCTCAAGGTATCTGATCATCGGGAGAATCATGGACTCATACTGGTTGTAGCGTGTGAAGCGCAGGGCTTTGAAATCCGGCAGTCCTCCAACATGGTGTATGAATCTTTTGATGTAAAGCTTCATCTCAAGAGCGCTGTGCCAGTTCTCGAAAGCGAACATCGTTCTCCAGTATAGCCAGAAGTTTGAGCTTAGCACCTCATCAGAAAAATATTCGGTGATTTTCTTGTCATAGAGCTCCTCATCGGGTGTGAAGAAGAGTCTCATGATCTCAAGGGCTCCCTTGTCGCTGATGGCGAATTTGCCATCGGTATGCGCATCTTCTCCTCTTTTCTCCGTTGCTCTGCAAAGCGAGTAGTTGGGGTCTCTTTTATTTAAATAGTAGTATTCATCAAGAACGCTTAAGCCCTCCGTCTCTATTGAAGGAATGGAATGGAGAAGATCCCACATTACCTCGAAATGGTTGTCCATCTCACGGCCTCCTCTCATGACATAGCCGAGTTCGGGGTAGTAGTAGCCGTCGCAGGCTCCTCCCGGAATCTGATCTTTCTCATAGATATGGATCCTCTTTCCATCCATCTGGGCATCCCTGACAAGATAGCATGCCGCGCTAAGGGCTGCCAGTCCTGTTCCAATGATATGCGCGCTCTTTTTTTCAACCCCTTCCGGTTTTAAGGGACGGACGAACGCCTCATAGTTTCCACTTGAATAATACATATTCTTTTCCTCCGTGTTTCTTTTTCTAAGAAGAATCTACGACGGGGAAAACACTTTTTGTATGGGCACTATCTGTCATGTGCTAGAAAATTGGGCATGTGTGAGATTTTGTACAGAGGAAATATCTTGAGGAGTTTTTTCTTTACTTTCCGCCTGAAAACCCTGAAAATAATCAGTGTAACCCCAGAGAGAAACTGAAATGGTACGACAGGATGATTTCATCTGATCCCTCCGCCAAGTCTCTTGAAATGAAAAAGACTGAAGACACGGTTATGGTAGGAGATACGGTTGATCTTGAATTCACTATTACACCTACTGACGCAACTTACAGGAATTTCACTTGGTCTTCCAGTGATGAATCTGTTGCGACAGTGGATGGTGGAACAGTTACAGCCCTCTCCGTAGGAGAAGCGGTTATCACCGTTACGTCAGAAAAATATCCTGATATTTCTGCAAGTACGAAAGTAACAGTAACTCCTAAGAAATACACTGTGATTCTAAACTATTGCGATGACGTAACAGAGAATAAGACAGAGACTGTAGAGGATGGTAAGTCTATTACTCTTGAAACTCCGACAAGGGAAGGGTATGAATTTGCTGGCTGGTACCTTGGTGCAGACTATAGTGGGGAGAAATTAATCGGATCCTATGCTCCGAAGGAGAACGTAACGCTATACGCGAAATGGATTATTCCAGTAGACGCGGTTGATCTGAATAGAAATAGCCTCAGCTTGATTGTAGGAGAAAGCAATACTGTTACCGCAACAATCAGGCCAGATGGTACTGGTGCAAGTATAGAGTGGAGCTCGGATGATGAGGCTGTCGCTTCTGTTGATGGACAGGGAAAAAAACAGCGAATGCTGTGGGAGAGACCACAATAACTGCAACAGCTGGAGGAAAGAGCGCAAGTCTGACTGTTAGCGTATATGTCAATTCCCTTATAGATTGTGGAAACGAGGTTGGAATACTTCAGAGCGTAGGGGATAAAGGAAAAATCGACTCTGGCCTTTCTGGAAATCTTACTTACGAATCAGACAATGAAGCGGTTGCAACAGTGGATAGTGATGGAGCTATCACGGCTGTCGGGGCAGGAAGAGCCAAGATCACGATAAAATCCGACGATGGAAGTTCTGCTTACTGGTACGTCTGGGTCGAGTCCTTAAATAACACGGAATTAGTATCTGCGATAAATGAGTTGGAAATAGGCTGGACGGTTGAAAGCAATGGGACGGTTATGCTTACAAAAGAAAACATTGATGTGATGAAGACATTCACTACAGTGAAGCTGTCTGGAACAGCTATTTCATCTTTTAACGGAATAGAACTTTTCACTATCGCTAAGGAGTTCTACGGTGGCATAACAGGCAATGAAGCTGATTTGTCTAAGAATACGAATTTATATGCCATTAATCTGAGTGGTTCTGAATTGAAAGAACTTGTCTTGGGAGAGTATGAGAATCTGCATACTTTCGTTTGTATAGGGACGCAAATTGAATCACTTGATTTGAGTGGATATCTAAACCTTAAAACACTCAGATGCTTTGATAATAAACTGACAAGCCTTGATTTAAGCGGTCTTACAAATCTTACAGCGCTGGAGTGTGGAAGCCAGAAGAATGGTGCTATACTGACTCTGACTCTGGATGAAAGTTTGAAAACAAAGTGGACGGAGACTTGGTCTACGCAATATTACAACCAAAATGTTATTCTAGCAGATTAAAGTGTAAGTTTAGTGGCCCGGGAAACCGGGCCTGCATGGTCATTCGTTCTTTGATGCGAGCTGTCCACAGGCACCGGATATGTCACGCCCTTTACTGCGTCTTATGGAGTAGTTGATACCTAGTCTTTTAAGCTCATTTGTAAATGCTCTGATCTCGTCATCACTCGGGCTTTCAAAACTCATACCTTCCACAGGATTCCATGGGATCAAATTGACAAGGGCATCCATCCCGCTCATGAATTTCTTAAGCTTCTCAGCATCCTCTGCTCCAGTGTTGTATCCTTTCAGCATGCAGTACTCGAGTGTGATTCTCTTGTTCTCCCTTCTCTGGAATGAAATAAGAGCTTTCTTGAGTTCGCTGAGTGGATATGTCCTGTTTATTCGCATTATCCTGCTTCTTTTCGCATCGTCAGCGGTAACAAGGCTTACTGCGAGCTTTATCGGGAGCTCAAGCTCTGAAAGCTTATGAATGCCAGGAACGAAACCTGATGTGCTGATAGTTATCTTCCTGTAAGAGATATCGAACTGCTCTCTGTCATGGAGGATATGGATTGCTTCCATAAGGGGACCGAAATTATTGAGCGGCTCACCCATGCCCATGAAGACGATATGGCTTATCTTCTCTCCGAGTTTCTCAAGATGTACAAACTGTTCTATGATCTCCCCTGAATCGAGGTTCCTTTTCAGTCCCATCGTGCCAGTCTTACAGAATGCGCAGCCCATGGCACATCCCACTTGAGATGAGAGGCATGCTGTATGGCGGTCCTTTCCATCCGAGAGGCGTACGCATTCGACAACAAGCCCGTCTTGGAGTCTTATTGCAAGCTTTACCGCAGAAAGGCTTTCCTGCTTTTCTACGATGCTTGTAGTCATCGCATCCCATCTTAGCCTTTCTCTGTCCTTCTTACTGAGGCTTGTCATCTGGGAAAAGTCGGTTATGCCCTTTACGAGGTTGTCACGGACGATGCGCGCTTGGAATTTTTTCTCAAGGTTGAGCTCTTCCATGATTTCATCCAGATTCATTGCATATAGACTCTTTCTCATATATTTATTTCCTTTACCTGTTAATAATTACAAAATTCACTCTTTAAAAGCCATCTTATTATTGCTTTTTCGTCTTTACTTTTCAAGGCTTATGGATTTAAGCTAAGACTAATTGGGTATTCCAAAATCTTTTAAGGAGAGCCATTTTTTTGGCACAAGAGAAATGAAAAAGAAAGTATTATTAGTTGCTCTTTTGGTAGCTTTGATTCTTGCTCCTGTAACAGCTGCAAGCTACAGGGGATCTGAGCAGGATGGTGCGATTGGTGTAGGTCTCAACCTTGGAACAAACACCGGTGTCGGACTTAAGTTCGGATTCGGTGATTTCGATATTCTTGCTAATATCGGACTTGATAACTTCGTCTTCAATCCGTTCCGCCTTGGTGGGGATGTTGCTGTATCTTATGAGCTTTATGATTTCGATTTCGGTCATGGTCATCATATGCCGCTTACTCTCGGTGTCGGTGCTAAGACAGGTTTCGTATTCGCTGATAAGTTCGGTTTCGATCTTTCTGTCGTATTCCCTGTTGGCATATCTTACCAGATTCCAGATTTCCCGATGCAGTTCTATCTCAGGCTCGCACCAGGACTTGCTCTACTTCAGAATACGAGCTTTAAGCTTGGTTTTGATTTCGCTGGTTATATCGGAGCACTCTGGATGTTCTAAAAGAAGTGAAGCTTCATTTCGGGAGGTTACCTCCCGATTTTTTTTGCCTTTTTCTTTAAATTTTATAAACATTTTTGAACTTCCTATAACTAATAAGTAGGAGGTTTGAAATGCTTGTTTATAAGGGCGTGCTCCATCTGCCATACGGCGAAGGGAATGGAGAGATCTTTAACAGTTTACCATTCGTCTCGGAAAAGAGAGAGGATTACGAGGCGCCAAGTGAAGAGATGAGAAGGGAGGCGAGGAGGCTTCTGCGCAGGATAAGGAGGAAGAGTTTAACTGATGACGAGCTCTTCCGCCTTGCGATGTACGACAATCCGACCCTTGCCGATTTCTTCGCATCCGCGTACGTTCCCGATTATGAGAGGGGTGGCATCACGCGGGTGATCTCGGATTACGAGATACCGACCGCATCCACCAAGAGCTCGAGGCTAGACGCTTTGGCCGAGGCGGGGGACACCGTCATAGACTTCGAGATGGAGAGCGGAGTGAGGGGAGATGTGCTGAAACGCACGAGGCAGTACGTAGCAAACCTTACGAACTCATTCATCCTCAAGGGCGGGAGCTACATGGGTCTGCCCCGTATAGTCATAGTCTTCTTCGTGCCTTACGACATACTTGGGAAGGGGAAGCCGTTCTACGTCATAAGGCCTAGGGACGAGGATGGGGAGGTTGCGGATCCCGATGATGTGAGGATCTACGTCAACTGGAAGTATGAGGGGGAGGACAAGTATGGGATGATTGCGCATGACATAAGGTGTGCGGATGCGGGGAAAATGCATTATAATGAGATAAGAGCGAGGATGAGCGCATTGAAGGACGAGGAAGGAGGAGAGAAGATGGCTGAGGACATATTCGCAAAGATGAGAAGAGAAGGGCGTGAAGAAGGGCGTGAAGAAGGACGGGAGGAAGGCAGAGCCGAAGGTAGAGCTGAAGGACGCAATGAGGTAAGATCCGATTTCGTCAGAATACTTTTAAAAGATACCAGCCCTTCGGAGATTTCAAGGAAGTTCAACATACCTCTTTCCGAGGTCAGAGCGATAGAGAAATCAATCAGGGCATGAGGCTCTTTTCAAGTTTTTCATAATAGGGGAGGAAGGCTTTTCTTATCCTGATTCTGAGGTAGAGGCCATCCTCCTTATATATTGCAGAGATTATCGAATCATCTTTTCTTATCAGACTGAAGGCTGAGCCATCGAGAGGTGTTCTGATTTCGATGATTTTTTCCTCCTCTTCCGCGATTTTCTCCAGTTTGTCTAAAAGCTCTTCAAGCCCTGTTTTCTCTTTTACACTTGTTACAACGTAATCATAGCCGTAGTTTTTGAGTCTTATGGTATTGAAATCATCATATTCCCTGTCTGCTTTGTTTAGCACCAGCAGTTTTATCTTATCTTCGGCTCCGAGCTCTTTAAGGGTGTTCACCGTTGTGAGGAAATTGTTATAGCTGTCAGGATTCTCAAGGTCCTGGACTATTATCAGGGCAGAGGCGTCAAGAGCTTCTTTAAGCGTTGAAGAGAATGCGGATATCAGACGATGAGGAAGGTCGTTTATGAAACCGACAGTATCCGAGAGGAGCACAGTCTCCCCGTTTTTAAGACGGAGCTTCCTTGTCGTGGTATCGAGCGTTGCGAAGAGCTTATCCTCGATAAGCACATCGGCTCCTGTAAGAGCATTCATCAGGGAACTCTTTCCCGCATTAGTGTAGCCAACGAGTGCAAATGAGAAAAGAGAACCCGAAAGACGATCCTTTTTCTGCGTCTCCCTTACCTTGGAAATCTTATCCAGTTCCCTGTCTATCGTGGCAATCCTTCTCTCAAGCTTTCTCCTGTCAAGCTCTATCATACGCTCGCCGAGGCCCTTAGAGCCCTTTACGCCGCCTCTCTGCTGTTCAAGGTTCGAAATCCTTCCTCTGAGTCTTGGCTTCAGATACTCCGCTTCGGCTTTTTCTATCTGCAGCATAGCTTCTTTTGAATGTGCGTTCCTGAGGAATATGGAGAGTATGACCGCTTCCCTGTCAAGGACGGGAAGTGAGAATATCCTCTCGAGATTCTTTTCCATCCTCGCTGAAAGGAATGCGTTCACAACTACAGTCTGGACCCCTGTCTCCGATGCGATTCTTCCTGCCTGCTCCGCCTGTCCCGGGCCGATAAGGGTGTTTGGGTTTTCTTCTTTCAATGAAAACGGGATATGGAAGCTGACTCTCATCTCGAGTGTCTCTAATAGGCTTCTTATCTCCATTTCCGCGTTGTAAGCGCTTCTCGTGTTCATTCCCGCTTTTGCCAGGGTTATCAGTAGTACGCTGTTATCGTCCATAGCCAGAGATTATATAGGGCAACTCTGGCACTGTCCATCTGCCATGTTTTGTGATAGAGTAATTTCCTGAGGTGAAATAATGAGTTTGAATTGTGGAATAGTCGGACTGCCTAATGTAGGAAAATCAACAATCTTCTCTGCTGTCACATCAGCACCCGCTGAGGCGGCGAACTATCCGTTCTGTACAATAGATCCCAATGTCGGAATCGTAGCCGTTCCAGATGCGCGTCTGGACAGGATTGCCGAGCTGATTCCTCCAGAGAGGAAGATTCCTGCGACTGTCGAGTTCGTGGATATCGCAGGGCTTGTAAAAGGTGCAAGCAAGGGAGAGGGGCTTGGTAACCGCTTCCTCGCATCCATTCGCGAGGTCGGTGTAATCGCACATGTCGTCAGATGTTTTGATGACCCGGATATCGTGCATGTGAATAACAGGATAGATCCCGCGGGGGATATCGAGACGATCGATATTGAGCTCGCTCTTGCCGATTATGATACTGTCGAAAAGAGGTATCAGAAGCAGGGTAAGATGGCAAGGGTTAGCAAGGAGGCACAGAAGGAGACCGAGTATCTTCTTCCCATCTATGAGCGTCTGATGAAAGGGCTCTCTGATGGAAAGAGTGCCCGTAGCATCATAACCGATGAGGATGAGGTAGCTGCGATTTACGACCTTCATCTTCTCACGATGAAACCTGTAATCTATGTATGCAACGTGGATGAGAATTCCATCGGGGAGGATAACGAATACGTCAAGATCGTAAGAGAGATTGCTGAGAGGGAAGGTAGCCAGTGCATAGTGATCTGCGGGAAGATTGAAAGCGAAATCGCCTCACTTGAGAGTGCTGAGGAGCGTCAGGAGTTCCTTGAGTCTGTAGGACTGACGGAAAGCGGGCTCAACCCATTGATCCGTGCTGCATACAAGACCCTTGGGCTCAGGACATTCTTTACCGCCGGTAAGGATGAGGACAGGGCCTGGACATTCAAGGAAGGGGCGAAGGCTCCCGAGTGCGCAGGCATAATTCATACCGATTTCGAGAAGGGGTTCATAAAGGCGGAGGTTTATAACGCTGAGGATCTCTTCAAGTACGGATCAGAGCAGAAAGTCAAGGAAGCTGGAAAGCTGCGCCTTGAAGGGCGTGATTACATCGTCCAGGATGGGGATATCATGTTCTTCAAGTTCAATGTATGACAAGACGTTTGCTAAGTTCCTTCATTCCATGGATGGGGACCTTTATCCTCTTTCTGTCATAGCTTATAAGGCCGTTCGTCTCCTGTTCTACATCACTTAGCTGGGTGTAGATGGAAGCCGAAAGGCCTTTTTCTATATACGGTATGACATCGCGCTCATACATCTTCGTAATCTCCTTAAGAAGTTCATCGCTGGAAGACACATCACTGTAGGTGAATTTCTTGGCGTTGCTCTCCTCCTCTCCAAGCCCTATTCCTCCGAATTCGGATAGCAGTACGCAACGTCCCTTCCTATCTTTTTTGAACCTGTAAGGTCTGAAATAAACATGCTTTGAAAGAAAATCTCCAGCCCCCTGGTCATGCCAGCCCGATGTGATGTCTATCGTTCTGGTATTGTCGAGCTTTCTTATCTCTGAAAGGATTCGGGAAGAATCGAACTGTCCCCAACCCTCATTGAATATGCACCACATTCCTATGCATGGAACAGAGTAGAGGTACATTATGCTTTCTTTTATGAAGCTCTCATACCTTTTCTTCTCCTCATCATTTCTTCTTGATAGGAGTCTGTTTCTCCTGTCTCTCATGAATGAGGTTGTGAAAAGAGGCAGGGTGACTGCGAAATCCCTGTAGTTCGCTCCTCCGTTCACCATGTCCTGCCAGACTATAAGGCCCAGCCTCGTTGCATGATAGTACCATCGTGGGCTTTCAATCTTTATATGTTTTCTTATGACGTTGAAACCCATGGCTTTCACAGTCTCGAGATCCTTGACGATGGCCTCATCACTTTCGTATGTCAGCAGGCTGTTTTTCATATACCCCTGGTCGAGTATTCCATGGTGGAATATCGCCCTGTTATTAAGAGCAAGGCGCCTTATTCCTTTTTCATCACTGATGATGGAGAACTTCCTCATCGCAGTGTAGCTTTCAACCTCATCTTTTCCATAGCGTATTCTAAAATGATAGACATATGGATTCTCGGGAGACCAGAGGTGAGGATCAGCAATGTGTATGATATTCTCCCTATCCATCTCGATCCGGATCTTCTTTCCGTCTATCTCAAGCTCGGCGCTCCCTCTTTCCCCTGTATTCGATACGGGGAATATTTTCAGCGATGATGAGTCCAGATCTGGTGTGGTGATGATGGCTCTTATGTAGTGCTCAGGAACTTTCTCCAGATATACGCTCTGCCATATTCCGCTCTGACATCGGTACCAGATTCTATGAGGATGCAAAGTCTGCTTTCCCCTCTCAATCGCCTCGCTGTCTGTTGGATCGGTGACGCGTACTGTTATCTCAACGTTTCCATCAGGCGATATATGCTCCGTGATATCCTCAGAAAAAGGAAGGTAACCACCTTCATGCTTCATGACTTCCCTGGAGTTTATCGATACTGTGGCGTAATAGTCGACGGCAAGGAAGGTCAGAATGTAGCGCATACCTTCCTCCTTTACAATCCTGACCCGCTTTCTGTAGTACGCGGTCTCTCCTGGCATCAAAGTCCTTCCTATTCCGCTTTTCTCCGTCTCCGGCGAGAACGGCACGAGGATCTTGGAATCATATTCCTCCTCTCCAGTCGAATTCACACCGTAATCCCATAGCCCGTTGAGCACGAGAGTGTCTTTTCTCATCATATCCGGGCGTGGGTTTTCTCCGAGTATCATGTTTTCCATGACGAATATTATAGCATTAAGAGTTTTCCACTGATATATTATTTCTTATGACAAGTATTGCGGAAAACATTCCTTTCTATGCTTTCCTTGATTTTGAGGAAAAGGAAAAGATTGAAAAAAGCGTTCAGAAGATCTCTTTCTCCCGTTCAAGGATTGTTAACAGTGACGGTAACTGCACGGGATTCATCTCACTTCTTTCTGGACAGCTCAAGGTCTATTCCCTTTCTCCCGAGGGAAGGGAGATAACGCTTTTCAGGTTCTTCCCGTCATCCCTCTGCATATTTACCGCAACGTGCCTTCTGAAAGATATTGATTTCGATGTCTCGATAGTGGCAGAGGAGGATTCTCAGTGCCTGCTCATTCCAGCCTCTGTCATGGATTGGATCAGAAGGCGGAACATCAAAGTATCAAATTACCTTGGCTCTGTACTCTCATCGCACCTCAGCGATCTTATGTGGCTTATCGATCAGATACTCAACAAGAGGCTTGACTCGAGAGTTGCGGCATACCTTGAGGAGGAAGCGGATCTGAGAGGGGAGACCGTGCTCCGTCTTACCCATGAGGAGATTGCGAGGCATCTGGGATCCAGGCGCGAAGTCATAAGCCGTACTCTTTCATACATGGAAAAGGAGGGCCTGGTCCGTGTGCGGCGTGGAGAAGTTGAGATCGCGGATAGTTTAAGGCTTGGCGAGATGGCAAAGGAGAGCGTTAGGTGACATAATCACTTTTCTTTTTTTCATCCTGTATTACATTATAGTCATAGGAGAGAAGAAAAATGGCAGTAGAACATATTAATGAAAATCAGTTTAAGAGCGTGGTACTCGATTCTCAAAAGCCGGTACTCGTGGATTTTTTCGCAACATGGTGCGGCCCATGCAGGCAGATGTCACCGGTGCTTGACCAGATTGCAAGCGAGAGAAGCGATGTGAAGATCGTAAAGGTGGATGTGGATGAGAATCAGAACCTCGCCGCCCAGTTCGGAGTGATGAGCATCCCGACCCTTATCTACTTCAAGAATGGAAAAGCCGTTTCTCAGGCTGTCGGTGCAAGGAGCAAAGCCAGTCTGGAGACAATGCTGGTATAAGATTTAGCCACATTTCAGGTCATATCGCCCATATGGCCTGAATTTTTTCAGAATGCTTTTCCCTCCAGGAAAGCATGGCTTTTCTTATATTGACAAATCGAGGCTAAAGATATTAGATTAACAGAGTTGCGTAAACGCAAAATAATACTGTGGAGGGTAAAAATCTATGGCAAGAAACACAAGTCCTAGATTCAAGCAGTGCAGAAGGCTTGGGGTTAATTATTGTGGACATCCCAAGGCAATGAAGAGAGCAGGAAATCCTGCATTCCAGAAGAGGAAGAAGCCAACTGATTATTCAAGACAGCTGACAGAGAAGCAGAAGCTGAAGGCTTACTACGGTATTCTTGAGAAGCAGCTTCGCCGCTACTATGAGAAGGCTCTTAAGTCCTCACTCATGACCGGTGATGCACTTGTCATCTCTCTCGAGAGAAGACTCGACAATGCCGTATACCGCATCGGTTTCGGTAACTCAATCCGTCTTGCCCGTCAGCTCGTAACTCACGGACACATCCTGGTAAACGGAAAGAAGGTTGATATCCCTTCATATCAGATCCAGGTCGGAGATGTTATCAGCCTCAAGGAGAAATCAAGGAAGAACGAGCTCTTCAAGACTAATTTCCTCGGACATCAGGCATTCAATCTTCCATACTTCGAAAGGAACGAAGAGGAGTTCTCAGGCAAGTTCACAAGACTTCCAGAGCGCTCGGAGATTCCAGTAGAAGTCAATGACCAGCTGGTAGTCGAGTACTACTCAAAGTAAGATTGAGCTGAAGGAACAGATCCTATCCACAAAGGAGAAGAGGAGGAGAAAGGACCATTCCAGTTTTTCCTACTTCATCCCGCGTTTTCCCGACGGCTGCCCTCAAAAAGGGAGAACGAGAAGGTTCCTTAATGTAAGAGTAAACGGGTTGATGCATAGTGCATCAGCCCTGTTTTTTTGTCCAATGCCCATAAATCCCGTTTAATTGGAGTTTTGGTGTATTTCCATTTAAACCTTTGCCAATTATTCATTTCATAAATATCATTATCGGTATGAAACTTATATATGTTGTTGAAGATCATGAGGTGATACGTAACGGAGTTATTCAGTACCTTGAGCTTTCTGGATTTGAGGCGAAGGGATACGGAACGCTTGAGGAGGCAAGAGCCGCGTTCTCTTCCCGTGTTCCCGACATGCTCATACAGGATATCATGCTCCCCGATGGGGACGGGTTCTCATTCGTTAAGGAGGTCAGGAGCAAGAACCAGAGGCTCCCTATAATCTTCCTTACAGCCAGGATAGATGAATCGGACAAGATTATGGGCTTCGAGCTTGGCTGTGATGACTATATAACGAAGCCTTTCAGCCCAAAGGAGCTGGTGCTACGCGTTGAGGCGCTTTTCAGAAGAACTGATGGTCAGGGCTCTGAGAGCTCTGCAAGATCGTACTCTCTGGGAGAGAGCACAATGGTGATTGATGAGGATGAGCATAAGCTCACGATAGATGGAGAGATCATTACTCTGACAGCCGCAGAGTGGAGGATTGTCGCATTTCTGGCCTCCAATTCTCCGAATCTCATATCCCGAGCTCAGATTCTTGAGGAGTGCTTCGATTACAGCTTTGAAAGCTATGAGCGCGTAGTCGATACCCATATCAAGAATATCAGGGCGAAGCTTAAGAAGGAAGGCTGGATAGAGACCGTACGCGGTTACGGATACAGGTTCGCCGGAAAGAAGATTTGAATGTGATGCGCAGGAATATCTACATAAGGCTGCTTCTTTCCATCGTCGGAATCACCGTCCTTGTCATGGCTGTTCAGCTGGTTATGCTGCTCTTTTCGACTAGGATGGCGGAGCGGTCTTGGAAGCAACATGTTTTCGATGGCTATGTTGAAACCCTTTCCTCCGAGTTCAGGGGAAGTTCGGCCATTACATTCGCAGATCTTCTCTACACCCTTGTCGATAGCGCCCCTGACAGGGTCTCCGGACTCCTCGTCAGGGATGAGAAAGGGGATGTGAGCATTTCCATCGGCTCTTCGAGCAGGGGGGACTTTATACCTCAGCCTTATGAGAGAGGCAGGCTTTTCGATGTTTACAGCTCCTCAACTGTTGCATTCCCTAATGCGTTTTCGATATCCGTTAATACGACCGAGGATTTCGATGAGCGTGAGATCGCAGTTCCTGAATACTGTATAAATCTGACTTCTCATGCGTTCGGCGGCACCCTTTTCGTCGATGATATAAGAATAGAGAAGTCAGGGCTTGAAGGCACAATGAGAGTCAAAATTCCAGATGTCATAAAGAATAATGATATCGCGGGATCGATCTTGCTTTATAATAATGGTGTCGTATATGGCTATCTGGATATCATAGTATTTGACATAGACGTCTACGGTCCGACCGAGATGCTCATTCGTGATTTCTCCTCAAAGGTTCTCTTCTTCCTTCCAATCGCTGTCCTCATATCCCTTGTTGCGGGCTATTTCATATCGAAACGCAATACCGGTATGATCCGAGAGATAAGACGCGCTCTTAAGGAGCTTGCCCTTGGAAACTACAAGGTCAGGGTTGATAAGAAGCTGATTGCTTTCGATGAGTTTTCGATGATTGCCGACAGCATAGAGCAGCTTGGATGCGATCTTGAACGGCACAGGAAGTCAAGAAAGGAGTGGCTCAGGAACATAAGCCATGATCTCAATACGCCGGTAACCAGTATGAACATTCTCCTCTCCGGGGCTGAGGATGGGGTATTCCCTCTGAATTCGGAGCTTGTGAAGGCGGTGAAGAAGGAGAACGACATCCTTTCTGAGCGCATTGCGAGTGTTGCGTACTATTCCAATCTGATAAGCAGCGATAAGCCTATGATGCTTACCCGTGTGCCGGTTGTCGACCTTCTCTCTTCTTCTCTTGAAGGGAGGAAGCGCTACAGCATCAAAGGTGATATCTCAGAGTATGAGATCCAAGCGGATTACGAGCTTGCCAAAAGGGCGCTCAAGGAGATTTTCGATAACGCGGAGGAGTATGGGGTGCCGGATGAAGATGTAACCATCTCCGTCCGCCGTGAGGATGGCTTCATAGCTATCTGTGTCTCAAACAGGGGCAGTCTTCCACGCCCGATGCCATCTTTCTTCGAGCCATGGGCGCGCGGGGATGATTCGCGTCATGAGGGAGGCTCAGGATTGGGACTCCCGATAGTGCACCAGATAATGGAGATGCACCATGGGGATGTCCAGATCAGAGAGGATGATGGTCTTGTTTCCGTGACTCTCAGATTTCCAGAATGACCGAGCTGTCCGACATCCTTCTTATCGCGATCTTCCCATCAATATAAGTCGCATAGGACCTCTCTGTTCTTCCTTTTGGGAGCGTGATCGATCCAGGGTTGAGGAAGACTATGCCGGACTCGCATTTCAGGACCTGAAGGTGCGTATGCCCGCTGAAGAAGTGCGTGTAGCCACCCTCTGGTCTGTTTTTCTCATTCCATATGTGTCCATGGGTCATGAGTATCGTGTTGCCATCCGCGAATACCATAGCTTCCTCACTCATTACGGGGAAGGGAAGTACCATCTGGTCTACTTCCGCCTCGCAGTTTCCCCTTACCGCGATTATCATATCTTTTATCCGGCTAAGCTCGCTTATTACCGTCTTGGGCTCATAGCACGGTGGAACATCGTTCCTTGGCCCATGATAGAGTATGTCCCCAAGGATGAGCACCTTGTCAGGCCTCTCTTCCTCACACTTTTTAACGATGAATCTGGCGCTGTCTGCAGCCCCGTGTATGTCTGAGAAAATTAGAAATTTCATGCTGCCATTATAAAAGTCTTTTTAAAGCGGTTCAATTGTGCCATGATAAGTGCATGGAAATCATAGAAAGAAAAATAGGCAATGGCGGTGCCATGCTGAGAATGTTCCTTCACCGTGATATGAGCGCACTCGCATCAGAGAACGTAGTTTTTCCCGAAAAGAGGCGGGCCGTGCTTGTAATACCCGGTGGCGGGTACAACCATGTTTCAGAACGTGAGGCTGAGCCTGTAGCCTTCTCGTTCTTCGCAAAGGGTTATGAGGCAGCGGTGCTCTACTATTCCGTCTCTGATGATATCGCGTTTTCTAATCCGATAGAGGAGGCCTCCCTTGCGCTTTGCGAGCTGAGAAGACTTGAGAGTGTCGATCCTGAAAGGGTACTCTCCATCGGTTTTTCTGCAGGAGCGCATCTTGCCGCAATGCTTGCAGAGCATGGATGTGAATTTGATAAGGACGCCAAACTAAATGCATTAATCCTTTCATACCCGGTAATTACGATGGGAAAGGAGACTCATGTGGGCTCCAGAGAGATGATCTGTCCTACCATTGGTAATGAGGACTATCTAAGTGCTGAGCGCTGTGTAAGCCCCTCTTTCCCTCCGACTTACATATGGAGTACGAGGGAGGATGAGACTGTTGATGTGAAAAACAGCCTCATGATGTATGAGGCTCTGCTAGCTAATGGCGTTTTCTCAGAAATACATATCTATCCTGAAGGCAAGCATGGGCTTTCGGTTGCCACTTCGGAGTCTGGTACTCCGGATGGCTACGTAGCAAGATGGCTTGATGAGGCGTTCTTATTCCTCGAGAGGGTGTTCAGAAATATCTGATCATCCCCTCACTTGCTCTGATGCCGCTTGCCCAGGCCCCGGTTATGCCGCGGCTTGTGCCGGCCCCATCTCCCGCGAAGAACACGCTCTCGCATACCTGGAAATTGCCATCACGGTATTCAGGCTTATTCGCATAGAGCTTTATCTCGGGGTAGTACATTATGGTTGACGGATGGAGGACGCCAGGGACTATCGTATCCAGATTCTTCATTGCAGACCAGATGTAACGCAGTATCTTGCTTGGCATCGCGAGCGATATGTCTGACGGGGAGGCGTCAAGACTTGGCTTGAAGTCGTAAAGATCTCCGTTGAACGTGGCTATCTTGCTCCTTCTTCCCAGTCTGAAATCTCCTACCCTCTGCATGAGAGGCTTTCCACCTCCCATGAGGGAAGCAAGAAGGCCGAGGTGCTCAGCAAAGGTCTGTCCCGATGCAAGAGGCTCCGTAAAGCGAACGGTCTTTAACAGAGCGAAATTGACCAGTCCGTTGTTCCTGCTCTCATCAGCCTTGAACGCATGTCCGTTCACACTGTACCAGATGTCGCCTCTTTCGGTGGCGTACTGCTCCTTAACGACATGTGCGTTCCCGCTGTTTGTGCAGAATGTTCTCACCTTCTCTTTGAAATAGAACTTCGGATCATAGTAGTCCTTTACTATGGGGTAGTGCTCTATCCTGGTCTCAACTCTGATTCCAACATCTATGATATTGTCCATGTAATTGACGCCGAGCTGATGCATGACATCCTGCAGAAAATGGAAGCCCTGGCGGCCAGGGGCGATAAGTATGCTCTTATAACCTATCTCCCTCCTGTTTGTCGTTATTGTCTTCTTTTCATTATCGATGCTGAGCATCTCCTCTCCGAGGGAGAGTGTGACACCGTTTTCCTCAAGCATTTCCTGAAGCTTCTTTATAAGCTCAAGGCCGCCATCGGTTCCCAGATGTGTCTGCCTTATTTCAAGAAGGGAGCATCCTAGTCTTTCAGCCCTTGCCTGGTACGTGCTTATGTTGCTCTTTGATAGGATGTCAGGCTTAAGGAAATCGGTAACCTCATCAAGATATCGGTTTGCCTCATCCTCATTCCAGTATTCCAGAGGAAAACCGATTGGGAATGTGAAATTCATCTTGCAATCGTTCCTCATGCCACCAGTGCTGTACTTCCTCTTATCCAGCATAAGTATGCTGGCATCCTTCTTCCTCTTCAAAATCGAGAATGCGGCTCCCATTCCTGCGGGCCCTGAACCGATAATAATCGCATCGTACCTGTCCATAACTCCTCCTCGGCACCGAACGATTAGTTTATAGTATTCCTGTAAAAAAATTAATCCCTAATTGTTATAATAAAGAGAATATTCATGAGTTTACATTTTTCATGGATAAAATAGAAAATATTATTAATTGATTTTATTCCAAAATCGGAGTAAAATATTTTTATGAAATATATCGATGTTAGCCAAGCAGCAAAGCGTTGGGGGATCTCGGACAGAAGGATACGCTATCTCTGCAACGAGGGAAGGATAGACGGTGCGATAAAGATGGGATGGTCATGGACCATTCCGGAGGATGCTCCACGGCCCAGGGATGGAAGGGTTCTAAGGCACTTCAAGAACATGGATATCCGTCCCGGTGGTGTGGATGTCGACCGTCTGATCGGGCTCAGGATAGCCCATCCTGTAACCCCTCAGCTCAAAAGCGATAAGCGGATTTCCGCCATAGTCCTATCCAATCTCCTCTATCTCCTCGATAAGGAGAAGATCCTGATTGAAGAAAGGGATGTCAAGAGAATCCTCTCAGCAAAGATTGTACCATCAATCCCGCTGGAATACCATCTTTTAATAGTCAATTTCCGCTCCTGCCTTCTTTCCCTTATAGATATGAAAGAGAGCTGGACGGATAAGGATATGCGTGTCCTTTATTCGCGTCTGATGCAGGGCATTGATGACATCTCATCAATGAGATACAGGGACGGCTACAGTCTCAGGGAAGTGCGTGGAAAGGACAAGGTCAGGGTGGATGTGCAGATGGAGACACTTCTTGCCCAGTATGAGAGCTGGAAGGGCCTTAACGCGCTCGTATCGGGCGTAATGCTTTACGGGGAGCTTGAGAGGATCGGACCGTTTGAGAAGTACTCATCCTTTTTCTCTTTCCTCGTGCTCTCTGGAGAGTTGCTCCGGTCAGGCTTCCTTCCGCCCATGTTCTCCGTCGGTGACAGGGAAGAGTTCGATGCATCTTATTTCATAGCCCTCAAAAGGGGTAACTACAAGGATTTCACCGCGTTTATAGAAAGCAGGGTTGTAAGGAGTTACAGGCTGGATGTATGACTATGTCTTCAGAAATGCGAATGTTGTCGACGGTACGGGGAGAAAAGCGTACAGGGCTGATGTCGCCGTATACTCATCCCTGATATGCCTCATAGCAGAACCAGGCACACTGGGAGCAAAGCATGTGATTGAGAAGCCGGAGCTGGTACTTTGCCCAGGGTTTATCGACATCCATTCCCATGATGATCTTGAAGTGCTGAGAAATGCAGGCATGGAGAGCAAGCTCATGCAGGGGATAACCCTTGATGTGAATGGGAATTGCGGCATAGGGCTTTTCCCGATTCTCGGGGAGGAAAGCGAGCTCCGTCTCCTTGTAGAGGATATCCTCGGCACATATGATGAGAGGTGGGACTGGAAGGATTACGAAGGCTACAGGAAGAGGATAGAGAGGACAGGAACGGGGATAAACATGGCATTTCTCACATCACATTCGGCACTACGCCTGGCTGCGATGGGAAAGGATGTGAGAAGAAGTGCAGTGCGGGAGGAGATAGAGAAGATGTGCCTCCTGCTTGATGAGCAATTGAAACAGGGTTCATTAGGATTTTCATCCGGACTTTACTATTCACCGTGCATGTTCGCAGACGAGGCAGAACTTCTTTCTCTTCTTTCGGTTGTCAGGGAAAACAATAAGTTTTTTGCCGTTCACCACAGGTGTGAAGGCGATGATTTGATTCCATCGCTCAAAGAAGTGCTTGAACTTGCGAAAAAAAGCGGTGTGCGTCTTGAGATTTCCCACCTGAAGGCGATCGGAATGAGAAATCAGGGGAAGGTGGATGAGGCGCTTTCAATGATAGAGGAGTACAGGAAAGGCGGTGTTGATGTCAAATTCGATCAGTATCCGTATGAGTTTGGTTCGACCGGACTGTTCTCACTCCTTCCTCCTCCTATACAGCGCCTGACAAGGCTGGAGCAGCGTCTTGCAATCTCCCTTGAAAATGAGAGGGAAGAGATCAAGAAGGAGATGCTGAGCCCCGATGGCTGGGACAGCATATACTCCCTTGCCGGTCCTGAGAACATAAGGATACTTACCCTTGACAGTCATAAGGAAGTCGAAGGAAAGAGCCTGAGCGAGATAGCCGCGGAGTCAGGGAAGGATCCTCTTGATGTTCTTTTGGATCTTCTTGCGGATGAGACGGGACGCGCGGTCATGACGGATATAACCGAAAGCCGTGAGAATCTGGAGAAGATAATGAGACATCCTCTCATGTCATTTGGAACCGATTCCCTCTTCTCTTCCCCATCCCCGCATCCGCGTACCAGGGATGCTGCGATGCATCTTGTGCGCGAGTTTGTCTCCTCCTACCACGTTCTTGGCCTGGAGGAGGCTGTGAGGAAGATGAGTGGAGAGAATGCCGACCGTCTATCCTTAGGCGATCGAGGGTATGTAAAAGAGGGCATGAGAGCGGATCTTGTACTCTTCGACCCTGAAAAAGGTGCTGTGGATACGGTTCTCGTGAATGGGAAGGTTGCCGTGAGTGGCGGCAGATGCACAGGTTCCCTCTCAGGGAGCCTTATAATCGGATGAGGTTGTGATGTTAAGAGCGGGTGAAGATTATCTTGAGACGATACTCCAGATTGAAGGATCTCAGGAAAAGAGCGGAGTGCGAATTACGGACATAGCCAGGAAGCTGGAGGTGACTAAGCCGAGCGTCATACGTGCTATGAAGCAGCTTGCAGCTGAAGGCTACATAGAACAGGAAGCCTATGGGGATATCTTCCTTACTGAGAAGGGAAGGCTCAAAGCCTCCCAGGTGCTTCATAGGCATGCGGTGCTCACTTCCTTCTTCCGCGACATACTCTGTGTGAGCCCGGAGCAGGCGGAGAAGGATGCCTGCCTTATCGAGCATTACATCTCGCCCGAGAGTATGGAGAAGCTGGATGCGTTCGTTTCCTCGGTCTTGAAGGGGGAGAGATGAGGCTATATATCTTCGACATGGGAGAGGTCGTGCTTCTTGGTGTAAACGTGCTAAGGAGGATGGCAGAGCATTACGGCATCGATTATGACGCATTCAGGGCGGATTACAACCTTTATGACAAGCCTCTTATGGACGGCTACATGGATAGTGCCGACTATTACAGCCATATGAGAAAGGCATTTGCCGTTGATATAAGCGGTGATCCTTTCAGCCTCTTTTTCACCCCGACTCTCAACCAGAGGGTACTTGACTATGCGGACAGGCTGAGAGCACGAGGGGATAGGGTTGTGATAGGATCGAACACGTTCGAACCTCACTGGAAGGCGCTCTCGGACCGCTATATTGCGATAAGGGAGCACTTCGATGCCCTCTATGCATCGCACCTCATGCACATTTCAAAGCCTGTTCCAGCGTTCTGGAGGATAATAATGGAAGCCGAGGGAGTCAAGGCGGATGACAGCTTCTTCATAGATGACCGCCTTGATAATATCGAGGCGGCAGAGAGCCTGGGAATCAGATGTTTCAGATACCAGAGAAACGATGAGGAACTGGAAGCTTTCCTATCTCTTTAGGCTCTCCTCTTTCCCAAGAGGATTGAAGTAGAAGACCTCGGTGTTCGCTATCGCCTTATCTATCTCCTCGTCCATCTCAAGTGAGAGATAGTGCTTTCTCGACTCCTCCTTATCGGGATGCGTTACAGGGTGCTTGGGCGAGAAGATGACGCAGCAGTCCTCATAGGGGAGGATTGAAGTCTCATATGTGCCGATCTCTTTTGCTGTGCTTATGATCTCCTCCTTATCCATTCCGACAAGCGGTCTTATTACCAGAGTGTCAGTCATGCTGTCCGTGAAACTCATAGCTTCAAGGGTCTGGGATGCCACCTGGCTTAACGCCTCACCGGTTACGATCGCAAGAGCCTTCCTCTCTTTTGCAATCTTCTCTGCGGTCCTCATCATGCTCGCCCTGAACATCAGTGTGGTCTCCTCTTCAAGACTCAGTTTTTTTATCCTGAGCTGAGCGTCCGTGAAAGGAACGACGTAAAGTCTCGTTCCTCCTAGATAAGGCGCTATGAGGGATGCGAGTTTCTTTACCTTTTCAAGGGCCTCATCGCTGGTATAAGGGTATGCGTGGAAATAGATCGAGTCGATCTTCATGCCCCTTTTCGCAGCCCTTATCGCAGCAACTGGGCTGTCTATTCCCCCGGAAAGGAGAAGCATGCCACGCCCAGCAGTCTGCACAGGCAGTCCTCCCGGTCCTTTTTTATCATCGGTATAGAGATAGACATCCTTTCTCACCTCGACATGGAGGGTGTAATCTGGCCTCTTAAGATCCACTTCGAGAGCTGGAAAAAGCTCATGCACGGTCTTTGCAAGAAGCACTGAGAGCTCATAGCTTGAGAGAGGAAAGCTCTTGTCTTCCCTGCGCGCCTCAATCTTGAATGTTCCCTTGTCCCCGAACGGGTTCTTTCTGAGAACCTCTTCTGCCATAGATACGATGGCATCAACATTCTTTTCACACCTGTAGGCACGTGCGAATCCCGTTATGCCGAAAGTCGTGGAGAGCGCTTTCTCAACAGTCTCGTCATCCGCATCCTCATCAAGGAAAAGATAAAGCCTTCCCTTCTGCTTCTCTATATTCGCATTCCACCCGGAAAGCTTGTCTTTTATATTGTGTCTCAGCCTTTTTTCGAACAGGTTTCGGTTGCCGCCTTTAAGCGAGATCTCACCTTCCTTTATAAGATAGAGTTTAGAATTCACTTTTCATCTCCTTGACAGTTGCTATGAGGTCTTCCACCTCTTTTTCGCTCGTGCTGTCGAACATGCTTATCCTGATTGAGCTCATCGCCCTCTCCCTTCCATATCCCATCACCTCTATGATGTTTTCACCCTTTCTCGCGTTGTTCGAGCATGCTGAGCCGGATGATACGGAAAATCCCCTGTCATCGAGCATCCTGGTAAAGACTTCGCTCGGAAGAGGGGAGGATACATTGAGAATGTACGGGCTTGCACCATCCGGGCTGTTGATAAGAAGGCCAGCCTCTGAGAGCCCCTCTCTGAGCCTCTTGTTGAGAGCTGCCATCCTTTTCTCCTTTTCAGCCCTTTCGTGATATATGTCCTCCAGTGCGTCGGAAAAAGAGATTATCGAGGCAAGGTTCTCCGTCCCGCCACGCATACCACCTTCCTGTCCGCCGGCCGGGGCAAGGGACCTTATGAGCTCTTTTTTTCTAACATAGAGCATTCCCACACCCCTTGGACCTCCGATCTTATGTGCGGAGAACGATGCGGCGTCTATCCCGCTTTCAGAGAGGGATAGGCCTACTTTGCCAAGAGCCTGGACACTGTCGGAGAAAAAGATGATTCTGTGTTTTAGGCTCTTCTCATATTCCCTTATGACGGCGGAAATCGCATTTACATCCTCGACAGCTCCGTTAACGTTATTAACGCTCATGATCGACACAAGGCGTGTCTCTTCCGTGAGTGCGGCTTTCACATCCTCTGCCTTCACGATTCCGTCTTTCGCTTTAAGCTGCACCACATCCCAGCCTTTTTCCTTTAAAAGGGGTATGAAGGATTTTACCGCGTCATGCTCTATCCTTGAAATGATTACCCTTCCCGGTTTCTTCTGCCATAGAAGGCTCTCGAAAACCATCGATATGGATTCTGTGGCCCCGCTTGTGAACACAAGCTGCTCAGGCATCACGGAAAGGACTCTTGCGCATTTTTCTCTTGCTTCTTCAAGAGCCTTATGAGCCTCCCTGCCTCCCCTGTGCTTTGATGATGGATTAAACGGGTATTCTGATGCGGCCTTCGCATAGCTTCTTATGCTAAGCTCACTCATAGGGCATGTGGCCGCGTAATCGAAATAATTCTGCATAGCCATATGTTAATTAAGAATCAGGGAAAAAAGCAATAAAGGCGAATTCCTCGATTTTCAAAGTTGACCTTTTCGTGGTAACTTTCCGCTAAGGAGCGTGCGTCATGGAAAAGAGACTGAGTGTGAATCTTCAAGGTGGAAGGCATAGCGATGTGTATTTCTCATCATCTTTTGATGATCTTCTTAAAAAGACAGAAGAGTGGGGGGATAACGTGTTCTGGGTATTTGATGAGAACAGCGCAAAGCTTCTTTTCTCCCTTCCTGAGAAGAGGATAGTCCTTGAAAGCGGGGAGATACATAAGAACATCTCAAGCCTTGAAGCCATAATCTCCTCAGCCCTTGAGAGCGGGGCGGCACGCGATACCAGGTTCATAGCTTTCGGTGGCGGTGTGATTCTTGATATGTGCGCTCTCGCATCCTCCCTGTATATGAGGGGAGCCCGGCTGACGCTGATACCGACAACACTTCTCTCGATGGTCGATGCGACCCTTGGAGGCAAGAGTGCGATAGACTACAAGGGAGGCAAGAACCTAGTGGGAACATTCTATCCCGCAGATGAAATCCTCATTGAGGTCTCCACACTCTCAACTCTTCCCGATAAGGAGTTCAGATGCGGCATGGGGGAGGTTATTAAACATGCTTTCCTCTCCAGCTCCACCGAGCTCTTCGGTTTTCTTGAAGCAAATAAGGATGCGATAGAAAAGAGGGATCGCAGCACGCTTGAGACCCTTGTTCTCATGTCTCTTGAAGTTAAGAAGGAATTTTTGGAAAAAGATCCGCTTGAGACGAAAGGAATAAGAAGCTTCCTGAATCTCGGACATACGTTTGCTCATGCTCTTGAGAGCATGGAAGGCTATTCGGTTAGCCATGGTGAGGCTGTGGCCTGGGGGCTTGGACGCGCAATAGAGGCCTCTAGTGGGCTTGGCCTTGTAAGCCAATCTTTCTCCACCTCGTCCCTCAATCTTTTGAGGAGTTACGGTTATGATGTCGATTACCGTATCGGAAAAGATCAGTGGGAGGCTTTCCTTCAGGCTATGAGAAAAGATAAGAAGAAAAGTAACGGGGTGGTGAACTTCGTTCTTCTCAAAGGCTTCGGAGAGCCTCTTTTGATGCCTCTTGAGGATGATTTCGTCTCGTCTCTCACAGTTTCTCCCTGATTTTTCTTATTTCCTTAATATGCAAAATCTTCTATGCATAAAATTGCATAATTATTGGATTTTCTTTCATAAAAACTGAAAAATTTAAGAAATTCAGATTGACAAGTGATTATCCTTTGGAGTAAAAGTGAGACATAAAAAGAAATCAGAAAAAGGGAGGGGATTAAATAAGATGTTCACATCAGAAAGCATTATTTCATCAATCTCTTCCCTTCTAGTTCTAGTCCTACTCATTACATGCTGAACCACGGTTGCAGTATATGTTTTGTATAGGCCCGTGGAGATAGTTTCCATGGGCTTTTTTTTTACTTTTGAAGGAGGGAAAAGGAATGGAAGAGGACAGGAGAAGATATACGCTGGCGATTCTGGTAAACAACCGCTCAGGTGTTCTTATGAGGGTTGTTGGCCTTTTCTCCCGCCGTGGCTATAACATCGACAGCCTCTCCGTAGGAGAGACTGAGAATCCTAAATTCAGCCGCATAACGATAGTCGTCACCGCAGACAGGCAGATAGTCGACCAGATAAAGCGTCAGGTTGAGAAGCTTGTGGATGTGATAAGGGTCTTTGAGATGACAGAGCACGGCTCTCTTCAGAGGGAGCTTGTAATGCTCAAGGTCAGAACAAGTGAGAGGACCAGGACCCAGATTGTTGAGATAGGTGAGATTTTCAAGAGCAAGATCATAGATGTCACACCGACAACCATAACCATGATGATCACTGGTAGCCTTGAGAAGCTCGACTCATTCCTTGCCCTGATAAAACCGTACGGAATAGTCGAGATGGTCAGAACCGGAATTACCGCCCTTGAACGTGGCTCCAGATCTCTTGTCGAGATCGGGCACGAAGAGGACTATGATTATAAGGAGCAGACAAATGAGTAAGATGTACTACGACTCAGATTGCGATCTCTCAGTGCTCAAGAACAAGAGAGTTGCGATTATCGGATATGGCTCTCAGGGCCATGCACATGCGCTTAACCTCCACGACAGCGGAATCGATGTCGTAGTAGGGCTTTATAACGGCTCAAAGAGCTGGGCAAAGGCTGAGGATGCGGGACTTAAGGTCATGACGACGGAAGAGGCGGTTAAGTGCTCTGATGTGATCATGATCCTTGTAAACGATGAGAAGCAGGCAAAACTCTATCATACTTCAATCGAGCCGTATCTTACGAAGGGCAAGTACCTTGCATTCGCGCATGGCTTCAATATCCACTTCGGACAGATTAAGCCGAACTCGGACATCAATGTCATCATGATCGCTCCTAAGGGGCCTGGACACACGGTAAGAAGCCAGTATCTTGAGGGAAAGGGCGTTCCTTCCCTTATCGCGGTCGCTCAGGATCCGAGCGGAGACTCGACAAAGGTTGCTCTGGCTTATGCATCCGGAATCGGAGCTGGAAGGGCGGGTATCTTCGAAACGACTTTCAAGGAAGAGACCGAGACCGATCTCTTCGGAGAGCAGGCTGTACTCTGCGGTGGCGTAACAGCACTTATCAAGGCAGGTTTCGATACTCTCGTTGAGGCCGGATATCAGCCGGAGATGGCGTATTTCGAATGCTGCCATGAGATGAAGCTTATCGTGGATCTTATCAACCAGGGTGGAATGGAGTTCATGAGATATTCTATTTCCGATACCGCCGAGTATGGGGATTACATTACAGAGAACAAGATTATTACCGAGGATACCAGGAAGGCTATGCGAGGGGTTCTTTCCGATATCCAGGATGGAACATTCGCACGTAACTGGCTTCTTGAGAACCAGGTTAACAGGCCTTACTTCAATGCACGCCGCCGCCAGGAGGCAGAGACCCTTCTCGAGGCTACAGGAAAGAAGCTCAGAGGGCTCATGAGCTGGCTTAAGAAGTAATAGAGCAGGGGATTTAAGGAGGAAAAGATGGCAGAGAGGATTTATATTTTCGATACCACGCTCAGAGATGGGGAACAGGCTCCGGGCTACAGTATGAACCTTGAGGAGAAAATCAGAATGGCACGTCAGCTTGAGAGTCTGGGAGTGGACATCATCGAAGCGGGCTTTGCCATCTCTTCTCCCGGTGATTTCGAATCGGTTGAGGCTATTGCCTCAGCCGTTGAGAAGCCGGTTGTGGCATCCCTTGCACGTGCTCTTAAAAAAGATATAGACGCGGCATGGAACGCCGTTAAGAAAGCCAAGCACCCTAGAATCCATGTCTTTCTCGCAACGAGTGACCTTCATCTTGAATATAAGCTCAAGATGAGCAGAGAAGAGGCAATCAGAAGAATCAGGGAGAACGTCACATACGCAAAAAGCCTCTGTGATGACATAGAGTTCAGCTGTGAGGATGCGAGCCGTACCGATCTTGAGTATCTTGCCCTTGCGGTTGAGAGTGCGATTGAATGTGGTGCTACGACAGTAAACCTCCCCGATACGGTAGGCTATTCAACCCCTGCCGAGATAGCAAGGATGGTCTCTTATGTGAAAGAGCATGTCAGGAACATCGATAAGGCAGTCATAAGCATGCATAATCACAATGACCTTGGTCTGGCTGTGGCGAACACTCTTGCGGGAATAGAGGCGGGAGCGCGTCAGGTTGAATGTACTCTCTGCGGTATCGGTGAGAGGGCTGGAAACGCCGCTCTTGAGGAGGTCGTGATGGCTCTCAAGACGAGAGCGGACAAATTCGGTTATTATACCAATATCGTAACTGAGGAGATCAGCCGTTCTGCACGCCTCCTTTCAAGTACGACAGGTGTGAAGATCAACCCTTCCAAGGCTATCGTAGGTGATAACGCTTTTGCCCATGAGTCCGGCATCCATCAGCATGGCATGATGGCTAACAGTCTTACATATGAGATCATGACTCCCGAGTCTGTCGGTGTCGTCAAGACCAATCTGGTCCTTGGGAAGCACTCCGGTCAGCATGCCTTCTCAAAGAAGATGCAGGAGCTTGGTTACACCCTTTCAAAGGAGAGGGAGGACGCTCTTTTTGCAGAGTTCAAGAAGACCTGCGACAGGAAGAAGAATGTGAGCGACAGGGATCTTATCGCCCTTGTTGAGGCTCAGACGAACCCTGAGAGTCAGACCTGGGCTCTCGATTCTTTCGTGGTCAACAGCGGTAACAGGATGACAAGCACTGCATGCATCTCCCTTAAGAAGAACAATGAGAAGATTTACCAGGATGTTGCCAGCGGAACAGGACCTGTCTACGCATCCCTCAGATGCGTGGAGAAGATAATCCGCCATCCGTTCGCCCTTGAAGAGTACCAGCTTACGGCTGTAACCGAGGACAGGGATGCTCTTGGTGAGGTGTTCGTCAAGATCTCCGACCAGAGCGGGGTATACCGTGGTCGCGGAGTTTCGACCGATGTCATTGAGGCAAGCATACTTGCCTGTCTGAATGCGATAAACAAGATGCTTGATGAGAACTCGAAAGCGATCGGCTCAAGTCAGAGCGCTGTGCAGATGAGCTATGAGAATGATATGCTCATGGGGCATACGGACAAGAAGGAGATTAACTGATGAACATGACGGAGAAGATCCTCGCCCATGGAGCGGGGCTTAGCGAGGTGCATCCCGGACAGCTTATTATGGCCAATCTGGACATGGTCTTGGGAAATGATATCACAAGCCCTGTTGCAATCAGGGAATTCCCGAAGTTCGGAAAAAGCCATGTCTTCGATAAGAACAAGGTCGCTTTAGTACCCGACCACTTCGTTCCAAATAAGGATATCAAGGCAGCAGAGCAGTGCGCATGTGTAAGAGCTTTTGCTAAAAGCGAGGAGATCAAAAACTATTTTGAGGTCGGAAGAATGGGTATCGAGCATGCCCTCCTTCCAGAGAAGGGTCTCGTAAGTGCGGGAGACATCGTTATCGGGGCTGACAGCCACACATGCACATACGGAGCCCTCGGTGCTTTCTCTACAGGTGTCGGATCAACGGACATGGCATGCGGAATGGCCACGGGAAAGGCGTGGTTCAAGGTCCCTGAGACTATCAAGGTGCATCTGACTGGAAAGCTTGGAAAGTATGTCACGGGAAAGGACGTCATTCTGACCCTTATCGGAAAAATAGGGGTGGACGGTGCACTTTATAAGAGCATTGAATTCTCCGGTCCGGGAGTAGGCGAACTCAGCATGGATGACAGGTTCACAATCTCCAACATGGCAATAGAGGCTGGAGGAAAGGCTGGAATTTTCCCTGTTGATGAAAAGACGCTTGAATATCTTAAAGAAGCTGGAGCGAAGGAGCCCAAGGTTTTCGTAGCAGATGAGGATGCTTCGTACTGCCAGGTAATCGACATGGATCTCTCAGATGTGGAACTCACCGTAAGCTATCCCCATCTTCCAGAGAATACGCACGCTGTTAAGGATTCGTCTTCAATTAGCATCGACCAGGTTGTAATCGGAAGCTGCACGAATGGAAGAATCAGCGATATGAGGGCCGCAGCTGAGATTCTCAAGGGAAGAAAGGTTGCAGAGGGTGTGAGATGCATCATCATCCCGGCTACCCAGAAGATATGGAAAGAGGCGATGGATGAGGGGCTCTTCAATATATTCATCGATGCCGGAGCCGTGGTATCGACCCCAACATGCGGACCATGCCTTGGAGGATATATGGGAATCCTCGCAGAGGGGGAGAGGTGCGTGAGCACGACGAACCGCAACTTCGTAGGAAGGATGGGACATGTGAAGAGCGAGGTGTATCTTGCCAGTCCGTACACCGCCGCCGCAAGCGCTGTAACAGGGCATATCACAGACCCTAAAGATCTAGAGGAGGTGGACAGATGATCAGGGAAGGAAGTGTTTTCAGATATGGCGACAACGTCGATACCGATGTCATCATTCCCGCACGCTATCTGAATACGAGTGATGCCAAGGAGCTCGCATCACACTGCATGGAGGATATCGACTCCGATTTCGTAAAGAATGTCAGAGAGGGGGATATCATAGTGGCAGGTCGTAATTTCGGTTGCGGATCCTCGAGGGAGCATGCTCCACTCGCAATCAAGACAGCAGGTGTAAGCTGTGTTATTGCAACATCGTTCGCACGCATTTTCTATCGTAACTCGATCAATATCGGGCTTCCTATACTCGAATGCGAGGAGGCAAGCCGTGAGATAAAGGCAGGGGATAAGGTGAAGGTGGATTTCACAAGTGGAAAGATAACGGATCTGACAAGTGGAAAAGAGTATCAGGCTGAGCCGTTTCCACCGTTCATGCAGGATCTTATCAACGCAGGCGGTCTTGCCGCATATATGAAGGAGAACTACTGATGAGAAAGCACATAGCGGTCATCCCCGGTGATGGAATAGGACCGGATATCGTAAGAGAGGCGGTTGAGGTGCTTGAGAAGGTTGCCTCCGTTTACGGTCACGAGTTCGATTTCGAATACCTCCTTGCAGGAGGCGCTTCCATAGATGAATATGGTGTTCCTTTGACAGATGATACCCTCGAGAGGGCAAAGAGTGCAGACAGTGTTCTTCTCGGAGCTGTCGGAGGCCCGAAGTGGGATGGCCTTGAAGGGAAGATGAGACCTGAAAAGGCCCTGCTCTCACTCAGAAGCGGACTGGGTATGTTCTGCAATCTCCGCCCTGCTCTGATGTATGGGGCGCTCAAGGAGGCTTCTCCACTCAAGGCCGATATCATTGGTGACGGCCTCGATATCATGATCGTCCGCGAACTCACAGGTGGAATCTATTTCGGGGAGAAGACCCTTGCTGCGGACTCTTCCTGGGCATCGGATCTTATGAAATATTCGACCTTTGAGATAGAGAGGATTGCTAGAAAGGCTTTCGAGGCTGCAAGAAAGAGACGGGGAAAGGTGACAAGTGTCGATAAGGCCAACGTGCTCGAGACCTCGAGGCTCTGGAGGAAGACGGTCACCCGTGTCGCCAAGGATTATCCGGATGTGGAGCTTAACCACATGTATGTCGATAACGCGTCAATGCAGCTGGTAAGGAATCCCGGGCAGTTTGATGTCATCGTCACCGAGAACATGTTCGGTGATATCCTCTCCGATGAGGCGAGCATGATCACAGGAAGCATCGGAATGCTTTCTTCGGCTTCCCTTGGAAGCGGTAAGTGCGGGATGTATGAGCCGATTCACGGTTCTGCCCCGGATATTGCGGGAAAGGATATCGCGAATCCGATTGCAACGATTCTCTCCTCGGCTTTAATGCTCAGGTATTCTTTCGACCTCGATAAGGAGGCAAGAGCGATAGAGGATGCTACGCTCGGTGTCATCAATGATGGCTGGAGAACTTTCGACATAGCTCAGAAGGGTGAGAATTATGTCGGAACTGCCGAGATGGGAAGACTTATAAGGGAGAGGATAGTATGAGAAGTGACAGTATGAAAAAAGGGGAGGAGAAAGCTCCTCATAGATCGCTTATGAAGGCTCTTGGCTGGACGGACAGGGAGATAGGAATGCCGATAATCGGCATCGTCTCAGGTTTCAATGAGATAATTCCGGGCCATAAGGAGCTTGGAAGGATTGTTGAGGCGGTCAAGGCCGGGGTAAGGGAAGCTGGTGGAAACCCTGTCTCTTTCCCTGTTATCGGAGTCTGCGACGGCATAGCGATGGGTCACACCGGTATGAAGTACTCCCTGTGCTCCAGAGAGCTCATAAGGGACAGCATAGAGGTCATGGCAACAGCCCATCCTTTCGATGCTCTCGTATTCGTTCCCAACTGTGACAAGATCGTTCCTGGCATGTTAATGGCTGCAGGAAGACTTGACCTGCCCTCGATATTCGTCTCCGGAGGCCCGATGCTTGCCGGCCATGTGCGTGGAGGGGATAAGAGAGGAATGAGCCTTTCAAGCATGTTTGAGGCCGTTGGACGGAAGAAAGCTGGAACTATGGACGATGAGGAGTTCCTTGCATGGGAGAATTCAGCATGTCCTACATGCGGCTCCTGCTCAGGAATGTATACAGCCAACAGCATGAACTGCCTTTGCGAGGCTATCGGAATGGCCCTTCCTGGTAACGGTACGATTCCTGCGGTCTATTCAGCAAGGGAGCGTCTTGCGAAAGAGGCAGGCTATAAGATCATGGAACTCCTTGAAAAGGATATTAGGCCTTCGGCAATCCTTACGAAAGAGGCGTTTGAGAACGCACTCAAGGTCGATATGGCACTCGGATGCAGTACCAATACGATGCTTCATATTCCGGCAATCGCACATGAGGTCGGTCTTGAAATCAATATTCTCGATGCTAACAGATATAGCGCTGAGGTTCCGAACATATGCCATCTGGCTCCAGCTGGAAGTCATCATATGGAGGACCTTGAGCTTGCAGGCGGGGTAATGGCAGTAATGCATGAGCTTGATAAGAGGAATCTTCTTCACCGCGATCTCATCACGGTCACTGGAGGTACTATCGGGGAAAGTTTTAAAAACGCCAAAAACTATGATGAGAGCGTAATCCGCCCGATTGATAACCCATATTCTGCAACAGGAGGGCTTGCGGTCCTCTCTGGAACCCTTGCCCCGAATGGAGCTGTTGTTAAGAGAAGCGCGGTATCACCTGAGATGATGAGACATACTGGGCCGGCACGTGTTTTCAACAGCGAGGAAGAGGCGATAGACGCGATTTACAATTCCAGAATAAAAAGCGGGGATGTTGTAATCATCCGTTACGAGGGGCCTAAAGGAGGCCCTGGGATGAGGGAGATGCTCTCCCCGACATCCGCCATTGCGGGAATGGGCCTTGATAAGGAGGTCGCTCTCATTACCGATGGCCGTTTCTCAGGTGCCACAAGGGGGGCTTCAATCGGACACTGCTCTCCCGAGGCTGCAGATGGCGGGCCTATCGCACTAGTGGAGGAAGGGGATATGATAGAGATCGATATCGAGAATCTTGCTCTCAATCTCCTTGTGGATGAGAAGACACTCAGCGAGAGGAGGAAGAATCTCAAGATAAAGGAATCCCCGATAAAATCCGGGTACCTTTACAGGTATTCCCTGCATGTCTCATCAGCGGACAAGGGCGCTGTTCTTAGGGAGGAGTGATGAAGTTAACAGGAGCTGAAGTAATCATAGAGTGCCTTCTTGAGGAAGGTGTTGATACCGTGTTCGGCTATCCGGGGGGACAGGTCATTCCCCTCTATGACGCCATATATGAATACAAAGGAAGGATACGGCACATACTCACTGCGCATGAACAGGGTGCCAGCCATGCGGCCGATGGTTATGCCAGAAGCACAGGAAAGGTTGGTGTGTGCATCGCTACAAGCGGCCCTGGGGCTACCAATCTCGTAACAGGTCTTGCAACAGCGTACATGGACTCATCCCCAGTTGTCGCAATAACAGGTAACGTCCCCCTCTCCCTTCTTGGACGTGACAGCTTCCAGGAGGTGGACATCACGGGAATCACTATGCCCATCACCAAGCATAATTTCATCATAAAGGATATCGAGGAGCTGGCAGATACGGTCAGGGAGGCTTTCCGCATCGCCAAGGATGGACGCCCCGGACCGGTTCTCATCGATGTTCCTAAAGACCTTCAGGTCGGTACTGTCGAGTATGAGAGAAAGGATCCTGTGAAGGTCCTTCCACGTGTGGACCGCCTTGTCGAGGAGGATATTGATAGTGCGGTTGAGATGCTCAAGGCCTCCAAGCGACCGATGTTCTATATAGGAGGAGGGGTTATCAGGAGTGATGCTTCCCCGGTCCTGAATGAGCTGCTTGAAAAGGTTGACGCCCCTTGCTGCTCGACCCTCATGGGACTGGGAGCTGTCAGCGCCACCAATCCACGCTTTACGGGAATGGTCGGCATGCACGGCACGAAGCTTAGCAATATGAGCGTCAACAGATGTGATCTGCTCGTTGTTGTCGGCGCACGTTTCTCGGACCGTGTCATATCAAATGGGAGCACATTCGCTCGCCAGGCGAGAATCCTCCAAATCGATGTGGATCCTGCTGAGATAAATAAGAACATATACTCGCATCAGCATGTGCTAGGGGATGTGAAGGTTGTTCTTGAAAAGATACTTCACCGTGTTCCAAAGCTTGATCATTCATCCTGGATGGAGGAGATGGAGGCTAACAGGAGGCGCTATCCGCTGAAGATAACGACTGAGAGCAAGAGAAGCAGGGAAATCCTCAGAGCTCTTGAGAAAGTCCTTCCAGAGGGCAATATCATAACGACTGAGGTCGGACAGCATCAGATGTGGGCCGCCCAGTATCTTAAGAGCATAAGGGCAAGACGCTATCTTACAAGCGGTGGGCTTGGTACAATGGGCTTCGGAACAGGAGCTGCGATCGGTGCTCAGGTGTCACATCCTTCGGCAAGGGTTGTTAACATAGCGGGAGACGGCTCTTTCAGAATGAATGTGAACGAGCTTGCGACAATCGCACGCTATAAGCTTCCAGTCATAATACTTGTGATGAACAATCACTGTCTTGGCATGGTGCGTCAGTGGCAGACTCTCTTCTATGACCGCCACTACTCGGAGACTACGCTTGACACTCCTGTTGACTGGGTGATGCTAGCCAACGCCTATGGGGTGAAGGGTATGCGTCTTGGCGCATCTGATGATCCTGAGGCCGTGTTGAAGGCGGCTGTAGAGCTGGGAGAGGCTGTCGTTGTCGACTGCGAGATTCCTACGGATGACAAGGTCTTCCCGATGGTTGCCCCCGGAGCTTCGATCAGCGATATGATCGGCTTCATAGACATGGGTAATTGACTTTTATGAGGGCGTTCAGTGCGCCCTCTTTCTCTTTTTGATGGAGCTCATCTCTGTCTGATATTTGTCTATGAATCTTGAATTTGCCTTTGATTGCATATATCCTACGCAGATAAGAAGGAAGTTGGTATGGATGCGCTTAACAGGATCTTGGACGATGCGGAAAAAGTCATAAGAGAAAAGGGCAGGGTGGTCATAGCCATTGACGGTAAGAGCGGTACTGGAAAGAGCCATCTGTCAAGGCTCATAGAAGCCTGTGCGGGGGTGAGCATCATCCATATGGATGATTTCTTCCTTCCCAAGGAGAAAAGAACAAAGGAGCGCTATGAGATGGCAGGGGGGAATGTCGATTTTGAGCGTTTCATCGAGGATGTCATCATTCCTTTAAAGAGGGGAATGCCTTTTTCCTATCGCCCATTCGACTGCTCGACAATGAGCCTTAAAAATGAGCTTATCGAGATAGCAAAGCCTTTCATAATCGTCGAGGGTGTATATAGCCTTCATCCGTTCTTCAGAGATGTGTACGACATGGGCTATGTTCTTACGGCCCCGTATTCATCACGCATTGACAGGATAAAAGCCAGAAGTGGGGATGATAAGCTTGAGAAGTTCATCTCGCTCTGGATGCCTCTTGAGGATAAGTATTTCGAGGCTTTCGATTTCTCTTCCTACCCGGAGCTCTCAAACGGTTAGAGCGATGTGCTTCTTCTTTCCATGAGGGTTGTATCAAGCCAGGCTCCGAATCTGTCCCTGGCAACCCTTTCCCTTATGCCGATTACTCTGAACCCAAGGCTTGAATTCATTGCGATTGAGGCCTTGTTAGTGCTGAATATGCATCCGTAAAGCCCCCAGATGCCGATTTTCTCACTCTCTATTATCAGGTGGGAAAGAAGGGCTTTCCCGATGCCTTTGCCTCTTTCGCTCTTCTTCACGTATATCGATTCCTCGAGATATCCGCTATACGCTAAAGCGCTATATATGCGTGCCACTGCGACCCAGCCAAGTATTTTTCCTTCATCCTCATATACGTATCTGAGATAGGGGAGGTGAGAGTTGTTGAAAACCGGCCAGGGCGGGGTTTCGGTAGTGAACGTGCTCTGTCCTTCCTCTATGGCTTCCCTGTAGATTTCAAGCACCCAAGAGCAATCGCTCTCACGCATTTCTCTAATCAATCAGTCCACCCCCCCCACCGAGTTCTAGTTTCTGTCTCGCATTGAAAGGTCTTATCGTGAGTTTTGATGTAAATGCCGTCATTTTTGAAACCTTTTCCAGAAGTTCCATGCGGTATGCGGCCTCAAGAATGCTTTTACCTATTGTTATTGCTCCGTAGTTCTCAAGCAGAACAACGCTGGAGCCATGAAGCTCTTCCATGACTCTCGCTGCTAGCACATCGGTGCCCCGATGGGTATATGTGCTCTTTCTGACAGTGCCAAGCACCGTTAATGCATCTACGAAAAAATCGGTTCTTGGAAGGCTGTTCGTGCTGGAAAGCAGGGTGGCGTATGTTGGAGTGCCGAATATGATCGCATTCACATCCTCCCTGGTCTGATATGCCAGGCTGTGAAAAAGATAATCCTTGTTCACCCCCGCTCTCTCACTCTTTCCACTTGCGATTCTTACAGGGATCAGATCATCCTCTTTTATCTCATATGGGTTGAAAAACTCAGGTGTTATGAGATAGTGGTCTCCTAAGCGCATGGATACGCAGCCACCTGAAAGTGGTGATATTAAATCCTTCTGTGCGAGAATCGTTATAGCTTTTAAGAGTCCTTTTATCTCTTCATTCCCTGACATGTCTAAATCTTATAGTAAAGACGGGAAATGGGGAATAAGAAGAATGACGTTAAAAATATTGAAAGTGGATTTTTTCTTTCAAAAATAGATCGAGTGCAATCATCAGCCCGTTCCTGCATCTTGGGATCAGGATGTTCAGACATGTTTTTACCTTATACAGAAAAAACACGTTTCCTATTTTCTGTGCTATAATTTTAACAAGGTGCTTCATCCTTAAAACTCTGATAGGAGGAGAGAAATGAAGAGATTATTTACTTTTTTAACTGTTTTGTTACTGGGGGTGGCCACTGTGTTTGCCTTTGCTGACTGTACGAGTTCTTCCTGGTCAAACCAGGACGGGTCCTTGCACTTCCTTGGACGCACATATGACTATTTCGGTACCCTTGAGGCTAACAGAATCAGCATCGTACCTTCCGGGTACGAGTATGCCCTCAATCCTGAGGGAAGCGAGAGGGCGGAGGTGAAATACGGTTTTGTCGCCCAGTCCATGCTCGGCCTCTCATCTCCGATCATAATCGACGGAATGAATGAGAAAGGGCTCATGGCCTGTCTTTTGAATTATCCGGGGTATGCGGTATACAACACGAATGACAAGGAGGGTGCTATTGACATTCATCCTTCGTTCTTCCTCGGCTACATTCTTGGTAACTGTGCATCCGTTGAGGAGGCTGCAAAAGCGATTGAGAACATCAATCTGACAGACGAGCTTATCTTTGGAGAGAAGATGAGCGTACACTACATCATCTCCGACAGTACGGGGGAAGCGATGATTGTTGAGCCCGATGAGGGGGGAATCAGCGTGCATCGCAATACGATCGGAGTAATGGCTAATGCTCCAGGTTATGAGTGGCAGAAGACAAACCTCAGGAACTACGTTGCCGTTTCCAATCTCGATACACCGCCTGTTGAAATTCTAGGAGAGACGTTCAGTGCGTTCGGAGTAGGAACCGGTGGAAGCTTCGGACTGCCTGGAGGATATTCATCCCCAGCGCGTTTTACAAGGATGGCTTTTACCAAGCAGTTCGCACCAAAGGGAACGGATGAGATCGATTCCGTTACCAGGATGTTCCATAATTTCGCAGTTGTGGATATTCCTGAGGGGCTTTTAAGAGAGTCAGCTGATAGTGATCATTACGAGCAGAGCCTCTGCATCACTGTCATGTGCTCTGAGAGCGGCAACTATTATTTCTCCCCGTATACGGACAGGAGGATAAACTGTGTGAATGTTCATAACGCTCTCTCCAGTGTTGAGGGAACCGAAATAAGCTATATCGAGATTCCTTCAGAGCAGGATATCAACTACATAATATGAGAATGAAAAGGCCAGGGCTTTCGACCCTGGCTTATTTATTAGCAACCTTTTACGAAGCATGAACCTTTCTTTGGAGGAACAGCGATGATCCTCTCAAGCTCAGGCTTCTTCTTGAGGTTTTCCTTAAGTCCCCTTGCTCTCGCCTTATTCACGTAATCAGGACTTTCGAATGTGTAATGGAACTTCGTATGTATGTCGTATGTTCCGTTCATAAGAGCGTATGCATCCTCTGTCATTACGAGCTCCTCATCGGTAGGAATTACGAAAATCTTTACCTTTGAAGAATCCTTGCTGATGCAGGTTTCCGCATTGCGGCAGTGCGAAAGGTCGTTCTTCTCCTCATCAAGCTCGATTCCGATGCTCTCAAGGCCTTCGCATGAACCTTTCCTGATATGCTCTCCCATCTCACCGACACCTGCTGTGAATACGATTGCATCAACTCTGCCAAGCAGTGCGGCATAGGCTCCGATGTACTTTTTAATCCTTCTGCATTCCATGTCGATTGAAAGCTGCGCCTTCTCGTTTCCATCAAGTGCAGCCTGGTGCACGTCGCGGCGGTCGGACATTCCGCAGAGCCCCATGAGTCCGCTCTTCTTGTTGAGACAGGTATCAAGCTCCTGTGCGTTCATTCCAGTATTGGTCGAAATGTATGAGATGATAGCAGGATCTATGTCTCCGCTTCTTGTACCCATGACAAGACCCTCAAGCGGGGTAAGACCCATGGATGTGTCTACGCATACACCGTTCTTAACAGCACATGCTGATGCGCCGTTTCCGATATGGAGTATGATTACGTTCGTATCCTTGTTCTCTTTTCCAAGGAGGACTGCCGCTCTCTTTGCGCAGTAGAGGTGGCTTGTTCCGTGGAAGCCGTAGCGTCTCACGTTGTATTTCTCATACCACTCATATGGGACTGCATACATGTACGCCTCTTTCGGCATGGTCTGATGCCAGGCAGTATCCATTACGATAGCCTGAGGTACGTTCGGCATGAGTTTCCTTGCTGCCTCAATTCCCATGATGTTTGCCGGCATGTGAAGCGGTCCGAGAGGAATTATGGTCTTAAGCTTTTCTACAACCTCATCGGTAACGAGCGTTGACTGCTTGAACATCTCCCCTCCATGGAGGACACGGTGTCCGACAGCTCCGATCTCATCGAGGCTCTTGATACATCCGTAGGTCTCATCTGCGAGCATCTTGAGAATGAGCTCGATGGCTTCCTTATGTGTCGGGCTGGAGAACCTAGCCTTATACTCCTCTTTCCCGATTGACTTCTGCTCAATGGTGGAATACTCAAGTCCGATCCTCTCTACGATACCTACGCAGAGAACATCCTTGTTGTCCCAGTCATATACCTGGTATTTCGCGGAAGACGATCCGCAGTTAAGGGTTAAAATAACCATTTATACAGCTCCTTTATCCAAATTCGATTGACGAGGTATGATTTTATCATAAAAAGTTCAAATGTGGTAGACAGATTGGCCGCTCCAGTCATTAATAAGTATGAGAAAATTCATACTCCCCATACTCTTAGTCGCAGTTCTCTCACCACTCTCTTCCGTGAGTATCAGATTGGATGAATCCCTTGGGCGCATCAGTTCCAGAGACTTCAGCTTGGATTTCTCGTCCCTTGTCTTTTCATTCAGGGGTAAGTATCTTTCCTATGGCCGTCTTGACAGCCTTTCGGCGTATTCAACCCTTTTCAATCCTTACAGGAAATACCATTACACGGGGCTGAGCATAAGCGACAGTGAGAACAGGGGACTGAGGGGGTTCCTTTTTCGCTATGGAAGGTTTTCACTTGCTTTCTCATCAGAGGAGGCTTTCTCTGCGGCGTTAAGTTATGATGGAAATTTCATCGATGCTTCCCTGATTCATTACAGTGCGAGAAAGGATGCAGTGCGAAATATCATCCATGATTACAGGAGAGAAGAGAGAAAGGATGTATACTCACTTCTTCTTCGTGCACGATACAGGCAGTATGCGGATCTTATGGCTGTCCTCAGCTATTCCCCCCTTCTTGGCATTGATGGGTTTTACCGCCTGAGTACAACATGGAAAGGTTTGACGGTCGCATTGAAATACGGCTCCACGTTCCTTTCCGATAACGGCATGGAGTTTGCTGTGGAGGCTCGCATAAGAGGGAAAAATCTCGATTTCGATTACTCTTTATCATACGGGAGCGAATCGATATATACGGATTATTTCAGGCCGTATGAGTCGCTTTATAGGATCACACTCAAAGTCTTTGGAATGAGAGTGGGGCATGAGACGGACTTCACGTTCTCAAGAAAAGCGGAGAGGAGTCGTCTTGATACTCTTTTCCTGAGCTATGGAGGAGTATATGCCTCCTATGACAGCTGGGGGAGGCTTTTCATGAGACTCAGGCGTTTGCCGTTTGAAATGGGAATAGCTTCCGATGGCTCTTTTTTCTCCATAAAAATAAATGACAGTTTGGAAATCGGTTATGAGGGAAAAAGGTTGCGCTTGAATCTCACTCTCTCATTCTGAGACGATGGAAAGGCTCTCTTCAAGCATGATACCACTATCTTTGAATACCGCATCCCGTGTCATGCTGATGAGTTTCATCACATCCGATACCGTGCAGTCGGGGTATGAGAAGAGGCAGTTGCTCTGAAAAGATGAGAACTCGCACCTAAGCCCTTTATCCCCATCCATTCCTGCTCTCTTGATTAGATCTGCGGCCTTGTAATCCTCCCCGTCCTTGAAGACGTTGCCAATGAAATTCGTGCATGGTGGGATGAACATGAGCTCTGTGAACTTCTCTTTCCTGATTCTGGCCTCAGCTGTTCTCTTTCCCTCCCTGAGACGTAGCGTGGTCGATAGGAGTATCTCGCCATCATCGAGTATCATCCTTCTGCTGTTGAAGAAATCCAGGTAATCCGGCTTCCTGTGGATTTTCCCATCATAGCTCATGGTATCAGTATAAAAATGATAGGAGCTTATATGCTTGCCCTGGGCTCTTGCGTTGATTCTCATCGCTGCTGCTATCGTGCCTGGAATCCCGCCGAACTCCTCAAGGCCCATCAGGTTATGCTCTATTGCGGAATTAATCACGTTGTTCAGACTCTCTCCCGCCATGCATGTTATCAGTGAGCCCTTGATCGTTATCCCCTTTAGGTTCTTCGTGGAAATCAGGAGGCCGTCTATTCCGTGGTCTGGAAGAATAACATGGGTCCCGCTTCCTATCACCGTGATCCTCAGCCCGAGCTCCTTTGCTATGAGAAGGGCGTCACGTAATCCGCGTACATTCTCCGGCTCAGCGTAGTACTCTGCCGTTCCACGGCTTTTGAAAAGGGTGAGGCCTTCAAGGCTCTTATTCCTTTCAAGCTTGATTTTTTCGCTTTTAAAACTTAAATTGTCATGCATAAGGTAATAAACATAATAAGGCAAAGAACAGACTTAATACAGATTGCGAAGGAGAACTTATGCGAATATATAATACGATGAGCCGCACTGTGGAACCTTTTAAGAGCATAGAGGAGGGGAAGGTCGGCATGTACTGCTGTGGACCGACCGTTTACAACTACGCTCATATCGGCAATCTCAGAACCTATATTTTTGAAGACATACTGAGAAAGGTGCTTGAGAAAGATGGCTACGCTGTCAAGCACGTCATGAACATAACCGACGTCGGACACCTTACAGGAGATGGGGATGACGGCGAGGACAAGATGTCCAAGAGTGCAAAAGAGCAGGGCAAGAGCGTATGGGATATTGCATCCTTCTATACCGATGCCTTCATGTCTGACATCTCGAAGCTCAACATAGAGAAGGCGGTTGTAATCTGCAAGGCAACCGACCATATAAACGAGATGATTGAGGTCATCAAGGAGCTTGAGAGAAGGGGGCACACATATACCGCGGATGGTAATGTCTATTTCTCCATTGACACTATAGATGACTATGGAAAACTTGCCCGCCTCAATCTTGATGAGCTTAAGGAAGGGGCAAGGATAGAGGTCGACAGTGCTAAGAGGAATCCGAAGGATTTCGTTCTCTGGTTTACTAACAGCAAGTTCAAGGACCAAGCCATGACATGGCCAAGTCCTTGGGGAGTTGGATATCCCGGATGGCATGTCGAGTGCACGGCCATGAGCATGAAATATCTTGGAAAGCATTTCGATATCCACTGTGGTGGAATAGATGCGATTCCTGTGCACCATACGAATGAGATTGCACAGAGCGAGGCGGCAACAGGGGAGAAGAACTGGGTCAATTACTGGTGCCACGGGGAGTTTTTAATCAACGATAAGGGCAAGATGAGCAAGAGCAGTGGAGAGTTCCTTACACTCAGCACCCTCATAAAGCATGGCTATGATCCTCTCGATTACCGCTATCTCTGCCTTGGTGCTCACTATCGCAGCCAGCTGAAGTTCAGTTATGAGGCTCTAGACCATGCAAGAAGTGCACGCCTCTCTCTCATCGAGAAGGTCAAGGCTTTAAAGGCATCCGCTAATGCTTCCTCTACTCTCTCAGAAGCTGCTCTGAAGTATAAGGGGGAGTATGACGAGGCCCTCGATAACGATCTTCATACACCGCAGGCTCTAGCCACGATGTGGTCGATGCTAAAGGATTCTTCCATTTCCGATACCGAGAAGCTATCTCTTGTTCTTTACATGGATAGGGTTTTCTCTCTTTCTCTCGATAATGTTGAAGCGGAGGAGAGGGTTGGAAGTGCTGAGGATATCGCTCTGCTTGAAGAGAGAAGCGTGGCAAAGAAGAACAAGGACTACCAGAGGGCGGATGAGATCAGAAAGATTCTTGCTGAGAGGGGTTATACTGTGAAGGACACCCCATCGGGTAGCATTCTCGTGAAAACGGTGTAACCTTCAGCGGGAGTTGTTGTTAGCATTATGAATATCAAAAGTACTGATCGCGAGGATTTCAGGCTCATATATGAGCAGAACTTCGAGCTGCTGATGCAGGTCGTCATACATATCGTGTACAACATCGATATCGCGGAGGACCTTGTTCAGGAGGCTTTCGAGAGGTTCTATGTGAGGAATATGAGCTTTCCTAGCGAGGATGATGCCAGATACTGGCTCTTAAGGGTTGCGAAGAATCTCGCCCTCAACTACGTGCGTCGTAACAAGAGGGAGGGGGAGATGGTGGAGAAGGTCAGAAAGATGCCCTCTTATACCTCTTCCGGCCCTGATGGGGCTCAGGAGGCTGTTCGAAGCGAGCACATAGAAGAGGTCAGGAAGGCGATAGAAAAGCTTCCGGAGCACCTGCGTCTCGCCATTCAGCTCAAGGAATTCAGCGGACTCGACTACAAAGCGATCGGAAGGGTACTCGGAATATCGGAGACTAATGTCAAGGTCCGTGTCCACAGAGCAAGGAAAAAGCTCGAGGAGATCCTTGGCAAGGAGGCTGGAGATGTGTATTGATGATCAGATGCTTTCATCCTATCTGGATGGGGAACTCAGGGAGCCTTATCTTTCGCAGGTAAAGGAGCATTTGGACTATTGCCAGGCCTGCAGGGAGAGGCTTGAGGATTTCAGATCCCTCTCTGAGGATATAAGGGCAATGAAGCTCAGCGACAGCATTCTCTCTCGCAATAAAGATAAGATTTTCTCACACCTCGAGGAGAAGTATTTTCTCTCTGAGGGCAAGAAGTCATTCTTCCGCAGAAGGATAGAGATGTCCCTTCCCAGCCTTATAACTGCAGCGGCTGCGGTCGTATTCATATTTGTAGGCGGTTTCATGTTCTTCGGCTCAAATCCTGCGCAGACAGAGCAGATACTCCCATCATTCTCCGTCCATGCCGATTCCCAGAATGTGCAGTTCGTATCTCAGAGGACAAACAGTCTGGATCAGTACTCTCTTGAGGAGATTCTGGAATACCTTGACTCAAAGGGGTATGATGTTGATATCTCACTCAGGGGAATGGGCAGTGGGAATTAATGTCCTGTTATTGCCTATCGCACCTTAATTCTGTATCTTTGAGGGTATGGAAGCTAAAGATTACTTGAGCCGGGCCCAGAGTGCGCTCATAAGGATAGAGACCGTTCTGGATCATCGGATCGGAGAAATATACAATAACGAATCACTGATAATGACAAATGAGAGCCTCAAGGCGAATGCCTCAGTGCGTCTCTATCAGACCAGGGGCTATGATTCTGGACTGTCAAGCATAATGTTCCAGGATAGTGATGGTGGTTTCTATCCTCTCGAGATAAAACTTATTGAAATCTATGGCCTGATCGATTACTCGATGGTGGAATCAAAGAGATCGGATCCTCTTAAGGAGTTCCTGAAAAGCGATGCGAACGTTTCCGCTGAAATCAAGACTAAGGTGCTCTCTCTTTTCAAGGATGCGGAGACAGAGTCTCTTCGCCGTTTTTCAGGCCTATCATCATCCCTTGAACGTATCGCATATAAGTATCATATGCTGATGAGACGTGACTCGGGCTATCCTCTTCTTCCAATCCTTGCACGCCTCGATCTCTATTCATCGCTTATTAAGGCTGAACCGCGCTTTGCTGGTGCGAATATTGAGGAGGCTATGCTCATAAGGCGTGAGGAGCATGATGAATCAATTGCGGAGGAGAGCCATGAGCGCCTTACGCTCTTCATCTCAGAGTGTCTTCTTGATGCGATAACGAGGGCGGCGGACCAGATTGCCGAAATGCGCCACATCAGCGAATATGCCGTACTCTTCCTTTCCATGAAGATGGAGAGGGGAAAGGAGTATACGTTTGATGAACTTTCCCTCCTTTTCTCCCTTGATAAGGAGCTGATGAAGAATCTTTTCGTAATCCCTGCACTCTCTAGTGACCGAATCTCTATCGGAAGCACAGCCTCAGGAGAGGATACCATCACACTTATAGGCTGAGGGCTGTTCTCTTTTTTCTTTTACTCTGCTATCATTCTTGCCGTTGCGGGAGGAATTATGAAAGCAGTTGAATTAGCAAAATCCTATAACCCAAAGGAGTTTGAGGAGCGCATATACGCATCATGGAAACAAAAGGGCGAGTTCAGACCTAGAAGCGGGAAGGGCGAACACTTTTCAATCGTCATGCCTCCACCAAACGTCACGGGTATCCTGCATATGGGGCATGCCCTCAATAACAGTTTACAGGATATCATAATCAGATATTACAGGATGACAGGTCGTCCGACCCTCTGGGTTCCGGGAACGGACCATGCGGGAATCGCGACGCAGAACGTCGTTGAAAGGCAGCTTAAGAAGGAAGGGCTAAGAAGGCAGGACCTCGGAAGGGAGAAGTTCATAGAGCGTACCTGGCAGGTCAAAGAGAAGCATCACGACATAATAAAGAGCCAGCTTGAGAAGATGGGCTGCTCATGTGATTGGGATCATGAGCGCTTCACGATGGATGAAGGGCTCAGCAGAGCGGTACGTGAGGCATTTGTTTCCCTTTATGAGCGTGGCCTTATCTACAAGGGAAAATATCTTGTCAACTACTGTCCGAAGTGTGGTACAGCCCTCTCTGATGATGAGGTGGAGCATGAGGCCGAACCTGGAAAACTCTATCATATACGTTATCCGTACAGTGACGGCTCTGGGTATATCATCGTAGCTACGACACGTCCTGAAACGATGTTCGGAGACACTGCCGTCGCGGTTCATCCTGATGATGAGCGCTATAAGGATATCGTGGGAAAGAGCCTTGATCTCCCTCTTACAGACAGAAAGATAAAGATAATTGCTGATGCTTTCGTATCAAGGGAGTTCGGAACAGGAATGGTAAAGATCACCCCAGCCCATGATCCGAACGATTTCGAGTGTGGAAAGAGGAACAATCTCGAGGCTATAAACATCCTCAACCCGGATGGAACGCTCAATGACAACTGCCCTGAGAAATACAGGAATCTTCCTGCAATCGAGGCCAGACCCCTCGTTGTTGAAGATCTGGAGAAAGGTGGCTTCGTAGAGAGGATAGAGGAGCATGACCATGAAGTCGGACACTGCTACCGCTGTCATACGATTGTCGAGCCGTATCTTTCCGACCAGTGGTTCGTAAGGATGAGGAGCCTTGCCGATAAGGCGATGGAAGCCCTTAAGAAGAGCGATATCGTATTCTACCCGAAGAGATGGGAGAACACGTATTCACGCTGGCTTGAGAGCATCCGCGATTGGTGCATCTCCCGTCAGCTCTGGTGGGGACACAGGATTCCGGTCTGGTACTGCAAGGACTGCGGAAAGGAGATAGTCTCAAGGGAGGATGTCACAGAGTGTCCGCACTGCCATTCACATAATCTCGAACAGGACAGCGATGTTCTCGATACCTGGTTCTCATCCTGGCTCTGGCCGTTCTCAACTCTCGGCTGGCCTGAGAAGAGCGATGACCTTGCAGCCTTCTTCCCGACAAGCTGCCTTGTCAGCGCCTATGATATCATCTTCTTCTGGATTTCCAGGATGATAATGAGCAGTGAGGAGTTCCTCTCTGTGGCCCCATTCAAGGATATCGTCATAACAGGGCTTGTACGTGACAAGCTTGGAAGGAAGATGAGCAAGAGCCTTGGGAACGGTATAGACCCACTCGAAATCATAGACATGTACGGTGCGGATGCGATGAAGTTCACACTCTGTTACATGGCAGCTCAGGGGCAGGATGTGCTTATCGATATCGATTCTTTCAAGATGGGTTCCCGTTTTGCGAACAAGATCTGGAACGCAACACGATTCCTGCTTATGAATCTCGAGGGTAGGGAGCTTGTTACTTTCAATGTCGATGAGCTTACGACCATGGACAAGTGGATTTACAGTCAGCTTAACAGCGCCGCACGCGATATCAAGACAGCTATGGAGGGTTACAGGTTCAACGATGCCGCATCCGCAGTCTATTCGTTCTTCTGGAACGACCTCTGCGACTGGTATATCGAGGCTTCAAAACAGAAGCTGCTCAAAGGAAGCGATGAGGAGAAGAATCTCCAGATTTCGATTCTCATGGATATCCTTGAAAAGAGCATGCGCCTGATGCACCCGTTCCTCTCGTTCATCACGGAGGAGATCTATCAGAAGCTTCCTAATCATGATGGTGATGTCATCGTACAGAGCTATCCAGAGTACGATGAGGCTCTCTCCTATAAGGATGAAGTTGGCAAGGTTGAAGCACTTAAGGATATCGTCAGAAGCGTCAGAAGCCTTCGTTCAAGCCTCCAGATCGCACCTGAGAAGAAGATAAGGATGGTATTAAGGTGTGATGACAACTTTAATGCCCTCTCCCTCATAAGGGACGAGATGCCTTTCGTATCTTCGACTCTCAGTGCCTCGGAGTTCATAATCGATGAGAATAATGCGATATCAACATCGGGTGCTGTTCCAACATCGGGCCCCGGTTACGAGTGTTTCCTTTTCGTCAAGGATGCCATCGATGTGGACGCGGAAATCAGGAAGCTCACTGAGGATGTTGCAAAGGCTGAGAAGCTTTTAGAGTCTGCGGAGAAGAAGCTTTCAAATCCCCAGTTCATCAATAATGCCAAAGCTGAGGCCGTGGAAAAGGAGAGGGGAAAGAAGGCTGAAGCCGAAGAGATAATTAGAAAGAGTCAGGAGCATATAGCACTGCTTAAAAGCATTTAAAAGAATAAGGCCGCGTTTGCGGCCTTTTTCATTCTTCTGCGCTCTCCTCTGTTCCCTTAAGCTCCTTTCTTCTCTCCTTGCAGAGCTTTGAAATCTCAAGCAGGGCTTTCTTTGCACGTGTTCGTGCCACTTTTATTCCTTTCTCCTCAAATCTTGCATTCTCAGCAAGATAGGTCTCCCATTGATTAACGAGCTGTTCATGAACTGTCATACAACCACCATCCTTTTAAATATTTTTTTTAAGTTTAAATGCGTATTATTTCGAATGCAAGAAAAATGTTAGAAATGAGAGATTTTACAGTTGTTGTTGCTTTTAAAAGCAGATGAGCATCCCATGGCGAAAAAAGAGGAAGAAGCGATTATCCTGTTTTAAGCACTTGTGGTAACACATCAACATGACATGATTCCAAAAGCTTGCCTATAGAGGGAAAGCATGGTAGGCTAATGCTTGAATATTTGATGGCATGAGCCATGACGATTCTTTTTGTTCAAGATGGAACGTATGAAAGCTGTAAAGAAAAGCATGAAGTTCAGATTATTAATAAGCCTTATTCTTCTATCCTGTCTTGCAGGTCCCGTTTTTTCCGCTTCCTCGGAGGCCGGAAGGGTTAACTACTATGCGGACATGATGGATGACTCATATTACGCATCTCTTTGCAGATATGTCTTTGATGATCATGGCATTTCTGGCCTGATGGATGAGTTTAAAGCTCTCGAGCAGGGAATTGAGTCCTCGCATTATGAACAGTGGAAGAAGGATGCCTCCATTGGAAGGGCTGCACTGATTGCTGCAAAGTATGCCAACGACTCTGATGATAAGGAGCTTGCACGCACTCTCATGCAGATTGCGGATGAGAGGATAGCCAAGGCGAAGGGGGAGGGAGCTCCGGTTTCCGCCACAGGTGTTCTTGAGGCTCTTTCAACGTCATTCTGGTATCTTGTGGATGGCAGTCTTTCAAAAGGAATGAAGTTTCCAGGAATGGTGGATGATCTCTATGATGAGTATCCGGAGGATTTCCATGTCCTTCTTCTCGAGGCGGAGAGGTATCTAAACTCTCCGGGAATCGTAGGAGGAAACAAGAGAAAGGGGCTCAATCTCTTCAAAGATGCGGAGTCAGTCATGCTTGAGATGGGTGCATCCCCTTGGGATCAGTACACGATATATTGCGGTCTGGCAAAGGGATATGATGCGAGAGATAAGGAGAAGGAGGCGAAAAAGTATGCCTCCCTCGCAATGGATATCTACTCTGCCGGGGATGAGGATGTTGAGGATATCCTCGACTGAAAAGGGAGATTTTTATGAAGATTCTTATAGTTCTCGAATCGTATGATGGCGCTTCGAATGGAAATACGATATCAGCACGCACTTTAGCAGACCGTCTTAAGGCAAGAGGGCACGAGGTCAGGATCGCCGCAGCCGGCGAATCGCGAGAGGATAAATGGGGGTTCGGAGAGTTCCATCTCCCATTCTTTGATCACCTCGTACAGGCTCAGGGATTCACTTTCGGCCGTCCGGATAAGAGGAAGATGGAGGAGGCCGTGCTATGGGCGGATGTCATACACGTCATGATGCCGTTCCCCCTTGGCAAGCAGGCTGTGATTCTCGCAAAGAAACATAATGTGCCATGTACCGGAGCTTTCCACATTCAGCCAGAGAACATATGGTTTTCCGTTGGGCTAGGGGATTGCATGCCTCTTATCAATTTCACATACTGGTTTGCAAAACGGTACATATTCCGTCATTTCAGTATAATACACTGTCCTAGCCGCATGATAGCCAACATGCTTGGAGAGCACCACTACAAGGCTGAGAAGAGGGTCATTTCCAATGGAATCCCTCCGATGTTTCATTATAACAAGATTGAGAAGAGCAGCGAGTTCGCGGGTAATATCCTTATCGTGATGACGGCCCGGCTTTCAAGGGAGAAGAAGCAGAATGTTCTTATTGAGGCGATAAGGAAATCCAGGTACTCGGAAAAGATTCAGCTGGTTCTTGCTGGAAAAGGGCCGATGAAGGAGGAGTACGAGAAGGAGGGCAGCAGTCTTCCTAATCCCGTGATAATGAAATTCCTTCCCCGTGAGGAGCTTTTAAAGCTTTTATGGCAAGCAGATCTCTATGCTCACTCCTCCGATATAGACATTGAGCCGATAAGCTGCATGGAGGCAATCGCTTCAGGGCTTGTTCCGGTTATTTCCGACAGTAAGAGATCGGGTGCTCCGCAGTTCGCCCTTGATGAGCGCTCTCTTTTCAAATCAGGGGATAGTGCGGATTTCGCACGCAAGATCGACTGGTGGATCGAGCATGAGGATGAGAGGAAGAGGATGGAGCACGTTTATGCCGAGGAGGCTAAGAAATACGCCCTTGAGCCATGCATAAATCAGATGCTTGACATGTTTGCCGATGATATGAGGCGCTGTGGCAGAAAAGTTCCAGAGCCTTCAGAGCTCTATGGAAGGGATAGTGTGTGATAGATTACAGAATCGTAGGTAGAAAGGCTTTCTTCATCGTTGGCTTTAAATAGAGGATAAGCCTTCTCTTTAACGGTGAAAATCATCAAATCGATTCTCTTTCTTGCATGATGAGAGACGAAAAGAGGGACTATCTTCTCTCCATTAATGATTCTGAGCCCAAAGGGATTTTAAGCGTCTCTGCGAACTTAGAGGACAGGAGGGCAGTCATCTTGACCAGTATCTTGGCATCTCATCAACATCCTCTTTCCTTGACGGGTTTGACACTCTTTCTGTTCCACCTTCTTTCTGGACATTTTTTCTTTCAAGCGGAGCATACCCTGATGCCCTTCAAAGCACATGGGCATCGATATTTTCCTCCTGGCTCAAAGATTCAAGCTATGCTCTCACAGGCGGCCCGGAGATTCTCTCTTACATAAGAGTAATACGAATGCCTTCCATTCTCATGCGAGATATGGATCCTCGTTAGGAAGAAAGGCGATGAATGAAAAAGGGGATGCATCGCACCCCCAGAATTCAGTTGATTATCCTGACATCGCTTTCCTTTCGGAGTATGTAACCCTCCTTTAAAGGACAGCTCGTCTCGAGCTCCACATAGTGGCCATGATCGGTCTTTTCTATCTCGCTTCCCTCCTCATCATACAGGTGGAAGCTGTTATCTGATAATAGCGGAACATCAGGGCCTATGAACTCAAGAGCATCGCCTTTTCTTATCTGGTTTTTAACATCGATTACATAGCGTCCGTTTCCCTTGTTCTCTTTCACCGTTCCAAGGAACATGTAGGCCCTCTCATAACCGTACTCTGTAGGGCGGGACACGTCATTTGAGTCGTCAACCGCATTGGATGAGAAGAAGAACCCGGTTGTATACTGCCTGTGCGATACATTGAAGAGATCCCTCTTGAATTTATCCTTATCGGCATCATTGTCTATCGCTTTACGGTATGCCCTTGTGACGACTGCGACATAGTAGACGCTCTTCATCCTCCCCTCGATCTTGAGGCTGTCGAGGCCAGCATCCCTGAGCTCATCCACATGGTCTATCATGCAGAGGTCCTTTGATGAGAGGATTGCGGTATAATCATCCCCTCCCTCTATCGGCATGTACTGGCCTTTTCTCTCTTCCTCCTCAATGGCGTACATCCTGTAGTTCCATCTGCATGTGTGTGCGCAGTCTCCTTGGTTCGCACTTCTTCCCGTAAGGTAGGAGGAGAGTATGCAACGTCCGGAGTAGGCCATGCACATGGCACCGTGAACAAAACACTCCAGCTCCATCTCTGGAACCTTGTCCTTTATCCTTTTGATTGAATCAAGGCTCGCTTCACGACCGAGGATCACTCTTTTAAATCCCATATCACTATAGGCTTTGACGCTGTTGCTGTTTATGCACGATGCCTGTGTCGAGAGATGGAGATCCTTATCGGGAAGGTATTTTTTAAAGAAGTCCACAAGCCCGATATCGGAGATTATGAATGCATCGAAAGGCCAGGAGGCAATCTCATCCTTCATGGAGTAAAGCTTCTCAATCTGATCCTCCTTGAATATGATGTTCATGGTGCAGTAAAGCTTCTTCCCGCTTTCCTCTTTTATTCTTCTTACCTCTTCAAGCTCCTTTTCTCCGAAGTTGCCGGCATTTGCCCTGAGGGAGAAATCCTTGAGCCCCATGTAACATGCATCGGCGCCGTAGTTGATTGCGGTTCTGAGTTTTTCTATGTTTCCCGCAGGACTTAAGAGCTCAAGCATTCTTCTCGCCCTCCATCTTCTTTTCATTCGCAAGATATTCGTTCAGCTTTCTTTCAGCCTCTTCTCGGCTGAGCCTTTCTGTCGTATCTGTAGGGAAAGCGATCTTCAGCACTTCCTCTATGGTGCTTACCGGGTGGAAGATGACATCGCCTTTGACCTCGGCGTCAAGAAGGTTGAGATCCCTTACATTCTTTTCGGGTATGATGATCTCCTTCACATGGTTGCGCCTGGCAGCCAGGATCTTCTCCCTAAGTCCTCCGATCGGCATGACCTTGCCCGTGAGCGTGAGCTCTCCTGTCATTGCAAGGTCCTCCTTGATGATTGAGCCTGTTATCATGGACCAGAGCGCACATGTCATCGTTATACCTGCGCTCGGGCCGTCCTTTGGCGTCGCACCCTCGGGGATATGGAGATGGATGCTGTTTTTCTTGAACCATGCGGGATCAAGCCCTCTGAGATAGCATTCGTGCTTAACGGTTGAGAGCGCTATGTTGCATGATTCTTTCATTACATCACCAAGCTGACCGGTGAGCTTGAACTCCTCGTGCCCTGGTACCGCCTCAGCTTCGATAAGAAGGACGTCCCCTCCGAGATTCGTCCATGCCAGACCGACCGCCGTTCCCGCTACGTCTGCAACAACTTTGCTGCTCAGATCGAACCTTGGCTGTCCGAGGTATTTCTCGACGTCTTCCTTTCTTATGCTGAACGTGTTCTCATCATAGTCTTTCTCTATGACTTTGAGGCTCAGTTTTCTGAGAACCTTATCGAGGTCCTTCTCGTAGTTTCTGACTCCAGCCTCACGCGAATACTCCTCGGCAATGGATAAAAGCGCATCATCGCTCATGCTGATATCATATTTCTCGAGCCCGTTCTTCTTTACTAGGCGTGGAAAGAGGTATTTCTTCGCGATATTCAGCTTCTCCTGCGGCGTGTAACCCGGAACCTCTATTATCTCCATCCTGTCAAGAAGAGGCATAGGTATTGTCTCGAGGCTGTTTGCTGTCACTATGAAGAGTATCTTTGAAAGGTCATAGGGCAGATCGAGATATAAATCTGTGAAATGGCTGTTCTGCTCAGGATCGAGAACCTCGAGCAGGGCGCTTGCAGGGTCTCCCCTGTAATTGGAACCGATCTTATCAATCTCGTCTATGAGGAATAGCGGGTCTACCTCTTTTGTCTCAAGCATGCCATGTATGATCTTTCCTGGAAGGGCTCCGATATAAGTCCTCCTGTGTCCCTTGATCTCAGCCTCATCCCTCATTCCTCCGACGCTGAAGCGGTAATATTTCCTTCCAAGGGCTTCGGCAATGCTTCTTCCGACACTTGTCTTACCGACTCCCGGAGGACCCACAAGACAGATTATCGCACCTTTTGTATCCCCTGCGAGGGAGCGGGAGGCGAGGAATTCAAGTATTCTGTCCTTCACTTCCTTCATGCCGTAGTGGTCGCGGTCGAGGACTTCCCTGACCCTCTCCACGTTGTATTTCGGCTTATGGTTCTTCTTCGGATAGGGAAGGGAGAGCACAGTGTCGATGTATGTTCTTCCTATCATGTAGTCAGGGCTTGTTTGCTCACTCATCATGAGCTTATTAAGCTCTTTTTCTATCGTCTCATGATACTCTTTAGGCAGTGTGCTCTTCAGTTTCTCATAACGCTCCTGAAGTTCTTTCACATCACTGTCTTTAGAAAATCCCCTGGCATAAGTAAAGCCCGGGCGTGCAGGATCCTTTCTCTCGTTCGTAATTTGGTCCAGCTCTTCCTGCAGTGCCGCTATCTGCTGCCTGAGAACCGCCTCCTGATTCCTCTTTTTCGCGTTATCGAAGAGTTCGTTCCTGATCTGATTCTGCATTATGAGTATGCTCTTCTCGTTCTCTAGATATGAGAGGAGCATTTCGTACTTTTCTTTCAGACTCTCAGCCTCAAGAATCTCTTCAAGCATCTCCTTGGGCGCCTTTATCGCCGATGAGACGTAGTTGACAAGAGCCTCTGGCTGTTTTATGTTCGCAAGGTTCACATCCGTGGCGAATGCGAATATCGGGCTCTGTGGGAGGAGCTCGGAGAGTGTCTTCTTAAGAAGTCTCATATAGGGTGCGACGAATCTCGGGTTTATCTCGATATCATGCTTTTCCCTTATTGTCGCCTCGATGATCTCTCCATTTCTTTCAGCCTTTTCGATGAAGAAAGATGAGAGTGTGTTCACGAATACATGAAGGGTACCGTTTGGAAGTCTGACGTACCTGTTAACCTTGCATAGCGTTCCGACAGGGTATATGTCCGGTAGGTTATCCTCTCCTGGAGGGTTTTTACCCCTGAAAAGAACGACACCGAAACTGCTGTTGCTCTTGGCCAGCTGTTCTATAAGATGAATCTCCTCATCCCTGGATATGATCAGGGTGGTAACACCGCCGGGGAACAGAGGACGCTCATTAACTATAAGTAAACTTATTCTTGCTGAATTACTATTTTCTAACATCAAATATAAATTAAGGTAATAACCCTTGTTAGGCAAGATGGAAAGCAGAAGGGGCAATGCGATTGCATCACCCCATGCATGTTATTTTACGACGATGAGATTGTAATCTCTCGTTCCAAGTCCGATCTTTTCCGCATACTCAAGCCCCTGTTTCCAGGATGTGTCAGGATGCACGTCGTTAAAATGGTCTCCCGTGTGCTCCTTTGCCTCCGAGAGCGCGCTCTTCGCATTTGCCGGCATCGCGTTCACAGCATCCGCACATGCCTGATCGAGTGCAACAGGATCGAATGAGGCGAACATGCCCACGTTCGGTGTTATTGCCGCATCATTCTCCGCATGACAGTCACAGTTAGGTGAGATGTCGATTGCTATTGCAATATGGAAACAAGGCCTGTCCTTTGTGACGGCAAGAGCGTATTCCATCATTCTGCAGTTTAGAATCTCATTGCTGTTCGAGACACCCTCGCTTATTGCATCCACAGGACAGATTCCAATACAGCGTCCGCAACCCACACACTTATCTAGGTCGATATGGCATTTCTTCCCATTGAATGTCGGTGCCGAGTGTGCGCAGATCTTCTCGCAGCGGTGGCAGCCTATGCATTTCTCTTCATTGACAACCGGCTTTCCCTGTGAGTGCATATCCATCTTTCCGGCCCTTGAACCGCATCCCATTCCGATGTTCTTGAGAGCTCCACCGAATCCGGTCGCCTCATGCCCTTTGAAATGGGAAAGGGAGATAAAGACATCCGCATCCATGATCGCCCTTCCTATATGGGCCTCTTTTACATAGGCTCCGTTTACGGGTACATCGACCTCATCCGTTCCTTTAAGCCCATCTGCTATGATGATCTGGCATCCTGTCGAGAGGGGATTGAAACCGTTCAGGTTGGCACTCTCGAGGTGATCGAGTGCGTTCTTCCTTCCTCCTACATAGAGCGTGTTGCAGTCTGTAAGGAAAGGCTTTCCCCCAAGCTTTTTAACTTCGCCCGCCACGCACCTGGCCCAGTTCGGACGGAGGAATGCGAGGTTGCCCGGCTCTCCGAAATGCATCTTTATAGCTGCGTAATGATTCTTGAAATCGATATTGCCGATTCCCGCCTTCTCCATGAGCCTTGTGAGCTTATCTAGGAGGGAGTTGTTGAACCCTGTTCTTAAATCACTGAAATAAACATCGCTTTTCATATATCTCTCCACGCATTCATTTACAGCAAAACAGGTATGGGGTCAACGCATTTTGTGAAAATTCTTTTTAGACATTTACAATCTTTTGTCTATTGTAAGCAAAAATATAGGTGTTATTTTTATATTAGGAGGTCATAAGATGGAGTACGTGCTCTTTTTCAGAATAGTTTTTGCCCATGTCGTGATTTCCTTTGTCTCAAACAGAATCCCATATCGTCATCTCGAAAAGGTGAGAAAGCATCTTCAGGTATGTGAGGCTGAGATAAGGTTCTACGAGAGGAGTTGTCACATCAAAAAATGGAAAGATCTCGTTCCCTCCGCAGGTCCTTTTGACAAAAGGAGCCTCAAGGATGACAGCCTGGAATATCTTTCAGTTTTCATTCTCGAAACTGTGAGAGCAGAGGTGGCGCATGTATCATGCATCATAGCATCAATGATGATTCTGCTCTCAAGTCCTCTTGGTGTCTCTCCTGAAATGGCCCTGTTCTTTCTTGTTATAAATTTACCATGCATCATGATTCAGAGATACAACCGCCCGCGGCTTGAGAGGATCCTTAGAAGAAAGGGTGGAAATATCACTGTTCCAGAATTCGAATTACGTGATATGGAGCTGCTTAGGAAAAAGGATTAATTATCTTCTTCGAAAAGAAACTCAGGAACCTCGCTCCCGTTATTCTCATGCCCGTTATAGAACTCAACGTCTTCCTCTGTCATGTTGAATCCATGCTCTCTTGCAAATGGGATAAGCACATCGCATGTTATGTTCTTCTTCTCTCCCCTGTAATTTCTAATTCTCGAATCGAGTTCTTCCCTGACACTGTCGTTGTCATCAACATAAATAAGAAAAGCATCCATCAGATCATCTGCCATGACTATCCCCGTCCTTTTGATTTACATTTGTTTACACATCAATGTTTTGCATGAGCAATCCATCTAATCTGATGATACCATGGGCAGGAAAGGAATGCCATATGAAAATCCATATGCATGTGTCTAAAGAATATCGTAGATAGGGAAGAAGTGTAAAATCCATTTAACGATTTTAAGGGAAATCATAAAATCTATTTAACAATATTGAAAGAAATCGTTAAATCCATTTAACAATATAAGTATTTCTGAGGCGGAACTCACATTAATGACAATCGGAAGATGGGGTGCTATGATTACGTAAGGAGATTCAAATGGCAAATATTCGTGGTGCTTTCAGATTCATGCCGAATGGTACAGTAACATTAACGGAAGATGACTTTAATGGGGATTTTGAACGTTTTAAAGCTGAAAATGAGAAGCTATCGAAGAAAGAAAAGTATTTCAGCTGGCTTGGATATCTGAAAACACATGGTGTTGATCGAAAGATTATCAACGCATTGAAAAAAGCTTATTCCGTTACTGCAAAAGTCGTAACTAAAACTGGAACAATTGTCATGAGGGTCGGAAGCATGTTATTGAGTGCCCTCAAGAAACTGTGCGATACCGTTCCCTATGCTATTAGTTCCCTTACAGTAGGAATTTTCATCAAGCTGCTAGTTGGCTCCATTCCTTTGTTTGGAGTGATGTTCTCTTGGCTTGCCACATTGGTAGCGGCTGTCATCGGTATTACTGGTCTTTGTACAGACCTAATATCTGTAATAATGAAAAGTGTGAAAAAAACAGATGAGAATAATCTGAAATCCGTTTTAAAGGATCTTGGAGTAAATGTATAAATCCCGTTTTAATGACTCAGAGAATCTTTTACCTACATATTCTGGCCCAGTTCTCCATGGGAGAGACTCTGCAAACACTTTTGTCTCATGTTTAGGGAAAAAAGAGAGAGCATTTGAGAGTTTCATAAAAAGTTTCGGCCTCGGCATATTGGCTGGTGTTGCAGTAGGCTCTCTCTTTTTCATCTTCAGCATGGCAACAATGACTCTCATACCAAGACTTGCCATTGTCATTGGCCTTCGCGATATTCCGACAGCTGTTCCGCTTATTGCTGGCGCTACTACAGCAATTGCTGTTTTCTTTATTTCCTTCTTTTCGCGTGAAAAAAGACGGATCAGAATCATGGATAGAGTTGAAGATCTTGAATCTGAGGATAGGGAAGATTATAGCCGTCATGTCGCGATGCTTCTCATTCCATGCCTCATTCGTTTCATGAGAAATAATTCTGATGAATGGACGACAAAAAAAGATGATATACTTGAACTTTTAATCTCACAGTGGGGATATTCAGAAGAATACCAGGCTTACTGGAAAGGCATAGCCCGCACAGCCTCTCGGGAAGAACTTGATAGGCATATTAGGACGGTTCTTTCTATAATGAGAAAAGAAAAGCTACCTTATATAACCGTCCGTGAATTATGTGAAAAAGCGAATGAAATGTGCCTTGAATATCTTGAAGAAGCGAGTATAGAAGAGACACAAGAAGATACGAAATATCTTCATTCTTGGTACAAACATAGCCAACTCTGGAAGTGAAAACATAGCCAACTCTGGAAGTGGCATAATAATTTACTTGAAAAACCGTTAGTATGCAATAAATTATGTTTATGACACGTGACTCAGGAAAATATGTTCCTGTTTTGCAGATATCCTGATCATTTCTTTTTTTCTGAGTTTTGCTGATGTTACAGTTCTATCTGTTATTTCACCTTCAGATGAGAAATTCATTTTCTATGACAACAATGGGATGTATAATTAGCTATGACTAAGGCTGGAGGGAAAACTATATGGCAGATCTGGATTATTTTTCACTTTCCGAATCAACGTTGAAGGAACTGGCAGGAGAAGGTGATGTTGAAGCTATGATCGCTCTTGGTCTTGGTTATTATTTCGGATCATTCGGAGGAAAGGATGTGAGTTCGGCTTTTGACTTCCTTTCCGATGCGTACAGGAAAGGCGAAATTAAGGCTGCGCCATTTCTTGCCGAAATGATCTACTTCCGGCAGGTCAGCATCTCTGGCTATGAATCTGATGAGGACTATTCCCGTAAAGCCTTCGAATTCTATAAGGAAGGCGAGGAAATCGGGATGATTGCGGCAATCAGAGGCATATGCAAGATGATGATCCGCGGTGATTACCTTGAGGAGGATGTGGATGGTGCATATGAAAAGCTCAAGGAGCTTGAGGATAAGGATGAGGAATGTGCCTATCTGGTTTCCCTTCTCGAGGAAGGAACGCTGAGAGATGATGATATCATCCCATGCAATGAGTTCGGAGATGATGAAGGAGACGAAGAAGCCGATGGGGATGAAGGCGTGATTCGCCGCTGGCTGGAAAGGGACACTCCCGAAAGCGATGGCTTCATCCTTTTCATGGATATTGATGAAATCATGGACCATCTGGATGATTACATCAAAGACGATATCGATGAAGAGCTCTTCCGGTTCAATGAATATTTTTCAGGGGAGAACGTGAAGGATCTTCTGATGGATGTGATTAACAGCGGTGATGAGGCGGTGGAGGAGCTTGTCGCCTTGTCGAGGTGTTATCGACTGATGTCGGGTGCAGATGCGGATGACTTTGCTCGTGCTGCATACTGGGCCCATAAGGCCGCCGTTTTGGCAAGAAAGGGGTGGAACGATGGCTCGCTGGATGATGGACTTGATCTCATGGCATTGGCTTATGGAGAACTTGGAAACATCTTCTTTTCTTATCCAGGACATCAGAATGATATCTTCCCTGATGTTGAGGCCGCTGCGAAGTATTACAGGATGGCGGCAGAGTATGATGCGATAATCTACAACTATGATTTCAGTATTAATGCGGGGCGATCATATGCGGCACTGGGACGTTATGAAGAGATGAAGGAGATGTTCAGCTCGAAGTGGGGAAGTTCTGAAATCGGAGCAGCATGGTGTGCTCAGATGCATTATGTCGTAGGGGACATTGGTACTGCTATGGAATACTGGAAGGCATCGTTGAGCGGATACTCAGGGTGGGGAGAGTATTTCCTTGGAAGATATCAGTACTCGCATGGAGACAGTTATTCTGCTGTGAAGAATTGGGAGAAAGGCGCAGAAAAGGGTAACATCGAATGTCAGGCCGAGCTTGCCGCCAGGTCCTTCGGCAAAAGGATCGATATGCAACAGAACTGGGACATACTCATGAGTCTTTATAACAGTGGAGAATGTTTTGGAGTCTTTAAATACGTCTATAGATATTGTACTGATTCTGATTACAGCTTCGATATGACTGAGACAGAGCGGAATATGCTGGCAGGAGAAGCCATCGCTAAAGGAATGAGGATGTTTTGTCCTTATTGTGCTTCAATTTATCTAGATCAGTTTAAGGAGGATGGCAGTGCGGATATCGGAGCTGATAAGGCGATGAAGGCATGGGGATTCGATTATAATTTCCTTGATTTTTCCTAGGTGATTCAGCCATGGCTGGTAGTGATTGTCAAGGCGGAGTAGTTTGCAACTGGTAGTCTTATCATCTTTTTTGCAATGATAAGGAAAAAGCTAAGGCCGTGTCGGCCTTAGCAAAAAGGAAGGGAAAGGGCTATGCAATCAGCGAATTGGCAGCCTTTTTCAAAGCCTCGATCGCCTCATCATCTGGTGCTTCATTCGCGATGACGGGAGAAGATGCTAGCACAGCTCCATCTGCGATGCATCTTTCCTCCCAGTTCCTCATCCACTCGCCATCGCCCCAACCATAAGAACCGAAGAGCAGTATTTTCTTACCGGGCAGACTTTCTTCGATAGAAGCGAACATTGGTTCGAATACCTCCTCCTCAAGAACTTCCGAGCCCATTGCCGGGCATCCGAATGCGAATGCGTCATATGCTGCGATATCCCCAGGTCCGAACGCCTCCGGGGCGATGGTAGCAACATCGGCTTTCCCATTCAGTTCTTCTTCAATGGCCTTCGCCATTGCCTCTGTATTGCCTGTTCCTGAATAGTAAACAAGTGCAATCTTTTTCATTTTTCCTCCTCAGGCTGTTACGCACAGCCTTGTAATATCTGTTCCGCTAAGGAAGCACTCCATGTATTTCCTGCGGCATTTTACCCATCTTTGCAGAATCTTTTGCGCATTTTCTTTGTCTGAGTAGACTTTCCATAACCCTGAATAGAGGGCACCTTGACCCTTGTTAACAATAAAACCTTTCACATCCTCCGGTGGATAGCCGAGGAATAGGCCGACCTCATGAGGGCATGGGGTAGAGAGAAATCTCTTTCTGAGAAATTCAAGTCTCCTCTCAAAGGCCTTGGGATAATCAAAGTATTCAAGGATCTCTTCAGCCCGGGCTGTGGATAATACCTGTTCCAGCTTACTCTTTCGGTATATAAGAAGGAGCCTATGCCCCTTGCTGTTTATCAGAGGGAAGAACAGCAGTCCACGTTTTTCAAGCTTTCTCAGACATTCTGCCTCATCTGTAACACCACGCAAGGAGAGTAGCGATGCCGGTTTCAGATTAGCAAGCGTAGGGGAGGCATGTGTTACAAGAAGTTTCTCAAAAGACATGATTCCATTCTCCTTATGTTAGTTATAACTAACTCATTGTTTTTAGTAATGGATACCTAAACAGAGAAGAGTAGTGATGAAGCTGCTTCTGATATCCTGGAAGACATAATAGCACATTAAGTTAGTTTATGCTAACTATTTTTTGAAAAATATCATTTTTATATTTTTCTGAATGAGAAAGTATCATGTGTTTTCAGAGAGCCAAAGGAGTATTGACTCGTTTATAACATTGTTATATAACACTGTTATATGAGCGAGACTGAAAGAATAATACTTGAAACAGCAAAGCTGGAATTCCTCGAAAGAGGCTTTCAAGGGACATCTATGAGGCGTATTGCAGCCCTCTCTGGGGTTACAACTGGAGCTCTCTACGGCTATTTTGCTTCTAAAGAAGATATATTCGACTCACTCGTGAAAGTTGCATATGAGACAGTGATGGATGCCTATAAACGGGCGCACGAGGAATTCGCAGCTCTGCCATATGACACCCAGGTCTCAGGTATGGGGGATATCACAGCACGCTGTGTCGAGTGGTGTCTGGAGTATATTTATGACCATCTGGATGAGTTCCGTCTGATTCTCATGTGCTCTGAGGGCACACGCTATGCACACATGATCGATGAGATGATGAAAACAGAGGAGGAATCCACGGAGGAGTTCATGGCTCTCATGAGAAAGAACGGAATGGATATACCGGAGATTGATCCCCTTCTTGAGCATATGGTCACATCGGGGTATTTTACTTCTTTCTTCGAGGTGGTGAGGCATTCTGTACCGCGGGAAGATGCAAGGATCTATATTCAGAATCTCCAGGCCTTTTACAAGGCAGGATGGGAGCGTCTTTTCGGCATGAGGCAGTGATGTCTCTTTTTTTTGAACTTGTTGGTTAGTTATAGCTAACTTATTTGGAGGTTTTATGCATAAGAACAAAGACCTTGAACGCCTGCTTCAATATGCGGGCAGATATAAGGTGCTGACGTACCTCTCGTGGGTACTTTCAGCAATCTCAGCGCTCCTTGCGCTTCTTCCGTTCATCTGCATCTGGCATATAATCCGGGATGTGCTTGTATCGGAATACGTGATGATAGCCCGCTATGGCGCTTATGCCGTGTCTCTGGCCATCATATCGATGCTTGTCTACATTGCAGCCTTGATGTGTTCTCACATCGCTGCATTCCGTGTTGCTGCGAATATGAGGAAGGAGATGCTTTCTCATGTCATCAGCCTTCCACTTGGAGTGGAAGACCGCTTTGGAAGCGGAAAACTGAGAAAGATCATCAACGACTCAAGTGCTGCAACCGAGACATATCTTGCGCATCAGCTGCCGGACAGAGCTGCGGCTATTGCCACCCCGATAGGACTCATCGCAATGCTTCTATGGTTCGACTGGAGGCTCGGTCTTCTTTCACTGCTTCCTGTCGCCCTTGGTTTTCTTATCATGATGAGAATGACTGGAGAGCGGATGCAGGAAAGGATGAAGCAATATCAGGATGCCCTTGCAGACATGTCGAATCAGGCTGTCGAGTATGTCAGGGGAATTCCTGTCGTAAAGACGTTCGGGCAGACCATTTACTCATTCCGCCTCTTCAAGGATTCGATCGACCGCTACGAGAAATGGGTGATTGAATACACGAAGGAGCTTATGAGGCCGATGATCATATACACCGGGGCGATAAACAGCTCGTTTGCATTCATAACAGCCGGGGCATTCATTCTTGCAAATGGCGGAATCACTTCGGAGGTCATACTGAACGTTCTTTTCTATGTGATCATCACCCCTGTCATCGCGATAACGCTTACAAAAATCATGTTCAAGAGCGAGGAGGCGATGATCGTCCATGATGCAATCATGAGAGTGGACACCATAATGAACGAGAAGCCGCAGAGCAATGCCCATAATGGTCTTGTTCCTTCTGACAGCTCAGTGAAGCTAGATCATGTGACATTCAGTTATGATGGTAAGAAGGATGCCATCCACGATATCTCCATTGATATCCAATCAGGTTCCCTTGTAGCCTTCGTCGGGCCTTCTGGAGGAGGAAAGACAACGCTTGCTTCTCTCATTGCCCGTTTCTTTGATCCGCAGAAGGGAACAATCAGGATCGGTGGACTCGATATCCGAGATATCCCGAAAGAACGCCTCATGCAGTATGTATCTTTCGTCTTCCAGGACAGTCACCTGATAAAGGGAACGATAAAGGACAATGTGAAGCTGGCTAAGCCTGATGCAAGTGATGCCGAAGTACTTGAAGCTCTCGGAAAAGCAGAGTGTATGGATATCATCGAGAAGCTTCCTGACGGCATAAACACAGTACTTGGAAGCAAAGGAATATACCTCTCTGGAGGAGAGACGCAGCGTATAGCGATTGCCCGCACGATACTCAAAGACTCCCCCGTAATCATACTTGATGAAGCTACGGCATTCGCTGACCCAGATAACGAGGTGAAGGTTCAGAAGGCGTTCTCGTCGATGCTTGACGGCCGCACTGTTATCATGATCGCCCATCGTCTCTCATCTATCACGAATGCCGACAGGATATATGTTCTGTCCGACGGCGAGATAAGGGAGAACGGTACATTCAATGAACTTCTAGAGAAGAATGGACTCTTCTGCCAGATGTGGAACGACTACCAGAGCTCCGTGGAGTGGAAGGTCGGCAAGGAGGCAATGTGATGATAAAGAGATTTGAAAGAACATTCGCACTCTCTGAGAAGGGTGCAAGGGATTTGGTAAAGGGCTTCATTGCCTGCGCTCTGCATAATCTTACGCTCTTCGTACCTGTCAGTATTCTCTATCTTCTTGCATCAGATATGATGATGAACACCCTGACTGGACGAGGGGTATTCTATGCCGCATTATGCCTCATCTCCGTTGCCCTTATCATGATTTCATACCGATATGTTTATAAGGCGACATATTTTTCGACTTATATTGAAAGTGGCGTGAGAAGGGTGAGCCTTGCCGAGAAGCTGAGGAAGATACCACTCTCATATTTCGGAAAGAAGGATCTTGCAGATATAACAAGCACGATCATGGCAGATGCTGCAACGCTTGAGACGGGGCTCTCTCACTGGGTTCCCGAGCTTATTGGAGCGGTCATCTCTACAACGATTGCTGCACTCTCAATCATGTTTTTCGACTGGAGGATGGGACTTGCCGCCCTCTGGCCGATTCCTGTCGCCATCCTGATAGTCATCCTCTCAAGAAACGTGCAGTACAGACTCTCGAAGCGCTCAATGGATGCGAAAATGGAAGTGGCCGATGGTATCCAGGAATGCATAGAGACGATGAGGGATCTAAAGAGTTGCAATGCCGAGAAGCAGTATCTCAACGGGCTCTTTAAAAAGATAGACAAGGTGGAGAAGAGAGCAATCATCTCTGAAGTCGGTACTGCTGTATTCGTTGTCTCCGCTTCTTTTATTCTGAAGATAGGAATCGGAACTGTTGCTCTGACTGGATCTATACTGCTTTCAACAGGAGAGATTGATGTGCTGACGCTCTTCATGTACCTTCTGATTGCATCCCGTCTTTATGATCCTCTGCAGAGCTCACTGCAGAACCTTGCAGCTGTAATCTCTCTCAGAACGAATGTCGAGAGAATGGATGAGATACTTTTCCATCCACTCCAGGAAGGAAAGCCTGAGCTTACTAACAGAGGCTATGATATCGCATTTGAAGATGTACGTTTCGGTTATGGCAATGGCGAGGAAGTCCTTTCAAATGTGACATTCACGGCAAAGCAGGGAGAGGTTACAGCACTCGTCGGGCCATCAGGTGGAGGTAAGACAACAGTCTCTAGGCTTGCTGCCCGTTTCTGGGATCCCGATTCAGGCAAGATCACGGTCGGAGGAATGGATGTCACAAAGACTGATCCTGAGACCCTTCTTTCACTCTATTCAATCGTATTCCAGGATGTGACTCTCTTTGATAACACAATTATGGAGAACATCAGGATAGGGCGTCGTGATGCAACTGATGAGGAGGTAATCGAAGCTGGAAGAATGGCACAGTGCCTTCCTTTTGTAGAAAAGCTTTCCGATGGATGGAACACTATGATCGGTGAGAACGGATGCGAGCTTTCAGGCGGAGAGAGACAGCGCATCTCAATTGCCCGTGCATTCCTCAAGAACTCTCCGATAATCCTCCTTGATGAGGCCACAGCATCACTTGATGCGGAGAACGAAACCGAGATCCAGAAGGCACTCTCTGTTCTGATCAGGAACAAGACGGTTCTTGTCATTGCTCACAGGATGCGTACTGTTGAGAATGCGGATAAGATCGTTGTACTCTCAGGCGGTCATGTAGTAGAGGAGGGCAGTCCTGGTGAACTGATGAAGGGAAACGGAATCTTTTCCCATATGGTTGCTTTGCAGAAAGAAAGCAGCGAGTGGAAGATCTGATTCTGAAGTAATATTGGGAGCAGTCTGTGTTTTGGATTGCTCCCAGTTTTTAATTGCTTGACTAATAATAGTTTGACGTTTCAAAGAAAGACTTGTTCGTAAAGAAAAGATACCATAACAGTTTTACGCCCAAGGCAAATGCCAAGGGCAAAACTGTAAAATTTATTCTCCAGTACTTCCCCATTTGATATTTAAATCGATAAGTTTATTTATATCTTCTGACCAGTTTGTGTCCCATCCCTCAGGCTTAGATTCAACTTCACAGTAAATATTCGTCAGGTCGGGACAATCGTTAAATACATATTCCCCCGTTGAGGTCACACTCTTAGGTATCGTTATGCTTTTCAAGCCAGTACTATCAAATGCCCTATTTCCGATGGATGTCACTCTTTTAGGCAGTTCTATGCTTGTCAAACTTGAACAATCCCAGAATGCATAATCGCCAATAGAAGTAGAAGTAGAAGTCTCGCTCTCAGGCAGCTCTATGCTTGACAATTTTAAACAACCATAAAATGCATAATTACCAATAGAAGTCACGCTAGCAGGTATATTTATGGTTGCCAAATTTTTACAACAATCAAATGTGCTGAGTTCAATTGATTTTACGCCTGTAGGTATTTCTATTTCTGTTAGGGCTGAACATCCCATAAATGCACTAATACCAATAGAAGTCACGCTAGCAGGTATCGTTATGCTTGTCAAACTTGAACAACCATTGAAAGCATCCCATCCAATAGAAGCCACACTGTTAGGTATCGGTATGCTTGTTAGAGCTGAACAGCCTTGGAATGCATAATTCCCAATAGAAGTGACATTTGTAGGTATTTCAATGCTTCCCAGACTTGTACAGCCAGAAAATGTAGAGTCTTTAATTGAGGTTATTCTGCTAGGTAAATTTATGCTTGTTAGGCTGGAACAGCCAGAGAATGCGCCAGAATCAATGAATGTTACGCTCTCAGGTATTTCTATTTTTGTTAAGCTTGAACAACCAGAGAATGCATTAGACCAAATTGATATTACGCTATCAGGTATTTCAATTTTTATTAGGTTTTTACAGCCATTGAACTGGTTGGAGACGATTGACGTGATTCCTTTCCCTAGTACAATGCTTTCTAGATTTTCATTGATATCGAAAGCAGCTAAAGTTTTTACACCGGTTTCAGGAAAAACACTCTTAAGTGCATCGGCCCAAATCTTTGTGGGCCAAGTTAAAGCCCAAAAGATTGCTAT
>CALXKU010000009.1 GCA_944389025.1 uncultured Spirochaetaceae bacterium
AGGGCCTTGTAGTAGGCAAGGGGAGGAAGAAGCTTCATCTGGATATGTTCTCTTATGGCTTCATTACCTTTATAGTCGGATTCAGCTTCAAGCTTTGAGAATATATCATCTGCTACCTGATAGACCTTCCTGCCATCCTCTTCTCCAAATTCCCTGAAGCAGTCATCCAGAAGAAAAGCAAAAGTGGTCTCACTTATCCTCATTCTCATTGCCCCCAGCGATCTTTGCAAACACATCTGATGCATATTTCTGGAGAACATCTGACTTTGTGACAGCAATTCCCCACTTCTCATCACCAAGGACTATGAGCGTATCTCCGGCCTTGATATCAAATGTTTCCCTTGCCTCTTTCGGGATAATGATCTGCCCACGTTCACCGACCTTAACGGTTCCAAAAACATAATGTCCCTTTGGTATTTCCATACAGCCTCCAATTCATACAAGTATGTATAAGCATAATAATATGATTTGACTTGAAATTCAATTATCCTATAGGTGTTTGTAATTGCCATTCAGTTTATAAATCGATCAATTTATAAAATGTGCATATGTGGATAAGATTGGAGCTTATATAGTGCTGACCTTGATTTGATCTCAAAAGTTCCTGAATCTCTGAGACTCGTGAGACAAATTAGATATATGTAGGCACTTAAGACTTAATAACGCTGATAGCGTATGAGGCAATGAAATAATTGAGATGGAGAGTATCAGGAATCTGAAACTGATTCTTCTTGATTGCTGGTACACTGCATCCATAATATATTTGAGTCAGGACTGAATTTCTGCTGAGGATTTTCTATGGTTTGCCAGTTGACTGGATGTTATGTCTTGGAAAGCGTAAATGTTCTTTTTTTGATGATGATATCCATGTTCCCTCGATTGATATCGCTGGTACGTTTTTGGTACGTTTTTAGAAAAAAATAGCTTATTTCTGACATAATATGGAAAATATGTAGAAAATAAATGCTTACAGAATAATAGGATAAAAATGGGCTCAAAATGTCTTTTTTTTGTTGCATTCTGTTGCATCTGTGATATGCTGAGGCTAGGAGTGAACGCATGGATAAGAAACTGATTGTTATTGCCATCGGAGGCAATTCCCTTATTGAGGACAGCAAGCATGTTACCGTAAGCGCCCAGTACAAGGCGGCCAGCAAGACGGCTCACCATATCGCAAGGCTTATAAAGGAAGGTCATCGTGTTGTAATAGTTCATGGAAACGGTCCGCAGGTAGGCTATATCCTTCTCAGGGCCGAGTATGCGCGCAAGATTCTTCATGCGGTACCTCTTGATAGCTGTGTGGCAGATACCCAGGGTGCTATCGGATACCAGCTTCAGAAGGCTCTAGGCAATGAGCTCGAACTATTAGGAATTAAGGCTGATGTCGCAACAGTCGTTACTCAGGTTCTGGTAAGCGATGATGACCCGTCGTTCTCAAATCCCACAAAGCCCATAGGCTCATTCATGCAGAAGGAGGAGGCTGAGTATCATAGGGATAACGATGGCTGGGCGATAGTAGAGGATGCGGGTAGGGGATACCGCCGTGTCGTAGCATCCCCTCGTCCGACCGGTATAATAGAGAGTGGAACGATAAGAAAACTCATAGATGCCGGTGTTATTGTGATTGCAGCCGGTGGTGGTGGCATTCCTGTCGTAAGGGAGGCCGACGGTCTTCTTTACGGAAGGGAGGCTGTTGTCGATAAGGATCTTGCCGCGGCCCTCCTTGCAAAGGATATCGGGGCGGATTTATTCGTAATATCCACTGCGGTTGAGAAGGTGTGCCTTAATTATAATACTCCGGAAGAGAAGAAACTTGAGAGGATTACCGTCGCTGAGGCTGAGCAGTACGTGAAAGAAGGGCATTTCGCTCCGGGCTCAATGCTTCCGAAGATAAAGGCACTGGAGGATTTCGTCTCAACTACAGGCAATACCGGTCTCATAACGGATCCCTCTCATCTTTATGATGCAATCTATTCGGATGCCGGTACCAAAATTGTTCCATAATGGAAATGTTTTAAGAAAACTGATCTCGCTACGGACTAAGGTTCGTAGCTTTTTTACGTTTGGGAAAAAATACAGCACCCCGGATTGAGGTGCTGTGAGATTTATGTAGCTGATATTTTAGTTGATGTTGATTGCAATGCCCGTATAGGATGCGACTTCGAATGTGACCGTTGTCTCTCCCTCAGGGAACTCTGCTCCGCTGTTCTCAGCATCAATGGTGTACTCAACAGTCTCATAATCGGTGATGATGTTGATTACCTGATCTGCCTCAGGATAGAGGTCGATAGCGGCCTTGAGGATGTCCTTGTATCCGATTCCGCCGACTTCTATCTTTCCATCTACGATCTCATATGTCTCTTCAACTGTCACTGGTCCGAGGATGTCGATGCTCCTATCCAGATCTAAGGAAAGGGTCTGGTTTTCGAATCCGTTTGCGGCGTTAACCTCGCTACGAACAAGAAGGGCGTCAAATCTCTTAGCTTCCGGAGCCTTGTCCCATGAACCCTCGTAAACCCTGTAATCATCTTCTGAAACCCATCCGAGGAACTCATAGCCCCTTGGAATCTGCCTTTCCTTCGGCTCTCCAGGATATACGAAGCTGTCGTTGTCAAGCACTGATGCCCAGAGCTCGCCATTTACATAGAACCTTACCGTTCCGGCAAAGACCGCGTCATAGCGGTAAACACCCTCAGCCGGTGCGCTCCAGTCTGTTACAAGCTCATCATCGGAAGCACCCTCTGCTTTCCAGCCGAGGAATACAGTGTGCTCTACGGAAGGCTTCGGGGCGCCCGGATCCTTGAACTGCGTCTCAGGCATTGATGCAAACAGCGTATCGCCCGTATAGAAACTGATATATGGGATATCCTTGATGACTGCATCGAATCTTACCTCTCCTTCCGGCTGGTTGCCCCAGTCTTCGAAGAGAGTGTCAGAGCCTGCGATGCTCCAGCCTTCAAGAACCCTGTCCTGAGGAAGAGATGGGTCTGCAGGGCGTCCGAAATGTCCTTTCTCCTGTGTCTCGTAATACTGTCCATCCACATAATAGTTGGAGCGGAATGTGGTACAGGAGGTCAGAAGGAGGAAAACGGAAACGATAACAGAAAAAATCATGACAGTTTTTTTCATTTGCTTCTCCTTTATTTTAATTCAGGTGGAATGAAGTTTTGCTTTCTTTTCATGCCAGCCCAGAGATATATTTAGTCTAGCAAAGGTAATGGCGATTTGTAAACAACAATGCGGTCAGAGACTTAAATATTATTTTTCATTGAGAAAATGCCGTGAAATGTTGATAAGGTATACTGAGCCCATGAGAGTGAGAACAGGAAGGTTCTCCTGTATGAAAATCTCTGGAAATATCGCTTTCATTGAGAATCCGATTGCAAGAATTGTTATAGAAACTAGGCTGAAAACATATCTCTTTCCCTCTTTTTTCCCTCTTAAGGCTTCTGCTGCCATTATGATTATCAGAGGGTTCGCATAAAGCAGGTTCGCGTTGAAATATGTCACGCTGTGATTGGTCGCACTCATCATGAAAAGAAGGACCGCGCTCAGCAGGGCAAGATACAGGTAGAGTATGGCATTCAATATATCTGAGAGCCGGCAAAGCCATCTTCTCTTTGATGCATAGAGCAGCATTGAGATGAAATAGAAAGCTATGGAGAAAATCAAGGTCCAGGTATTGAGGCTTAAAGAGCGGTATTCCGTGAGGCTCTTTGATGCTCGTATCGTTTGGCTCTCCACTTCTTCATATTCTTCGATAGCTTTCATCAGCGTCAGTGGCAGGAAGCATTCATCATAGAGCGTGGAAGGCCTGTCTATTGAAGGACCTTCAAGATAGTTGAGCGTGAACGAGACTACGGGGTTCTTATCCAGATAGGTATTTGCTGCTCTGCGGAGTGTGCTTCCTGTCTTTATGTTTTCTGCCCAGGTCTTGAAACTACCTCCTGTAGCCTCATCATATATGTCTCGCACCCTTGTGGCGCAGTTATCGAGATAATAATCGTATAGATATGTGTTGTTCTCGCTTCTCGTATTGTATTGAAGATATGAGAAGATCGCGCTGAGTGCCTCCTCTGAAAGATCAATAGGAGTTCTGTGGACACTTCTGTCCTCAGCCTCGAATCCCCTGAGCCTCATTTCCCCATCCGAAGCATAGACATTGTAAAACAGACGGCCAAAGAGGAAATTTCTGTAAAAGCCTTCGCTGAAAGAGAAATATCCGTAATCGTAGAATACGGGGCGGTAACCCGGGATGAGCACTTCAAGACTTGTGTGTCCGAAGTACGAATAAATTTCCTTCCCGGTCTCTGTTGTGATGAGATTCACCTCTATTCCCCTAAAGATGTCACTCTGCCTTTCAAAACCGAACGCCTCCAGATTCTCCCTGGAGGGAAACGGGTTTTCTATCTCGTTTCCGTTTACCGAGATTGAAAAAAGCGAGAGAGGTAGCAATAGCAGTGCAATCAGTATTGTGGCTTTTCTCATCATTATTACTATAATGCTTCGGTTGACATTTTTCACCCCTTGTGGCTATTTTTTTCCTTATGGAAAGGGATTTAAAAGGGTTATGCACCGTTCTCTCCTCAGAGCGCAAAGGGGAGAGGGACAGGGAGCTTACTCTCATCTCTTCAGACAGGGGGGTTATCAGGGCAAGGGTTTATGGTGCTCAGAAAAGTGCAAAGAGCATAAAGGCGCCCCTTTTCTCCGACGGGGTCTTCTCTCTTTACAGGGCGGGAGAGAACAGGATCTCAGTCAGGGATGTGGACATCATAAGCCTGAGGGATTCGATTCTTGAGGATATTGACAGGGCTACCTCTGCGAATCTCTTTGCAGAGCTTGCCATCAAGGCCAGAGTATATGATGAGAATCTCTACATGCTGCTAACAAGATCCCTTGATGCTCTTGCTCTGGATCTGGGCTATAAGCGTACCGTGATCGCGTTTGTTGTCAAATTCCTTTCCATGTATGGTACGTTCGGGGATTATGAGCACTGTCCGGTATGTCAGAGGGTATATTCACCGGATGAGATTCTGGGCTATAATAATCGAATTGGGGCATCATGCTGCCAGGAATGCTCAACAGGGGAGGAAGGTCTGATTCTTCCTCCAAAGGCAAGGGTTTTCATAAGGGAATGCATAAGAAGGGACTTTTCAGATATTTTCACCTTCTCAGTCAGCGAGGCACAGGAGGACAGAATATTCCGTTTCCTCTTAAGGCTTCTTCTTTCATCCTTCCCTGCCAGGATAGAGAGCCTCTCATGCGGCATTTGGACGCTTATATAGAAGGGACAATTTAATGAAATATGTTATGAACAGGGTGGATGCTTCCAGAGTCAGGAAGATCAGCATGGACTATGGGCTTGACATGCTTTCTGCAACCATACTCAGTCGAAGGGGTATGGATGACAAGGAAAGCCTCAAATTCGTTTTTGAGAGCGACCTCGTGTACCAGTATTCCCCGTTCCTGTTCGATGATATGGAGACTGCGGTAGAGCGCATAAATGATGCGATAGCAGAAGGGGAGAAGATTTTCATATTCGGAGACAGGGATGTGGATGGCATCACAAGTACCGCGATCATGTATAAAGAGCTTACCCGTCTCGGAGCGAAGGACATAGTCTGCCGTCTGCCTCTTAACGATGAACCGTACGGTCTTAGTGCGGATATAGTCAGCGAGATAGTGGATTCGGGGGCAACCCTCCTTATTACTGTAGATAACGGGATAAGTGCCATAGAGGAGGTGAGAACGCTCAGGGATGAGGGCATTGACACTATAATCGTTGACCACCATATCTCGGGAGAGACTTTCCCCCCATCCCTTGCCCTGATAGACCCCAAGATTCCAGGCTCCGGCTATCCGTTCGACGGGCTTGCCGGTTGCATGGTCGCGTTCAAGCTCTGTTATGCCCTTCGCTTTGCAAAAACACCTCTTTATCAGAGTGAATGCATATTCTTCCATGCCCGCCCCGGTAAGGATACGGTGAGGATGAGCGCTGTGAAGATGGTTAATTTCATAGTGGAGGATGAGTGCTCAGAGGAGCTCAGCATAGGCATGGTGCCAAGTTCGGAAAGCAGGATGATCCGCTTCCTCGACCAGAATCTGCCCATAATCGTGATGGACAGGGAGCAGGAGAGCCTCCTTATTTCAAAGGCATTCTCAGACAGCCCTGAGGTAATGCTTAACGATGTGAGACGGGAGATAGAGGCGGTTATTTCCTCTGTCAGGGGTAAGAGCCTATTCACCCTCTCCCAGATTTCAAGGGCAATAAGATATACCGATATGGAGGATGAGGAGCTTGCAACACTTATTTCCCTTTTCCGCTCTGCGATGCTCTATAAGAACAGAAGTCTTAATGAGGGCCTTGATGAGATTATAGCCCTTGCCGCCATCGGCACTGTTGCCGATCTGATGCCAATGAGAAGTGAGAACAGGCTCTTTGTACGGCGTGGCCTGAAAATCCTTGAAAAGAACGCACCGGACTATCTTAAACTAATCCTCTCCCATTTCGATCTCATAGGAAAGAGCCTCACGAGCCGTGACATCTCGTTTTATATAGCTCCTCTCATAAACTCCTCAGGCCGTCTTGGACGCCCCGATATCGCACTCTCTCTTCTCTTTGCTAAAGAAAGATGTGAGATAGAGAGTCTTACGGATAAGCTTATAAGCATGAACAAGGAAAGGAAAGCGAATACGGAAAGCGCACTCTCAAACGTAAGAAGTGAGGCCGAAAGTTCTCTATCTTTCTTCCTTGGACGGTTCGTGCTTGTGGAAAAAGATGTTCCGCGTGGCCTTACAGGGGCGATTGCAAGCCGTCTTCTCTCTGAGACAGGAAAGCCGACACTCGTGCTCGCTGCTATGGAGGACGGGAGAATCAGCGCCAGCATGAGGACTCGTAAAAATTTCAATGCAAGGGCCTTCCTCGATAATTTCTCATCCCTTTTCCAGGATTTCGGAGGGCACAGCTGTGCTGCGGGTTTTTCCATGGCAAAGGAGAACCTTGAAAGATTCAAAGCCGCACTCACGGATGCGGTCTTCTCTCTTTCCGAAGATGAGGAGGAAGAGGAGGAGATCGTGGTGGATGCCGAACTCCCTGAGAGCTACATGAGCTCTGAGATCTGGAAGACGAAGGATCTCTTCGAACCTTATGGCCAGGAGAACGAAGCCCTCCGCTTCCATATAAGAAGGGCGTTGGTGAGCGATGTGCTGCCAAACCGTAACGGGGGCACTTTCCTCCGTTTCTCAATCTCTTATAACGGTGAGATATGGCCTGCGGTCTTCTGGGATTACGATGATGAAAAAGGCGCGGTTCATAAGGGGGATGCAGTGGAACTTGTTTTTTCTCCAGAGGTGAATACCTATCGTGGGATAAGCAGGCTTCAGCTTAATATAAGCGCGCTGGAGATCATCGGGTGAGAAAATTCCCTTTCTGGTATTTACAAATGGTTAATCTTTTTGCTATATTCAGTTTGTTGCCTTCGTGATGTTGGCAGTGAAAATGCATTTACTATAGTAAGGTGGAATATAATCATGGCTAGAAGATGTGATATTTGTGGAAAGGGAACGGTTTCTGGATCCATCGTTCCTCGCAAAGGTCAGGCTAAGAAGAAGGGTGGCGTAGGTCAGCACATCGGTGTTACAAAGAAGCGTGTTTTCAGACCTAACCTCGTTTCCGTTAAGGCTCTTATCGACGGCACACCCAGAACAATCAAGGTCTGTACTCGCTGTCTGAGAAGCGGAAAAGTTCAGAAAGTTGTATAAGCTTTTGTTTTTAGCTTGGGAAGAACAGTGCTGAGAGGCCCTGTTCTTTTTTTTTCGCTATTGAGCGTTTCATGATAAATAAGCATAATTGACACTAGGCTAGGGAGCTAATTTATGCATAGTGATTATATGGTACACGCCATTGAGGGTGTGATGGTATCTACCAGAAGCGGTATATTGAAGCTTTTGGAGCTTTATAGGAAGGGCTCTGAAGGACATCAGGTTTTCGTAATTTCCCCCGTGAAGGATAATGAGCTTAGCCTCACAGCTCTGCTGGAGAGGGCTGAGAAGAAGGATGAGAAGCTCTGGGCCGTGATAGAAAGAAGCAGGAACAGCTGGCTTGAGCTGAGTGAAAACAGCCTTGAAAGCGACGTGACAAGCTCGGTCACAGAGGCGATAAACGCTTCATTCTCGAAAGTGGAGGATATACTTAAGGCGGTCTGGCTCCTTGAAAAAAGCAGTGATCAGAGCCGAATATATCTGGAGAGCATGACAAGCTTCTTCATAGCATCCATACTTTCATCCCTTTTCGAATCCAGCAATCTTGAAGCAAGTCTCTTTGACGCTTACGATGCGGTAAGACGTTCGTCTTTCCCCTCCGGCGCCTCATTCGTATACGGCAGAATGCTGGAGCCCGAGACGGGGAGAAGCGATGCCCTTGGAAGGATCCGGCATGAGGGTGAGAGTGAGTACACGGCTTCATTAATAGCATCCAACATAGGCTCTGCGCTCACTTTCTGGAATCACAGATCCCTTCTTAGGACGGCAAGCATCAAGGATGTGCCAGGGGCGGATGTGATACGCAACTTAAGTTATGCGGAGGCTACCGAGCTCTCGTTCTTCGGTGCTCCCATCGTGCATCCCCATTCATTCATTCCCGCTCAGGCGAAGGGGCTTGATATCCACCTCAGGTACTGGGGGGACATAGATAGCGAGGGTACTCTGGTATCAAAGGATGTGTTCAAGGATAAGGACAAGGCTGTGAAGGCTTTTTCCGTTGTCAGGAACGTATCCCTTATAAACGTGGAGGGAAGCGGCATGTCGGGTGTCCCCGGTGTCTCGTCCCGTCTTTTCACCGCACTGAGGAACGAGATGATAAGTGTCATATTCATAAGCCAGGCTTCCAGTGAGTACTCGATCTGTTTCGCTGTTCCTAAGTCTGACAGCCTCGGAGCTCTTCGGACCATACGTAAGGAATTCAGCGAAGAGCTTGGCAAGAAGGCCATAAACAGCATAGAGGTTGAGAACGACTGTGCAATACTGGCCGCCGTGGGAGAGGAGATGCCGGGCGCGATCGGTGTTGCGGGCAAGTTCTTCTCATCCTTGGCAAAGAGTAACGTGAATGTGCGTGCGATTGCGCAGGGCTCAAGCGAGAGGAACATCTCCGCCGTCATAAAGATGGAGGATTCTGCAAAGGCCCTTAGAAGCCTGCACTCAGGATTCTTCATGTCTGCACAGACCCTCTCTGTCGGTCTCTTCGGACCGGGTAACATCGGAGGAACGCTGCTTGACCAGATTGCAAGGGAATCTGAGAGGCTCAGAAAGCAGTTCGATCTTGATATCAGGATTCGTGGGATTGCCACGAGCAGCAAGATGCTCCTCTCCGATGAGGGGGTGAATCTCAGCTCCTGGAGAGAGCAGTTTGAGAAATACGCGGTAGTCTACAACGAGAAGATATTCATGGAACATATAGCGGCCTCATACTATCCGCACAAGGTGATCATTGATTGCACCTCGAGCCAGGAGAGGGCGCTCACATATAAGAGCCTGCTGGATGCCGGTTTCCATATCATAACGCCTAACAAGAAGGCGAACAGCTCATCTTACGACTACTACAGCAGTTTGATCGAGACTTCACGTAAGACGGGAAGCAAGTACTATTACGAGACGACGGTAGGAGCCGGGCTTCCGATAATAACGACGCTAAAGGATTTGAGGGAGACGGGGGATAGCATACTCAAGGTCGAAGGCATGGTATCCGGAACTCTCGCATGGCTTTTCAGCAGTTATGATGGCACTCTCCCTTTCAGCTCGCTTGTCCTCAAGGCGAAGGAGATGGGGTATACGGAGCCGGACCCGAGGGATGACCTATCAGGAATGGATGTCGCGAGAAAGACCGTCATTCTTGCCCGTGAAATGGGCTACAGGACCGAGGTCGAGGATATCAGGATCGAGTCCCTTGTCCCCGAGGATCTCAGGACCGCAAGCAAGGATGAGTTCTTGAGCCGTCTCAGCGCGATGGATGATAAGATGAGGGATCTTTTCGTCTCAGCCAGGGCCGAAGGGAAGAACATAAGGTATGTCGGAAAGGTTGATGAGGATGGAAAATGCTCGGTTGGCCTTGAGCTCTATCCAGATGACCATCCATTCAGCCAAGCTCATGGGACTGATAATGTCATAGCATTCACTACAGAGAGATATTTCAATCAGCCGCTTGTCATAAAAGGACCCGGTGCCGGACCGGAAGTCACGGCAGCCGGAGTGTTCGCAGACATGCTCCGCCTCGGGGCATATCTTGGCAGCAGGATATAAGGGAGGATATATGTATTTCGTATCTACACGTGATGAGAGTGGAAGTAAATTCACAGCATCTGAGGCGATAATGAAAGGCCTTGCACCGGATGGGGGGCTCTTCGTTCCTGAGAGGATACCGGACCTCGGCCCGGATTTCACGATGGAGAAGGGCTACGCATATGCGGCATATGAGGTAATAAAACCATATTTCGAAGGAGATGAAGCCCTTGATGATCTCTATGACATATGCCAGAAAGCGTTCAATTTCCCCGTAAGTTTTCACACGAGGGAAGGCAAGGATACTCTTGAGCTATACTGGGGACCTACATCAGCCTTCAAGGATTTCGGTGCAAGATTTCTTGCGTTTTTCATGGAATCACGTCTTAAAAAGAGCGGAGAGGACCTTACGGTGCTTGTTGCGACAAGCGGGGATACGGGTGGGGCTGTTGCCTCCGCATTCCATGAGAGGGAGCACCTTCGGGTGAAGGTTCTCTTCCCTAAAGGCGGGGTATCGGAGAGGCAGATGAGGCAGCTGACATGCTTTGATGGCAACGTCGAGGCTTTCGAGGTCAATGGAACATTCGATGACTGTCAGAAGATGGTCAAGGATGCCTTCATGGATCCCTCTCTTCATGGTCTGACGAGTGCGAACAGTATAAATCTTGGGCGCCTTCTTCCCCAGGTCGTGTATTACGTATGGGCATCTTTCATCTATAAGGCACGCTATGGCAGGGAGGCTGTTTTCATCGTTCCAAGCGGTAATGTCGGAAATTCCACCGGTGCCTTCTGGGCTAAGGCGATGGGAGCTCCGATAAGGCATATCGAGCTTGCGGTGAACGCCAATCGCACAATACCCGATTATCTTGAAAGCGGTGAGTACAGACCGAGAAAGAGCTGTCACACACTTGCGAACGCGATGGATGTCGGGGCTCCGAGCAATATGGAGAGGCTCTTTAATCTGTTTAAAAGCTATGACGAGTTCAAGGCGAATGTCACAAGCCACAGCGTCGATGACTACAAGATAAGGACTACGATAAGGGAGGTCTTTGAAGAGGAGGGCTATCTCATCTGTCCTCATACCGCATGTGCCGAGTATGTAAGGCGTAAATATTACGACGGAAAGCCCACTGTTGTCGTCTCAACCGCGCATCCTGCGAAATTTGAGAGCATAGTAGAGCCGATCATCGGGAAGACGGTAGCTATCCCGGAGACCCTTTATGACATGCTTACCCGTGATTGCAGCTACACGGAGATAGGAACGGATTACAGGGATCTGTTCTGAAAATGTTTGCTGGAGTTCATTTTGGCCTCCAGCTTATTTTTTCTTTTTTGGGAGCACATCACCGAAGAAATAATAGATTATGATTGCTCCCGATGTGATCACCCAAGATAACGGGTAGCAGAAGAAGACGTTGAAAAGGGTGGGATTGCGCCCCGGTACGATTGCAAGCCATAGTGCACGGAGCACGCAGATTCCGACGATTGTTATTATTGTCGGGATCAGTGTCTTTCCGCATCCTCTCATCACTCCTGATAGGATTTCTATAGGCATGTACGTGATCCATGTCGGGACGAGTATGAGCAGGATTTCCACTCCGATTGCGAGCACTTCTTCATCACTTGTGAAGAGCATCAGTCCTTTTTCCTCAAGAATGAGGAACGCGAAGGATATAAGAAGGGTGAGTATGGCACCCATTAAAAGGCTGATCCTGACACCTTTCCTGACACGGTCGTAGAGCTTTGCTCCGTAGTTCTGTCCGACGAATGTCGTCGCTGCTATTCCGAAAGCGTTTATGGCCATCCAGAACACGGCATCGAGTTTACCGTACGCCGCCCACGCCGCAGCGGTCGCAGTTCCGAATGCATTCACGTTCGCCTGTATTATTAGATTGGAGATCGTATAGAGTATGGACTGGATGCCGGTGGGAAGACCTATTCTGAGCGTTCCTCTCACTATTACCGGGTCAGGGCGCATATGGCGCAGACTCAGCCTGATATCCTCATCGAGCTTCCTTAAATAGATTATGACAAGCACCGCCGATACCGCTTGGCTGATTATAGTAGCCCATGCAGCACCTGCAACCCCGAGGGGAGTGAATCCTACGAGTACTATGTCGAGCACTATGTTGACAAGACAGCCGACGATAAGGAAGTAAAGCGGTTTTTTCGAGTCTCCCAGAGCTCTGAATATGCCGGCGCCCATGTTGTATACTGTATTGAACACGCTTCCGACGAAATATATCCTCATGTAGATTTCCGCGAGTCCGATAACATCCTCAGGGGTTCCGATGAGCTCAAGGATTGGGCGGGTAAAGAGTATGCCGATCAGCATGATCGCGATGCCGCCGATGAGAGCGATCAGAATAGCGGTATGTATAGCCTTATTGGTGTCCTCATAGTCCTTCGCACCGTAATACTGGCTTATAATTACGGTGGCTCCGCTACTGAGTCCGGTGAAGAATCCGATCAGCAGATTGATTGCAGTTCCGGTTCCGCCTCCCACTGCTGCGAGAGCTGCCGTGCCAAGGTACTGTCCTACTATGATCGCATCAACAGTGTTATAAAGCTGCTGGAAGAATGTTCCGAAAAGGATAGGGAAGAAGAATAGCAGAAGCTGGCTTGATATCCTTCCCTCCGTGATGCCGTTTACTCTGGTCTCTGTTCTCATCCTAAGAGGGGATTATCATTGTTTTTCCATTTTAGTCAACATGTTTTTAGCATGATTGCTTATGGCGTTGAACGTTTCCTCGCTTATTACATGCTCTATGCGGCAAGCATCTTTCTCCGCGGTCTTCCTGTCAACTCCAAGACTGGTCAAAACCTTTGTTATTCCCAAGTGTCTCTCGTATGTTCTCTCCGCGATTTTACGCCCCTCTGCTGTAAGGGTTATGTAGTTGTCCCCGTCAATCTCTATAAGATGTTTTTCCTTGAGTTTTCTCAGTGCTATGCTCACACTCGGTTTTGAGAACTCGAGGTGTTTTGCAATGTCTATGTTCCTTACGACCTTCTTATCATCTGATAATATAAGTATGGCTTCCAGATAGTCTTCCGATGATTCCTTTGCGTCCATCATATCCTCTCTCTGAACATTCTAACACATATGAAATGTTAACATGTGATGAAAGATGAGATTTTTCAAGAATTTTTGCAAGCTGAGTTATTGACTACTAATTTTAGTTAGAGTAAGCTAACCATGGTTGGAAAATTAACCTATTCTAACTTTTTTAGGAGGCTTGATGATGCCACTTACCATGATAGGTCCCGGAATGAGGGCGAAAGTCAGAAGGGTGGGAGGAGGAGAGGATGTCAGAAGATACCTTGGCAATCTGGGATTCGTCTCCGGCTCAGAGATAGAGATGATAAGCATGCTTGGGAAATCTGTGATTGTTAAAATCAAGGATTCCCGCGTTGCCCTGAATGCTGATATGGCAAGACATATCATGATCTGATTCTGCACATTTATAGGAGTTTTATATGACACTTGGAGAGGCGAAAGTCGGCTCAACGGTACGCGTTGAGAAGATTGAAGGAGATGGTGCATACAAAAGACGCATCATGGACATGGGGATTACGAAAGGTACGGAGCTTTACATCAGGAAGGTCGCACCGCTTGGAGATCCTGTTGAGATCACGGTCAGGGGCTATGAGCTTTCAGTGAGAAAGAACGATGCCCAGTGTGTAATCGTGAGATGACCGAAATCGGATAGGAGTTTGAGAAGATGAATATAAAGATAGCTCTTGCAGGTAATCCAAACTGCGGAAAGACGACCATGTTCAATGCTCTTACGGGAGCGAACCAGTACGTCGGTAACTGGCCTGGTGTAACGGTTGAGAAGAAAGAGGGAAAACTCAGGGATAAATCGCGTGCGGATGAGATAACGCTGACCGATCTTCCGGGAATCTATTCCCTCAGTCCATATACTCTTGAGGAGGTTGTCAGCCGTGACTACCTTCTCAAGGAAGAGCCGGATGTTATAATCGATCTGGTTGATGCAACGAACATCGAGAGGAACCTTTATCTGACTACACAGTTGATAGAAACTGGAATTCCGGTCGTTATAGCACTCAACATGGCCGATCTCATAGAGAAGAAAGGACTGAAAATCGACAAGAAGAGGCTTGAGATGGTTCTCGGATGTCCTGTCGTCGAGACTTCCGCGCTAAAAAAGACAGGTCTTGATGCGTTGATTGAAGAAGCTGTCAAGGTTGCCAAGAAGAAGGAGCATGAGCTTCCCCAGCAGATTTTCTCTGAGAAAATGGAGGCTTTAATCTCCTCCGTAAAGGATTCCCTTTCCTCCATTGTCTCCCCCGAGGTGGCAAGATGGTACGCGATAAAGGCCATAGAGAACGATGAGAAGGCGATGAGCTCTATATCTCTTCCATCCTCAGTAAAATCAAAGGCTGCTGAGGCCAGGGCGATTGCAGAGAAGGATAGGGATGATGATATTGAATCTATCATAACGGATGAGAGGTACAGGTACATCCAGAAGCTGGTTCAGACAACGGTCAAGAAAGGGAAGGAGGAGCTTTCCGTCTCTGACAAGATTGACAGGATTGTTACGAACAGGATACTCGGCATACCTATCTTCATCCTTGTGATGTGGTTTGTATACTATGTCAGTGTGACTACAATCGGTACGTGGGTGACCGACTGGACGAATGACACGTTTGTCGGAGCTGTGCAAGGCTGGGTCGGCTCAGGGCTTGAGGCGATCGGGGCAGGCTCTCTCGTAACAGGTCTGGTCGTTGACGGTATCATAGGGGGAGTCGGGGCTGTTCTTGGCTTTGTTCCGCAGATGGCCATTCTGTTCCTCTTCCTATCCATCCTGGAAGACTGCGGTTACATGGTCCGTATCGCATTCGTTATGGACAGGGTCTTCAGGCATTTCGGACTATCTGGTAAGAGCTTCATTCCTCTTCTGATTTCATCCGGTTGCGGAATTCCGGGCATCATGGCCAGCAGGACTATAGAACAGGAGAATGACAGGAAGCTTACAATCATGACAGCCACTTTCATCCCATGCGGTGCAAAGCTGCCTGTAATCGCCCTTATGGGAGGTGTCATGGCTTCCTATATGACAGGTTCTTATGAGGCGGGAGGATTCATCGCCCCGCTGATGTACTTCATCGGAATCGTAGCGGTTCTTGTTTCAGCGATAATGCTCAAGAAGACGAAGCCTTTCTCTGGCAAGCCCGCACCTTTCGTAATGGAGCTTCCTGCATACCATATTCCGAGTGCGAGAACCGTTCTTCTGCATGTTTGGGAGCGTCTCAAGGGCTTTATCATCAAGGCTGGAACGATACTTTTCCTTGCCTGCGTCGTCATGTGGTTCCTTTCCGCGTTCGGATTCGGAGAAGGCGGTTTCGGTATGGTCGAGGACAGTTCTGAGAGCCTTCTGGCCGTGCTCGGAGGTGTGATCGCTCCTCTGTTCGCCCCGCTTGGATTCGGTTCCTGGCAGGCGGTTGCAGCATCAATCTCAGGATTCACAGCAAAGGAGGCGATAGTCTCCACTATGGGAGTACTTGCCAATGTAGCAGGAGATGTGGAAGATGCCGTAACGGTTGCAGAAGGGGTTGCCGCATGGTTCCCAAGCGCAATTGCCGCATTCTCTTTCCTGCTTTTCAACCTTCTGGACTCCCCGTGTCTTGCAGCAATTGCCACAATGGCGCAGCAGATGCAGAGCAGGAAATGGTTCTGGTTCGCAATACTCTTCCAGAATCTGTTCGCGTATGCGGTCTGTCTTTGCGTTTACCAGATCGGCTTTCTTCTCATGGGAGGATCGTTCGGACTATGGAGCGTGGTTGCAATCGCAGTGCTTGCTTTGCTTCTATTCTTACTGTTCCGTCCGGATCCGTATAAGAATCAGAAGGTCTACTCCAGACGTTCCGTGGAAGCGGCATGAGGTCACTTATGCTTGTTGATGTTCTTATCCTTTCTCTGGTCGTATTCTATTGCTTATTTGCGATCAGGAAACTCATTCGCGATAAAAAGAAGGGTGTGTGCACCGGTTGCAGCGCAAAAAGCTGCGCCGGTTGCCACGGTTGCGATCAGAGCTACATAGATGATCTTCTGAGAAAAGCTGAGAGGAAAGCCTGATATGGGAGACTCTACTTCCAGCATGTTCTATGCTTTCGCTGCATTCATAGTGATCTACCTCGTCGGAGCTGGAATCTATACCGTAGTTCAGGCTGTGAGGAAGTTACTTGAAAGGAAAAAGAATGGAGGAGATAGGTGATGGTTGATGCTTTTATACTCTTAGCTGTGATTGTTCTGATGATTTTTGCCGTAAAGGGATCGATAAAACACTTCAAGGGCGAGAGTCCCTGCTGTCAGAGAGGAGAGCCCGAACAGAGTGCGAAGAAGCTTGACGGGGTCATAATCAAAGAGAAGGATTTCAAGATTGCCGGGATGCGTTGTGCTAACTGCGCATACAGGGTTGAGAAGGCTATCAACAGGATAGACGGTGTGTCATCCCGTGTTGATTTTCCAAGCGGTACGGCGCATGTAAGCTATTCCTCCCTTGTAGATGATGATTCTATAATCGAGGCTGTCCGAAGCTCGGGATACGATGTAAAAAAAGCGTAAAGTATTCATGAGGCCCGCTCTGCCGGGTCTCTGATTTTTTCTTGCCTCCACATCGATATCGTGTAAAACTATTGTCATCTGATATCCTTCAGCTTCAGGGGGGCTTATGAGCTGGCAGAGAAAGACATTCCTGTTCCTTCTTCTTTTTTTCTTTGTCGTGATACTCGTCTGCTGCGCAGGCTTCTTCTCTGTGATGATGAGATCGGATTCTGAGGCTTTCGGCCCGATGTTCTCTTTCGTCATGACGCTGGCATTTCTTTCATATGCGGATATCGAACTCATACTGCTGCTCTATGGGGGAAGAAGAAGTCGGGCCTCAGGCATTCCAGCTCTTTTCTTTCTTGTTGTGCTTTTCTTGATCCTCTTTGTGATGATTCTGTTCTACGGATTATCGATTCAGGAGTATGAGAGCCGACAGTACTCGATTTCATGCGAGGAACATGAAGTATCCTCAGCTTTTGAGACAAATAGTTCCAGTGTCACGTTCTACGAGAAAAAGCCTGTTGAGAGTAAAGAAAATATTGAATTCAAGAGCCGTGAGGTTCCAGTTTCTCAGCTTTCTGAGAATGATGAGGGGGATTATCAGGAATTGCCGGCTATTTTTGCTTATGATGGTCATGAGGAGATTACGGAAGAGTCAACAGTTCCATCTGCTGCGAATCTCCTGGTAAAAGATGTCTCTCTTTTGAATCGGATTCCGTCAAAACCCCTCATACTCTACACCTTTCCATCCCTTGAAAAATTCATTTAGTCAATTCCTTTTGGAAGAAGCAGTTGACAAGATGTTGTTGAATTCTGCATAATCTAAGGGCTAATCCATACCTTGGATGCAGGGAGGTGAGAGTAGAAATGGCATACGTAAAAGTTGATGATAACGAACCACTAGAGAAGTCAATCAAGCGCTTCAAGAGAATGGTTGAGAAAGAAGGTATCATCCGCGAATGGAAGAAGAGAGAGTACTACGAGAAACCTTCCACAATCAAGAACAGAAAGAACAAGGCTCTTGCACGCAAGCAGATGAAGAAAGTCAGAAAGATGCACCAGAACAAGGGCTATTGATTTCAGGCACCTCAGCTGAGGTGCTTTTTCTTTGCCGATTTTATTACTTTTTCCAATTAAAATTTCATTTTTAATAAGTTTTATTCCTTTAAATTTGACTTATGCGAAATCACATGAGATAATCTACTCAGATAGGAGATAAGATATGCTCATTCTAATTTCAGACGCATTTGATAAGAGCCTGCCAGAAAAGCTCAAGGTGTTCGGTGAGGTTACGGAGGATGCATCGCGTCTCAGTGAGGCCGATGTGGTCCTGGTCAGAAGTAAGACAAAGTGTACGAAGGAGTATATTGATGAGGCGAAAAACCTGAAGCTCATTATCCGTGGTGGTGTTGGCATGGACAACATCGACAAGGCGTACTGTGAGGAGAAGGGGATCATCGCGGTTAATACTCCAAAGAGCAGCTCGATTGCGGTTGCGGAGCTTGCATTCGCCCTTATGATCAGTGTTCCGAACAGAATCGTCTACTATGATACGACGATGAAGAAGGGGGAATGGAATAAGAAGACGAAGAGAAGCGAGCTTTACGGTAAGACGCTTGCCCTTCTTGGTATGGGTAACATCGCACGTAAGGTTGCTGAGAGGGCACGAGCATTCGGAATGAACGTCGTCTCCTATGATAAGTATGTAGATCGTTCGGATCTGGCAAGGATGGTAGACTCTGCTGAGGAAGCTGTCAGGGATGCCGACTACATAAGCATGCATCTGCCTCTGACTGCTGAGACAGAGGGGATTATGAACGCCTCTCTCATTTCAGTCATGACAAAGTCCCCTGTGATAATAAACACAGGAAGGGGCAAGTGCGTGAATGAACGCGATATGGCCGATGCCCTCAAGAGCGGAAAGGTTTCCCATTTCTGCACCGATGTCTATTCTGTTGAGCCCATGCAGGGGGATAGTCCCCTTCTTGAATGTGACAACATAACGCTTACACCGCATGTGGGAGCGAACAGTGTTGAGAATCTCCTGAGAATCGGAGACGAGGTTATTGAGACTATTGAAAAGCTTAAGAAGGAGGGAAAAATCTGATGAGAAAGAAGAATTTCTTCGCAGGTCCATCCGTGCTTCCTGTAGAGGTGCTGGAAGAGATCAGGGACCAGATAGTCGATTATGAAGGACAGGGGCTTTCGATGATCGAGGCCAGCCATCGTGGCGGAATGTTCGAGGACATGTATGATGAGTGCCTGTTGAAATTCAGAAAACTCCTGGGTGTGCCGGATGACTACGATGTCTATTTCCTCGGAGGAGGAGCCACTCTGCAGTTCACGATGATTCCGATGAACTTCCTTCTCCCTGGTACTGTCGCGGATTATGCTAAGACCGGATCATGGTCGAACAAAGCGGCAAGCGATGCATCAAAAATTGGAAAGGTCAACGCGTTCTTCGATGACAAGGAGGGGGGCTATACGACTCTTCCTGATCCGAAGAGTATCAAGCCAAGTGAGAATTCAAGCTACCTCTATCTCTGCTCCAATGAGACGATAGGGGGAATCGAGTGGCAGGAATTCCCCGACACGGGCTCTGTCCCTCTGATCGCCGATATGTCATCCGATATCCTCTCCCGCCCTGTGGATGTCGCAAAGTTCGCAATGATTTATGGTGGCGTGCAGAAGAACCTCGGACCAGCGGGTGCCACATTCATAATAATGAGGCATGACATGCTGGAAAGAAGGAATGAGAACCTGACGGCTTACATGGATTACGCACTTCATGCGAAGAACAAGGGGCTGTACAACACACCTCCAGTATTCTCAATCTGGGGTGTCAAGCTCGTTCTTGACTGGGTGGAGAAGAACGGAGGAGCTGAGGGGATGCTCAAGAGGGCTGAAGAAAAGAGCGCTCTGATTTACAGCGTAATTGATTCCTCCTCATTCTTCCGCTCTCCGGTTGATAAGAGATACAGGAGCCGCATGAACATAGTCTTCCGCCTCCCGACAGAGGAGCTGGAGAAGAAGTTCGTTGCCGAGAGCACAGCCCTTGGCATGCTTGGCCTCAAGGGGCATAGGAGCGTAGGAGGACTGAGAGCAAGCCTCTATAACGCCCTGCCTTATGAGGACGTTGTTGCACTGAGAGATTTCATGGTCGAGTTCGAAAGGAAGAACGGCTGATCCACTTTCTTTTGGAGGATATGGCAAGCTTCGGCTTGCCAGATTTTTAATATGAAGAAGATTGATGAAACTAACAGGCAGATAATCAAACAGCTGGTGGAGGGAAGAAAACCTTTCTCCGCGATTGCTGATGAGCTCAAGATCACTGAGAACACTGTCCGCAGCAGGGTCAACAAGATGATTGATGACGGGCTGTTGCGGATAACCGGGCTTGTCGATCCAGAGTATCTTCCGGGGCTTCAGGTCATAATAATGGGAGTGAAACTCAAAACGCTCGATCTTCAGAGGAAGGCAAGGGAGTTCACAATGCTGCGTGGGGTTATGAGTGCTGCCGTGGTTACGGGAAGATATGACCTGATTGTGCAGATAGAGATCTGCGAGGATGCGAACCTTTCGCTGCTTGATTTCTTCAAGTATGAACTGGTGAAAATAGAGGGGATACAGGAGGTTGAGACATTTGTCGTCTACAGTTCTCAGAAACTTCTGATCCCGTATCTTCTCTGAATTTTCCAATTTTTTCGCCTTATGTTCAGATGAGGATGGGAAGAAAAGAGTTTTTCATCTAAAAATTTCTTCCCCCTCATGGTATAATTGCCTAAATAAGGAGATATATATGCCTGATATCAGTACGGAATATATGGGCTTGAAGCTTAAAAGTCCTGTGATTATGGCCTCCGGCCCTCTCACAAGCAGCCTTGACTCGCTTAAGAAGGGGGAAGATGCCGGAGCTGGGGCCGTAGTATTGAAATCGATATTTGAGGAACAGATAGAAAAGGATGCGGGAAGGGATACCCAGAGTAGCGGAGATTACCTCCAGTCATCTGATCATATGGAATATTTCGAGGCAATGGCGAAGGATTACTATGTGGACAGATACATGAGTCTTCTTGAGAAGGCGAAAGAGAGCCTCGATATCCCGGTAATCGCTTCGATAAACTGCAAAAGCATAAGTACATGGCTCGATTATGCCGATCGTTTCAGATCCTGCAAGGCCGATGCCATAGAGCTGAATTACTTTCCGATTGCCAGCAATGCGGAAATAAGCGGAGACAAAGTGGATAAGGCCCTTTTCGATTTCGTTAAGAGCGCACGTAGCAGGATTGGAGGAAGGCTCTCAATCAAGATCGGTTCATTCTACTCATCGCTATCAAACGTGATAAGAAGAATTGATGAGGCCGGGCTTGAGGGAATAGTCCTCTTTAACAGGCCGTTCAGACCAGATATCGATCTGGAGAGGCTGGAGATAAAGAGCTCAAGTCCTCTTAGCAGCCCCAATGAATATGGCATGAGCCTGAGATGGACAGCCCTGATGAGCGGCGAGATAAAAGCTGATATCGCAGCTAATACCGGCATTCATGATAAAAATGCCCTGATAAAGATGCTTCTTGCGGGTGCCAAGGCGGTAGAGATCTGCTCTGCAATCATGGAAAAAGGCTATGGCGTTATCACGGAAATGAACAGCGGTCTCTCCTCGTTCATGGAAGAGAAGGGGTATGGCAGACTGAAGGATTTCATTGGTCTCCTTGCTGAGGAGAACTATGAGAGGGGGGATGCATGGGAGCGCGTGCAGTTCCTCAGAACAATAGGGCCGGTAACTGAATGAAAGACAGAAAGGAAAAATACGGAGATATAACACCTTTCTTCGGAAAGGATTTTGATGACGCGTTTGCCCGCTTTCTCTCTCAGACGGACAAGATCTCTTCTTTTGCCAACTCGTTCGTACCTGAGGGGGAGGATGGCAAGAGGGTTCTTCTCAATTACATTGCAAGTGTAAAGGATAATATTCACAGCTATTCGGATTTCATAAAGCTTCTCACCATGGGCATATTCGTTCCCGCCGTTTTAAAGAGTACCTCGGATGGTTATTCTGAAAGTGGTGCGGAAAAGCTCGAGCAGGACAAGGCCTATCTTTTCATCTCCAATCATCGCGATATCGTGCTTGACTGCACCATGATCGACTATGGCCTTTTCAGAAATGGTAAGCAGGTGTGCCAGATGGCGTTTGGTGACAACCTTATAGCTAATCCTTTCATTGGGGATCTTCTGAGGCTCAATGGTGGCATAATCGTCAAGAGGAACCTCCCTATGAGGGAGAAATACCTTGAGACTATCAGGCTCAGCGAGTATTTCGTCGATACGATCAAGGAAGACAATTGCTCGATCTGGGTTGCCCAGAAGAGCGGACGAAGCAAGGATGGCATAGATGAGACCCATCCTGCGATTATAAAGATGCTGTATCTTTCGAAGAAGCATTCGGGAATAAGTTTCTGCGACCTGATAAACGATTTGAGAATCGTTCCTGTGAGCGTATCTTACCAGTACAACCCGAATGATATCAACATGGGGCGTGAGGAGGTCATAACGCTCAGAGACGGAAATTACAGTAAGAAAAAGTATGAGGATACGATTTCCATGATGAAGGGTATCAGGGGCTATAAGGGAAAGATCCACGTAGCTTTCGGAACCCCTCTTGAGGGGGTCTTCGAGCGTCCTGAGGACGTTGCCCGTGAGATTGACAGGCAGATACACCTTAGCTATATGCTATGGGATACCAACTACTATGCCTACGATCTGATGGAAGGAGGATCGCGTTTCAAAGATAAATACTCGTCTTTCGATACCGCAAGCTTTGATTCCCGTTTAGCCCACCTAAGTGACGATGTGCGATCCTTTGTCCTTAACAGCTATGCCAATCCCGTACGCGAGGCTCTTAAAGAAAAAGAGCTATGAGAAAGCTTCTAATAATCGCACTTTCGATCCTGCTCTTTTCCTGTGAGAAGAGCGGGTTTGATTTCTCTTCTCCAGCTCTCTTCCTGGAGCAGAGGAACAGTGTGGAACGCCTCAGCTTCCGTGTTAGCCTTGATGATGAGCAAAGTTCCTATTTTGCTACAATCGCATCTCCTGACGGTCTTCTAAGATGGCAGGGAAACCTTGAAAAGGGGGATGATGATGCATACTCACTCACCCTTGAAATAACCCCTGAGGCCTCTTTCATCCCCGGTGAGTACACATTCGAAATCTACAGCTCTGGCGGGGTGGAAAAGAGTGGGAGCGTGAGCTTTCTGAGGGAGAAATTCTCCGTATCCCTTGAAAATGGCACTCTTGGCGGCTCTATGGAAGGCTCGGGAGTGATAGGGGAGCGGAGCGTTGTGATAGGCTCTGTGGCAAGCGAGGGGGAAATTCTTCACTATACAGATCAGTATTTCAATGAATACGAGGTCGTTCTCTAGTTCTACTTTGTCCGCCCGACCATCTCCCTGAGTTCTTTTTCCTTAAGTCTTATCAGGAATGTTCTTCCATGTGGGCATGCCGGCTCTTCCATCATGAATACCTTTTCGAGGATCGCCTCCGCACTGTAGCGGTCTAGCCTGTCACCGGCCTTGACGGCAGCCTTGCACGCTATGATTGCGAAAACATTGCTCTCAAGCTCTTTCTCGTCCCCTGTGTTGAGGGCGATGAAAGACGAGACCTCTCTTTCAATATCCCTGGCTACGGAAGGAAGAGCGGTTATGAACCATTTGTCACCTTTTTTCTCAAGCATTATTCCAAGACGGCCGTAGATGGATGAGTTTTTGTCGAGGAAGCGGACGACATCATCCTCCGCATCAATCTCGATCGGTATGAGCAGTGGTTGCACAGTCTTTTTGCTTATAAGCTCATCATATATGATCCTCTCATGTGCGGCATGCTGGTCTACAAAATAAAGCTCACCTTCCTTCTCTGCTATCAGAAAGAGGTTGAAGGCCTGTCCGACATATCTGAACTTTGGTCCGCTCTCCTCATTCTCGAACTCTTTGTTCTTCTCATTCTCCTCAGCCAGCCGTCTCCTCTCTTCCCTTTCCCTTCTTATCTCTTTTGCTTTTTCAATCCATGCCCTGTCCTGAGGACGCTCAACGGCATCATAACCCCTCTTTGCTTCCCCCGTTCTGTCTGAATGGAGACTGTAGTGCCCTTGGCTCTGGAAAAAGGGTTTTCTCATCTCTTCAACCTTTTCATCGCCATTGAAAAGGGAAGGCGTCTCCTCCGCTTTTATTTCCGGAATCTTTCTTTCTATCCCGTTCTTCAAAAGGAGTACGATCGCATGATGGATATCCTTCAGGTTTCTGAGTTTGACTTCCCTCTTCGCTGGGTGGATATTGAAATCGACGAGTTCAGGATTATCGTTTATAAATACGGCAGCATAGGGGAATGAACCTCCGGGAAGAAGTTCACCATAGCCGTAAGTAACGGCTTGAGTGAGGCTGAATTCCTCCACTGGACGGCCGTTCACATAGATTCTTATCTCTTTCCTGTCGCTTCTGAAACGCGCACTGGTGGTTGCGATTATATCGAGAGAGAACTCATCATCATGCCCTTTAAGGTGCATTACATCGGCATCTGCGATTCCCATCGGACGATAGAACATCATCACCCTTTCTTTAAGGCTTTCAGCTTTATCGAAGTTTAGTTTCAGAGCTCCGTCGGAGTAGAATTTGAAAGATACAGCCGGATTTGAAAGGGACCTTGAGAGTACGAGGTTCCTACAGCTCTGAGCCTCGCTCTGAGGGCGTTTAAGGAAGTTTCTGCGTGCAGGGATGTCCATGAAAAGGTTCTCTGCCTCTATTATCGTACCACGGCTTATTGCGGCCTTCTCTATTATCCCGCGCTCCCCGTTGTCTATCACGATCCTGTTTCCAGAGCCCTCATCCCTGTCGAAAGATGTTATGCTGAGCCTTGTAACCGATGCTATGGAGTAGAGGGCCTCACCGCGGAAACCGAGTGTCTTTATGTTATAAAGATCATCCTCCTTTTCAATCTTGCTTGTGGCATGCCTGGTTGCAATTACGGCGAGATCATCCCTTGTAATGCCTTTACCGTTATCACTTACCTTGACACGGTCTATTCCACCATTTTCAATCTCGATGACGATTTCATCCGCACCCGCATCAAGTGCGTTATCAAGAAGTTCGCGCAGAATGCTTTCCGGCCTCTCTATGACCTCTCCCGCCGCTATACGTGCGGCAACTCGTGATGACAGCTGGTTTATGTTTCTCATCAGAATCCAATCCTCGCATTTATCCTGAGCCGTGGTGAGACATCCCTGAGATGGTATGAGTTCATGTACTGGCTCTCCTCATAGATTGCCACAGTGCTTAGTTCCACTTCAAGACTCATATCATTGAAATCCTTTGTCAGGGAAGCTGAATATATCGTATTGCTGTTGTCAAAATAGGTTGCCGGATCCCTTAGTCCTTCCACGCTTGAGAGGAAATCCAGCTTTGAGAGCCTGACATGCATTCCCACCCCGTTTGAAAGGGTGAATTTCAGATCGAGCGTCAGCATGTCACCCTTGTAACTCATCCTGTCCTCAGCAAGAGCTACTATGTTTGGCATGCTGTACTTGAAAAGGAAGTTTATGTTCTCGAAGAATACGGAGCTCTCGAGAATCGCATAATAGCTTAAGCCGTCAATCGCATATATGCTCCTGTCCATGTCTGGATTGAGAGATGAGAAGGCGTTGAAGTAGTTCGGATAGAGTCTGCCTGAGTGTATTCCCCCCGATAGGGATATCGAATAGTTCTGCTCCATCCATTCAAATTCCCCTCCGAGAAGGTATCCATAGAGCTCCATGTTGGCAAAATCGTATACGACCGCGGTTTCAACGGGGACGCCTTCCTCATATCTTGCGAATGATTCCCCGTAGAGGAAGAAACTGAATCTGAGCCTTTCGTCCAGGAATGGCTGAGTGTATGTGAAGCCAGGAAAGGACCGAAGAATGAAATTCCTCGAGTCTATCATCTTAAGCTCGGTAGGGGCGCTTACGCTCAGTGCGAAGCCCTGGCTGTCGACAGGGTAGAAAGAAATGTACGGGTCGATTATCTGAGGTGCCTCGAGATCATCGATGTATAATCCGAAGTCGAGATTGCGGAAATTGAATCCCATATCGAGGCTCAATGCATCGAATGAGCGGTAGTTCTCAAAGAAAATATCATTTCTGGTCTCGTTGCGTTCCGCTCTCATGAAGAATATCGAGTCGTCCCCGCTTCCAAATGAGACGCGTTCGATGAGAGCGAACATGTCTGTCAGTGAGTCATACACAGCTCTTATTGTAGAATTGTCCTGCCACATGTCAAACCATGGGTCGGCCTTGAGTGACACGAGTTCAACATTCCCTTCTGCCAGCTTGAGATAAAGCGGAATTCTGAACGAGAGTTCGAACTCTTCAGGCCTTATCCTTATTATAGGGGATATCTTGAAGAACAGCCCTTCGTTATAGTAGTTCTCGAATCCAAGATCGAAAAGCAGTTTTATAGGAATCTCACCATCTCTTTCTTTCTCGTAAACGTTGTTGTCGATATCTATGAATGCAAGGGAAGAGGAAAAACCTATTTCCGGGTGTCCGTTCCGGTATCTGAGCTGGAGTTCCGTCTCTATGCTTCCCGTCTTCGCTCCAAGACCGAAATAGAAATCGGATGTTGCGAGGAAATCATCGAATTCGAAGAGATTCTGCTTCCTGACTCCCATGAGAAAGTCCATGTTGCCAATCATGAATGAGACTGCGACATCGAGATACGAATTCTCGTTTATGAGGCTGAGAGCAGGGCTGGAGAGGTTTAGAAACGTGTTAATGCTCAGATCAAAGCGGTCGAAATTGAGATCCGCATCAAAAAAAACCGCGATGCTGTCCTCATTCGTTACCATCGGCTTGTAGTTCTCATTGTAGAGATTGTAATATACTCCTTCTTTCTGTACATAAAATCCAATACTCATCTCATCATCATCGATTGAGAACGGAATGGAGAAGAAGAATGAGCTTTCACCTTTGAACAGTTCTGAAAGGGAAAATTTCTCCATCCTTGTGAGAGTGCCGAATCTGAGGGCGAATGCAAGGGTGTCAGTATTCACTATCGGAGCATCTATAAACAGCGTAGGGTAGAAAACGGATGATCCGATATCGTTATAAGAGAGTGCGGAAAAGAGTTCGAAGGCAATCTCCACCGGCCATGTCCTTGAAAGTGTGAATGAAAGAACATTGCCGCTGAAGAGTACGGCATCTTCAGAATCGTCGGAGAAAGAGAGGTCATCCGCGTAAAGACGGAAGTCGAAATGATCGGTATTCAGCTGGAAATTGAGACTCAGACGCTCATGCAGTCCATCCCACTGATGGACAACTCCCGGGAAAAGGCCTGCACGGTCCCCCATGAGAGGTGTCGTCCTGTCAATGTCCAGTGATAGAAAGCTGTTATTATAATTGAGCGCTTCAATGAAAGATGTGATGAAATATGGGAGGTTGTCCTCAGCTGCATTGAATGCTGAGATGCGGGCCGCATCGATGTTAAGCGAGAGATGAAAGTTCCCGACAGTGAATGTCGGGACTATTGAGGTTATAAGACTGCTATCCTCGCTGATGCTGTCAGAATACGTTCTGAACTTGAGCAGGAGGTCTATTCTGTTAACGTTTTTTTTTCAGCCTCGAATACCGTTACAGTAGGAGGAATGAGACCTTTCATATACTGCACGTTTATTATTTCAGGTTTTGTTGGCGCCGATGTCCTCACATCTACTACCCTTATGGAAGGTGATGATGGTGGAACATCTGTTTTCTGCTCAACTACTGTCACATCGGCCATTTCAGGTATGTTATAGCTCACGCTGAGAGTCGGCATTGAAGGAACCGGTGGAAGGGTGGAGTTCTTCACGTAAAGCACAGGCTTTTTCGGACTGTTACCATCCCTAAAACCCTTTGTGGTCAAAGGACGGAGGATATCTCTCTCTGTTGAGAGTGAGAGAGGCGTATTGAGCATTTTCTTTGTCAGGCTCGAATATGTCTTACCCTTGATTTCATAAGTTCTGCCATCAAGTGCGTTCAGAGCCAGTGCCGTAGTGCCGGACGAAAGGCTGAATATCGCCTCGTCACTATCGCTTGAGACAATCTGGTATGAGCCTTTATCATCAATCCTTGTAAGGGTAACCGGGGTGTAGATGTCAATATCGATCTCGCTTTTAAGATCGAAACGGGCTTTTCCATCTATAAGGTAGAAAGTCGGATTGCCTTCGCTTAAAGAGAGGATTGAGAATATCGAATCACCTGCTAGCGTGATATCCCCGTATGCGGTGGAGAAAGTCACGTTCTTATCCGTGATAACGATAAGCCCTTCAAGATCCGAGAGTGCATCAGCTTCGACTCTTCGACCATAGGCATCATAAAGATTAAAATCGCCACTTGTTGCCATCACATCCAGGTTCACCGCGAAAATGCTGGACAGGCAAAGCAATAAGATTAAGGCCGTCAATATCCTCTTCATACAAACCTCTTGAATTAGTTTATCATATATTTAGAACACTATGCCATAAGAATAATTACAAAATTAACTCAAATTAAGCGGGATGAATTTCCTGTCAAGTCAATTTGTTCTCGTTTCTGGAGATATCGCAAGCTGTTAGAGGAGATGGAAATTCGTATGAGGCGTATATGTGCTCCCTTGTAAGCTTATCTATGTGACAGAGCTCTCTCACGATAGGCTTCAGCCTGGCTCTCACGTTCGTCTGGTCGTATGGACACACGGGTTTTATCGCAGGGATGTCATACATCTCCTCAAGTCTCCTTGTGACATTCTCATGTACAAGTATCATAGGTCTGATCACATAGAGTTTCCCGCTAAAGAATTCCTGTACGGGCTTCATTGTATCCTGACGGGCTCTGAAGCACATGTTCATAAGACTCGTCTCAACAAGGTCATCAAGATGATGGCCCATGGCGATTAGGCGGATATTGTTTTTTGCAGCGTAATCGAAGAGTATCCTTCTTCTGTTGCGCGAGCAGAGATAGCAGTTGAATTCCCTTTTGAAAGAGGATGGGAACTGATGCTCATCGACTATGCTGAAGTCTATACCAAGTGCTTCATAATATTCTTTGAGCTTGTCCTTATGCTCCTCGTCGATGGGATGCTCTATCCAGTTTATCATCAGGGCTTTGAGACTGTAGTTGATAGGAAGCCATTTTCGTCTTATGGAGAGGGCGAGAGAGAGGGCGAGACTGTCCTTTCCTCCGCTTGCCGATATCAGCACGGTATCTCCGTCCTTGATCATGGAGAATGCGTTGATCCCCCTTCCCGTATCTTTTATGAATCTCATTACCCATGGTGGTATTTCCCCACCTATGAGATTCTTATAGCTGAGCTTGTTTTCATTCATCAAAAGATTCCCTTACCGCAGAAAGCGCATCAGAAAAACTAACATATTGAGGAAGAAATATCGAGAGCTTCCTTAGACGGGAGGAAAAAAGGGAGCCAACCTCCATGGAAAGTGCGCATTCATCCTCCCTTATCCTGTCGATCTTCCCATTCTTTCGCAGTATCATCATGTCGCTTTCAAAGCTTATCGGTTCCGGAATGTCGATGATCGTCTCATACTCCCTAAGTGTTGGATATTTTCCCCTAAGCCTCTCATAAAGGATTCTTTCCGCATCCTCTCTCGTCTCAAGGCTGAGGGCCATCTCCGTGAGGGTTGGAATTGCGGAAAGGGGGAGCTCAACTTTTTTCTCAAGTAGTCTGTTATGTTCGACCCTGCTTATGAGGCAGAAAGGCTCATAGTCGGAGTATTTCTCTCTCATCAGTGCGAATTCCGAATCATCCTTGTAATAAAGATCCTCGTATGATATGACCTTGTCTCGCAATGCCGAGAGAATGGCTTTCTTTATCATGGATGTGGCACTGCGGACCCCCTTATGCCAGTATATCGTCTTATACATCAGGTATTTTGAGAAAAGTACATGCTCTATCGAGACGATCGCATCCTCCTCAAGAACAAGATGATGCTTCCTGTAATCGAGGCTTTTTATTATGTAATCGGTGTTTTGCGTGCCGTAAGGGACTCCTGAAAAATAGGCATCGCGCGAGAGATAATCGAGCTTATCCGGGTCGAGCGGACCGGAGAGTATCGTGCGGTATAGCTTTACTTCCTCATCATCGCACTCAAGGCCCTTGTCTATGATTGCCGCACTCATCTCGGCACTGGCCCCGATCTCCTCTATGGCATTTTTCAGAGCAGGCTCATGCATGATGAGATCCCCCGCTATCTCTTCGTGCTCCCTCATCGCAAGCTCCTTAAGGGAGTGCGCATATGGGAAATGCCCGATATCATGCAGAAGACTGGCACACAGGAAACTCAGTATACCCACCTTAGAAAGTGGCAGGGCTTCATTCTTCGATGCTATCGATATCATAATCTCTCGTGATAGATGGTATACTCCGATCGAGTGGTCAAGGCGTGTGTGCACGCTTCCCGGGTATATGTGGTATGTCGGTCCGTTCTGTTTTATTCGTGCGAGTTTCTGCACCTCTTCGACCTCAAGCATTCTCTTGAAGCCCTCATTCATCGCCACATTCCCCCATAGGGGATCCTTTACGGAGTGGGAGAACCCATCATAAAGCAGGCAAAGTATTTCTTCTCTTCTCATGAGATTCAGAATAGCATAATTTTTTGTTTTTTTGAGTGAAATATCGTATGATATAATGCATTAAGCAACTGGAGAGAAACCGGAAGCCATTGCTCAAGTGGAGAGAAGGTTCACACTATTCTCATTATGATGAAGAAGATATTTGCAATCATGCTCATGTTACTGCTACTGACGCCTCTCTTCTCCGTTGCCCCTCTGACAGATAGGGGAGGCGTTGTCATCTCATATGACGATGATAGCCGTTATTCTGTTCTCTCAAGAGCTCTTTCTGAGAGCGTGAGCCTCGAGTGGTATGAGAGATATACGACAAATGATGCCGTTCTGGTAGAATCATCTTTTAAGAGGCTGTCATCATATCTCCCGCTAGATAACTATGTTTTTCTGGAGGAGAAAGATGATGCCATCGGCGTTCTCTCCCTTACCGATGGCACATTTCTTTCTTTTACATTCAAGGATGACGTGATTCACGCCATCAGTTTCACATGAGGCTTTCAAAGAGGTCGAGCATCTTTTCAAAATGCCTTGTCGCACTCTTTACCGGAGCATCACTCGACATGTCAACTCCAGCCCTCTTAAGTGATATGATAGGATAGGTTGACCCCCCTGACTTCAGGAAAGAGAGGTAATCATCCCTTTCCTTATCCCCACCGCTGAGCACACGTTCTGAAAGGGCAAGGGATGCGCTCATTCCAGTTGCATATTTATAGGTGTAGAAAGCCCTGTAGAAGTGCGGAATTCTCAGCCCTTCAAGGTCACTTACATCAAGCATCTCAACTGCAGAGCCGAAATACTCTTCAAGAAGCTTCCTGTATTCTGAGCGGAAGAAATCTATCGTAAGCGGTGTTCCTTTTTCCGCTTCCTCATGGACTATGAGCTCGAACTCTGCGAACATCGTCTGCCTGAACAGTGTCGCGACGATATCATCAAGGTGCTTTGAGATGACATACTTTTTCATCTTCCCCTCACTGCTGTCTATCAGGTATCTGGTGAGAAGTGCCTCATTGAATGTCGATGCGACTTCGGCTTCGAAAATCGTATAGTCGTAACTCATGAAAGGGTTGTTCCTTACAGAGTAGTACGAGTGCATGCTGTGCCCACCCTCGTGTATCAGGGTATATACGCTGTCAAGCACCTCGCTCTCATAATTCGTCATTATGTATGGCTTACCGGTATAGGCTCCTGCGCTGAAGGCTCCGCTTCTCTTTCCACGGTTAGGGTACCTGTCCACCCAGCGCTCGCTTGTGAGCCCTTTTATAAGGGTGTCCCTGTACTCATCTCCGAGTACGCTTACTGCTGATGCTATCATGGAAATGGCATCGTCATAGCTGTAATTCACCTTCACGTCATCAACGAGCGAGAGGTATACGTCGTAGTGGTGGATTCTCTCCTTACCCTGCATTCTTGCTTTCAGCTCGTAGTACCTGTGAAGGGCAGGGAAGGCCTCATGTATCGCTTTTATCAGGTTCCTGTAAACGCTCTGTGGTACCTTATCAGGGAAGAGTGCCTTATCCAGTGAGCTCTTGTACCCTCTGGCCCTGGCATAGAAGATATCATTCTTCACCGATCCGGAATAGATCCTGGCAATCGTATGCTGATTCCTCTCATATGCCGCATAAAGCTTCGTGTATGCCTCTTTTCTGATCTCCTCATCCTTGCTGCGGATGAATTTCGTGTAATTCGAGTGTGTGAGCTTCTCATCAGCGACATATCCGAAATCGAGGTCGATGTTATCAAGATCCTGGAAGGCATCCTGAAAGGCCCCTCCGACAGGGGAGTAAAGGCTTAAGAGTTTTTCTTCCTTCTCACTGAGTACATGCTCCTTGAATCTCCTGCTTTTTTTAACATATGTCCTGAACTCCGCATTCCTTTTCTCTTTTAAGAACGTCTCGATTTTCTCATCATCAATTGCCATGAGTTCAGGATCGAAGAAGGAGAACGCCTCATTCATCCTGTTCTCAACATCCTCATAGAGCCCTGCATTACGCATTACGGTGGCATTGGTACTGTCTACACTGTATGAGAGGAAGGCGTAACTTCCAAGCCTCTCAAGTTCTTTCATTATATCCCTGAGAAGGGTCAGGGCATGATGGAAACTGTCCGAATCCCTGCCAAGCGTTCCCTTGATAGCTCTTACTTCCTTTATTCTTTTCTCAACTTTCTTAAGGTCTCTGATGAAACTCTCATCATCTTTTACCAGGGAGCTCAGATCCCATGTGTCGTTCAATTTCTGTTCATTTCTTTCCATATCGCATCATGTTCCTTATCCAGAATTTCTTTTATTACGCATGCAGCTTTCGCCCTGTGGGAGAATGTGTTCTTTTCCCTGCGGCTTAAGAGTGCCGATACTTCTTGAGCCTCATCGTTGTAGAATACGGGATCGTAGCCGAAGCCGTTCTCTCCTTCTGCCTTTTTCGTAATGTGACCTTTCACCGATTTCTCAACCACGTATTTCGTATGCTCGTCGATTATGAGTGCCATCGTGCATACGAAGGAGGCCCTGCGGTCACTTATGCCTTCCATGTTCTTGAGAAGCAGCATGTATTTCTCCCTGTCGGAGAGTTTTTTCCCTCCCTCCTCACCATAGCGGGCGGTATGGATGCCGGGCTTTCCTCCGAATGCGTTCACGCACAGTCCCGAATCGTCAGCTATGCAGGGCTTATTTATGAGTGCATAAAGCGATTCTGCTTTTATAAGGGCGTTCTCGATGAATGAGGCGCCGTTCTCATCTGGATCGAAATCCAGCCCCTCATCCTTTGGAAGGATTATCTCGTAGCCGGGAAGGAGTTCCTCGAACTCGGCTCTCTTATGCTCATTGTTACTTGCTAGGTAGAGTTTCATAAAGCAATATTAGCACGAACTACCCTGAAGGGTAATAGTCCCCTCCCGTTTTGGGTAGAAGCGAGTAGGGGATGTACTCGAAAAATCCATCATGAAAGAAATAAAGCATATCGTCAGAGATTCTGATATTAATGTGCTTCTCAGTGCTGGATAAGAGTAGCGATCCATCTTCCCCCTCATAGTCTTTAAGCTTCAGTTTCCTGATATAGAGTTCCGGAATGAAGAGGATATATGAATCATCTTCCCTCTCAATTTCCGCATAGTACTTTTCCGAAATGATGAAACTTATGAGGAGAGGACCATCTTCCATTTTCAAAGGAATCATCACGCCTGTGCTTGCGCATGATGAGAGAAGTAGGATGATGGCTAAGCTCATGAAGATTCTCATGATGTCATTATCCTACTCATCGCTCAGGCTTTCAATCATCATCAGTGCCTCTCGCGTATGTTTCACACCTTGTGATACGCGAGACCTCGTGTAATTAAGAAGTTTTGATATCTCACTCTGGTTAAGGCCCCTGTTCAGGTTTCTCAGCTGCCGGATCTTTTTCTTGTAATTCCTCAGAATTTCCGCCTCCTCTCCAAGTATCTCTTTTCTCTCTTCTTCCAAATGGGTGGCGTATCTGAGATCCATGTCTTTTTTTAGAATTCTGATAAAGTGTTTGCAAGCTACGATTCTGATTTTCTCCCTCTTATCCCCATTGCGTACGGCCTTGTACTCATCTTTGAGTTCAAAAAATCTTATTATGATCTCCTCCTTTAGTGATAGGACTTTTGAGATGTCAAGGCTCCTGTGCCTGAGCCCATCACTTGGTGAGTTTAGGAGGAAAAAGATGAAATCCTTCCTTTCCCGGGGCCGCTCAAGGAAACATCTGAGCGCCTCCTCCCTCCTCTTAGGCAATGGAGATGGCATAGCTTCATCGCTCTCCATCATCAGCAAAGAAATCTCTTTCAGATCCAGATTGTCGTACAGTCCTGAGAAGATGAAACCGCTTTCCCTCTCATCTGCTTCATATCTTTCCAGAGCGTCGCAGAAAGAAAAGCCATCATAAACGGTACTGTCATATTCTACGCTTTCAAGCAGGATCTCATTACGCTTCTCCTTGTATTTCTGAAGAATGAATATGCGCGCCCTTTTTCTTAAAACCTGTGTCAGATAGTGCATGAAGCTCACTTTCGATATCACATAGCATCTGATTATCTCCCGTGCTTTCACTCTCTGCTGGAGATAGAACTCCGTGATATCCTCCCTTGAGAGGTATCCGTTTCTCAGCGGGATGAGGAATATCAGCATTTCCATTTTAGAAATGAGCTTTCTTTCAATCTCATCCTTCTTATCTCCATCTCTCATACCGTTATAGATTATCACATCACGGGTAAGAGTCTCGTTTGCCTCTGGCGAGAAATAATCTTCCATTTTTCCCTCCTGAAGAATATCTGCAAGAAAGGGGAAAGGAAAATGGAAGATTTGATACATAAAAAAATAATTCTATATAATATATGAAATAATCAGATAAGTAGTGCAATCTTCTCAAGGATGAATGCTTTAGCCTCTCCAAGCTTTAGTCCTTTTACCGTTGCCCCGGCTGCCAGGGCATGCCCCCCTCCTGAGAGGGATGAGGCGAGAGATCCTACATCGAGTCCGCTTCCTCTCTTTGCTCTGAAACCGAACTCTATTGCATCCTCTTTTTCTTTTATGAGAATGACAGCCTTGACTCCCTCGCACTCCAAAAGGCTGGGGTATACCGAATCCCCTAGACGCTCAGTACCCTGGTAGTCCTTCCTCTCATATGCGATAATCACCTTACCGTCGAGGCATGACTCGCTATTTTCTATTATGCTTGCTACGTTTTTCACATCCTCAAGCTTTCTGCCATCATGCATCCTGTCATAAAGTTCATATGGATTGAGACCCTCCTTTATGAAAGAGGTGACCTTCTCAAAGCTTGACGGTGCCTGGACGTCGGATATGAAATGGAAGAATCCGGTGTCCGTAAGAAAACCAGAGAGAAGGTATTCTGCAAGGGTTTTATCTAAGGGAATGCCAAGAGCCTTCCTTATCTCATCGACAAGAAGGGTGGTGGAAGGGGAGAGGGGGAGTATGTATGAAAGCTCTTCTTTATAAAAAGGGGTACCCGAGGCATGGTGGTCGATTACGATCACCATGTTACCACGAAGTACCTGATAGACATTTCCCGGCCTGTCCTCCGTGGAGCAGTCAAGGACTATGACAAGGGGCTCAAGAGCGAGGAAAGCATCATCAACCGAGGTTGAAAAAAGGCTCTCATACTCCATTATCTCCTTACGCTTGAATGGCCCATCATTGAAAAGACGTACATTCTTACCAAGTGCTGAGAGAATCCTAGCCATGGCAAGGGATGAGAAAACCGCATCCCCGTCAGGATTCACATGAGATGTTATGGCGACAGCATCGCTTTCCCTTATCGCTTTGATGATATCATCAGAGACCGGAGGGAATAAGTCTTTCTTCTTTTCCATTTATTAAAACCGTAGGTCTGGTATTTTTCTCGACATTCTCCCTTGTGACGATGACCTTTGTGACATCGGCAATTGAAGGAAGATCGTATGAGATATCCAGCATGATGTTCTCTACTATGCTTCTGAGCCCTCTTGCTCCCGTCTTCTGGCTGATTGCCTTCTCCGCGATTGCACTGATTGCGTCATCGGTGAACTCAAGATCGATTCCATCAAGCTTGAATGATGCCTGGTACTGCTTGATAATCGAGTTCTTTGGTTCGACGATGATTCTCTTGAGGTCCTCAACCTTGAGATCATCAAGTGTTACGTGTATTGGAAGCCTTCCTATGAACTCAGGAATGAGACCGAACTTGATAAGGTCGTCCGGAAGCAGCTCCGCATAAATCTCCTTGAGTTCTTCGTTGCTCTTTTTGCTGACAGTGGTGCCGAAGCCGAACGTGGATGTCGCGGTCCTTCTCTCTATGACCTTGTCCAGGCCTACGAAAGCTCCTCCACAGATGAAGAGTATGTCCCTGGTGTTGATCTTGATCATCTCTTGGTTCGGATGCTTTCTTCCTCCCTGTGGCGGGACGGAGGCCATCGTGCCCTCGATGATCTTAAGCAGAGCCTGCTGAACTCCCTCTCCCGAGACGTCACGGGTTATTGAGACATTCTCTCCCTTCTTTGCAATCTTATCGATCTCATCTATGAAGATTATGCCTTTCTGGGCCTTCTCTATGTTGTAATCTGCCGCATCTATGAGCTTTAAAAGGATGTTCTCCACATCCTCTCCGACATAGCCTGCCTCAGTTAGGGTGGTAGCATCCGCAATTGCGAAAGGAACGCTGAGTTTCTTTGCTAGCGTTCTTGCAAGCAGTGTCTTTCCGGTTCCTGTAGGACCGATTAAAAGGATGTTGGATTTTTCAAGCTCAACACCTTCGCTTTCTATCCTGTCCTTGTTGAGAACCCTTTTATAGTGGTTGTAAACAGCGACAGAAAGGACTCTTTTAGCCTGATCCTGTCCAATTACATACTCATCAAGGTATTCCTTGATTTCTTTCGGTGTGGGGACCTCGCTCAGCTCAGTAGAGAGCTCATCGCTTCTTGTCTGCTGATTCTTGAACATCTCCATGCATGTCGCGGCACAGTCATGACAGATTGCAACCCCGCTGGCTGTAATAAGCTGCCCAGCCTCTTCAGCACTCCTTCCGCAGAAGGAGCAGTATCTAACTCTTGCCATCAGTTTCTCTCTTCTACAACAAAATCTACGATACCGTACCTCATGGCCTCTTCTGCGTCCATGTAGTAGTCTCTCTCGATATCACGGAGAATCTCATCCTTATCCTTTCCGGTGTGTTTGGAAAGAATCTTAGTAGTCACTTCCTTGATTCTCTGGAGCTCCCTGTTCGCGACTATGATATCCGTCGCCTGACCTTCTGCTCCTCCGTACGGCTGGTGAATCATGACACGGGCATTCGGGAGTATGCTCCTCTTACCCTTGCTTCCTGCTGCGAGAATCAGGCTTGCCATGGAGCATGCCTGGCCCATGCAAAGTGTTCTGATGGGGCAGGATACATACTGCATTGTGTCATATATCGCAAGACCCGCGGTAACGCTTCCCCCCGGGCTGTTGATATACATGCTGATCTCTTTTTCTGGATTCTCTCCCTCGAGAAAAAGAAGCTGTGCTACCACCAGGTCCGCATTCGCATCCGTTATCTCCCCGTCAAGGAAAATGATGCGATCTTTCAGAAGGCGTGAGAATATGTCATATTGTCTTTCTCCTGCTCCCGACTGTTCAACGACGTAGGGGACAAGATTGTGCATTCTTTCTTTCATCAGAACTCCTAAAAAAGGTTAAAGATTACAAATCGGAGGAAAACTCCTCCGATTGTACACATTTATTAGGGAAAAGATCTTATTTGTTGAAGAATTCCTTGTAACTCTTCTTCTCTTTCCCGTCTTTGAACTTGTTGTTCTCAAGGAGGAACGGAACGACTTTTGCGAACTGCATGTCATCCTTGATCATGTCCTTATAGAACTCCTTGTTCTCCTCGCTGACGTTCTTAAGCTGCTCATCGCAAGCCTTCTTGAACTCCTCCTCATCAAGGGCGAAGTTCTCCTTGTTCTTAATCGCATCGAGAATCAGCTGCTCACGCAGTTCCTTTACTGCGCTTGGCTTCCATTCCTCAAGGATGGCATCCTTGCTCTGGCTCTGCATTTCCATGAACTTGTTGAACGTCTTCTCATCAAGTCCGGACTGCTGGATGAAGTTCCTCCATGCCTGCTCAAGCTGTGTCTTGATCATGGACTCTGGAACATCGAACTTCGTCTCCTCGACAAGCTTGTCCATGAGGCTGTTGATCTTGATGTTCTTAAGAGCGTCATCAACTTCCTTCTCAAGCTTATCTCTTGTAGCCTTTCTAAGGTCGGCAACAGTCTTGTATTCTTCCTTCACATCCTGAGCGAAATCGTCATCGACCTCTGGAAGCTCTCTGAGCTTGACCTCGTTGATTTTGACCTTCAGCTTAACGCTCTTTCCTGCGAGTGGGCTTGAGATGTCATCCTTGTATGTCTTCTCGATGACTTTCTCATCTCCCTTCTTCATGCCGATGATATCCTCATCGATCATGTAGTAGTTGTAGCCGCTGCCGAGAGTGAATGTGAAGCCCTTTCTTTCGGTATCCTTCTTCTCTTCTCCGTTCTCATCAAGCTCTGTGTAGTCTATTGTTGCGATATCACCATTCTCAAGAGCACCATCCTTCGTTTTGACAATCGCATTCTGCTCTCTGAGCTTCTGAATCTCTGCATCCACATCCTCTTCGGAAACCTCTACGGCATCAACCTCGATCTCCCTGCCCTTATAGTTCTCAACCTCTACGACAGGTCTTACATCATAGTGAACTGTGAATGTGACGTCCTCTCCTTTCTTGAAAGGAATGAGAGCCTCCTCATCCTGCAGTACAGGTGTTGAGTATGGAAGCGGCTTATCCTTGTCATCCATTGTCTTATAAGCCTCTTCAAGGGCATTCTCGAGACTCTGGAAGGTGCTCTCTTCCCTGATTGAGTCGCCGTACTTCTTCTCAAGCACGCTAAGAGGAGCCTTTCCCTTTCTGAATCCTGGCAGCTGGAGTTCCGCCTGGTATTTCTTCAGCCTGTTCTGATATGCCTCTTCAATGCTTGCGCTGTCAACTGTGATCGTAAGCGCCAGCTGTGAGTTCTCTAATGCCTTCGTACTCTGTTTGACAATCATTTCTGTCCTTCCTTTATACTTCGTTATCTTTATATTACTTTAAACCACCATAATATAATAATTTTAACGCACTTTGTCACCCTCTAGTTTTTCCTATCGGGTCAACTCGTCCAGTTTTTCTTCCGCATAGGCGAGCTTAAGTAGTGCATCCTCCCTCATTTTCCCTTTTAAAGAGGAGGAGAGGGCATCGAGCATCAGTCCTTTCGCCATTACGATTTCCTCCACGCTTTCTGCGACAGGGAGAAGGGCGGAGGAGTACCAGTATGATACCTCCGGAGTAGAACCATACTTCTCATGAAGTGGCTTAAGAAGCGTTATGGCCTCTTTTTCCCTTCCGTCGTTCATGTAACTGAGTGAAAGAAGAACACAGAGCGCATCTTCCTTTTCTAGCGGGGTGGATGAGGTGATGCGCTCAAGAAGAGCCCTGTACTCATCATCCTCAAGCAGTTTCTCAATCAAATCGTTCATATCCATGAGAACAGATGATACAACGAAATGGGGATAAAATCCATCTCCACCTCAAATTGTAAGCGAAAGATGAGCCTTACATTTTTCCAGACTCTTTCAGTACGGAGATAAAGGAGGCCACCTTGCTCTTCGGTTCCTTTTTATAAAGAATGCCGAATGATGAGCTGTAATTCCATAGCACGGGTTTCAGTGTAAGGTGTGCCAGATTCTCTTCCAGAGACTGGAATGATAAGAGAAGGGCATCCTCCCCCTCAACCTTCTGCTCAAGAGCTTCGGAGTAGGAATCGAATGTGATAACATCGATCTCTCTATGGTATTCCGCGATATCTGATCTAAGCTGGTCGAACGATCTGAGATAACCTTTCTTCTGAATGTATAGCCGCTTACCATAGAGATCTTCCATATCGAGGAGGGGGATTTCAGCAAGCTGGCAATCCTTCCTCATGGCTACCATCAGCTTTTCCTTTCTCATTTCAATCGCAGAGAGCGAGTATTTCTTAAGTAGCCTATCATCATAGAAGCTCGTAAGCACATCTACGTGGCTTTCCAGGTTCCTGAGAGTCTCTTCCATCGAGTAGAAGTGAACAGTCTGGCAGGATAGGGGGGACAGACGGTCTTTCAAAGTCTCGAGAGCAGATTCGAACTCCTTCCTTGGGGAGAACGTTGACATGCCTATGCGTATCCTGCTCTCATCCTCGGCTTCAATCATCCTGGCTTTCTCCATTGCACTGATGATATAGCGGATGACGAAAGCAAAATCCTCTGCCAGGCTTTTTCCAGCATTGGTGAATATGGCCCCTTCCTCTTTTGCTGAGGTGACGATGCTTATCCCAGCCCTCTCCTCAATGGATGAGATCCTCGTCTTGAGCGCGCTCTCACTGACTCTCAGACGTTTTGCGGCTCTTTTGAAATCCTTCTCCTCATAAAGGGCTGCCAAGGCCTCCATGTCACTTTCACTGATAAGACTCATTCTTTTCTCTCTTTATATTAAGAGTCCCATCTGTGAGAAAAAAAGGCAAGAGAGTAATCATCTTTTTTCAAGTCCATGAAGCCAATCCGCTTTTTTCATGTATATGATGAAAAGAATGGAAGATATCGTCCATGTGACGGGGTAAGCAGAGTAAATCAGTTCTATGTTGTGACTTATAGAGAGTGCGATTGTGATATAAGCAACGCGAAGGAAGCACCAGACGGAGAACATTATTATCATCGGAATGGCAGCCTTACCGCTTCCTCTGAGCACACCGCTTATAGCATGGCTTAGGGCGAGAAAAAGATAGAAAAGGCTCTCAATTCTCGCCTGTCTCGTCCCGTATGCCACAACTTCGGCTCTGCCGTTGAAGAGGGCTATCAGGTGTGGCGCAAAAATGAAGAACAGCAGTCCGATCACTTCGGCCATCACTATTGAACATAGTATGCCGAAAAGAGCTCCTCTCTTTGCTCTCTCGTATTCCCTTGCTCCGAGATTCTGCCCTGTGAATGTTGTCAGTGCAAGGGAGAATGAGGTGATGGGTAGGAACGCGAAACCTTCAATCCTCGAATATGCTCCGCTTCCTGCGACCGCGAAAGAAGAGAACGTGTTTATGTTCGTCTGCACGATTGTGTTTGCAAATCCGATTACTGAGTTCTGTATGCCCGATGGAAGTCCGAAACGTATGATACGTCTAAGCGTCGGGCCGTCAATCCTTATGCTTCTTATGCGGATCCTATAGTTCTCTCTTATCCTCATGAGGCGTATGAAGCAGAGCAGGGAGCTGATAGCCTGGCTTATTATGGTAGCAAACGCTGCAGATCCCACTCCCAGTCCAAGAACACCGACAAACAGCAAATCGAGCACAACGTTCGTAATTGACGAGATTATGAGATAATATAGCGGATGCTTGCTGTCACCGACCGCGTTCATTATCCCCATGAGGAAGTTGTACATCAGGGAAAAGAGGATACCAAGGCTGTAGACACGGAAATATGCTATGCTGTTCGGCATTATGTCTTCTGGTGTTTTCATCAGAGCAAGGATCGAGGGTGTGAACAGGGACGCGAAGACGGTTAGAACGAGTCCGGAAATGAGTCCGAATGCGATATCAGTATGTACCGCTTTCTCAAGGTCGCCATCATCCCCGGCCCCATAGGCGCGGGAGATCACGACACCGGCCCCGATCGCAAGTCCGTTGAAAAAACCTATCATCATGAAAATGAGCGGGCTGGAGGAGGAGACTGCCGCCAGGGCCTCTGAGCCAAGGAAATTGCCTACGATCAGGCTGTCTGCGGCATTGTAAAGCTGCTGGAAGAGGTTGCCGAGAAAGAGCGGCATCGCGAACTTAACAAGATTGATTCTGATGCTTCCCCTCGTCAGGCTGATAGTCCTTTCCATGTTTTTTTTATAGCACTGGGGAAAAAAGCTTTCAAGGCGAAAAAATATACATTGTTGGACAACATATGTCCAGCTATATGCCTCATAGTATTCTCAGAGCGAGGAAAAAATGGATTGCACGAAAAAGGAAACAGAGGAATTCTTGAAAGCATATGAGCCGCTTATAACGAAACTTTCATATCTCTATTACGGGACATCGGAATCGGATTCACTTGAACTGGAAGACTTCAAGCAGGAGGCCAGGATCGGCATGATAAATGCCATCGCCTCCTTTGATGAGAGTAAGGGGACAGCATTCTCCTCTTATATCGAGAACGGTATGAGAATCGCTCTCAGGAAGCTTTTAAGCGAGAGCTCAAGGCTCATAAGGTTTCCAAAGCACAGGATAGAGCAGCTGAAAGTGCTTGAGAAGGCGGAGGAGAAGGTTGACTCGGATGATTATGAGAGCCTGGCTGAGGTCTCTGGCCTCAGTCAGAAGAAGATAAGGTTTCTCAGAAGTCTGAGAAGCATGTCGCATTCCCTCTCCCTGGATGAGGAGACTGATGAGACAAGCTATCTGGATTTTATCGGCTCTGAGGATTTCTCTCCGAAGGTGCTTGATGACATCATGCTGGAAAAGATTCAGAAGGGCATGGACAGCCTTCCAAGAAATGAGCGTTACATACTCAACAGCTTTTTCGGCTCATTCGGAGAGAAAAGGAAATCGCGCTCTGCCCTCTCTGAGGAACTCAATATGAGCTATGCATCCATAAGACGCTCCTATGAAAGAGCAATCACCACGCTAAGAAAAGCCCTTTAGGCTTTGCCGTCCTGTCTGAACTTCTCCTTTCAGGACGGATTTCTTTTTTTAGAAAATGCGGGAAACAGGTTTCTTCCTGATCTCGATGCGGGTAGAGCAGCCCTTGCCGAAAATGCTTTCCATCCTCTCTACGTACTTATCCACGAGATAGAGTGGAACATAGGCCTGGATCGTACCTGCGAATCCGCCCCCGTGCACACGGCTCGCACCGTCCCCGTCAAGTACGTCCTCGCTCATTGCAAGTGCGATTGATAGCCCCTGGTCCTCCGGTGCACTGGATGGGTATACGTTCTGCAGATACTTGTAGGACGAGTTGCCGGACTCCTCAACAAGCATGAGGAAAGTGTCGATCGCTTCCTCTTTCAGCTCTTTGAGCATCATTGAAACCCTCTCATTCTCCTTGAAGAAATGATAGGCTCTCAGAATCGCCCTGTCGTTGCCAACCTTCTTCCTTATATCTGCGATATTGCTGATGAAGTCGGAGTAGGAGACCTCCCTGAGATTGTTCTTGCCGAAATATGCGGCAACCATCCTCATCTCTGGAGGGACGGCAGCATACTCATGCGTGAGATCCGCATGGTTGCCTTTCGTATCCGTGATGATCATCGCATAGCCATGCTCTTCGAAATCTATTTCGAGTGGTGTGACGACAGGATTCTTCGGATCCTTGAAGTCAATACCGACGATTCCGCCATGTGCGCAGCTCATCTGATCCAGAAGTCCGCTCGGTTTTCCGAAGTACACGTTCTCCGCATACTGTCCGATCTTTGCGATCTCCACCGGACTGAGACTGTCTGAAGCGTAGAGGTTGTTAAAGATTTCTGCTGCAAGAACCTCGATTGCTGCGGAGCTTGAAAGGCCGGAACCTTTAAGTACCCTTGTTGTTGTGTTCGCCTGATAGCCGCTAACTTTGTATCCCCTGTCCTTGAATGCCCTTGCGATTCCCCTTATAAGGGCATGAGTCGTGTTCTTCTCTTCCTCTTTGACCTCAAGGTCTGAGATATCGACATCGACGACCGGGAAGCCTTCACTGGCTATTATTACCCTCTCATCATCTCTCTTGGAGACACAGGCGATCGTATCGAGATTGATCGTGGCTCCGATTACGAGTCCAAGGTTGTGGTCCGTATGGTTTCCTGCTATCTCACTCCTGCCTGCGGCGGAGAAAATCATGATGTCAGTCCTATTGAAAAGCTCCTCGTGTTTCTTCACAAGTGATGAGAAACGCTCATCCATATCCTTCTCATCGTAGTTTCTTCCATAGAGCAGCGGGTACTCTGCATGCAGTTTATCAAACATTTGCTCCTCCTTTTCCTCAATGATAGCAAGAAGGCGGTGAAAATGAAAGTTCATTTTGCCTTCCTTCCCCTTATAAGGTGCCCCAATACCACGATTATCTTTCTCTCCTTGATTAGTGTCCTGATTGCCTCTCTTATTTCTCTTTCATCCCATGTCCTGAGCTTTCTGAGCGATAGCAACGTGAAAAGGGAGTTTTTGGTAAGAATGAGGGGAAGGCGACTTACCAGGGAAAGTATTTCCTTCTCCCCCTCTGCCGTCTCATCCTCGCCAAGGCATTTCGAGCAGAATGCGCAGTCCTCTTTATCTTTCTCTCCCATGAGACGCAGAAGTTCTGCTCTTATGCACTTTTTCCCGGAAAAAACCCTTTTGAGCTTTCCCTTATCACTTTCACTGTAGAGGACTATGCTCCTTGTAAAGCCGTTATCCCTTCCACCGCGTCCTGCCTCCTGCAAGAAGGCTGCAGCATCATCCGGAGCGTGAATGTGTATGACCGTTCTTATGTCCTTCTTGTCTACCCCGAGGCCGTATGCGTTTGTGGCGAACATTACAGCCTCCCGGCTTTTCCTGAACTCTTTTTCAAGGCGGATCTTCTCCTCCTTTTCAAGTCCCGCATGGTAGAAAAAGGAATCATATGTCCCTCTTATCTTATCGTAATACTCTTCGCACTCCTTTCTGTAGTTGCAGAATACGAGGGCTGGTCGGCTTTCGTTTTTTCTAAGAAGGGCTATGATATCAGCTCTTTTTGATAGGCTTCGTCTTGATGAGTAGAAAATGTTCGCCCTGTCCGCAGAAAGCCTTAGCAGTGATGCCTTCGGATTTGATAGCACGTCGTGTTTCAATGCCTCAAGTATGCTCTCATCGGCTGTTGCCGTGAAGAGAAGTCTCTGATGAGCTCCTATCTCTCTGCTTATCCTCCCGATTTCTCTCATCGCTGGACGGAAGGAGGCCCATGAGATGGCCGTGTGCGCCTCATCAATTACGAAGAGCTCCGTTCTTCCTCTTAAAAAGGAGAGTGAATCTTTCTTTCCAAGGATTATCAGGCTCTCTATGTTCGTGATGAGTATGCTCGCCTCCATTTTTCTAAGCCTATCAAGCTCCCTCATCTTCTCATCCCTCCCCATCCCGCCTTTTATCATGGAATATGGTATCTTAGCCTCTTCAAGCCTTCTCGCCTGATCATTCATAAGGGAAAGAAGGGGATAGAGCAGTATGGTGTAGCTCTCTTTGAAGAGGAGGGCTGGAATCATGAAGCATAGGCTCTTTCCGCTTCCTGTTGGAAGAACCGTTATGCTGTCCGTCCTTTCATCTTTTCCGCTGTTCTCAATTATGTTTCCTATGACTGCTATCTGATTCGGCATCAGGTAGCGTATGCCGAACCTCTCCAGCATGCTCTTTTCAATTTCCATCATACATATGAAAGGGTGAAAAACAGCATATTGTTCATTTTTGTCATTTGTATGGTAGTATATTATTGGGTCATGGCACTGGAAAGGAGGAGAGTATGAAGGACTTTTATGTTTTGCATGGTGACATCCTCTATGCGGATGAGGAGAGGAGAATCAGGGAAGAAAGGGATTCTTATCTTGTCGTAAGAGACGGAAAGGTGGAGGAGATCACCTCCCGCATTCCAGCATCCACAGCTGTGCTTGATTATGATGGCTGCCTTATAATTCCCGGTCTCATAGATCTGCATCTTCATGCTCCGCAGTACCAGTTTGCAGGCCTCTTTATGGATAAGGAGCTGCTTGAGTGGCTTAACAGCCATACATTCCCAGAGGAGGGGAAATACGCGGATCTGTCCTATGCGAGAAAGGCTTACTCCATATTCGTATCAGATCTGGTTCAAAGCGAGACTACACGTTTCTCTGCCTTTGCGACAATCCATGAGGATGCCTCTCTGCTTCTTTCTTCCATGCTTGAGGAGAGCGGGCTTTCAGGGTATGTGGGAAAGGTGAACATGGATTCAAACTCTCCAGATTACCTTACTGAGGATACCGAGGAGTCGATCTCATCAACCATTTCATTCATTGAGAGGATGAAGGATTTTAAGAATGTCCGTCCTATAATCACCCCCCGCTTCATCCCATCATGCTCAAAGAGGCTTTTAATTGAGCTTGGAAAGATATCGGAGAGTCGTCACCTCCCAGTACAGTCCCATCTCGATGAGAACATAAGCGAGATAGAGTGGGTGAGAGAGCTTGTTCCTGAGAGCAGGAACTATGCGGACGCATATAGGGCGCATGGGCTCTGGGGCAGGGAGAAAACAATCATGGCGCATGTCGTATGGCCATCCGATGAGGAGTATGAACTGCTAAAGAACTCTAATATATATGTTGCTCACAGCCCGTCGAGCAACAGCAATCTCTCAAGCGGGATCGCACCTGTGAGGAAGATGCTTGACAGTGGCATAAAGATAGCTCTCGCAACGGATGTCGCAGGCGGCTCGAGCCTCTCAATCATGAGGATGATGACCCATGCCGTAGAGGTCAGCAAGCTCTACTACCGCTATGTGGATAGTACAATGAGGCCTCTTACATTTTCTGAGGTGTTTTACATCGCAACCCGTATGGCCGGCTCGTTCTTCGGCTCTGTAGGCTCATTCGATGAGGGCATGGATGCCGATATCCTTGTTCTAGACACCTCTGGCATCCACACCTCCATATATGAAGAGCTCTCCCTTTCAGAACGTCTTGAGCTCTATGCCTACCGCAGGGCGGGCAGTCCTCTCAAAGCCAAATTCGTAAAGGGTAGGAAAATATTATAGGTCGTCAACGAGCGCGGTCGCTTTCGCATATGCGGTGCTTCGCGCTTCGAAGAAGTCGGTTTTAACCATGTTCGCATTCGAATACTGGCCGACCCATGCCATGTCCTCTGGCTCACTCTCGTATCCGGGGTAGAGGGTATCGAATCCAAGACTCGTCCACCTCAGGTTCCCAAGGTATGTGATATAATCTGTGAGCATCTTCTTATTGAGCCCCGGGATCTCGTCTCCTATGACGTAGTGCCCCCATTCGATCTCCTGTCGCACTCCCTCTTCAAGCATCGCCTTGTATACTTCTATCTTATCTGGAGTGAACATCTCGCTCTCTTCCTTCTTAAGCTCAAGTATTATGTTCCTGAACAGCCAGAGATGGGTGTTCTCATCACGGTTTATGTACCTTATCTCCTGTGCCGAGCCTGGCATCTTCCCGTTTCTTGAGAGATTGTAGAAGAACATGAAACCGGAGTAGAAATATATGCCCTCGAGAATGTAGTTCGCGAACATCACCTTTATAAGATGGAAAAGGTCCCTGTGTTCCAGGAAATCGTTGTAACAGGCCCCGATGAACGTGTTCCTCCTTAAAAGGTGCTCATCATCCTTCCACTGGAAGAGTATGCTGTCCCTCTCGTTCGGAGAGCAGATGGTATCGAGCATGTACGAGTAGCTCTGCGAGTGTATGCACTCCTGGAATGTCTGGATGTGCAGGCAGAGGTTGACCTCGTTTGCCGTGATGTACTCTCCTACGTTAGGCAGGTTCGCAGTCTGGAGCGAGTCGAGGAAGACAAGGAATGAGAGGATCTTGTCATAAGCCTTCCTCTCTGCGGGAAGGAGCTTATGGTAATCCTTGAGGTCCTGATTGAGATTGATCTCCTCCGGAATCCAGAAGTTGTTCATGGCCTGTCGGTACCAGTCGCTGGTCCATGTGTATTTGAGATTGTTGAAATCGTTGAGATTCGTGGTGTTACCACCGATCATGCGCCTTTTTAGCACATCCGTATCCCCCTCAGGATTGAAGAGGGGCTTATGTTTCAGTTCTTCCATAGTATCTCCTCAGGATGAGCAGGACTCGCACTCTTCAACTTCAAGCGACTTGCTCCTGATGTAGTAAATCGTCTTGACGCCTTTCTCCCATGCGAGCAGGTAAAGAGAGAGTACCTGTTTCATCGTGTAATCGTTCGTTATGTATAGGTTCATCGACTGAGCCTGGTCTATGTGACGTTGTCTTATGGCAGAGGCAAGGACGGACCAGCTCTGGTCGATCTCATGTGCGTTCTTGTAATACCACCAAGTCTGAGGACTAAGTTCGGGTGCAAGTCGTGCAAGCATCTCTCCCTTCTTCTCCTCATAGAAGAATCTCTTCATGACAGGGTCGACTCCTGCGCTTGTTCCCGCGATGATGCTAGTACTGCTTGTCGGTGCGATGGCGAGAAGGTATGCGTTTCTCATGCCGTACTCTTTAACCTTCTTTTCAACCGCCTTCCACTCCGGACTCTCGTAACCCCTTCTTCTGAAGAAAAGGCCGCTTTCCCATTCGGAGCCCAGGAAGAACTCGTATGAGCCTTTCTCGCTTGCAATCTCGCTAGACTCGTCTATGGCGGCAAAGCTTATACGCTCGAACACCTTATCGACGAAATCAAGGTGCTCCTGGCTTTCCCATCTGATTCCGTTCTTTGCGAGCATATGGTGGTATCCCGATACCCCGAGACCGATTGCGCGGTATCGCCTGTTCGTGTATTTGGCGTATTCAAGAGGGTAGAAGTTGAGATCTATGACGTTATCAAGCGCCCTTACGGCGGTCCTTACGATGCCCTCCAGCTCCCCCTCTTTTCTCACATCTATGTTTCCAAGGGAAAGGGAGGCGAGATTGCAGACGACGAAATCTCCAGGCCTTGTCTTCGTCACGATCACAGGATCCCCGTCCTCGCTCTCCATCTTTATGGATATTTCCTCTATTGCGGACATGTTCTGTGCAATCTCGGTGCAGAGGTTTGACGAATAGATCATTCCGACATGCTTATTCGGATTGGCCCTGTTTACAGCATCCCTGTTGAAGGCGAACGGGGTACCGGTTTCAACCGCACTCTTAAGTATGAGGCGTACAATCTCCTTTACGCTCATGACCCTCTTTCTGATTCTCGAGTCTTTAACGCAGTCAAGGTATCTCTTCTCCCATTCCTCTCCCCAGTAGTCCTCAAGAGCATACCCTTTTATCGTCAGAATCTCATGAGGACACATCATGTACCAGGGCGCGTCCAGATTCTCCTTTGCAAGACGCCAGAAATAGTCGGGGTAACAGACTGCTGGAAATACGTCGTGGGCTTTCATCCTGTCGTCCCCGTTATTGGTCCTGAGATTCAGGAATTCGGGAAGGTCACGATGCCAGACATCCAGATATACCGCGACAGCCCCGCTTCTCACTCCGAGCTGATCCACGGCTACGGCGGTGTCGTTTACAAGTCTGATCCAGCGTATTATGCCGCCAGCGGCACCTTCAAAGCCCCTTATGGCAGAGCCGTTCGCCCTTACTTTTCCAAAATAGAGTCCCATCCCCCCGCCATATTTAGATACCTTGGCGAAATTATCGAGACTTCTGTATATCCCGTTGAGACTGTCTGGTACGACATCTATGAAGCAGGATGAGAGCTGATGGAAAGGCTTTCTCGCATTAGATAGCGTTGGGGTCGCCATTGTGACCTGAAGCCGGGATAGCATGTCATAAAATTTTTTCACATAGCCCATCCTGTCCTTCGTCTCATTTATAGCGAGGTGAAGTGCTATTGAGAGGAACATCTCCTCCGGGGTCTCAAGAAGTTCTCCCTGATGGCTTTTTATGACATAGCGCTTTAAAAGGAGCTCAAGGCCAGCATATGTGAAAAGGTTCTCCCTCTCCTCGTCTATGAAAGTCACGGCCATCTCTATCTCATCTTTTGAATAGCCTTTTAAGATGTATGTTCCGTAGAGACCCTCAGATGCAAGGTACGAGATCTTATCATAGAAGGATGAAATGTGCCTCTTTTCCATCGAAGATCTGAGATCTTTCTTGAAAGAGTAGTTCAGAAAGCGTGCTGCGATTATCTCCCACTTCGGGAACTCAGGCTTCGTGAGCTCTACAGCTGCCTTGATAAGAGCATCCCTCTTTTCCTTATCACTCATTCCGCCCTTATAGAAAGAGAGGAACTTGTTCTCAAGTATCCTCAGCGAGTACTCCTGCTGCGGAAACTCCTTCTGTATGCGGATGAGAGAGCTCTCTATGTCCTCTTCCTTGAAAGCGGCTATGAGATTCGCTCTCTCCTCCCTGAGTCTCGTTCTCTCCTCTCTGAAGAGTATGTAGCCCCTTGCGGTTTTGAAGAACCCCTTTTCCATGAGGGCTTCTTCCACCTTGTCCTGTATTGTCTCGACCTCAGAACCTTCCTTCTTGCCGAGCTTCTCCTCGACAGTATCAAGAAGGAGGGAAAGGGTTTTCTCATCACACTTCTCCCCGGAGGCTGAGAATGCCTTTCTCATGGCATTCACGATCTTCTGGGAATCATAATTCTCTTTCTTTCCGTCTCTTTTGATTATTGTCATTAGCTTTCCTAAATAGAAATGATTATCAAAAAGATGATATAGGAAAGGGGTGAAATGAGAAAGAGGTTTTTAAAAAATATTGTTTCTTCCTTCCCGTTTTGGATTATCATGGAAGGGGGAGAGTATTATGATAAGAAAGGCCTCGTATAAAGGTTCGTGGTATCCGGAAGATGTCAGTGATCTGGATAGGCTTTGCAAAACCGATGGCAGCGGGGAGATTAGGGCGGCAATCCTTCCTCATGCAGGGCTCATTTACAGCGCTCCGCTTATAAGCGCCTTCTTTCAGAATCTGAGGGAAGAGATACAGCGTGTGATAATCATAAGCCCGTCACATTACTATCCTCTTATGGATGGCATTTTTTATAGCTCATCGTTTTCTCGCTCCGAGACTCCATACGGCCTAATTACCAATTTCCCGTTTCCTCTTTCATCCGTTCCTTTCGATGATGCCGTTTCCCGTGAGCACGGGATAGAGATGTTTCTTCCATTTGTTGCAAAAAAGAAGCTCTCCGTCTCCTATGCGCTGCTATCCAGGGTTAAAAGCCATGATGATGTTGTGAAAAGGGGAGAGGCCATTGCCGCTTTGATGGATGAGAAGACCGCATTTATCGCAAGTAGTGATTTTACCCATTACGGCAGGCGTTTCGGCTATACCCCATATGGCAATTATGCACTAGAGAGAGTGAAGGATAGCGACTATAAAATCGCTTCCTCTCTTGCTGCCGGAGATACGGAGGGTGTTTTCTCCATTCATGAGAATACCACAATATGCGGCATAGCCGGTGCGATGATACTTTCTTATGCGGCTAAATTGAAAGGTCTGAAAGGAGAGGTGGGAGACCACTATACCTCGTATGATGTATACCCGGATTGTGCTGATGATTTCGTTTCCTATTTCGATGTGTTCTGGAAGTAATGCACCATAAGCCGCAATATAAAAGATAGCAGGAGGCAGAAAAGAGATGGAAACAGTAAAAAGCAAAGAGGAGAAGAGAAGGCTTCTTGATTTCGCGTATCGTGCCCTTTCATCGCTCTTTGATTCCGGCGCTCTTGAGATTCCGGAAAGTGATACTGAGTGCGGAGCATTCGTGACACTTAGAAAGAAAGGTGCACTAAGGGGATGCATAGGCTACATGGTCGCGATTGCACCGCTATATAAGATGATAGCCTCCCTTGTCCGCGATGCCGCATTCAATGATTACAGATTCCCACCGCTGAGAAAAGAGGAAGTCAAGGATATTAGCATTGAGATATCACTTTTAAGCCCGATGAGAAGGATTGAAAGCCTTGATGAGTTCACCCTCGGCAGGGACGGCCTTCTTATGAGCCTAAATGGGAGAAGGGCGGTTTTCCTTCCATCCGTTGCCACCGAGACAGGCTGGGATGAGAGGACTTTTCTTGAGGAGCTTTCAATGAAAGCGGGACTTGAAAGGAACGCCTATAAGAATCCAGGGGCAGCTTTTGATATTTTCCAGGCTGAGGTGATTAGCGATGAGATGTGATTTCTGCTACCGGCACTGCAGCATCAGCGATGGAAAGTATGGGCTTTGCGGCTCAAGAAAAGGGGAGGGGGGACGTATAATCAGCCCCTTTTACGGCATGCTTGCAGCATTTGCAATTGATCCTGTTGAGAAGAAGCCTCTTTATCATTTTCACCCGGGGACAAAAACGCTCTCGATAGCAGAGGAGGGGTGCAACTTCTTCTGCTCGTTCTGCCAGAACAGCGAGATTTCTCAAAATCATAGGGAACATGTTGTGATAGATGAGGAGACTGTAGTGGCAATTGCGGCAAGCGAAGGTACTCCTTCTATAAGCTACACGTATTCAGAGCCCCTTGTATGGCAGGATTACATGCTGCGTACTGCGAATCTTGCAAGAAAGAAGGGACTGGAAAACATAATGGTCTCCAACGGAAGCTTCTCTGACGAGGCCCTCTCAAGAATCCTGCCAGTAATTGATGCTTATAATATCGATCTGAAAGGGGATGAGGAGTTCTATCAGAAGATAGTCAAAGGAAGTTCGATTCCTGTAAGAAAAGCGATAGAAAAGATTGTTAAGTACGGCTCCCATATTGAAGTCACAACACTTGTGATCGAGGGGATACACACACCAAGCATGATAAGAGAACTTGGAGCTTTTCTCAACGATGCCGGTGTCTCTGTCTGGCATCTTACAAGATTCTTTCCCGCATATATGATGGATGACAGGAGAGCGACAAGTGAGGAATTTCTTGACCTTATTTACAATGAAGCTCTAAAGAGTGGCATCCCTTTCATCTATAAAGGCAACACAGGCCATGAAAGCCCCACAAAGTGCCCCCTCTGTAAAGCAGTCATAGACAGGCTCTCAACAAATGGGCTCTGCCATAGCTGTGGCTATAAGCTCTACGGAAAATTCTCCCAAATTTCAATACTATGAGTTATAATTTTTGCTAATATGTATGACTTTGAAGAGTTTTAAAGTTCATCTGGAAAGATTCTTGCGTCTTAAAATATCAGGAGCATGAAAGTCTATGACAAAGGAGCAGGAGAAAATATTAGTTGATTATCAGGAACAGTGGATACATCAGTTGCCGAAATTGAGAAATATCGCTAATGAATTTGATATATTTCCTCAAATTGTCAGATGCTCCGAGATAAAAGGCAGTCAGGTCCTCTCTAGAATGGTGGTACAGCCTAAATGTGTGGCTATACTCATTTTTATGGATTATCCTTTCTTTCCAGTCCTTCTTGGTGGAGGGGCATTGTATATACTCATAAACGGTAAAGTTGAGTTTTCGTTGGATTCATGGGTCTCGTTTACAGAACCGGTGCTTTTGAAGCTTGAGACTGGAGACCTAATTGAAATCTGTTATGAAAATACAACCTAAGACAGTTTGCTTATCAATGATATTGCAATTGGCTTGTGCTATGAGAGGATGGAGAGTGGAAGAAGAAACGGCATAGAGCTTTTCAACATTATGGACTTTGGTACATATGGAAAGTTTGCTGACGTTTTAAAATGTATGAAAGTGAATGGTAAGGTTGCTTTGTTGCCATTTGAGTATATTCAAAATGGTATAACTATGTTTGGAGGCCATGGCGGCTGGGAAGTTGTTCTTTACAGATTTACGGTTCCTGACGGCTATCAGTATATTTTACCTTTTGAGTTTTCTTCATCGGTCAATTTCAATACTGAAACAATAAACTTTTTAGTCAAGATAAATGGGAGAGTGATGGATATGCTTCCAACTCCACGCCTGCTCAACTCAAAGAGAATTTATCCCGTTCAGTCTGGAGATAAGATTGAGATTACTGCAATGCTTTTTGAAGGAGCTGCTATAGAATTTGAGAAAAATCCAAAGCTTTATTTGATGACTGAATGTACAGAATCTGAATTCGAAGCATATAAGAATTTCATGGATGACTATGACTTCTATTGTTCCGCTGATGATCTTATTTCTGGTTATGCTAAAGAGCTGGAAAATATTAAAAACTTATCTGAAAACGAACGCGATGATTTATTCAATAAGATATATTATTTGCGAGAGCTGAAGAAAAATCCTCCAGATATTTCAGCCGCACGGAAGAATCGTGATTCAACGGAAATTATAAACGAAACAAAAGGTATGGAAATGCATAGAATATAGTTAATAGTATATGAATTCTTCAAGGTTTTCTCGATTGGTTGTTGAATCAGGCTCGATACTGGGCAATGTCAAATCTCGTGGATTGGACCGGAATGAATAATTCGATAGATGACAGGTCATCAGCAAATGTATGCTGTCATAACTGTGGCGATAAGGTTTTTCCAATGAGGAAATTCGATCAGCTGATATCTACACTTTCCCCATGTCGCTTAGCGAGATAGAAAAGCATGACATTGAGACTTTCGCCTCATCCTTTGCCTCTATCATCTCAGACAAAAGAAGATTCATTATCATTGCGAGAATCAGGGATACGGATCCTAAGTCAAAAGAAATGGATCAGGAAAGGTTATCTAAGATCAATGATATGCTTAAGGAGACCGGGTACATGAGTAAGGAAATAGAGATGGATCCTCTCAGCAAGGATGAAAGGGGACTCGTTCGCGTGGTATCAAAAGGAAATCATCTCTATAATCTTGTAGAAGCTGAACAGCTTCTTGATAATCTCTGCGCTGCCTGCAAAGCTGATTGTGACAGGAAGGGGGAGGCGGGTGGAGATGATTGCAAGAGAATCGATTGTCCTGGATGGGATGTGGATCGTTGCATTCTCGAACCCAAAGTGAAGAAATACACATCAGATGATGCCTGTATAATGTATTTCTACCGTAAGAAAGAAAAAGAGAAAGAGGAGATACCTTTCTGATGATTATAAGTGCAAGCAGAAGGACGGATATCCCGTCATATTATTCCAAATGGTTTTTCAGAAGGCTGAGCGAGGGTTTTGTCCTTGTCCGGAATCCTATGAACATACACCAGGTAAGCAGGGTTTCCCTTTCTCCTAGCGTTGTGGACGGCATCGTATTCTGGACGAAGAATCCCTCTCCGATGATGAGCAGGCTCGACCTCTTAAAAGATTACGCATATTATTTCCAGTTCACACTCAACCCGTATGGAAGAAACATAGAGCAGAATCTTCCCGAGAAGAAAGAGATTATGGGAACATTCAAAACCCTCTCAGAGCAGATTGGAAAAGAATAAGGTGATATGGCGCTACGACCCGATACTACTAAATGATGAGTGGACGATAAGCCATCATATCTCAGCATTTGAGTATATGGCCAAGGAACTTTCCCCTTATACTGAGAAAGTCGTGATAAGCTTCCTCGATTTCTATCAGAGGACTGAGCGCAATACCGTCTCCCTCTGCTTGAGGAAATTCAGTGCGGATGACATGGACATCCTCGCAAGGGAACTCTCTGCAATCGCTTACGCATACGGTCTTGAGATGGAGACTTGCGCAGAGGCAATCGATCTTGAAAAATACGGCATAAAACATTCAAGATGCGTTGATGAGCGCCTTCTTTCGAGGATATCTGGGTACGCATTAAACGTTGGAAAGGATAAGAATCAGCGCCTTGAATGTGGCTGTGTATCAAGCATCGATATCGGGGAGTACAACACCTGTAAGAACGGCTGTCTGTACTGCTATGCCAACTACAATCCGACCAATGTGATTAGCAATAGAAAAATGCATGACTGGGAATCACCGCTACTGACAGGAACAATCTGCAGCGATGATAAGATTACTGAGCGCAAGATGAAAACATTGAAAGATGGCCAGCTCTCTCTATTCTGAATATTTGTACAAAATTAAGTAACCTGTATGGCAGATATCTGTTAGAATGATAAAAACTAAAAACAAATGGGAGTAGTGAAAATGAAGAAAACATTATTGGTTATCTTGTTAATCGCTTCCGTAATAACAGGCGCATTCGCAGCCGATACGGAAATCATGCTTGGTCTTCAGAGCGGATTCAACGAGCAGGTCATATTCCCTAAGACTGACTATGGTTCAGTTGAGACATATGATTATGTTCCTATCAAAGCAGATGCTATGTTCTACTTCGGAGACAGTTTTGCACTTAATGCCGCATTAGGCATGGACATCTTAATTCCAGAGTATGGTGATGCTACAGTAGGAATGGGTGCAGATGTTCTTGCTTATTATAAGTGCGAGCTTTCAGATATGATCGACATTCTTGCCGGTGGTGGATTGTCCTATAAGTTCTTTACGGAATCTGGCAGTGTAGCTGGTTTTACATCGAGCCTGAGTACGCATCAGTTAGCTCTTCTAGGTTCGGTAAGATTCCAGTTTGATGTTATCGATCATCTTACGGTCTTCGCAGGTGCGGATATCGGATACAATGTGCTGAATCAGAGCGTTACATCTTCTGGCGGACATTCTTCAGACCCTGTAGACATGGAATAGTCTATCATGCCATGGGCAATCAAGGCCGGAGTCAGCTACAAGTTCTGATTTCCTTTCTTTCTAATTATCGCTCCCGTCTTTTTCGGGAGCTTTCTTTTTGCCTGAATTCGTGTATTATTTAGCCTTGGAGGAAAGAGAATGCTGGAAGTGATACTCAGAGCGTCCTATTTTTTCGGAATGATCGCTCTTGGCTACGGTCTTAAGAAGCTTAAGGTTTTAAGAAAGGAGGACGCGGAGGTTCTTGGACGTGTCATCATGAACATAACACTTCCTGCGGCTATTTTATCATCTTTCAGAACATATGTCTTTGATCCCTCGATGATGCTTTTGACTGCAGCCGGATTCCTTTCGACTGTGTTCATGAGTGCTTTAGGGTATTTTATGACAATGAGAAAGAGCAGGGAGGAGAGGATTTTCTACATGCTCAACCTTCCAGCTTACAATATCGGGAATTTCACTCTTCCTTTCGTCTCGGGCTTTTTAGGTGCTGTAGGAACGGTTGCAACCTGTCTTTTCGATATGGGAAATGCTCTCATGTGTGTTGGTGGAAACCTGGTTTTCACAGAGATGGCAACGGGGGGAAGGAAGAAAGGAAGGAGCATTCCTCTATCAATACTGAGTGTTTTTACAAAACCGTCGGTTGCCGTTTATACGATCATGACCATACTCGCGGTTCTGGGACTGCGCCTTCCATCCGTCGTGTTCGATTTTGCAGGTGCCATAAGTCCTGCGAATGGCATAATCGCGATGTTCATGATAGGAATCATGTTTGAGTTCACATTCAGCAGGGAAAACCTAAAAGAGGTTGTAATAGTCTCCCTGATCCGTCTGGCTCTTGCCTCTCTCATCGCTTATTTCTTCTATGCTATGACCGATTTTCCTTATGAGGTCAGGAAAGCGGTTGCCATAACGGCATTTGCACCGATTAGCAGTGCGGCTGCCGCATTCTGTCAGGAATTAAAGGGAAACGAGGCTCTTGAGGGCTTTGCAAGCACTGTATCGATTATCATTTCCCTGATAGTGATTCCCATACTTCTGATGGTGCTTTGATAGCGTTTATCGCTATGAATGATGTGATGTTCAGCTCATCAAAAAGGCCATAGCCATTGGTGTCCTCGTACATGTCGCGGATTATGAAGCCTGCTTTGATAAGACCTCCTATCTGCTCTGTGAGACTATGAGAGAACTGATATCTGTCTTCTTCCCTGAAAAGGGTGGGATCTTTTATCGGGTTGAACGGGAGGGACTGCGATATTTTCGACTCATCGTTCTCGTCCGTGATGTAGTTTATCCCGTTCTCGAATGTGATTAAGAGTGTTCCTCTTTCCTTTAAAACCCTTGCACACTCAAAAAGAAGTGGCTCGACTTTCTCTATGTAGCATAGCGAAGGCGGGTTGAATATGATATCGAAGTTCTTGCTTTCAAAAGGAAGTGGCTTTGACATGTCGGCCTTTACGATCTCAACGCTGTAACCCTCACGCTCTGAAACGATGCGCTCCGCTTCAAGCTGCTTATCATTGTAATCGAGGACCGTGCAGTGTGCGCCAATTGCGGAGAAGATCGGAATCTGCTGCGCACCGCCCGATGCGAGGCCTAAAATCCTCTTTCCTCTGATATCACCAAACCAGCTGTGAGGAACGCTCTTTTTCGGGGTAAGGAGCACATCCCACTCTCCATTTTTCGCCTTCTCATATGTCTCTCTATCTATTGGGATCCCCCATTTCCAGCCGTCGGCAATCCATCTTGTTATCGTTTCTGCGTTGATATCCTGATAGTTCATATCACTGATGATAGCAGTATTGCATGATGATGAGTATTGTTTTTCTCTTAGAGGCAAGGAAAATGCAGGAAGTAACCTAAATTCTATTTTATCAACTAGCCATACCGTGTCTAATTTATTTTAGTGTATCAAGTTGATAAATTCAGCAACTAGTTTTCCATGGCTATTATTATCATTATATATTCCTAAGAGTACTAAGAATTGATTTCTTTCATACAAAAGAACTTATACACTTATTTTGCAATCTACATAGTTAACATAATAGAGTACAGGTTCATATCACTGATGATAGCAGTATTGCATGATGATGAGTATTGTTTTTCTCTTAGAGGCGAGGAAAATGCAGGAAGTAACGGGCCGTGAGCTTGCAAGCATACGGGTTTTACACAACTGGTTTATAACAATTTTCATCAAAGAAAGTAGCTCCATTGGATTGCACACTCAATTTAAAAAACATCCCTGAAAATCTTGATTTTGCAATTTTTTTGCAATTTTTTTGACTTTTTTAGGAGTGACTAAAATAAAAAAGTCCTTACAGTGTAAGGACTAACAAGAAGAGCGAAAGACGGGACTTGAACCCGCGACATCCACCTTGGCAAGGTGGAGCTCTACCACTGAGCTACTTTCGCATGTTTTTTTGGTCTTGCGAGAGGCGGGACTCGAACCCGCAAGCCGAAGCACTAGTTCCTAAGACTAGCGTGTATACCAATTCCACCACTCTCGCAGTTAATCACCACTTTCGCAGTGCTTGGTATATTTATGAGCCGCAAAGGGATCGAACCTTTGACCCGCAGATTAAGAGTCTGCTGCTCTACCAGCTGAGCTAGCGGCCCAAATTTTACTGCGCCCGGCAGGACTCGAACCTGTAACCTGCGGATTCGAAGTCCGACGCTCTATCCGTTGAGCTACGAGCGCTTGGTTTTGGGTGGAAGAAGGGGTTCGAACCCTCGACAACCAGATCCACAATCTGGCGCTCTACCACTGAACTACTTCCACCATAATGGAAATTCCATGGCTTTGCCAGTGCAATTTCAACGTGTGATACTATGCCAAAAAAGTAGGGAGCTTGTCAACATGTTTTGAAATATTTTTTTGCGTTTTTCATTTTGATTGTTTTTCCTCTTATCTTTTTTCTTGAAAAATGGAGTGGGGGCTGTAAAATCAATAGGCATGAAAGGTGTTATTCTTGACGGCTATGCCCTCAATCCGGGCGATTTATCATATGATTGCTTCTCTTCCATCATACCATTCGATATCTATGACTCGACAGATCCGGCTGATGTCCTTACCCGTTGCAAGGATGCCGATGTCGTTATAACCAACAAGGTCCCCTTCGATAAGGCGACCATGGAGGCTCTTCCTAATCTGAAATATATCGGTGTTACCGCAACAGGGTATAATATCATAGATATAGAGGCGGCACGGGAGAGGGGAATTGCCGTTACAAACATTCCCGCATATAGTACTGACGCTGTTGCCCAGCATGTCTTTGCACTCCTTCTAGCCGTTTCAAATGCGGTTGAAAAACATAATGAGAGTGTGAAAAGGGGCGAGTGGGAGCGCTCTTCCTCTTTCTGCTACTGGCTGACCCCTCTTTTCGAGCTTAATGGAAAGACGCTTGGAATAATAGGGCTTGGGAATATCGGGAAGAAGGTTGCCTCCATTGCCAATGCATTCGGTATGCGTGTCATCGCCTATTCCCCGCATTCACGAATGGATGGAGTTGAAGCGGTAACGCTTGATGAGCTTCTGCTCTCAAGTGATGTTTTAAGCCTCAACTGTCCTCTCAATGAGAAGACAGAGAAGATCATCAATGAAGAGAGTCTTGGAAAGATGAAGATGGGCTCCATCCTTATAAACGCATCACGTGGTGCTCTAGTTGATGAGGATGCGGTTATAAGAGCATTGGATAGTGGAAGGCTTTCCTGGTATTGCGCCGATGTGCTCTCTCTGGAACCCCCGCGAAAAAACAGGCTTTCCATGCATGAGAAGAGCGTAATAACACCACATATAGCCTGGGCTCCAATTGAAACCAGGCAAAGGCTTTTGTCAATTGCTATAAGCAACCTTGAGAGCTTCCTTTCCGGCAAAAAAGAGAACAGGGTGGTCTGAATGGGTAACGTATTCGATAACCCCTCATTCTTCTCAAAATACATGGAGCTCAGATCTGACTATAACTATAATGATTATCTTGAGCATCCTGCGATGGAGAGCCTTCTTCCACCGTTAAAAGGAAGGAGCGTACTCGATCTTGGTTGCGGCTATGGTGCTTATGCAATGTCTTTCATGAGAAAAGGGTCCTCATCATATCTTGGCATCGACTCATCATCCCATATGATTGAGAAGGCCAGGACGGAGAATGCCGGAGCTGGGATTAGCTATCGCGTTCTTGATTTGAAGAGCCTCGATACTCTCAGTACTGTATTCGATGTAGCATACTCATCCCTTGTCTTTCATTACATAGAGGATTTCGATGCCCTTTTAAGGAACATATACGCCATTTTGTCAGATGATGGCGTGCTCCTCTTTTCGCAGATGCATCCACTTCTAACCGCCAGTTACGGTTATAGCGGCTATTTCGAGGGGGACTATTTCGCATTCTCTTCCTACCAGGAGGAGGGCAGGCGGGAAGGGCGGTGGTTCAAGGAGAAGGTCGTAAGCTACCATAGGAGGCTTTCAAGCATAATGAACAGCCTCTCAGACTCCGGATTTATTGTGGACAGGGTGCTTGAACCAATTCCGAGAGAAGAGGATATCAGGGAGTTTTCCCAGCTTGAGAGGGATCTTGTCCGCCCGACGTTCCTCTGCATCCGTGCAATTAAGAAGAAAAGCAAATAATTGTTCTTCCTATTTTCTTCTATTATTTAATTTTATAAATATTGTGTGAAATTTTTTTCAAAACTTTCTCTTATCTTGAAGAATATCCGTTGCATATTTATGCACGTTTTGTATATTATAGGCATAAATCGAAATATTCATATATTTTTTGAGGAGGGTGAATATTATGAGAAAAGTATTGGCTATCGCCTTGGTTGCTCTTCTTGCGGTCTTCTCCGTAAGTGCTGGCGGCTCCAGCGAGAGTGGAGCGAATACTCTTAAAATCGGATTTATCGGACCTCTTACCGGGGATAACGCTAACTATGGTATCAGGTGTTCAAATGCCGCACGTCTTGCCATTGGCGAGATCAATGAAGCTGGCGGTGTGAACGGAATGCAGCTCGAGCTCATTGCAGAGGACAGCCAGGGTGCTGTTGACAGGGCAATCTCAAGCTACGAGAAGCTCGCTTATACGGATAACGTTGTCGCTATCATCGGACCGGTCTTCACATCTCCTGCTCTCGCGGTTGCACAGCGCTGTTTTGAGGACGGTGTCGTAATGATCAGCCCCAGCGCAACACATAAGGATGTGACTGCACTCGGTGATTGGGTATATAGGACAGTTCCTTCAGACTCCCTCCAGTCAGAGGTCGCGGCTCACTATTTCTATGAGGTTCTCGGCTATAGGAACATCGCATGTCTTTATGCCATGAACGATTACAGCCAGGGACTGGCTGAGGGTGTTGAGGAGACTTTCACAGCCCTCGGTGGAAACATCACAAGCATGCAGACCTGCATGGTAGGCGATAGGGACTTCAGGACACAGCTTGGTGAGATCAGAGCTACAAATCCTGAGGCTATCTACATTCCTAATTACACGGTAGAGGATGCTCAGATCCTTGAGCAGGCATCTCAGCTCGGAATGAACATTCCATTCCTCTCCTCCGATGGTTTCTCAGATCCTGAGATCTATAACCTCGCTGGCGATTTCACAGATGGTGTAATCTATGTCGGTCCTGCACAGGCTGAGGCTTCAACAATCCTTGCAGACTTCCAGGCAGCATACTCTGCAGCATATAACGGTGATGCTCCGGACAGTTTCGCAACGAACTCCTATGATGCCACATACATCCTCCGCGATGCTCTTACAAGGGTATTCGAGAATGGTGGCGACCTCTCCGATATCGATGCTTTCAGAGCAATGGTTAACGAGCAGGTTAAGGATACGGACGACTTCGAGGGAGCAAACGGTACAATCAACTTCGCTCCTAACGGGGATATGGTAGCAAGCCAGGGCGTATATGATGTCGAGGGAACGACTCCTGTATACGTAGGCTCTTTCCAGGTTGTTGACAATCACATCGTTCAGGTAGACTAATATATATCAGGCTTGACAATGGCTGTCCGGCTTTCCCGGGCAGCTTAGTCATTTAATAGAACTTGCATTTTCGGAGGATAGTATCTTGAATACTCTTATCCAGTACCTTCAGTATTTCCTTAATGGAGTAACCCTTGGCGCTATTTATGCTCTTATCGCACTGGGTTACACGATGGTTTACGGAATACTGAAATTCATCAATTTCGCTCATGGTGATATCCTTATGATCGGTGCCTATACCGGGCTTTTCACATATACGGCTCTGCTCGGTGAGAGCACAAACGCGGCATGGATGCTGACCTCTTTCTTCATTGCGATGCTAGTCAGCATGGCTTTCTGTGCCATCCTTGGCATGTTCATCGAGAAGATCGCATATAAGCCGCTAAGAAATGCGAACCGTCTTGCTCCGCTTCTCTCTGCGATCGGAGTCTCCTTCATCCTCAGCAACGGGGCAGCCTGGATGTTCGGAACACAGTCAAGACGTTTCCCATATCCTTTTGATGACACCCCGATTGTCATCGCCGGGCTATCGATCACGCCCCACCAGATTCTCACGATAGTGGTATCCATCATAATGATGATCGTACTCACATCCTTCGTTAACAGAACGAGGATGGGGAAGGCGATGAGAGCTACAAGCCTTGACCAGCCAACTAGCGAACTCATGGGAATTGATGTTAACAAGGTCATCTCCATGACATTCGCAATCGGCTCGGCACTGGCTGCTGTCGGAGGAATACTCGCATCCTTCGATTTCAGGGTATATGCGAGCATGGGTACGATGACAGGGCTTAAGGCGTTCGTTGCAGCCGTCATCGGAGGAATCGGAAACATACAGGGAGCGATGCTTGGAGGAATAATCCTTGGAATACTTGAATCCGTTGGAGCACCTCTTCTTGGCATCCCGAGCGCGCTTCGCGACACTATCGCGTTCGCAACCCTTATCATAATACTGCTTGTGAAACCGGATGGAATTCTGGGCAAGAATGAGAGGGAGAAGGTATAATGTTAAATTTCTTTCAGTTAATCATAATCTATGCTGGAATCTACGCCCTTATGGCGATAGGCCAGAACTGCATAACCGGTAACACGGGAATGCTTTCTCTCTGCCATGCGGGTTTCTTCTGCATCGGAAGCTATGCTACCGGCATCATCTGTAAGACGCTCGGCCTCTCATTCTGGCTTTCGCTCCCGGTTGCGGCAATCTGCTCCGCAGTTGTCGGCTTCCTTATCGGAGTGCCGACTCTCAGGCTCAAGGGTGACTACCTTTGTATCGCAACTTTAGGGCTAGGGGAGATCATAAGAAACATTGCAACGAACATGAACCCTGTAGGTCTCATGTCAATTCCAAGAGCTGAGCTCTTTGGCTATCAGTTCTCATCACGCAACAAGGTCACTTTCATACTTCTCGTGTGGTTCTTCGTCCTTGTCGCATACATTCTTTTCAGGCAGCTCTCACATTCCAGAATCGGACGTGCGATGACAGCCGTAAGAGAGGATGAGGTCGCGGCTCAGTCTAATGGAATCAACGTGGCAAAGTATAAGATAGGCGCCTTCACCCTCGGTGCGGCAATCGGTGGAACCGCTGGATGCTTCGCAACAGCTTATACCCTTACCGTTCAGCCGAGCTCATATACGTTCATGGTATCGGTAATGGTGCTCTGCATGGTCGTTCTTGGTGGAATGGGCAACCTTCTTGGTGTTATAGTCGGTGCGTTCATAATCGAGTTCATCCAGTATTTCCCCCAGCTTGTGGGACTATCAAGTGTCATTCCCGCACAGGCGACTCAGATAATCTACGGCCTCTGTCTCGTAGTACTCATGATCTGGAGACCTCAGGGGATCCTTGGCAGGGATAAGTACCGCTATGGGGATCCTAGAAGTGCAAAGGAGCGTCTTGTTTCTTTTTTCAGACGTGGTGAGAAGAAGGGGGGTAAGGCATGAAAATTCTCGAAACTGAGAACCTCTCAAGGATTTTTGGCGGTGTCGTTGCTGTAAACGATGTTAATTTCTCCGTATACGAGGGGATGGTTAACGGCCTCATCGGTCCGAACGGTGCTGGTAAGACGACACTTTTCAATCAGATAACAGGAATGGATAAGCCGACAAGGGGTAAGATAATGTTCGACGGTAAGGACATTACCGGGCTTCCAGCTTGGAAGATAAGCCGCCTTGGTATTGCACGTACATTTCAGAACATAAGGCTCTACCGTGAGCTCACGGTTGTTGAGAATGTCATGATGGGCCTTCACTTCAAGGTCGGAAGTGATCCTTTCAAAGGCCGCTTTGCACAGGCTGTGAAGAGTTATTTTTGCGCTTCAAAGGAAAACAGGGAGCTATATGCTCAGGCGATGGAGTGGCTTTCCTTCTTCGGAATGGAGAGTGAGGCTCAGGAATTCGCACGCAATCTTCCATATGGAAGGCAGAGGGAGCTTGAGATTGCCAGAGCCCTTGCCGCAGAGCCCAAGGTGCTCTTCCTCGACGAGCCGGCTGCAGGCATGAACCCCGCGGAGACCGAGCATCTCATGGGCATTGTCGATAAGATCAAGAAGCATGGGATCACTGTCGTACTCATCGAGCATGATATGAAGCTCGTCATGAACATCTGCGACAACATAACCGTGCTGAGTTTCGGACAGAAGATAGCAGAGGGAAGTCCCGAGGAGATAAGGAGCAATCCTCTTGTAATCGAGGCATATCTTGGAAGGGAGGACGACTGATGAGCGATTTGTTGCTTTCCATCGATAAGATAAGTGTGAAATACGGCTCTATTGAGGCCCTTCACGAGGTTTCAATGCACGTTAAAAAAGGTGATATAGTATCCCTGATCGGTGCGAACGGGGCAGGAAAGAGCACCCTGCTGAAGGCCATAATGGCTCAGGTCCCGCTTTCCACTGGATGCATCTCTTTCGAAGGAAGTGAGATATGCAGTGCCAAGAAGCATGGCAAATCCACACACCAGCTTGCCGCTATCGGCATGGCCCTTGTACCTGAGGGGCGTCATGTTTTTGCGGATATGACCGTTGAGGAGAATCTCGATATGGGTGCCTTCCTTGTGCGTGATAGCAAGGAGATAGAGAGGAAGAAGGAGGAGATGTACGATTTCTTCCCCATCCTTTCCCAGAGAAGGAAGCAGAAAACGAGGAGCCTTTCGGGCGGTGAGCAGCAGATGATGGCAATAGCAAGAGCTCTCATGTCATCCCCGAAGCTATTGCTCCTTGATGAGCCGGGGCTGGGACTTGCACCTCTCATCGTCCAGGATATCTTCCACAAGATCCGGAAGATAAACGAGGAGGACAAGGTGACTATCTTCCTCGTAGAACAGAACGCGAGAATGGCGCTTAAGAACTCTACTACCGGCTATGTCATGGAGACTGGCAATATAGTTCTTGCCGATACCAGCAGCAATCTCCTTGTGAACGACAAGGTAAGGGCGGCATACCTTGGAGAGTAAAAAAATCTAACGGCCCCGCCTGTTTTGGGTTAAAATAGAAAAAGGAGGATAGAATGACCATAGAACGCAGAATGACCCTCAATCCAGTTACGATTTCCCCGGATGCAAGCGTAGTCGAGGCATCCGAACTTATGAAGAAGGAGAAGGTTCATCGCCTTCCTGTCCTCGATAAGGACAAGAAACTTGTCGGAGTCATAAGTGAGAAGGATATACTTTTTGCTTCCCCGTCGCCGGCATCCAGCCTCTCAATCCATGAGATGGCATACCTTCTGAGCCAGCTCACGGTGCGTAAGCTCATGACTAAGAATCCAGTGACAATCAGCAAGGATGTTCCTGTTGAGGAGGCGGCAAGGATCATGGTTGATGGAGACCTCTCATGCCTTCCCGTAGTGGAGGGGGACCGTCTTGTTGGCATAGTCAGCAAGAGCGATCTTTTTAAAATCCTCATAGAGCTTTTCGGAGCAAGGACAAAGGGTGTAAGGGTAAGCTTCCTTGTGGATGACAAGCCTGGCCTTATTGCCGACATATCAAGGGAGATTGCGAATGCTGGCCTCGATATCATATCGTTCGGTACATTCATGGGAACCGATCCGACTAACAGGATCTGCACAGTAAAGGTCGCTTCCGGGGATTCGGATAAGGTGATTTCCCTTCTAAAGCCTCATGTAAAGGCGATACTTGATGTGAATAACGTGTAACTTAGGGGGCTCAGAGAAGCCCCTTTCTCATTGCGTTTTCATCTGGACCTCGTGCCAGGTTTTCTCTGCCTCATCATTCACTTTCGCTTTCATTTTCTCAGGAATGAGTCTTATGATTGCAACTTTTGAAGAGAAGGGGACATCCCGTTCCCTGAGGGCTGAGATGAAACTATCTTTTTCATCTGCATCAAGATACCTCGAGTAAGTCTTCTCCCACCATGAGAGTGCGACCGCACCATCGAGGTGTCGCGTCTCCTGAAGGCTCATGTATTCGATTTGAGCACTGGGAAAGAAAGAGAAGACAAGGGCCTCAAGGTCTTTTTCCTCCCAGTTTGATAGACTGCTTTTCTCATATATCTCACTCTCTGCATTTTCGGCTTTCTTCTTAATCTCTCCATCGAGGAACGCGCTTACCCTCGTTGCCCTTCTTGCGATGGATGATGATATGAGAAGGGTGGTATCCTCTTTTACCCTCTGCGATATGAGTGAGAGGATTCTCTTTCCCTTTTCAAGGTCGATGAGGATATCTCGTGCGGCGATGAGTGAGAATGAGATGTCATGCTCGATGCTCTCAAGCGCATTCATGTACTCGCTGTCAATCATCACCTCAGGCCTCAAAAGCTCGTCAAGCTCACCGGCTATGTGTGCAATCGCATCCTTTTCCTCTTTTTTTCTAACTATAGCGATATTTGATCCCTCTGGATTCATCTTCATCGCCGGATATAAAAGGAGGCCGGTTCCCGCGTTTATTATGAGTGCGTTCGCATGCCGTGGAATCGAGACACCCTCATAGAGCCTGTCACGTATGCGACGCAGCTCCGCACTCTTCTGACTCATCGCCCTGTTAAGCCATAAATCGCGCTTCTTATCATCTGGGCTCCATGTCAGCACCTCGCTGCCATCATCGATGTTGATGCTCTCGAGCTGGCTCATCCTGTGCTCTATGACGCTGTCCCTGATCCTGCTCTCGTATCCAAGGTTTCCCGGGCGGTAGTATATCTTTCCTACGAGGGAGGAGGGCAGGTACTGCTGTGCAACCCAGTGGTCCTTATAGGAGTGTGGGTAGAGATAGCCCTTCCCGTGCCCGAAGCCTTCCTTGTCCCTGCTGTCATCCCTCAAGTGGTTTGGAACTTCATCTTTTGCTTCTTTCTCAACGTCGCTCAAGGCGTCGAAGAAGGCGAGAGTTGAGTTGCTCTTCTTCGTGGTTGCAAGGTATAGTGCCGCCTCAGTAAGATGGAAACGGCCCTCCGGCAGTCCTATCCTGTCAAATGCCGAGGCGCAGGCCTCGACCACCCTGATCGCATCCGGGTCTGCAAGCCCTATATCCTCACTTGCGCTTATGAGCATTCGTCGGAATATAAAGCGCGGATCCTCCCCTGCGGCAACCATACGGGCAAGCCAGTAGAGCGTCGCATCCGGATCGCTTCCTCTTATGCTCTTTATAAATGCGCTTATGACATCGAAGTGGTAATCCCCCTCCTTGTCATACAGTACGGCCTTCTTCTGTATCGATTCCTCAGCAGTTTCTTTCGATATGTATATTACTGTCCCGTCAGCAGGTGGAAACGAGTCTACGGAGGTCTCAACTGCAAGCTCGAGGGCGTTTAAGAGGCTTCGTGCGTCACCGCTTGCAACATCGATAAGATGCTCAAGGGCTCCATCTTCGAATTCGACTCTGAACCTGCCGTAGCCACGCTCCTTATCAGAGAGGGCCATCTTTGCAATCTTCTCAAGATCGCACTCTTCAAGCTTCTTAAGCTGGAATATCCTGGACCTTGAGACAAGGGCGGCATTAACCTCGAAATAGGGGTTCTCCGTCGTAGCTCCTATGAGTATGACAGTTCCGTTCTCAACCCATGGAAGGAGGGCATCCTGCTGCCTCTTGTTCCATCGGTGGACCTCATCTATGAACAAAATCGTCTTTATTCCGTGCAGAGCGCGCCTTTCTCTTGCCGCATTTATCTCCACCTCAAGCTCCTTAAGTCCCGCAAGGACTGCGTTGAGTGTGGAGAAATGGCTTTTCGTCGTGTTCGCGATAACACGTGCAAGTGTCGTCTTACCAGTTCCCGGCGGACCGTAGAATATGACGGATGATAGCTGGTCCAGCTGGATGGCACGTCTTAAGAGCCTTCCTTTTCCGAGGATATGATCCTGCCCGACATACTCATCAAGCGTCCTTGGTCTCATGCGGCTGGCCAGTGGTTCGCTCTCTTTTTTTATGCTCGCTTCGAAAAGATCCATCATATCACCTCCCAGAAAAGGCGGTAGAGCGGATTCTCCTGCTGACTAAGCGGTGTGTTTCTAAGCCTTGCTTCGCTCTCAACAAGACTCTCATAGAGTTTTGTAGCAGCAAAAAGAGCGGCGTTTTCATAACTGAATGCTCCAACGGGCTCAAGAGTGGAGGTAAAGCCGACGCTCTCAAGATTCTCATAGTTTGCCTTAAGAACCAGGCATTCGAAAGAGAGAAGGGAATAAGAGTTGTCAAACTCCTCTTTCTCATTTTCGATATACTCACTTATTACCGGTCGTACATGATTTATTATGGCACTCCTGTTGGATGAGAATAGGTTGTTCTCGACAAGGCTCTCCACAGGGTTTTCCACCTTGAAATCGAACTCCTTAAGAGAGGAAAGGGCACTCAGAACGGCATCCTCAAGCAGGGTTGCAAGCTTTTCGGAGGCATCGGAAAAGAGCTCATCGTATCTTAAAAGATCCCTTCTATAGTCATCAATTGATAGCGGGAATAGCAGTCTCACATCATCTGAGCTGAGGGAGAATGTCCTGCTGCTCAGATCTACCGAATCGCGGTAGAGAAGAGTAAGGGCGCTCATGGCATCAGCTTCGCTTACAGTGCTCTGATGCACATCCTCAGCGGTGCTGCATGATGCATAGATGAGCAGAAAGAGAAGGGAAAATATAATTTTCGTGTACTTCATCACCAATAATATAGATGTAATGTTGGAAAATCGCAAGTTTGCAGTTATATTATAGGTAAGGAGTGAAAATTGAATAACATAAGCACTTTACAGGATGTCCAGGCAAGGGAGAACACCCTTCTTAGGAATGTCTATCTATATCTTATCGGGGGCCTTGCGCTCACTGCCATCGTATCTTACGCGCTTTCGCAGAGTGAGAGCCTGATGAGGACCATCGTTCTAAATCCGATTGCGATGCTTGTTGTGGTTATCGCTCAGTTTGCTGTTGTAATGGTGATTTCGGGACGCACTGAGAGCATGAAAGCCTCTACTGCCGTTCTAACATTCTTCTTATATGCGATTCTCACAGGAGTCACCTTCTCCGTGATATTCATCGCCTATGCCCCGACTGCCATAACCAAGGCGTTCATAAGTGCCGCATCGGTATTCGCCGGGGCAAGCATCTATGGCGCATTCTCAAAGAAGAACGTTAGAAGCTGGGGACGCTATCTATTCATGGCTCTTTTCGGCCTTGTGATAGCGAGCATGCTCAACATGTTCTTCTACTCATCAACCTTCGATTTCATGATTTCCCTTGTCGGTGTCGGTCTTTTTACCGTACTTACGATCTGGGACACGAATAAGATTGTTGCGATGAACAGGGAGTTCGGAGGGTATATCAGTCAGGCTGATTACACGAAGCTCGGCATACTCGGAGCACTCGATCTCTATCTTGATTTCATCAACATCTTCCTTTACCTTGTAAGAATTTTCGCACATGGAAACAGGGACTAGGATTGTTCATGTTGAAAAGGATTATGTTGTCCTTTTCAAGCGTAGCGGACTGGATACTGTTCCGCTCAAAAAAGAGAGGGAAAAACCCTCTCTTTTGTCTTTCGTAGGAGAGCTCTATCCCGAATGCCTTGATGTTGGTGGTGCGAATTTCTGGGAAGGTGGGATTCTTCACCGTCTTGACCGTCCGACCTCGGGTCTCGTGCTCGCAGCAAGGAGCCAGAGCTTCTATGACAAGATGATAGCAGAGCAGGAGGCGGGACGATTTATAAAGCATTACATGGCGAGAACTGAGAAGTCCGCTATTTTGGAAGGCTTTCCCCCATTTTCTTTTACATTGAAAGATGGGGAGGATATTTCCTCGAAATTCAGAAAATACGGTAAGGGTGGAAAATCCGTCCGTCCGATAGACCCCTCATCATACCTTTATGGGAAAGTGGAGAGAATCTACACAACTCATATCGACAGGATTGAGGAAAATGTTTTCTACCTCACCCTTAGCCGTGGTTTCAGACATCAGATAAGATGTCATCTCTCTTGGAGCGGAAATGCCATAACAGGCGATACCCTCTATGGAGCACGCCAATCTGATGAGTTCGGCCTCGTAAGTTACTCAATCGAGTTCATGGGGGAGAGGGTGAGCATTTAAAGCTCCTCCTCATCCTCCTTCATCTCCTCTTTCTCAAGTTCGAACTCATCTTCGCTTGTAACTTTTTCTATCTTGCGCTCAAGGGTTGAGAGCGTCTTATTCAGGCTCTTTGTGAGCTTTGCTGCCTCCTCATAGAGCTCTATGGCCTTCTCAAGCCCTGTGTTCTCATCTTTGAGCTCAGCTGTTATCTCCTCAAGTCTTTTCAGATCTGTTTCAAAACTCATATCTTATCCTCCACTCTTATCATTACATCTCCATCGCTGAGGGTGAGGGTGTACCTCTCTCCTGCGCTGACATCGCTTTTCCTCTTTATGATCTTTCCCTCTTCTGTTCTGACTATCGAGTAGCCACGCTTTAAAATCGAGAGGGGATTGAGATCTTCCATGCTGTTTGAAAGAAGGCTCAGGCGGCTTTTCTTATCTCTCAGCCTCTCCGTAACCAGGCGTTTTATTTCATCGGAATCCTCTTTTATGCTCTCCGCCCTCTCTCGTCTAACTGCCAGTATGGCCTCATTAATCTCTCTCCAGCTGTTGCTGATTGCAAAAGATGCCTCTCTCTCTTTCTCCCTGATAAGATGCTCTATCTTCTCATCAAGTCCAGCCTTTTCGAAGCTTGCACTTGTAAGACGGGTTTTCACGATTCTCTTAAAACTCTCAGCTTCCCTGAGAACGCTTTTCAGGTTTTCGAGTTTTCTCATTATCAAGCTGTCGCTGATTCTCACACTCATAAGAGCCATCTTTTTTGCTCTGAGAATTCCTTTGACGGATTCCGAAAGCTCCTTTTCCATGCTTATTATCTCAAGGCGTTTTTTGTATGCGCTCTCAGTTACGAGCTCAGCAGCCGCGGATGGGGTGGGGGCTCTTAGGTCTGCGACAAAATCCGAGAGAGGAAAATCAGAGTCGTGTCCCACTGCGCTGATAACAGGTATCGTACTATCGTGTATTGCCTCTATGACCTCCACTGAGGAATATGCTGCAAGATCCTCCTCGCTTCCCCCGCCGCGTGCGACGATGAGAACATCACAGGCTGCGAAATTATTTGCCTGTCTTATTCTCCGCGCTATGCTCTCCTCGGCTCCCTTTCCCTGCACGAGTGATGGAAATAATAGGAGGTTGATGCTTGGAGCCCTACGCTTTGTTACATTCATTATGTCGTGGATTACAGCCCCTTCGGCACTTGTGACAATACCGATGGTAAGAATTCTCTCTGGTAGCTTTTTCTTCGCCTCATCATCAAAATACCCGAGGCTCTTGTAATAAGCTCTTCTCTTTTCTATCTCAAGGCGCAGATCCCCCTCTCCCTTAAGCCTTATCGTCTCTGCATTGAAAGAGAGGCTTCCACCTTTAGGCCAGAACGAGAGCGAGCCGCGGAGAACTACCACTTCTCCGTTCTCCGGTTTTCTCTCCTTCCAGTTGTTACCGGCAAAACATGTGCAGTTTATGAGACTTCCATCCTTGTCTTTCAGGGAGAAATACCAGTGCCTCGACTGGTTTGAGCGGAAATTGCAAACCTCTCCCTCGACCTGTAGGCCGAAGAACATCTCGGAAACTGTGTTCTTTATTACGAGGCACAGCTCGGAGACGGAAAAGACATGATCTGAGAGATATTCCGAATTCATAGTGCAATATTAGCACAAATCTAGGTAGGAAGGGTATCTGAAAAAGAAACGGCACCGCCATAAGACGATGCCGGAAAAGTGTCGGATTAAGAATTACCAAGGGGCTGATGTGAATGAAAGAGTAGCGACTCTGTTTCCTGCTTTATCGGTTAAACGGGCTTCTACACTATCGTAATCATCTCTAGCTTTTCTTACAAGTGTTCCTGTGAAGTTGTTTGAAGTTATGTTAGTACCTATACCCCATGACCCAATAGATGTACTTCCATCGCTGAAACACCAAGAGTTATTAAATAGTGTTTCAGCTGTTGTATAATAGTCATTTGCAAATTTTAATGAAAGTTGATGCACAATATCTGATTCAAATCCAGTATTTCCTTTAACTATAAATTCATCTCCTGTTACTACAGTTGGTTCTCCTTCACTGTCAGATCTCTTTATAGTTATATCGATATCGAGGACTGTGAATTCTTTCTTAATCTCGTAGTCATCTATGGAGGCGGTTATTGTTGCTGTTCCCGCTTTCTTTGCTGAGAGTTTTCCTTTTTCATCTACATTAACGACAGAGTGGTCAGAACTTTCCCAAGTTATCTTTGATGTTGGTGTTTTTCCATCTGCTGCGCTAACACTTACATACTCTGCCATATTAAGCTCTGGAACATATCTGTTTGTCTTATCTTCCTCCTTATAGAGGGTGACTCCAGTTTTCTCCAGTATCATGATGTAAGAGTGATTCATCTTCTCCTCATCAAAGGTGATCCCTGTTGCGGGAACGTAGCTTTCTATTTCAATTTCAGCTGTTGCTCCTGTTGATATCACCTCAGCTGTGATGGTTGCCTTTCCTTCTGAGACGAATGTGATTTCTCCATTCTGGTCAACGCTTACTTTCTCATCGTTACTGCTGGTCCAGATCAGGGCAGGGGTGAACGATGGGGAGGCGGAGAATGAGATGTTTAGTTTCTCGCTCTTATCGTTTTCTCCTTTGTAGTTGACTCTATTATCACCATCATCCATTAGGCTTGGCGCTCCTATCTCTTCTTCTATCACATAGAAGTATGAGGTGCTGCTGTAGGTTTTGCCATCCAGTTCGATTTCAAGTTTCAGAGTGTTTACAGTCTCGTATGAATCGGTACTAAGGCCATTGGTAATACCGTTGATTGTTATATTCTCAACTCCAGCAGAGTATGCCCCCTCCGCAAGCACGGTACCGTTTAGTTTCCATCTGTAATTTGTTGCTCCAACAATCTCGGCAATCGATAGTGTGAAACCTTTATTTCCATCTCCTGCTATGATATAGCCAAGCTTTCCAGTGAGACTGAAGTCTGGACGCGCTATATCAACTTCTGTTATCGTGATATCCGCAGATTCGGTTTTAATTTCTTTGAGAGTGGAGAAAAGGCTTGCATATTTTCCATTTGCATCTATGGCTTTCACTTGGTAACTATACTCGCTTGCAGAATAAAGCTCTGAATCCGTATAAGAGTTAGTTTCGACAGTTATTGTCTCATCGGCATTATGTCCGCTCTTTGTTTTCTTTTCTATCACGTAAGAGGTTGCGCCTTTAACCTCATCCCATTTTAGCGTGATGCTTTCATTGCTCTGTTCAATGGAAAGATTCTGAGGTGTCGCGAGCTTTGCCGTGATTTTCTTTTTAGCTTCTATGGTTTTGTTATCAAGGCTTGTGACCGTTACCGTATAGTCTCCATAGCTGTTGAATGTCACATTTTTCCCTTCCACTGTGGCATTCTCGTTATCAACAGTGACCTCATAATCCTTGTTTGTAGCATCCTCTGGGGTGATTATTGCCTCGATGGTCGCCGTATCACCGGTATTATAATTGCTTACCACGCTGCTATCGAATTCGATTTTTTCAACAGGTGTCTTCGTTCTCACATCGCTTAGTGCCTGCCATGACTCTGAATAACCGGTAGCCGCTTTCACCATGAATGATAGGCTGTAAGAAGTGTCCTTGCTGAGGCCTTCGAATGTTGTTGAATTGTTCCCCTCTTTTGAAGCGGGATAGACTGTTTTCGTTTCTGTATATTCAGAGCCGTTATCTTTTATCGTCACATGCACTTCTATTGGGTATGCGGAAGATGAGAGGGATGGGTTGGTCCAGCTTACATTGATTTTCGATTCTGGGTTTGTGCTATCAAGAGAGTAGGTGGGGTTCGTCACGTTTTTGATGTATGAGACCATGTTGCCCTTTCCGATTGTGAAATTATCTTTCTCGTTGCTGTCAGGGACCGATGTAAGTGATGAGTAGACCTGGATTGTGGTTGGAAAGGTTTTTGCTATCACGGTATCTACTCCATTTATTTGGGAATAGATCTTGAAGCTTATGTTCTTTCCAGATGTTGCTGCGATGTTCTCCTCTCTGTATTCAAAGCTTCCAGATGAGAAATCTTGCACCCATTGTATTTTAGCATTTTTTGAGAGAGCTTCCTTATTATCATCGTCCCATGCGAGAAAGCCAAGGCTTTTTCTGTCAAGGGCATCTCTGAACGGTCCTGTCGTAATCTCATTATCAACCCAGCTTAGTTCTACGCTTATTGCACCATTCCCTTCCTCTATGAAATGAAGGGTGATATTGCACTCTGTGGTTTCGTAGGGCTTTACAGTTATACTCTTATCATCTGCGCTTTTCATCAGCGCTGTGCCCTGGCTGTCGAAACCCTTGACGCTTACATTATATGTCCCAATAAGGATATTCCCAAATTCAATCGGCTTCTCAGCTGAGAACTCTGCACTGTATGAGACGGAGCTTTCACCGCTTTTTGTCAGTGTGACCTCATAGCTCTTGATATCCGGCATTGCAGGAAGAAGTGTTCTTGCTGCGGGAATCGTTATCCTTACCGAACCGGTTGCATTCGGATCTATCCCCTCGTTGCTGCACCCCACAAAGAGGGTAAGAATCATGAGTGTGATGACTAAGCCTTTCCTAATCATTTTCTCCTCCACTCTCACTGTTATAATATTTCGTAATAGAGAACGCCCTGCCGTTCTCATCAGTGACTGTCACTTTTATCATGGCTGTCTCTTTCTCATGTAGCGAAAACGTCATTTTTTCCTTTCCTTCTATTATTGTTCCGTTCACGTCCCATGAGATGCTGGAACTTGGAAACCTGATTACGCTCAGAGTAATGATTTCTCCCTCTCTTTCCTCTCTCAGCATGATGTCCTCAGCCTTCTCAAAGTGAAAACGCTCCTCTCCCTTTTCCTTCACGCCGTAAGCGATGAGAGTACCGTATTCATAGATGAAGGCCTCCGCATCATAGCCAAGATAGGTATAAAGCGATATGTTCCACGGCTTATCGTAGAACGTCTCTTCTCCCTTTGCCCGGATGATCGCAGTGTAGCGCGGATCCTTATCCATGTTCTCAAAGAGCTTTGAGAACTCGGCTTCCTGGCAGGAAATCATTAGGAATATGAAAAGCAGTATTGGAATTTCTTTAAACAACTTTGTCATAATCTGTCGGTTTCACCACAGAATATGTACTATCTGTTGGATATGGTCAAGCCCTTAGAGCTTATTTGTTAGCTTATAAAAAGAAAACGGGTAGATTTCTCTACCCGTCACAGTAAAAGTAATTATCTTAAGCCTCTTCGATTGCGCCTGTAGGGCATACGCTTGCGCATGTTCCGCAAGAGATGCATGTATCAGGATCGATTGAGTAGATATCGCCTTCGCTGATTGCGCCAACTGGGCACTCGCCCTGGCATGTTCCACATGCTACGCATGTATCTGTAATCTTGTAAGCCATGATTGTTCTCCTTCAAATTAAGATTAGCTATTTAAAGATTATAAGCTTTCAGATGTTTCCCGGTCAATTGTAATAAATGAGTTTTTTTGTTTCATTCAAATGTTTTTTGAGGATATTGATCGATAAAACCTATTTCACCGTATTCCATTCTAATATTCTTCATATGGTATGGGATAATTTGAATTCTTGTTTTTCCTCTCTGTTTTCCCTTATACTCTTCATCTGGTATGAAAAAACTAGTAATTGCGGAAAAGCCCTCTGTCGGAAGGGAGATAGCGAGGACGCTTTCCCTGAGAGAAAGGGGAAACGGTTATATCGAGGGTGATGATTACATTGTCACATGGGCCCTTGGACATCTGGTTGAGCTTGCTGAACCAAGCCACTATAGCGAGCGTTATAAGAGATGGTCGCTCAATGATCTTCCAATGCTCCCGGAGAAGCTGGATGAGCGTGTCATAGATGAGACGAAGGACCAGTTCGATATCATAGCCTCCCTCTTAAAAAGAGATGATGTATCATCTGTTGTTATCGCAACCGATGCGGGAAGGGAAGGTGAGCTTGTGGCACGCTGGATCCTCAAGGAGGCCGGCTACAGTGGGAAATGTGAACGTCTCTGGATTTCCAGCCAGACGGAGAAAGCCATACTCGAAGGTTTTGCAAACCTGCATGACGCAGCCGAGTACGACAACCTTTATAATGCCGCCGAGTGCCGCGCTGCCGCAGACTGGTATGTGGGAATGAATGTTACAAGAGCTCTCACGTGCTTTTACGATGCCAAGCTCTCTGCAGGAAGGGTTCAGACCCCGACTCTGGCTCTGATGACAGAAAGGGAGGATGAACGTGACCGCTTCCTTGGCTCCTATTACTATAGCGCACGTGGAAATTTCGGACTTTTTGCAGCATCATACTATCCTGAGGAGAACAGCATAAGGTTCACTGATGATGCTCTTGCCGAGGAGTTCTCCTCCTGGAAGGATAAGAAGGGCAGCGTTAAGAGCCTTAAGAGCGAGGAGAAGGAGGATCCGGTTCCACAGGCATATGACCTGACAGAGCTTCAGAGGGATGCGAACATCTCACTCGGCTTCTCAGCAAAAGAGACTCTGGACGTGCTTCAGCGTCTTTATGAGGTGCATAAGATTGTAACCTACCCGAGAACGGATTCGCGATACATCACGAGTGATATCGTCCCCACCTTGAAAGAGAGGATTGAGGCGCTGCAGAACACCATATTCTCACGTGTTGTCGATGAGTACCTCGCATCAGGCTGGTGTTCTGATAACCCCAGGTTCGTTAACGACTCCCTTGTCTCGGATCACCATGCCATCATCCCTACGGAGCAGAAGGTTGACACTTCTAAACTCAGCAAGGAGGAGGAGGCGCTATGGCGTCTTATCGCAATGAGGTTCCTCGAGGTCATAGCTCAGCCGTATCAGTATAAGACAACGACTGCGGAGATCGACGTGGAGGGAAAAGTTTTCAAGACAAGGCTGACCCTTCCGGTAAGAAAAGGATACAGAAGCGTTGCTGAAGCCTCTGGTATCAAGAGCACCGTGGTCCTCTCTGATGAGGATGAGAACTCATTCGCCCTTAAGAACATCAAGGAAGGGGACGAGGTGAACCTCGTCTCCGTACGTGTCAGAAAGAACGCAACAACACCTCCGGAGCGCTATACCGATGCCACTCTGCTTTCGGCGATGGAGCATGCAGGACGCTTTGTTGATGATAAGAGCCTTAAGGAGAATCTGACGAACGGACTTGGAACCCCGGCAACCAGGGCCGATATGATAGAAAAACTTGTTCAGAACCGGTATGTGGAGAGGGATGGTAAGTACCTTGTGCCTACGGCTAAGGGGCGCGAGGTCGTACGCCTTTCCCCGCTTGTACTCCGCTCTCCGGAGCTTACCGGAATCTGGGAAGGCAGGCTTGAGAAGATAAGCAAGGGAAAGGAGGACAAGGAGGCTTTCATACGCGATATCAAGAAGATGGCCGCCGACCTTGTTTCAGAGGTTGAGAAGAGCAAGCTCAAGTTCGAGCCATCATTCAGTGACGGCAAGAAATGCCCGTTCTGTGGTGAGATGATGATGAGAGCCCAGGATGCCGATGGAAGCATCCACTACATCTGTCAGAAACTTTCATGCCAGTACGAGGAGAAGGAGGTGAAAGTTCCCCTCAATACCGGTGTGAGTGTGAAGAAGGTGAGCCCTTACACCCAGGATGGAAAGGTGCGTCTTGTGATAAAGAAGAGCGCAGTCCAGCTTCCAAAGAAGGTTTATGAGACCAGGATCGAGGTCGTACGCCCTTCCAAGAAGGCAATGAGGAATGAAAGGCCGAACGGCAACCGTATCCGCGAGCGTGAGAAGGATACATCAAGCGCGTACTCAGGCGGCACGATGGCGGATTTCTTCCTAAAAAGCCAGAGGAGGGCGGAGGAGGACAGAAGGAAGAAGAATCCTAAGCCGTGAGTGCTCTGAGCGTTTCATTTCTGCTCGTCCCTTCTTCCATTCTTTCCAGGAAGAGGACGAATCTTTCATAGAATTCAATTATCCGATAGAGGCTTTCAGTCAGGCTGAAGGCCTCTTTCTCTTTCGTCTCATTAACGCTGTCGTATCTAAGTAGATCACAATCAGAGATAACGTTATAAGCTTTTCCAGAGAGGCCTTCATATGCCGTCTTTAGGCATCTCGTCTCATAAGCGATCTTTGATCTGATGCTATCAATATCTTCTGCTGAGAGATGGAAAGTCATTGAAGTTCTCTTTCTTCCTTTTTCAGGGAAGAACTTCTCAAGATAGAGCTCATAGTAGCTTTGCTCGATTGCAATAGTCATCCCATGTATTGATAGATAAAGTCCCGCTCCACTTATGAAATCGTATATCGGTATTCTTTTCATCTTCTTTCTCCTTTTTGTTAACTATAAGGGGAATTATTGGACATACATTGTCCAAGTAATTTAATATATTTGTTATTATAAAAACATTATGTTATAGAATAGACATTATGTTTTAAATTTGCTATTATTCTTCTAGGAGGTCGGGATGAACATAGCTATAGTCGGATATGGCAGGATGGGCCGGATGGTGATGGCGTCGGCCAAGGGGATGGGAATCGGTGTTTCCTGCGTAATCGATCCTTTCTCAGATGATAAAGAGGTGACGGGGAGAAGCCTTTCAGACATTCCCCTTTCTCGCGTGGATGCTGTAATTGACTTTTCCGCATCTGAGTCGGCTCTGGAGAATATCGAATACTATGCCTCATCAGGCATTGCCGCTGTCATAGGGACGACGGGCTGGTATGACAGGCTTGATGATATAAAAGGAAAGCTCGATCTTGAAAAGTGCTCGATAATCTACTCGGGAAATTTCTCAATCGGGGTAGCGATCCTGCTCAAGAGTGCCTCATATCTTTCCCACCTCATGAACAGGGTGTCATCATATGATGTCGCGATTTCTGAGAGCCATCACAGGATGAAAGCGGACTCTCCATCCGGGACCGCTCTAATGCTAGCCGATGCGGTGCTTGGCAATATCGAAAGAAAGAACAGGGCTGTTTATGGAGCCCCCGAGGGAAGGATAGGGGATGATGAGCTTGAGATCTCATCTCTTCGCGTGGGCTCTGTCGCGGGCATTCACAGCCTCATATTCGACTCCCCTTGCGATACTATCGAACTCAAGCATACTGCGCGTAGCCGTAGCGGTTTCGCAGAAGGCGCCATCCGTGCCGCAATATGGCTTCAGGGAAGGAAGGGTTTTTTCTCAATGGATGATTTCATAAATGATTTTCTCGGGGAGGGGGAAGATGGAGTTTAAAGGTGTTTATACGGCGCTTATCACGCCATTTACGGAGTACAATACGGTTGACTATGCGGCCCTTGAGCGTTTAGTGGAATATCAGATAGAAAGCGGGATTGACGGTCTTGTCCCATGCGGTACGACCGGAGAGTCCCCGACTCTTTCCCATGAGGAGCATGACAGGGTGATAGCCCAGAGCATAAAGTTCGCAAAGGGCAGGGTTCCCATAATCGCAGGAACCGGTAGCAACGCGACCAGTGAGGCTATAAGGCTCAGCCAGCATGCCCAGGATGCGGGAGTGGACGCTGTCCTTCTTGTGAATCCTTATTACAACAAGCCGACACAGAAAGGGCTCTATCTCCATTTCAAGGCGATTGCAGAGAGTGTCTCCGTGCCATGCATTCTTTACAACATAAAGGGGCGAACGGGGGTCAATCTTGAGACCGAGACACTTATCCGTCTTGCAAGTGAATGTAGCAACATCGTTGCCGTCAAGGAGGCAAGCGGTGACATCTCGCAGATTGAAGATGTGATAAAAAGAAGCTCAGAGGAATTCTCGGTGCTCTCCGGTGATGATAACCTGTCACTGGATGTGATAAGGCGTGGAGGGGATGGTGTCATCTCTGTCGCCTCCAATCTCTTTCCCTGCCAGATGGAACGCCTGATACATAGCGCGCTTGATGGGGACTATGAGGAAGCAGAGAGGCTGAATGAGTGGTTTTCCCCTTTCTTCAAGGTCTGTTTCATAGAGACCAATCCGATACCGATAAAGGTTGCGATGGCACATGCCGGGCACTGCAGGGAGATTTTCCGTCTTCCGCTCTGCACACTTGAGTCCGAGGAACACAGGAAAGCGCTGCTTGGCGTGGTTGATTCCATGATGGATGACATAAGAGGAGGAAGAATCTGATGGCAGATGTTAATCCAGATTTCATGAAACTTGCATCCGGCTATCTTTTCCCGGAGATTGCAAGGCGGACAAGGGCCTGGCAGGATAGGAACCCCGGCCTTGAGGTGCTGCGTCTTGGCATAGGAAATACGACGGAGGCGATAACTCCTTACATAGCAAAGGCGATGCATCATAAGATAGATCTCTTATCTGATAGGAGCACTTATACAGGCTATGGTGATGAGCAGGGGGATAGTGAGCTTCGTGAGGCGCTCAGGGCTTTTTATCAGAGGGAGTATTCCGTGAGCCTGAAAGCCACAGATTTCTTCATCTCTGACGGTGCTAAGAGCGATGCGGCTAACATCCAGGAGATTTTCAGCCGCAACGCCATCGTCGCAGTCACGGATCCATCCTACCCTGTGTACGTGGACTCCAATGTCGCAGGGGGAAGGACGGGGGAGTACAACGGGGTCAATTATGACGGCTTTGTCTATCTTGAGGGAAGAAAGGAAAACGGTTTCGTTCCCTCTCCTCCTGATTGCCATGTCGACCTCATTTACCTATGTTCTCCCAATAACCCTACAGGTGCTGTATGCAGTTACTCCGATCTCGAGGCTTTCGTAAGCTATGCTCTCAGAGAGAAGGCAGTGATCATTTTTGATGCCGCATACTCTGATTATATCCGTCAAGATGGCTATCCCCATTCGATTTATGAGATAGATGGGGCATCGCTTTGTGCAATCGAGATAAATTCGTTCAGCAAGAACGCTGGTTTCACCGGTGTTCGTCTTGGCTGGAGCATCGTCCCTGAGACCATTCTCTCCGGATCGGGGGAGGCGGGAGTGCTTCACAGGCTATGGAACAGGAGGCAGACCACGTTCTTCAACGGTGCATCAAACATAGCACAGGCTGGAGGGATTGCCGCTCTTTCAGAAGAGGGAAGGGCGGAGTGCAGAGGCCTTGTGGATTATTATCTTGAAAATGCCAGGATAATTAGAGAAGGTTTGGAAGGGCTTGGCATCACATGTTTTGGCGGTATTAACAGCCCGTACGTATGGGCCTGCTGTCCCTGTGGCATGACTAGCTGGCAGTTCTTCGATCTCCTCCTTGATAAGGCTCATGTCGTCGTAACCCCTGGCTCAGGATTCGGACCTGCGGGTGAGGGGTATGTTCGCTTCTCAAGCTACGGCCACAGGGAGGATATCATGCGGGCGGTTGACTCTATAAAGGAGAATATCAATGGCTGAGAAAAGACTTCCTTTCTCTCATTCGGAATTCAGTGCCCTTCTTGAGAAGATTCCGACCCCGTTCTATCTCTATGACGGGGACGGAATAAGGGATAATGTAAGAAAAATATACTCTGCCTTCTCTTGGGCTCCCTCTTTCAAGAATTATTTCGCTGTTAAGGCGCTACCTAATGTTCATATTCTTCGTCTTCTATCATCTCTCGGTCTTGGGGCTGATGCATCGAGCCTGCCGGAGCTTCTCCTTGCACGGGATGCTGGAATAGCGCCGGAGGACACGGTTTTCACCAGTAACGATACCGCAGACGAGGAGTTCAGAGCGGCTATCAACATGGGTGTCATACTCAATCTTGATGATGAGAGCCATATAGATAGGGTTATTGAGACCTCTCATGCTTTTCCCTCCCGCATCTGTTTCCGCTATAATCCCGGGCCGGAGAGGACCGGTAATGCGATAATAGGAAATCCGGTTGAGGCGAAGTACGGGGTGACCCGGGATCAGATTGTACGCTGTTATGAGAGGGCCCGTGCTCTCGGCTCTACAAAATTCGGCCTCCATACGATGGTCGCATCCAACGAGCTGAATGTCGACTATATCACAGAGACGGCACGCATGGTTTTCACCCTCGTAAAGAGAATATGGGATGAGGCGGGAATCAGGATAAGCTTCGTAGATCTCGGAGGCGGGGTAGGCATACCATACCGCCCGGAGGATAAGGAATTCGATTTCAATGCACTCTCAGATTCGATTCATAAGCTCTATGATGAGATAATAGTCTCCTCCTCGCTTTCTCCTCTTAAAATCACATTTGAGATGGGACGCTCTATCACGGGCCCGTACGGCTATCTTGTTTCCCGCGTCCGACATGTGAGCCATAAGTACAAGGACTATGTAGGCTTGGACGCCTCAATGGCCGATCTTATGCGCCCAGCCCTTTATGGGGCATACCATCATATCACGGTCCTTGGAAAGGAGAATGCCATGTGCGATCACATGTACGATGTCACGGGCAGTCTTTGCGAGAACAACGATAAGTTCGCAATAGACAGGATGCTTCCCGAAATCGAAAGAGGTGATGTCCTTGTGATCCATGATGCCGGGGCTCACTCCCATTCGATGGGGTTCAATTACAACGCCAAGCTCCGTCATGCGGAGTATCTGAAGCTTGATGGGAGGATTTACAAGATAAGGCGCGATGAGACATACTCTGACTATGTGAGCACGATGCTTTCAGAGATGGAGGAGATCTGATGGAGTTTGTTTTTAAGGCGCGCGTCTATTATTCCGACACCGACTGCGGTGGCATAGTCTACCATTCACGCTATCTGGATTTCGCAGAACATGCGCGTACGGAGATGCTGCGCTCGGCCCTTCCTGGCATGAGCCAGAGTGCGCTTAGGGACGATGGGCTGATTTTCGTTGTTAAGAGCATTAAGATCGACTATAAGAGGCCGGCATACCTGGACGATGAGCTTACCGTTGTCACACGCCTTGGAAAGGCTGAGAGGTTTTCCGCCATTTTCATTCAGGAAATAAGAAGGGGGGACGAGGTTCTTACTGCTCTGGAAGTTAAAGTCGCAGCCATCTCTTTCAAAGACAAGAGGATCATGATGATTCCTGAAGAAGTGATAAGAGCGCTCTCCTGAGGTTGATATGAAGATCATTGGATTTGAAAAGCTTTCACTTGTAGATTACCCTGGCAAGGTCTCATGCATACTCTTTTGCGGCGGGTGCAACATGCGCTGTCCGTACTGCCATAACGGGGAACTTGTGCTCAATCCTGATCTTTTCCCACCTTTTGATGATGACGAGATATTCTCCTATCTTGAGAAGAGGAGGAGGATTCTGGATGCTGTCGTCATCTCCGGTGGGGAGCCTACCCTTCAGAGCGGACTTGATGAGTACATATCGAGAATCCGGGATCTGGGACTGCTCGTGAAACTCGATACGAACGGTCTCCGTGTGGATGTGCTCAAAAATCTTGTTGATAGAAAGCTTGTCGATTATGTTGCAATGGATGTCAAGAACAGCCTTGAAAGCTATGGCCGGACATGCGGTGTTGCGAATGTCGATACCGCGGCAATAAAGGAGTCGATAGACTTTTTAAAAGAGGGAAGGGTGGACTATGAGTTCCGTACGACCGTGACAAGGGAGACTCACAGTGAGGAAAATTTCATCGCACTAGCGTCCCTTCTCTCAGGAGCGAAGGCCTATTACTTGCAAAATTTTGTAGCTAATGAAAATACGATAGAAAAAGGCTTTTCACCACTTGGATATGATGAATTGCAAAATTATATAAGAATACTTAATAAAACTATTGGAAATGTACAAATAAGGAATTTATAGTAGCGCTATATATGGTGTTTTAAAAATAAACCTACACTTTATATTGAGTTTTACTTGCATTCTTTCTATCCTCATGATAGAGTGTATTCTACACAGATTTTGGAGGATAAATGTACAGCGTATTAAAAAGAGATGGTGCAGTCGTTGATTTCGACATAAAGAAGATCAGTACGGCGATAAAAAAAGCATTTGACGCATCTAAGACAGAGTATAATGATGACATCATAGATTTCATAGCGCTGAAGGTCACTGCGGACTTCAACAAGAAGATAAAGGACTCAAAGATTGCTGTTGAGGATATCCAGGACTCGGTTGAGCGTGTTCTCTCACAGGCAGGCTATAACGATGTTGCGAAGAGCTACATCCTTTACCGCAAGCAGAGGGAGAAGATAAGGAACATGAAGTCGACCATTCTCGACTATAAGAATGTTGTCGACAACTATCTCAAGCTCAACGACTGGAGAGTGAAGGAGAATTCAACCGTGACATACTCAGTCGGCGGTCTCATCCTCTCCAACAGCGGTGCCATCACAGCCAACTACTGGCTCAGCGAGGTCTACGATGAGGAGATTGCGAACGCTCACCGCTCATGCGACATGCATATTCATGACCTTTCGATGCTCACAGGCTACTGTGCTGGCTGGTCTATCAAGCAGCTCATTCAGGAAGGTCTTGGTGGCATCCCTGGAAAGATCACATCCAGCCCCGCAAGCCACCTCTCAACGCTCTGCAACCAGATGGTGAACTTCCTTGGCATACTGCAGAACGAATGGGCCGGAGCTCAGGCTTTCAGCTCCTTCGATACTTACCTCGCACCGTTCGTAAAGAAGGACAATCTTACCTACAACGAGGTAAAGAAGAGCCTCGAGTCATTCATCTACGGAGTTAACACCCCTTCAAGATGGGGAACGCAAGCTCCGTTCTCGAACATCACCCTTGACTGGGTGTGCCCGGAGGATATGAAGAACGTTCCGGCAATCGTCGGTGGAAAGGACCAGGACTTCACTTACGGGGATTGCCAGAAGGAAATGGATATGGTGAACAAGGCGTTCATCGAGATAATGATTGAAGGGGATGCCAACGGAAGAGGGTTCCAGTATCCTATTCCTACATATTCAATTACGAAGGATTTTGACTGGTCAGAGACAGAAAATAACAAGCTTCTCTTCGAGATGACAGCAAAGTATGGAACACCTTACTTCTCAAACTACATCAACTCGGATATGAGTCCGAGCGATGTAAGGAGCATGTGCTGCCGTCTTCGCCTCGATCTCAGGGAGTTGAGAAAGAAGACTGGCGGTTACTTCGGCTCAGGTGAGAGTACTGGAAGCATCGGTGTTGTCACAATCAACATGCCGCGCCTTGGATATCTTGCAAAAGATGAGAAGGACTTCTATGCCCGTCTTGACAGGATCATGGATATCGCAGCCCGTTCCCTCAAGAGGAAGAGGGAGGTGATAACGAAGCTTCTCGAGGAGGGACTCTATCCTTATACGAAGAGATACCTCGGAACGTTCAACAACCACTTCTCAACGATCGGTCTTGTCGGAATGAACGAATGCTCGCTCAACGCAAAGTGGTTAAGGTGCGATCTCACAGATAAGAGGAGCCAGGATTTTGCAGTTGATGTTCTCAACCATATGAGAGAGAGGCTCTCCGACTACCAGGAGAAATATGGGGATCTCTACAATCTTGAGGCCACACCGGCAGAGAGCACCTCATACCGCTTTGCAAAGCACGATGTGGAGCAGTTCCCTGATATCATAACGGCCAGCAGGAATGGCGATGCCCCGTACTATACGAACTCATCACATCTTCCTGTCGGCTACACTGATGATATCTTCACAGCCCTTGACGTCCAGGATCGCCTTCAGACTCTATATACCTCGGGAACGGTTTTCCATGCCTTCCTCGGAGAGAAAATGCCGAACTGGAAGTCAGCTGCGAATCTCGTGAAGAAGATTGCCGAGAACTATGAGCTTCCATATTACACGATAAGCCCGACATACTCGGTATGTACCGACCATGGGTATATCGCGGGAGAGGAGTATACGTGTCCGATCTGCGGAAAGACGACCGAGGTCTATTCCAGAATTACCGGTTACTACCGTCCAGTTCAGAACTGGAATGTAGGAAAGAGCGAGGAGTTCAAGGAAAGGAAGACTTATAATATCGAGACGAGCATACTGACTCATGGAGCACCTGAGCACCACGAGAGCTGCGTGCAGGAAGAAAAACCTCTCGAGGTATCGGAGACGCTTCTTTTCACGACTAAGACATGCCCGAACTGCAAGGCTGCGAAGGCCGCACTCGACAAGGCTGGCATATCCTATAAGGTGATTGATGCGGAGGAAAATCCATCCCTTGCCATAAAATACGGGATCATGCAGGCACCGACACTGGTTGTAAACGCCAACGGCGTGGATAACGTGCTTGTCGGACTCGGAAAGATCAGGGGATACATCTCTGAAGCCGTATGACTTTTTTCCCATGGAAGACCACGGGATACTTAATAAGATATGGGAATGTGCATATGGCATATCCCCATATTTTTTTCTTATAATTTTCAAAGTTCAGCCTATTTTAGCTAGGCTGGAAAATGGGAGGTCCTATGAAAATAGAATATGGAAAGATGGTCGAGGTTTTTGAGCGCATTTTCACATCAAGAGGTCTTGAGGCTTCTGATGCGTCATTAGCGGCAAAGATTTTTGCAGACAATTCACTATTCGGTGTCATTAGTCATGGTGCTAACCGTTTCCCGAGAGTCATCGATTATATCGATAAAGGGGATATCGATGTAAAAGCGAAAGCTGAAACCATTTTCGCAACTCCCGTTTTCGAACGCTGGGATTGCCACAGGGGCCTGGGATTTCTCAATGCTCAGAAGGGCATGGCAAGAGCTATGGAACTTTCATCTTCAAACGGTATAGGTATCATCGCTCTTAAGAACAACAATCACTGGATGCGTGGAGGCTCCTATGCCCAAGCGGCAGCAGAGAGGGGATTTATCGGAATCTGCTGGTCAAACACGACAGCGAATATGCCCGCATGGGGGGCAACCGATTCTAGGATCGGCAACAATCCTCTCTGCATCGGCATCCCACGCAAAAACGGTGATCATTTCATCCTGGATCTCGCCATGAGCCAGTACAGCTACGGAAAGCTTGAGAGTATGAGGCTTGCTGGAAAAAAGCTCCCGTATCCAGGAGGATTCGATGATGAGGGTAATCTTACAGACGATCCAGGAAGCATAGAAAAGAGCAGGCGTGTTCTTCCTTTCGGCTATTGGAAAGGAAGCGGACTTTCAATTGCTCTCGATCTTCTTGCCTCCATTCTCACTTTGGGTAATTCCGTAATGGATATAGGAGGCTTTGAGAATGAGGTAGGGCTGTCACAGGTTCTCATAGCCATAAATCCTGAGAAATTCGGAATTGAGGATATGGAAGATATCGTCTCCAGAAATCTGGAATATATAAAGGATAGCAGTCCCGTAGATCCCGATAGGAAAGTGAGTTATCCGGGGGAAGGACTCTACCGGACGAAGAAGGCTAATGAGGAAAGAGGGGCGATTGAGGTCGTGGATGAGGTATGGAACAAGATTCTTTCCTATCTATGATAGGACATTTTTTCGCGTTGACCTTTGACAGAAATCCGATAGCTATGTATTATACATGCAGAAGCGGGCATTAGCGCAGGGGTTTAGCGTACAAGTCTGGGGGACTTGGGGTCGGCGGTTCAAATCCGCCATGCCCGAAAGAAGGTTTTACCGGTAATCCGGTGCGGGAAAAAGGTGGGGTGCGAGTATTCCACCTTTTTGTCTTTTCCTGAGGAAAGAAAGAAGTCAGTGCTAAGAGGTGTTTGATGCAGAGTTCTGTCATAGATGAGATCCTGAAAGTGGAAGAGAAGGCTTCCAGTATCGTTGAAGAGGCTGAGAAGAGGGCGCGGGATATGATCTTTGAGGCGCAGACGGCATCCAAGGATCTTGTTAAGGCCGAGCTTGATAAGCTTAAGGCTGAATCGGAGGAAGAGGTAAGGAAGGAAGAGGAGCTTCTTCAGGAGAATCTTAGAGAGTACGAGCAGAAGAGGATGGAGCTCGAGAACTCCGATATCTCCCTTGATGAGAAGAGCATAGACAGGGCTGCCGAGAGGATCGTGAGCCTCCTCCTTTCTTCCGAGGTATGAGATGAGCAAGGTAAGCGAGTACGCTTTCATCAATGCAAAGCTTAGGGCGAGGATCGGTGAGATTCATTCAACGAACCTTTTAAGCGACATGATAAAGGCCCCTACGCTCAATGAGGCCATAAGCGTCCTTAAGGACACGAGGTATTCATCCCTTGTCAGCGTCTATGCAGAGACAGGGGACCTTCAGGCTGTTGAGCTGGCACTCATGGAGTGTGAGATTTCCACATATAGGGATGTGATCTCCTATCTCAAGGGAAAGGAGAGGGAGCTTATCACGGTCCTGCTTGAGAAGGTGGAGATGGAGAACATCAAGAATGCGCTAAGGCTCTGGTATTCGTCCGTCATCAGAAGCCACCAGATCACATACCGCTCAAGCTATATCTCTAAAGAAGTCATAGTTCATCCAGTTGATTACAATGCGATAATAAACTCACGTGATTACGGGGGTGTGAAAGCCGCTTTCTCCGGTACGATATATGAGCCGGTTTTCGCTTCATCTTCTTTGGATGATATAAGGCGCGACGGGCTTTTCAGCCTTGAGATTAGCCTTGACCATCTCTGGTTCAAGAGGCTTTTTGAGGCTATCGCATCATTAAATGGGGAGGATAGGAGTGTAAGTGAGGCTATCTATCTTGTTGATGCTGATCTGAAGAACATCCTTCTCTACATAAGATATTCGCTATATCATCATCTCAGCTCAGCTCAGCTTAAAGCTGTGTTGATCCCATACGGGCATGTATATGAGGGGATAATGAAGAAAAGGCTACTCGAGAGACCTGACAGTCTTGATGAGATGAGAGCTGTCGTAGGACGTTATTATCCGTCCGTAATGAAGGATCTCCGTGATATTAGAAAATACGATGATGATATGACAAGCGCGGATGAGAATGCCGAGCACATAGTTCTCATAGAGCAGTATCTGGCAGAGACGAGGAAGAAGGAGTTTCTCAAGATTCTCACAGGACGTCCGTTCAACATAGGAATCGCACTCTCTTACTTCTTCCTCTATAAGGATGAGAACAGGATGATCCGCAGTATCATGAGCGCCAAGTTCTATAAGTGGGATGAGACGAGGATAAGGGAGGCTGTATTATGAATTTGTTCACGCGCAGGATGAGGCTGCTTACCGCCGTTGTCCTGGATGAGGATAAGGATAAGGTAGTAAGGAATCTGCTTTCCAAAGGAGTCATGGATTTCGTGTCCATAGAAGGACTGGACAGTGAACAGATGAAGAAGATCCATCATAGTGATACTTCCCGAGGCTCACTTGAACTAAGCGAATACCGCATAAGGATCGAGAATCTCTTTTCCCAGGCGGACCATAAGATTCCATCCATCTCAAGCTCGGATCTTGAGAAGACCGATGTTCTCGACCTGGACAAACTCAGACGCTTCATTGAACGTCTTACCGTATCTACCCAGTCGGTAAAAGACAGACAGAGGATTGTCAACCAGAGATATCTCACTCATGAGGAGATGCTTCGCTACATAGACGAGAAGAAGGATGAATATCTCGATTTAAGGGTTGGAAGCGTACCATCCAGGGCGGAGGATTTTCGCTCCCGCCTTGTTCAGCAGGGCTCCGTTGTTGTAACGGATAATGACCTTATGACAGTTCTATCCTTTAAGAGGGAGAGTGGAAGGGTTGACGAGATCATGGACAAGTTCCACTGGGCCGAATCCAGTGACGCTGAGAATCAGAAGGGAGCTCTATTGAAGGCGAAGGCGGAGCTTTCTCTTCTCATCGAGGATGACAGGAAGGATCTTGAAGCTCTCAGGAACGAGGTCAAGGAGAAGATAGGGGAGAAGATAGATGATCTCGATAAGGCCTGGCTCAATGTCAGGATTCATGAGCTATGCGACTCTGTAGAATCATACTTTTCATATACGAAGAACACGACGCTTCTTTCAGGTTGGGTTCCAGAGGAGGAGTATGATAAGGTCTATCAGGCGATACTCGAGGCAACCGATGGACGGTGCATAATCGAGGCAAAAGAGGCTGAGGATGTGGAGCGCAGCAGTGTTCCAGTCTCAATGTCGAGCCCTAAAATCCTTAAGCCCTTCGAACACCTGGTTAACAATTACGGCACTCCCGAGTACGGCTCGATAAATCCGACGCCCTTTACGGCTGTGGCATACGTGATCATGTTCGCCCTCATGTTTGCGGATCTGGGACAGGGATTCGTACTCCTTCTTACAGGTCTTGTCGGCTCATGGATGTATAAGAAGAATCCGCTGAAGAAGGATGGCCTTATAAGCCGTTACCTATGTTCACTTCTTCTTTTCCTTGGTCCGGCAAGCATGATCGGAGGTCTTCTCTTCGGCTCCTGTTTCGGCTACTCCTGGATTCCTGCCATCTGGTTCAATTACCATAGTGTTGTGAACGGCCATGGAGGAAACGGATATGTCAATGACATTTATGACATTCTGGGGATCACGATAAAATTCGGTATCGCGGTAATATTCCTGGCACTCGTTCTTAACTGGATTAATCTTTTCAGGAAAAAGAGATTCTTTGAGCTCATATTCGATAAGAACGGTCTTGTCGGTGGTGCTTTCTACGCTATTGGAATCTATGTGGGGTTCGCTTTCGTTGCAAGCGGCTATAAGAGCCTTCCAAGCTCTCCTTGGCTGCTCCCGGCCCTCGTATTCCTTATTCTGATGATATTCATCTCAGAGCCTGTGCATTTCATAATCAAGAGGAGAAAGGGGGAAAAGGAGAGCGTTGGTCAGCTTGTGATAAACACTGTCATCGAGAGCCTGATCACGTTGCTTGAGATCTTCTCGGGCTTCCTCGCGAACACACTGTCATTCATGCGTGTCGCAGGACTGGGAATCGCACACGTGTCCCTTATGACCGCGTTCCAGGATATGGCTGAAATGACTGGTAGCGCCATCTTTGGAACTGTCATAATCATAATCGGCAATGTTCTCGTAATCGTTCTTGAGGGTCTTTCCGCTGGAATCAACTCACTCAGGCTTAACTATTACGAGTTCTTTACAAGGTTCTTTACTGGCCATGGTCTTGCCTATGAGCCTATCGGGCTTGAAGGCAGAAAAAAGGCCAATTGAATTAAATAGGAGGGTCTATCATGACCGCATTTGAATTTAAGAGGAAAGTCAATTTAACTCTCGCACTTACGCTTCTGCTCCTCATCGGAACAGCCTTCATCTACTCGCCGACGCTTTATGCGGCATCTGAAAGCATTCAGAGTGGAAGCTATCAGACGGCACTTATCTGTTTTGCCGCGGCTCTTGCATTCGGTCTTGGTGCCATAAGCGCAGGTATTGCCATCTCAAACGTTGGATCGGCTGCCATGGGTGCGATTTCTGAGAAGCCTGAGATTGCAAGTAACGCTCTCATCTTCATCGGACTGTCTGAAGGTCTTGTAGTTTTCGGATTCATTACAGCCCTCATGATACTCGGAACGGTGTGAGTAATGGAATATTTCGTCATTGGCGATGATGATACCGTACTCGGTTTCTCAGTTGTCGGTGTTCTGGGTGAAGTTGCCAGGAATGCTGAGGAGGCGCGTCTCGCATGGCAGAACGCCCTCGAGAACAAGGAATACGGGGTTATCATCATCACGGAGGATGTTGCGGATCTTATAAGGGAGACTGTGGATCATTATCTCTTTTCAGAGAGTTTCCCTCTGGTGGTTGAGATCCCATCCCCGGGACAGGCTTTCAAGAGGGATCTGAGGAGCCTGGTCAATCAGGCGATAGGAGTTTCGATATGAGTAACGAGTCTAACACCCTGGTGGAAGGCATCATCAATGAAGCTCAGAAGAGGGCTGATACAATCATCGCGGAAGCCAAGGCTGAATCAGACAGGATACTAGCCGAGGCGAGGGAAGAGGCGGAGAAGAAGAAAAAGGCGGAGAGGAGGGCAACCGAGCTCACTCTGAGCACTATCCGTCTTAAAGAGGAGAGTGCCAAGCGTAGTGTTGACCGTCTTTCCGAACTTAAGAGGATGGATATGTCCTATTCTCTTGTCATGGGAAAGGTGAATGCCGCTTTTTCCAGCATGGCTGGCTCAGGAGAGCTGCGCCAGGCCCTGATACGCTGGATTGCTGAGGCATCTCTCGGCCTTGATATGAAGAATGCCGTCGTCTCTTTTTCCCACCTGGCTCCAGTCGATGAAGAGATGCTCAGGGAAGCGGAGAAGCTTGTTCTTGCATCAACAGGTTCGACCCTGTCCCTCACTCTTGATGACAAGAGGTGTTCTGAGATAGGTGTGGTTGTATCCAGTACGGATGGCAAGGTGAGTTATAACAACCTTCTTTCTACCCGCATAAGACGGTACATGAAGGATATCAGGAAAATAATACAGGAAGAAAATGCAAGATAAGATTGTAGGTAGGGTGAAAAGGGTAAACGGCCCTGTTCTCATTGCCAAAGGCATAACCGATGCGAAGATGATGGAACTCGTCCACGTAAGTGAGATGAGAATCGTCGGAGAAATCGTTAAACTCAATGGTGATGAGGCTACCGTTCAGGTATATGAGGATGCTACCGGAATAGCACCAGGGGATAATGTCTACGGAACCGGCATGAGCCTCTCTGTTGAGCTTGGCCCAGGTCTAATTGGGAACATCTACGACGGTATCCAGCGTCCGCTTGAAGAACTCAGGGGATTAAGCGGGGATTTCATTGCCAGAGGTATCAGCACAAGCAGTGTGAGCCATGAGAAGAAATGGCATTTCCATCCACTGAAAAAGGTCGGGGACGAGGTTTCCCGCGGCACCATAATAGCTGAGGTGGAAGAGACTGACCGTGTCATGCATAAGATCATGATCGCACCTGATTTCGAGGGAACCGGTACTATAAGTTTCATTGCGGAGGAAGGGGATTATACGGTCGAGGATGAGATTGCCAGGGTTGAGAATTCGAAAGGGCTTGAGAGCCCTGTAACGATGATACAGTACTGGCCGATAAGGGTTGCCCGTCCTGTGAAGGAGCGCCTCAGTCTTGACGCTCCTCTTGTAACGGGACTGAGGGTAATAGACACGCTATTCCCCCTTGCTAAAGGTGGTACCGTTGCAATCCCAGGTGGATTCGGAACCGGTAAGACCATGACTCAGCACTCTGTTGCACAGTGGTGCGATGCGGATATCATCGTATACATAGGATGCGGTGAGCGTGGTAATGAGATGACGGACGTACTCAGGGAGTTCCCTCATCTCGTGGATCCGAGAACGGGACAGAGTCTGATGCATAGGACCATTCTTATTGCCAACACCTCAAACATGCCGGTATCCGCTCGTGAGGCGAGCATTTATACCGGAATCACGATGGCTGAGTATTACCGTGACATGGGATATAACGTCGCAATAATGGCTGACAGCACCTCGCGATGGGCCGAGGCTCTCAGGGAGCTTTCGGGCAGGATGGAGGAAATGCCTGCTGAGGAGGGTTTCCCAGCATATCTTCCTACCCGTATCGCGCAGTTCTATGAGAGGGCTGGGCATATGCTCAATCTTTCTCAAACCGAGGGTAGCGTTTCCGTAATTGGTGCGGTCTCCCCACCCGGTGGTGATTTCTCCGAGCCTGTTACCCAGCATACCAAGCGCTTCGTACGCTGTTTCTGGGGACTTGACAGGAGTCTCGCATCTGCCAGGCATTATCCTGCCATAAGCTGGCTGGATTCATACAGTGAGTATATAGATGAGGTGAAGGCCTGGTGGGCAAGGGAGAGTAACGACCAGTGGTATTCGAACAGGCAGAAGATCATGGAGCTTCTTCAGAAGGAAGTAAGGCTCAATCAGATTGTTAAGCTCGTGGGGCCTGATGCTCTTCCAGACAGCCAGAATTTCATCATAGAGTGCTGCAGCCTCTTTAAGACGGCGTTTTTGCAGCAGAACGCTTTTGACGAGATCGACCGTTACTGCTCTGTAAAGAAACAGATGAAGATGCTCTCTATTATTATCCATTATTATGAGGCTGGACAGGAGGCGATCAGCAAAGGGGTTCCGATGGTGAAGATCAAGAGGCTCTCTGTCGTTCAGGATATCGCAAGGATGCGTTTCAATATCTCGAACGAGGATGCGGATGAGATCGATAAGCTCTCTCTCAAGCTCGACAGGGCTATGATGCAACTTGGAAGTATTTATGATGAGTGATGATAAGCTACTTAAGAATGATGATAGAAAGCTCTATAGCGGAAGGGAATATAGGGGAGCAAGCAGAATAGATGGTCCGCTCGTATACATGAGAAACACCCATCCTGTCGGTTATGGAGAGCTTGTAGAGGTCAGGGGAAGTGATGGTAAGATCCGCTCCGGCCAGGTTCTTGATACCTCCGACGAGGCTGTATGTGTTCAGGTTTTTGAAGGAACCGACGGACTCTCACTGCCTGGGACGAGCATGAGATTCCTTGGAGAGCCGCTGACGCTTGGTGTCTCTGATAAGATGCTCGGGCGCGTCATGAACGGACTTGGAAAGAGCAGGGATGGTGCGAGAAATCCATCATCGAGCGATGAGAGGGATGTCAACGGTGTTCCTATCAATCCGACTGCTCGTGAGTATCCGAGGGATTTCATTCAGACGGGAATTTCCGTAATCGACGGTATGACGACTCTCATCCAAGGACAGAAGCTGCCAATCTTCAGCGGGAACGGAATGGATCATAACCAGCTTGCTGCGCAGATTGTGCGCCAGGCGAAGGTAAGGGGTGGAAAGAGCGAGTTCGCAATCGTTTTTGCCGCCATGGGAGTCAAGTACGATGTTGCCAAGTTCTTCATCGATTCCTTTGAGCAGACAGGGGTTCTGGACAACGTCGCAATGTTTTTATCCCTTGCGGATGATCCATCCATTGAAAGGACGATCACACCGAGGACTGCACTTACGCTTGCCGAGCACCTGGCATTCGATAAGGGTAAGCAGGTTCTTGTCATAATGACCGACATGACCAACTACTGCGAATCGCTCAGGGAGATAAGTACTCTGCGCGGAGAGATCCCTTCAAGAAAGGGATACCCTGGCTATCTTTACTCCAACCTGGCTGAAATCTATGAGAGGAGCGGAAAGATAAGTGGAAAGAGCGGAAGTATAACCCAGCTTCCGATTCTCACCATGCCAAATGATGATATCTCACATCCTATTCCCGATCTTACAGGATATATAACCGAAGGTCAGATCGTATTTGACAGGGAGATGCATGGACGTGGAATTTATCCGCCTATCAACTGTCTGCCATCCCTTTCAAGACTTATGAAGGATGGAATCGGAGAGGGAATGACAAGGGATGACCATCCGCATCTTTCAAACCAGCTTTTCGCATCATATTCACATGTGAAGGATGTTAGGAACCTTGCATCGGTAATCGGAGAGGAGGAGCTTACTGAGACCGATCATAAGTATCTGGAGTTCGGTGAGTTCTTTGAGAAGAAGTTTGTCGCCCAGCGCTATGATGAGGATCGCTCCATTGAGGAGACGCTGGACCTTGGCTGGCAGGCGCTTTCGATTCTCCCACCTGAGGAGCTTCAGCGTCTGACGGAGGATGAGATTAACGCTCACTATAAGGGGTAAGTGATGGATACGAGCTTAGCACCGACGAGAAGCAACCTTATGAAGGTAAAGGATGAACTCAGTTTCAGCCGGCTCGGCTATGACCTTCTCGATCAGAAGAGGAGCATACTTGTAAGTGAGCTTCTTACTCTTGTTGACCAGGCTGTCGACTATCAGAACAGGGTTGAGAAGAGCCTTTTGGAAGCTGAGAAGACGCTCCAGGATGCGATAATGAATATGGGAAGGCTGAAAATAGCCAACCTTGCTGGTGCGGTTAATATCAATAGCAGCATATCTCTCTCTGAACGCAGGGTGATGGGCGTCTCTCTGCCTAAGGTTGATACGTCATTCTCTGGAGATGGGCCGTATTTCTCTCCTGAGGGGACGAGCATGCTAAGCGAGCTCGCACTCAACAGATATCGTAGGGCTCTTGAGCTCATGGGTAAGATGGCGGAGCTCAAGGTTTCAATCATGAGGCTAAGCGGTGAGGTCAAGAAGACAATCAGGAAGGTGAATGCACTTGAAAAGCTTGTAATTCCTGATAAGGAGGAGACCGTGAAATATCTCACATCCCGCATCGAGGAGCAGGAAAGGGAATCTTTCATCCTTCTTAAGGCCGTAAAGGATAGGATGGAAAGGGAAGAGGCGAGAAAAAAGGAGGAAGATGTATGACAAGTGCACCGTTTTTAGATACGCTTGTATATCTTGATGGGACCGAAGGTTCCATCAGTGCGCTTATGTATTCGATAATGCTTGCAAAAAGCACCGATACAAGGCTCCATGTGCTATATGTTGTGAATACGAAAGCTCTTGGAGATCTCGTAAAAAGCCATATATTCGTGGATCAGGAAAAAAGCGAGTATCTGATGGATCTGAAGAAGGATGCCGCAAGACACATAAGACATGCGGAGAAGCTTGCCGCTCAGAAGGGCATCAGCATCACCACTTCAATCATCGAGGGCTCCCCTCATGCCGAGGTGATGAACTATATAAAGAATAATCATATAGATCTTCTTGCCCTCGGTTCGATTAATGTGATAAGAAGTCGCAGAGAAGAGCTTACTAGCGAGAATGACAGGATGCTCAGGACAAGTCCATGCCCTGTTATCGTCGTTAAGGATAATGATGCGATCTGGTCAGCATTTGAGGAGGATTATTGATGTCTTTAACCGATAGTCTGAAGAAAGAGTACTGTTTCTGCCCTCTTAAGGGAGATAATAAGAGAGAGGTCATAAGCAATCTTGTGCGCGAGTTTGCTTCCGCCTATGGTTTAAGCAGTGAGGAAGAACAAGCAGCTCTTAACGCCGTTATCAGCAGGGAAAGCCTTGGTTCCACAGGCCTTGAACACGGCGTTGCGATTCCTCACGCGAAAGTGAGTTTCATCCATCATCCGGTTGTAGCACTTGCGGTAGGAGAGAAGGAAATTGATTTCGACTCCGCAGATGGAAAGCCGACGAATGTGTATTTTCTCGTTCTTGGAAGCGATGAGCATCCGAGTGAGCATGTACAGGTGCTTTCCCAGATAGCGCAGGTCGCTAGGAATGCAACCCTTTTAAGGATGATAAAGAGTGCAAAAAACAGGGATGAGCTGATTTCTTTATTCTTTTAAAGCAAACTCGGTCTACTTTTCCTTTCAACAAAAGAAGATAGAGAAAGTCAGAAAAATCTTTGAAAAATTTTTTGAAAAAGATATTGACAGTGGAGGCGGAAAAGGGCTAGATTGTCATAGCGTGCTTGGAAGCACGGAAGGTTTTTAAGAGCTATAGCGCAGGGGAAGAGAGAGA